>NZ_KE137293.1:0-138377 GCF_000408805.1 Escherichia sp. KTE159
ATCAGACAATCTGTGTGAGCACTTCAAAGAACGCTTCTTTAAGGTAAGGAGGTGATCCAACCGCAGGTTCCCCTACGGTTACCTTGTTACGACTTCACCCCAGTCATGAATCACAAAGTGGTAAGCGCCCTCCCGAAGGTTAAGCTACCTACTTCTTTTGCAACCCACTCCCATGGTGTGACGGGCGGTGTGTACAAGGCCCGGGAACGTATTCACCGTGGCATTCTGATCCACGATTACTAGCGATTCCGACTTCATGGAGTCGAGTTGCAGACTCCAATCCGGACTACGACGCACTTTATGAGGTCCGCTTGCTCTCGCGAGGTCGCTTCTCTTTGTATGCGCCATTGTAGCACGTGTGTAGCCCTGGTCGTAAGGGCCATGATGACTTGACGTCATCCCCACCTTCCTCCAGTTTATCACTGGCAGTCTCCTTTGAGTTCCCGGCCGGACCGCTGGCAACAAAGGATAAGGGTTGCGCTCGTTGCGGGACTTAACCCAACATTTCACAACACGAGCTGACGACAGCCATGCAGCACCTGTCTCACAGTTCCCGAAGGCACCATCCCATCTCTGGAATGTTCTGTGGATGTCAAGACCAGGTAAGGTTCTTCGCGTTGCATCGAATTAAACCACATGCTCCACCGCTTGTGCGGGCCCCCGTCAATTCATTTGAGTTTTAACCTTGCGGCCGTACTCCCCAGGCGGTCGACTTAACGCGTTAGCTCCGGAAGCCACGCCTCAAGGGCACAACCTCCAAGTCGACATCGTTTACGGCGTGGACTACCAGGGTATCTAATCCTGTTTGCTCCCCACGCTTTCGCACCTGAGCGTCAGTCTTCGTCCAGGGGGCCGCCTTCGCCACCGGTATTCCTCCAGATCTCTACGCATTTCACCGCTACACCTGGAATTCTACCCCCCTCTACGAGACTCAAGCTTGCCAGTATCAGATGCAGTTCCCAGGTTGAGCCCGGGGATTTCACATCTGACTTAACAAACCGCCTGCGTGCGCTTTACGCCCAGTAATTCCGATTAACGCTTGCACCCTCCGTATTACCGCGGCTGCTGGCACGGAGTTAGCCGGTGCTTCTTCTGCGGGTAACGTCAATGAGCAAAGGTATTAACTTTACTCCCTTCCTCCCCGCTGAAAGTACTTTACAACCCGAAGGCCTTCTTCATACACGCGGCATGGCTGCATCAGGCTTGCGCCCATTGTGCAATATTCCCCACTGCTGCCTCCCGTAGGAGTCTGGACCGTGTCTCAGTTCCAGTGTGGCTGGTCATCCTCTCAGACCAGCTAGAGATCGTCGCCTAGGTGGGCCGTTACCCCGCCTACTAGCTAATCCCATCTGGGCACATCCGATGGCAAGAGGCCCGAAGGTCCCCCTCTTTGGTCTTGCGACGTTATGCGGTATTAGCTACCGTTTCCAGTAGTTATCCCCCTCCATCGGGCAGTTTCCCAGACATTACTCACCCGTCCGCCACTCGTCAGCAAAGAAGCAAGCTTCTTTCTGTTACCGTTCGACTTGCATGTGTTAGGCCTGCCGCCAGCGTTCAATCTGAGCCATGATCAAACTCTTCAATTTAAAAGTTTGATGCTCAAAGAATTAAACTTCGTAATGAATTACGTGTTCACTCTTGAGACTTGGTATTCATTTAGCGTCTTGCGACGTTAAGAATCCGTATCTTCGAGTGCCCACACAGATTGCCTGATAAATTGTTAAAGAGCAGTGCCGCTTCGCTTTTTCTCAGCGGCGCGGGGTGTGCATAATACGCTTTCCCGCTACAGAGTCAAGCATTTTTTCGCTTTTCTCTGTCGAAGTTCTCAGGAGAACCCCGCTGACCCGGCGGCTTATTTGCCGTTGTTCCGTGTCAGTGGTGGCGCATTATAGGGAGTTATTCCGGCCTGACAAGAGGAAATTTAAAATAATTTTCCGAATGCGCAAGTTTCAATCAAATCAGCCTGAAACTGTCAGTTTTTCGAGCGTTTTAAAGCCGTAACGCTGTAAAACGGACAATAACTGTTCAGCTTCTGGCGTCATTGCCATACAAAAGGCAATATTCGCATCGACTGATTTTGCATCAGGGGCTTCATGCTCCAGTAACCAGGCCGTTCGGCGGGCAATCGCTGCGCCTGAATCCACCAACCGGGTTCCCTCTGGCAGCACCTGCAACAGTTCATCTTGTAATAGAGGGAAGTGGGTACATCCCAGAACAACAGTATCTGGCGGCTCTTTCATTCTTAACCACGGGCGCAAGATACGCTTTAGTGCATCCAGAGAAACTTCATTGCCATGCAGCTTCGCTTCAGCCAGCTCGACCATCTCTGCCGAACCGAGCATTTCTATCTGGCATTCATTGGCGAAACGCGCGATCAACTCATGGGTATAAGAACGTTTAACTGTTCCGCGAGTTGCCAGCAGTCCAACAATGCCATTAGCGGTCAGACGCGCTGCGGGTTTAATCGCCGGAACGACGCCGACAACCGGGAAGTCAAACTTTTCGCGTAATGCAGGAAGTGAAACGGTACTGGCGGTGTTGCAAGCCACCACCGCCAATGCAAGGGGATAACGTTCTTGCACTGCAGTGACAATTTCCACCACGCGCTCAACAATAAACTCTTCGCTTTTTTCGCCATACGGGAAAGCGACGTTATCAAAAGCATAAATGTAATGGAGATCCGGTAAGAGACGCCGGATCTCGTCATAGACCGACAGCCCACCGACGCCGGAGTCAAACACCAGCACGGTGGGACGTGGTTCAGAAGGTGTAGCTGCCAGACAAGGTGTATTCCCGTCCTGCAGTTTGGTAGCCATAGACTGTCTCGTAATCTTTGTCGAACAGGTTGGCTATTTTACCACGAACAGTCAGATGAGAGGTGACCGGATATGCAACCGCAATATCCCACAAGCTCACACCGCCCATTTTCACAGTTTGATAGGGATAAGATGAGTAATCCTTATCATAGCGAGTACCTAAATACTGGTAAGTAATACCCCAATCAAAATCATACAGTTGCCAGTCGAGCTGATATTTCACCTGCTGTTTAGCACGACGTAATAACGGCGTGTCGGTAATCGCATTACGTGCGTCGACATAATCGTAACTCACCGTATGTGTTAGCGGTCCGGTATCAAAATTGGCGGTCGCCTCGACGCCTTTAATCCGCGCTTTCCCTTCGTTGTAGTATTTCAGGATGTGATCGTCATAATCGATCAGGTCACTGATATCGTTACGATACCCGGAGATACGCCAGTTCACCCCGGCGGTTAAACCCTCAAACGCACCTTCCCACTGTTTGCTTTTCTCGGGGTTCAGATCCGGATTACCGTAGAAACCGTACAGTTGCCCAAGATTAGGTGCCTTGTACGACGTGCCATAAGAAGCGATAAAGCGATAGCCTTCAATGAACTCCCAACCAGCACTGGTTTGCCAGGTGCCATGACGACCAAACTGTGAGTTATCATCGCTGCGTGCAGCACCTTCAAACGTAAAATCGCCAACTTGTTGTACCCCGGTCAGATAGATCCCCGTATTACGTTGATCATACCCATCTGCAACATATCCAGTGCCTGGCGCCGTAGTTTGCTTCTGCCAGTCAACACCCGCGCCGATATTACCGTGACCAACGGTGACGTTGTTTGCCCACTGGACGGTGTACTGCTTCATCTCATCGAGCGTCGCGGACGAATCATAACGACCATAATGCGGATCGTAGTTGTAATCTTTGCTGTGGCTGTAACTGGTAATCAGTTGTGATTTAATCAGCTCGCCGTTATAGCGCAGCCCGGTGTCCCAACTTTGGCTATAGAGTTTACGGGTATCGAGTAACGGTGAGCCGGGAGAATAATACGCGTCATAATTGGTACGATTATCATAGCCATAGCCGCGCACAAAGCCGCTCCAGGTGTCAGTAAAATTATGCTCCAGCGCACCATAAAGCGTTTTACTTAAAAAACCATCGTTATCTGGTTGTGCTTGCGTTCCGGTATTGCCATAGGCGACAACATCAAATCCATGGGTATGGGCATAATCGGCCAACAGAGTTACCCGTGTTTTATCCCCCAGTTGTTGCTGCGTAGAAACATCGTAGTTCTGATAACTATTACTTCCCCATCCCGCTGAAATTTCCGTGCCGGATTCATCCCGCGTGGTGATGATATTCACCACTCCGCCTATTGCATCAGAACCATAAACGGCAGATCGCGGTCCACGGATATATTCAACTCGCTGGACAAGCGCAATAGGGAATTGGCTAAGGTCGGCAGAACCACTGACCCCCGCCAAATTCAGGCGTACGCCATCAATTAACACCAATACATGGCTGGCGTTTGTACCACGAATAAAAATAGAAGAGAGCTGACCTGAACCGCCATTCTGGGTGATATCCACGCCCGGCAGACGACGTAGAACATCGTTCACCGAGGCCGACTGCCAGCGGTCAATATCCTGACGTGTCACAACGGTAGTTGGAGCAAGCACAGTGCTGCGAGGCTGTTCAAAACGGTTAGCAGTAACAACGAGAGTATCCGGGCTGGTGTCCTGTGCCCAAGCGGAAAAGGCTGTGACGGAACACGCCGTCAGCAGCGAAGCTTTTTTAATCATTGTAAAGCATCCACAATAGAAGAAGGATGCCGCAGGTTTCATCAATATTACGCGATGATGAGAACCAGATGCGACGTTGGCCGGCAGGTCTTCGGGCTTGGAGGGGTATCTGAGGATACAAAGAGATGATGACTTCCCACCGGATGGCAGTGTCCGCATTACGCAATCATCGCACCTTTCCTTACCGCTGCGCGTCAGCTCCAGATTCGCACTGGATTCCCTATTAACTCACAGGACCGGCGAGTGGATGCTACAGGTTGTAACAAGTTGCTGTCCAGACGTCGCGCATAAATAGGAATTCATCAAGATCTGGACATCTGATGAGCAATCCCTACAATCGCCGCGTACATTTCATTTTCAGGATACATCATGACCCCCGAACACCTTCCAACAGAACAGTATGAAGCGCAGTTAGCCGAAAAAGTGGTACGTTTACAAAGTATGATGGCGCCGTTTTCTGACCTGGTTCCGGAAGTGTTTCGCTCGCCGGTCAGTCATTATCGGATGCGAGCAGAATTCCGCATCTGGCACGATGGCGATGACCTGTACCACATCATTTTCGATCAACAGACCAAAAGCCGCATCCGCGTAGATAGCTTCCCCGCCGCCAGTGAACTGATCAACCAGTTGATGATGGCGATGATTGCGGGTGTGCGTAATAATCCCGTTCTGCGCCACAAGCTGTTCCAGATTGATTACCTCACCACATTGAGCAATCAGGCCGTCGTTTCTCTGCTGTACCATAAAAAGCTGGATGACGAGTGGCGTCAGCAGGCAGAAGCCCTGCGCGATGCACTGCGAGCGCAGAATCTGAATGTGCATTTGATTGGTCGGGCAACGAAAACAAAAATCGAGCTGGATCAGGATTACATTGATGAGCGTCTGCCGGTCGCAGGGAAAGAGATGATCTACCGTCAGGTAGAAAACAGCTTCACCCAGCCAAACGCGGCGATGAATATTCAGATGCTGGAATGGGCGCTGGATGTTACCAAAGGCTCAAAAGGCGATTTACTGGAGTTGTACTGCGGCAACGGTAATTTTTCATTAGCTCTGGCGCGCAATTTTGATCGAGTATTAGCCACCGAAATCGCCAAGCCGTCGGTCGCTGCCGCGCAATACAATATTGCTGCTAACCATATAGATAACGTACAAATTATTCGTATGGCGGCAGAAGAGTTTACTCAGGCGATGAATGGCGTGCGTGAGTTTAACCGTCTGCAAGGTATCGACCTGAAGAGTTATCAGTGCGAAACCATTTTTGTCGACCCACCGCGCAGCGGTCTGGACAGTGAAACCGAGAAAATGGTGCAGGCGTATCCGCGTATTTTGTATATCTCCTGCAACCCGGAAACGTTATGTAAGAATCTGGAAACATTAAGCCAGACGCACAAGGTTGAACGTCTGGCTCTGTTTGATCAGTTCCCCTACACGCACCATATGGAGTGCGGCGTATTACTAACCGCTAAGTAAAACCCATGCTGGATGCGCCAGCATCCAGCATGATACTGATTACTCAGCAATTTCCTGCTTACGGTTACGCATCTTCGCGCCAATCCAGAACACCATAATGACGGACAGCACGGCCGGGAAGAAGTTAGAACCGATATCCGGATATTCCGCACGAACCACCGTGCTGTACAGCAGAACACCGAGAATAAAACAGGCAGCAGCCAGACCCGGCAAACCTACCGGCATAGTGCGATTAAGATAACGTTGATGCAGGCAGTAGACCGTCAGCACCAGGGAAATAATCGGGAATACAGAAAATGGCACAATGGAGCTAAACAGCGCCGCAAAAGTACCATTGATCGATAAGCCTGCAACCAGCGCCAGCAGCAGCGTACCTCTATCTTGATTTGCTTGTTTCATTACTCGTCCTTCACATTTCCCGGAATAATTGCGGTTTTTTCTTGTTCACGGCGATACCAGTAATAAGCCCCTTTCGAAATCATTCGCAGTTGCAGTACCAGTCGCTCTTCTAATTGCCGACGTTGTTCGACGCCGACATCCAACGCCTCGGCACCCGCACTGAAGACAATCGTCACCATTGCTTCGGCTTGCGCTTCAGTAAACGCACGAGGCATATGGTTTTCGAGTTCCAGATAGTCCGCAAGTTCCGCAATGAAGTGCTGAATTTCACGCGCAACAGCGGCACGGAACGCAGCGGAGGTGCCGGAGCGTTCCCGCAATAATAACCGGAAGGCGTTCGGATTATTACCGATGAACTCCATAAATGTGGAGACCGAGGTGCGGATCACACTCCCGCCTTTAGCAATACGCTGACGCGCCTGGCGCATGAGTTGGCGCAGCATTAAACCGCTCTCATCAACCATGGTCAGACCAAGTTCGTCTACGTCGCGGAAATGCCGATAAAAAGAGGTGGGAGCAATGCCCGCTTCACGCGCCACTTCACGCAAACTCAGGCTGGCGAAGCTACGTTCAGCACTTAATTGGCTAAATGCGGCTTCCACCAGAGAACGGCGGGTTTTTTCTTTTTGTTGCGCTCTTACGCCCATCACGATGTCTAAATCCTTGCCAAAAGTACTGTTGGCACTATACCAGAGAATGAACATACTGGATTGCTCCAGTGTTGTGAATGAACGGTAACGCAATAAAACACATTTACTGCAACTCTTTAGCCGGTTCTTTCACAAACAACAACGCCAGCATCGACAACAACGTACCTCCGCCCAGATACCACGCTGGCGCCGTCAGGCTATCCAGTAACACAATGGATTGCGTGGCAAAGTATTGCGCAAACCCGCCGAAGATTGCTACGCCAATGCTATAAACCAGTGCGAAGCCCAATGCCCGAATCCGTTTCGGTAACAGTTCGGAAATCAGCAACATTACCGGTACACCGCCAAGCGTGGTGAAGCTGACCATCACGAAAACCACCGTCAGCAACATGCCGGGACTGGGATAATTCACCAACAGCCAGAACGATGGCCAGCTACAGATCAACACCATCACCCGGGAGATTAAAATCAGCTTTTTACGCCCGACCGAATCACACAGCATCCCCACCAACAACGCCCCCACAAACGTAATAACGCCCGCCAGTAACATCGCTGCATGAGAATAGTGTTGAGGCATCGCCAGATACTTCGCAGCCCAGGTGCCGTAGTAAAAGAGGGAGATATAGGTTGCAACCGTACTACCAATAGCGAGTAAAACACCATTAACGATGGTTGCTTTATGTTGCAAGAGCAGAGAAAACGCGCTTTCGCTGGCTGCGGCTTTTTTATGGTGCACAGGTTCAGGCACATCGTTTTCCAGACTCAGGCGCAGCCAGCAACCGATGGGCGCTAACAGCACACCAATAAAAAACGGTACACGCCAGCCCCACTCCGCCATTACGGTTTCTGAACCTGTGGCGAACGGCAGCCATGCGCTCAAACCCAAAGCGACGACACCACCAAAGGTCGTTGCCAGCCCCTGGGTCGCCAGCGACCAGCTACTGTAAAAGCCGCGACGATTTGCCGGAGCTGACTCAACCAGCAAAGACATTGAGGCACCGACTTCACCGCCTGCCGCAACGCCCTGAATCAGGCGCGCCAGCACCAGCGTCGCTGTTCCCCAATATCCCGCCGTCGCATATGTTGGCGCAATGCCGATCATCAGCGTACCGAGACTCATCAGGGCAATGGTAAACACCATCGCCGGTTTACGCCCGAAACGATCGGCCCAGGCACCAACGATAATCCCACCAAGCGGGCGCATAAAAAAGCTCACGCCAAACGTTGCAAATGCCAGTAACAGCGCGACATTGTGATCGGCACTGGGTGGAAAGAAAAGCGTGCTGATATAGACCACAAAAAAGTTGTAAACGCCAAAATCAAAAAATTCGAGCGCATTGCCAAACGCCGAGGCAAAAATCACCCGTTTGCCGCTGGGCTTTTTCCTTACGTCCACTGTTTCATTTACGATCGCCGTCATTCCATGTTCCTTGCCAGATAGTGATGTTGTGTGTTGTTTTATTTATTGCAGCCAGGCTTCCACCAGTGCGCCCCAGTAGCTGCTTGCCGGAACCAGACTTGCATCGTTGAAGTCGTAACCTGGGTTATGCACCATGCATGCCCCTTCCCCGACATCGCCATTACCGAACAGCAAAAAAGCACCTTTCGGCTGGGCTTCCAGCATGAAAGAGAAATCTTCACTGCCCATCAGAGGCTTGATGCCAAACCCGGCCCGATCTTCACCAAACGTTTTACACGCCACCTGCCAGGCAAAGCGCGCCATCTCTTCATCGTTGACCAACACCGGAGTACCGTTAACATGCGTCACATCAGCCGTAGCACCAAAGCTGATAGCCTGGGCTTGTGCCAGAGCGGGAATACGGGCCAACAGAAGTTGCCGGGTTTCACGGCTAAGAGAGCGGACGCTAATTTTCATCTCAGCACTATCAGGAATGACGTTAGCGGCCTCACCCGCAACAATACTGCCGACGGTAATGACTGCTGCCTCCAGCGGATCGACATTGCGCGACACAATGCTTTGTAATGCGGTGGTGATATGTGCGGCAACCAGCACCGGATCAATCGCTTTGTGAGGGATCGCACCGTGTCCGCCACAACCACGAACCGTAATATGGAATTGATCCATTGACGCCATCAGCGCTCCGGGCTGGAAATAAAACTTACCCACTGGCAGACCGGGCATGTTATGCATGCCGAAAATGACATCGCAGGGGAAACGGTCAAAAAGTCCTTCTTTAACCATGATCTCGCCGCCGTTAATCATTTCTTCCGCTGGCTGGAAGATAAGGCGCAACGTGCCGTTAAAGCGGCGGGTTTCAGCAAGATAGCGCGCGGCACCCAGCAATATTGTGGTATGTCCGTCATGCCCGCAGGCATGCATTAAACCGGGATGTTTACTGGCCCAGGACTTGCCGCTATTTTCATAAATTGGCAGCGCATCCATATCGGCACGCAAGCCAATACTTTTCTCTCCGTCACCGACTTTTAAGGTAGCGACCACGCCCGTCGTCGCCAGCCCTTGTTCAACTTCATAACCCCACAGGCGTAACTTTTCCGCCACCAGCGCACTGGTTTTAAACTCCTTTAACCCCAGCTCCGGATTTTCATGGATCTGATGGCGGATCTCGCGCAGTTCTTCCTCAAACCCACGAATAGAGTGTTCGATCATCGGCTATTCCTTTATTCACTGATAAACAGGCTAATTAACGGATTGCATTGATGGTATAAATACAAATAACCAATCAATATAAAATGTTTATCTATTTGTTTTATAAAATGATTTCACGGAGACAATAACAAAAAGGCACTTTTCAGCAAGATAAAACTATCTGCCATAAGAAAAAGCGTTTAATTGCGAATTAATGAGACAGGGAAGGAACAGACAAAGCAAAGGCCGCTCACGATATAACCAGATAAATGACGGGGATCAATTGGCTTACCCGCGATAAAATGTTACCATTCTGTTGCTTTTATGTATAAGAACAGGTAAGCCCTACCATGTCACATTCCTACGATTACGATGCCATAGTAATAGGTTCCGGCCCCGGCGGCGAAGGCGCTGCAATGGGTCTGGTTAAGCAAGGTGCGCGCGTCGCAGTTATCGAGCGTTATCAAAATGTTGGCGGCGGTTGCACCCACTGGGGCACCATTCCGTCGAAAGCCCTCCGTCACGCTGTCAGCCGCATTATAGAATTTAATCAAAACCCTCTTTATAGCGATCATTCACGGCTGCTCCGCTCTTCTTTTGCCGATATCCTCAACCATGCCGATAATGTGATTAATCAACAAACGCGCATGCGTCAGGGATTTTACGAACGTAATCACTGCGAAATATTGCAGGGGAACGCTCGCTTTGTTGACGAGCACACGTTGGCGCTGGATTGCCCTGACGGCACGGTAGAAACGCTGACCGCAGAAAAATATGTCATTGCCTGCGGTTCTCGCCCTTATCATCCGGCAGACGTCGATTTTACCCATCCGCGCATTTACGACAGCGACTCGATTCTTAGCATGCATCACGAACCGCGCCATGTACTTATCTACGGTGCCGGGGTGATCGGCTGCGAATATGCGTCGATCTTCCGTGGAATGGATGTGAAAGTCGATCTGATCAACACCCGTGATCGCCTGCTGGCATTTCTGGATCAGGAGATGTCAGATTCTCTCTCCTATCACTTCTGGAACAGTGGCGTGGTGATCCGTCACAACGAAGAGTACGAGAAGATCGAAGGCTGTGACGACGGCGTGATCATGCACCTGAAGTCAGGCAAAAAGCTGAAAGCAGACTGCCTGCTCTATGCCAACGGTCGCACCGGTAATACCGATTCACTGGCGTTACAGAACATTGGACTGGAAACTGACAGCCGCGGTCAGCTAAAGGTCAATAGCATGTACCAGACCGCGCAGCCGCACGTTTACGCGGTGGGCGACGTGATTGGTTATCCAAGCCTGGCGTCGGCGGCCTACGACCAGGGACGCATTGCCGCACAGGCGCTGGTGAAAGGCGAAGCCACCGCGCATCTGATTGAAGATATCCCTACCGGCATCTACACCATTCCGGAAATCAGCTCGGTCGGTAAAACGGAACAGCAACTGACCGCGATGAAAGTGCCGTATGAAGTGGGCCGTGCCCAGTTTAAACATCTGGCTCGTGCGCAAATTGTCGGGATGAACGTGGGCACGTTGAAAATTTTGTTCCATCGGGAAACAAAAGAGATTCTGGGAATTCACTGCTTTGGTGAGCGCGCTGCCGAAATTATTCATATCGGTCAGGCGATTATGGAACAGAAAGGTGGCGGCAACACGATTGAGTACTTCGTCAACACCACCTTTAACTACCCGACTATGGCGGAAGCCTATCGGGTCGCGGCGCTAAACGGCTTAAATCGCCTGTTTTAACGTTTTACCGAAATGGCCATCCATTCTTGCACGGATGGCCTCTGCCAGTTGCTCATAGCGACTGCGCAGCGGCGAACCCGGACGGTAAACCAGGCCAACAGTGCGGCGTGGTTCTGGCTTAATGCACGGCAGATAAACAACGCCATCACGTTTACGCTCCGGCGGCACGGCCAGCGCAGGCAGTAAAGTGATACCGCTACCAGCCGCCACCATGTTACGCAGCGTCTCCAGACTGGTCGCGCGGAAGTGTGTATCTTCATCCGCCCCCGCTTCAAAGCAGAAGCCCATTGCCTGATCGCGCAGACAGTGACCATCTTCCAGCATCAGCAGTTTTTCCCCGGCCAGATCGGCCATCGGTACACATTCACGATCAGCCCACGGGTGATCTTCATAGATTGCCAACAGCATTGGCTCATCAAACAACGGCACTTCAATGAATGCTTCGCTCTCCTTCACCAGTGCGAGGATCACACAGTCGAGTTTGCCGCTGTCCAGTTGCGCCAGTAATTGATGGGTCTGGGCTTCATGCAGATACATTTCCAGCTTCGGAAAAGCCTGATGCAGCATCGGGATAATATGCGGTAGCAGGTAAGGCCCGACCGTTGGAATCAAACCAATGTGCAGCGGCCCGGACATGGTCTCGCCCTGCTGGCTTGCCATCTCTTTAAGGACTTTCACCTCACGCAGCACGGTACGCGCCTGATCCACCAGCAGCATTCCCGCCTGGGTGAATAACACTTTACGGCTGGTCCGCTCCAGCAACATCACGCCCAGCTCATCTTCCAGCTTACGAATTTGCCCACTCAGGGTTGGCTGGCTGACGTGGCAGGAATCTGCCGCACGGCGAAAATGGCGGTGTTCGGCCAATGCCACCAGGTACTCAAGATCACGAATATTCATTATCCATCCTCCATCGCCACGATAGTTCATGGCGATAGGTAGCATAGCAACGAACGATTATCCCTATCAAGCATTCTGACTGATAATTGCTCACAGAAACGGAGCGGCACCTCTTTAACCCTTGAAGTCACTGCCCGTTTCGAGAGTTTCTCAACTCGAATAACTAAAGCCAACGTGAACTTTTGCGGATCTCCAGGATCCGCTTTTTTTTTATTTCGCCCGGCTCCCACAAGAGAGCCAGACCCAATATTTATTCAATGCGATCTTTGACGATAAAGAAGTAACACAGCGCGCCGATGAAGGTCACGCAGGCCGCAATAACCAGCGCCAGATTAAACGAGTGCGTAGTATCCACTACCCAGCCGGTCACGATCGGGGCAAAGGAAGCAAAGACAAAACTGCCAAAGTTTTGAATACCAGCGATGGAAGCCACTTTTGTTTCTGACACCATCACCTGCACCAGTCCCCATGCCGATGTTCCCGCGAAATGCACGCAGAACAACGCCATTGAGATAAACGCCACCGCCTGCGCAGGCGAGGAAGATTGCACCACCAGCAACGTCCCTAATGCCGACATCATCAAACCGCAAACAATGGCCGTTTTACGCGTCTTCGCCAGGTCGTAGCCTTTTTTCGCCAGTCTATCGACAACAATACCGTTGATCCACATCCCGACTGCCGCCGCAAGGAAAGGAATCGCCGCCACCCAGCCGGTTTTTGCCAGACTGAAACCTTGTGCAGCCTGCAAATAACCGGGTAACCACGCAATGTAGAGCCAACCGGTATAGTTGACACCAGCGAAACCTAAAATCATCCCCCAGGTTGTCCGATGTTTAAACAGCGCCAGCCACTCGCTAAATTGCAATTGTGGACGCGGCTTAACCGGTGCAGAGAGATACGCTCGTTCTTCATCGGTCAGGACAAACTGCGCCCGGTTGCGATACCATGCGTACCAGCAAATCCCAACCAGAATCCCCGCCAGGCCGATGATGACAAACATCGTCCTCCAGCCCCACGCCAGTTGCATCAATACAAGAACAGGGGGCGCGATGGCCTGACCGATAACGGTAGATGAGTTAAGGATCCCCAGCGCCGTGCCGCGTTCTTTTTGCGCATACCAGTCAGTGATAGATTTCACCCCCGCAGGCATAAACGGCGCTTCACCAATACCCAGTCCAATACGCATAATAATAAAGTGGCTAAAGGAATTAACCATTCCTGTTAATGCCTGCATTAATGACCAGAATATTAATCCTGCGCCTAACACAATTCGTGGACCAAAACGATCTAACAAAATACCGGAAGGCAGTTGTGAAAAACCATAAGACAGAGAAAATGCAGAAAGTAAAACGCCAAACTCTGTGGCTGATAATCCTAACTCGCCACGAATCGCCTCGCCTGCCACGCTCAATGATGAGCGATCGAGAAAATTAACGATTCCCGCCATAAATAATAAAACCAGCGCCACCGTCTGAATACGGCGAATCCGTTGCGGTTTATTACCCGCAACACTACCTGGCAAATCAACATCCATTTTTATACTCCTTGAGAAAATTGAATAGATTTGATTACTCAATAAATAAATTAAGCGACAGATATACGGTTTCGCTTAAATCACTACCAATTCCACAATGTACCGTCTTCCAGACGCGCAACGGGGAGATACGCCGGATCATACGGATATTTCGCCGCCAGCTTCTCATCAAAGGAGATACCCAGCCCTGGTTCATCGCCTGGGTGCATATAACCCGCGTCGAAGCGCCAGCTATGCGGGAAGACCTCAAGCATTTGTTCGGAATAACCCATGTACTCCTGAACACCGAAGTTAGGCACCCAGAGATCAAAATGCAGCGCTGCCGCATGGCAAATGGGCGATAAATCAGAAGGGCCATGCGAACCGGTACGCACCTGATAAAGCGATGCAAAATCGGCAATCCGTCGCATCCCGGTAATTCCACCAGTATGGGTAATCGTCGTGCGGATATAGTCAATTAACTGCTCTTCGATTAACTGCTTACAATCCCAGATACTATTAAAGACTTCTCCGACCGCAATTGGTGTCACGGTATGCTGGCGAATCAAACGGAAACACTCCTGATTCTCGGCAGGTGTCGGGTCTTCCATCCAGAACAGGCGGTAATCTTCAATGCTCTTACCAAAGCGCGCCGCTTCAATAGGGGTAAGGCGATGGTGCATGTCATGCAACAGATGTTCATTAAAACCGAACTTGTTGCGCACGGCCTCAAAGAGCTTCGGCGTAAAATCGAGATACTTTTCTGAAGACCACAATTGTTCTTCCGGCCACTGGCCTTTGGTTGCCGGTTCGTAAGCCAGCCCTTTTCCCTTCGCCAGGCCATAGGTAGTTTGCATACCCGGCACGCCGCACTGCACCCGAATCGCCTTAAAGCCCATTTGCTGGTGTTTTGCATAGTCTTCAAGGACTTCATCAATTGTACGCCCGGTGGTGTGGCAATAGACCATCACGCCCTCGCGAGAAGCGCCACCCAGCAGTTGATACAGCGGCATATTGGCTGCTTTAGCTTTGATATCCCATAACGCCATATCAATGGCAGAGATTGCCGACATCGTAACGGGGCCACGCCGCCAGTAAGCACCTTTATAAAAGAATTGCCAGATATCTTCGATACGGCTGGCATCGCGACCTATTAATTGTGGACAAAGATGATCTTTCAGATAGGAAGCGACCGACAATTCACGACCATTTAATGTGGCATCTCCCAACCCACAAAGTCCGCTTTCAGTGGTTATTTTAAGCGTAACGAAATTACGCCCGGGGCAAGTGACAAAAACGTCCGCAGCAATAATTTTCATTATTGCACTCTCCTGTGTTTTAAATAGACGTTTTAAACTTAATTTTATGCCTACTACCATACAAGGAAGAAAAAGTGATTATTCAACCGTGATCACATTAAAAATAAAATTTTCCGCCGAGGAACAGAAATATCCTCAAATATTGTCTACAATATTAACCATCATCGTTAAAACAACACGTTAAATAATCACATAACAAATTCCATTAATCTTAAAAATGAACACAGCAATAGAAATTAATTATATTCAATTAATTAAAATATGTATTGTTTGATGTATTTGAAAATGATTTTTATAGGAAAAGTAAACGTAAAGAAGACGCAAGAATTAAAAGGAATGTGACGAAGAATGGCTGTGGCTGGACGTAAAACTCAGGGGCATCAGGATGATGATAAATTCCTGCCAGATGCGGCGTAAACGCCTTATCTGGCTTACAAAGCGCAACACTACGTAGGCATGATAAGGCAAACTCCCCGTTTTCAGGGGAGCGATATAAACAAGTTACACCAACCGCGCCTTTGCAAAAGCAATCGCCTGCGCCACCTGCTGCGGTGAGACGCCGCCTTTTGCCGCACGTTTGTCGAGGCACGATTGCAACGACAGAATCGGATACACATCTTCTCCAATCACCTTGCTGAATTTCTGCAACTCAGCCAGCGGCAGTTCTTCCAGTGGTTTGCCTTGACGAATGGCTTCCACCACCGCTTCACCCACAATATGGTGCGCCTCGCGGAACGGTACGCCTTTTGCCACCAGATAATCCGCCAGTTCAGTGGCGTTAGCGTAACCCTGTTGCGCCGCTTCCTGACAACGCGGGCGTTTCACCTGAATCCCATCCAGCACCAGCGCCGCCATATGCAGGCAATCCAGCCAGGTGTCGAGTGCGTCGAACAAGCCCTCTTTGTCTTCCTGCATGTCTTTGTTATAGGCCAGCGGTAACCCTTTCAGAGTCATCATCATGCCGGTTAATGCGCCCTGGACACGACCACATTTCCCACGAATCAGCTCCAGCGCATCCGGGTTTTTCTTCTGCGGCATTAAGGATGAACCGGAAGTCACGCGATCAGACAGTTCGACAAAACCCGCTTCGCCGGTGTTAAAGAAAATGAGATCTTCGGCAAAACGCGACAGATGCACCATGCCGATGGCGGCGGCAGAAAGCAGTTCCAGTACGTGATCACGGTCAGAAACGCTGTCCAGGCTGTTACGCGTTGCCGAGGCAAAACCCAGCCAGCCAGCCAGTTGTTCACGGTCAATGTCATAGGCCGTTCCCGCCAGCGCACCACAACCTAACGGGCTGACATCCAGACGCTTAAGCGCGTCCTGCAAACGGCTTTCATCACGCGCCAGCATCTCAACATAGGCCAGGCACCAGTGAGCGAACGTCACCGGTTGAGCGCGTTGCAGGTGGGTATAACCCGGCATCACTGCGTCCTGATTATTTTGCGCCGTTTCCACCAACGCCGATTGCAACTGGCGGTTAGCCGCCAGCAACTCGCTGACCATCTCTTTGCACCACAATTTCAGGTCAGTCGCTACCTGGTCATTACGGCTACGCCCGGTATGCAGTTTTTTGCCTAACTGACCCACTTTGTCGATCAGTTTACCTTCCACCCAGCTATGGATATCTTCGGCGTCGCTTTCGAGGATTTGTTGTGGCCTGGCGCGAACGTCTTCCAGCAGCACGTTCAGCGCCTCTTCTAGTTGCACCTGCTCTTCTGCGGTCAACACACCTACCGTTACCAGGGCTTTGGACCAGGCTACAGAGCCGACAATATCCTGCTCCGCCAGACGGTAATCAAAGCGCAATGAGTCATTAAATTGTTTGAACCGTTGATCTGCTGCCTGAGTAAAACGCCCGCCCCAAAGTGCCATAACTCTGTTTCCTTATTTTGAAATTCAATGCCGGAAGCTGTGCCTCCGGCCAACAAAAATTAAGCTAAAATCCGCGTCCCCATCGGCATACCGTTAAACAGTGCCGGAAGCTGTTCCGCATGACGCCAGGAGGCGATGTCCACCGGGCGGCCCAGCGTGCGTGCAGCGTCCAGCGCCGCATTCACTTTCACAATCATGCCGTCAGTAATAATGCCCTGCTCAATCAGTTGTTCTGCTTTCGCCGCGGTCATCTCAGCAATTCGTTGCCCTTTACCGTCGAGGATGCCACTGACATCAGAAAGCAAAATCAGATCCGCACCCAGCGTTGCCGCCAGTGCCGTCGCGGCCTGGTCAGCATTGACGTTCATCAGTTGCCCTTCGTCCGTCACACCAATAGAGCTGACCACCGGCAAATAACCGTTTTCCAGCAACGTGTTGATAAGCTTAGGCGAACCTGGCTGCGCCAGTCCAACATGACCCAACTCTTCATCGAGCTGGGTCACTTTGACGCTGTCGCCATCACCGAGAAACAGCCCCACAGCAGCAATCTGATGTTTCTTCGCCCACGCCAGCAGGGTTTTATTTGCCGTTCCCGCCAGTGCGCCAGTGATAATGTCTATCTGATCCGCAGGCGTCACGCGCAGGCCGTTTTTCTTTTTCACCGGCAGATTCAACCCTTTCATCAACTCATCCACCACGCAGCCGCCGCCGTGAACAATCACCAACGGACGCTGATGAGACTCGCGATAATTCACCAGTGCGCTAAACAGCCGTTCCAGCGCCTCTTCACTATCCAGCAATACGCCGCCCAGTTTGATAATTAATGGATTCATCATTGCACCCTTAAATAAGAGACTGCGTTTCCGCATAGCCGAAACGAATATTGGCACACTGGATTGCCTGTGCCGCCGCACCTTTCAATAAGTTGTCTTCGGTCGCCACCACAATCAGATGCTCGCCCTGAACGGCAAAACCGATATCGCAGAACGGTAGCCCGACAACGTTTTTCAGCGCCGGAACGCCTTTGTCATACAACCGTACCAGCGGTTTATGCGCATATGCCTGTTGCAACACTTGTGCTACTTGCGCCTGGGTCACGCCCGGTTTCAGACGGCAGGTAATCGTTTCCAGAATGCCGCGCGGGAAATTGCCCAGATGCGGGGTGAAGATCACGTCAGCACCAAGGTGTGTAGCGATCTCCGGTTGATGGCGATGGGTAAAGACACCGTATGGTTGCAGGCTGACTTCACAAAAGCTGTTAGAAATCGCTGCCTTACGTCCTGCACCGCTTACACCGCTGGTGGCGTTGATGACCGGCCACTGATTGAGATCTAGAAGATCGGCATCAATCAACGGTTTAAGCGCCAACTGCGCTGCCGTCGGGTAACACCCCGGCACCGCAATCAAATTCGCTTCTTTTAATTTATTGCCGCACCACTCCGCCAGACCATAAGCGGCTTGCTCCAGCAGTTCCGGGTATTGATGGGTAAAGCCGTAATATTTTTCATAGAAGGCGGCGTCGTTAACGCGGAATGCGCCGGAAAGGTCGAATACCACACAGCCTGCATCAAGAAACTGCGGTGCTAAATCGTGGCTAACTTCATGGGCAGTGGCGAGAAACACCACATCCACCCCTGGGCTAAACTCGCTGATATCCGACATCGGCTGCAGCGGCAGATCAACGATGCCTTTGAGCTGCGGATGCAAATCGGAGATTAACTTTCCCGCATCATTGCTTTGCGCTGAAACAGTCAAAGCGGTTATGTTCATATGCGGATGGCGATTTACATAGGTCACTAGCTCTGCGCCAGCGTAACCACTGGCACCCACAATCAGCGTATTCAACATCGGGGCTATTCACCTTCTTATGTCTGTTTGCCTGGCTAAACGTAAAATATTCACCTTACGGCTGGTGGGTTTTATTACGCTCAACGTTAGTGTATTTTTATTCACAATTAATGCATGAATATTGATACTATCATGACCAGAGGTGTGTCAACAATGAAAAACAAATTACCGCCATTTATCGAGATCTACCGTGCTCTGATTGCCACACCTTCAATAAGCGCCACGGAAGAAGCGCTCGATCAAAGCAATGCAGATTTAATCACTCTGCTGGCGGGTTGGTTCAAAGATTTGGGCTTCAATGTGGAAGTGCAGCCCGTGCCGGGAACACGCAACAAATTTAATATGCTGGCAAGTTGCGGACACGGCGCTGGCGGCTTGTTGCTGGCGGGGCATACCGATACCGTGCCGTTTGATGACGGGCGCTGGACGCGCGATCCGTTTACGCTGACTGAGCATGACGGCAAGCTCTATGGTCTGGGCACCGCCGACATGAAAGGCTTCTTTGCGTTTATCCTTGATGCACTACGCGATGTCGACGTTACGAAGCTTGCAAAGCCGCTCTACATTCTGGCGACTGCCGATGAAGAAACCAGTATGGCCGGAGCGCGTTATTTTGCCGAAACCACCGCCCTGCGCCCGGATTGCGCCATCATTGGCGAACCGACGTCACTGCAACCGGTACGCGCACATAAAGGCCATATTTCTAACGCCATTCGCATTATGGGTCAGTCGGGGCACTCCAGCGATCCGGCACGCGGGGTGAATGCCATCGAGCTGATGCATGACGCCATCGGCCATATTTTACAATTACGTGACGACCTTAAAGAACGCTATCACTATGAAGCGTTTACCGTACCGTATCCCACGCTCAACCTCGGGCATATTCACGGCGGTGACGCATCTAACCGAATTTGCGCCTGCTGTGAGTTGCATATGGATATTCGTCCGCTGCCTGGCATGACGCTCAATGAACTTAACGGCTTGCTCAACGACGCGCTGGCACCGGTAAGCGAACGCTGGCCGGGTCGTCTGACGGTCGAAGAGCTGCATCCGCCGATCCCTGGTTATGAGTGCCCGCCGAATCATCAACTGGTTGAAGTGGTTGAGAAATTGCTCGGCGCACAGACCGAAGTGGTGAACTACTGTACCGAAGCACCGTTTATTCAGACGCTATGCCCGACGCTGGTGTTAGGACCAGGTTCAATCAATCAAGCCCATCAGCCTGATGAATATCTGGAGACACGGTTTATTAAACCCACCCGCGAGTTGATCACCCAGGTGATTCACCATTTTTGCTGGCATTAAAACGTAGGCCGGACAAAGCGCTCGCGCCGCATCCGGCACTGCTGCCAAACTCCAGCGACGCAATAATGTCGGATGCGATGCTTGCGCATCTTATCCGACCTACGTATTTGGTGTTACGCGAGGCGAATTTTTAACATTCCCATAAGTTACGCTTATTTAAAACGTCGTGAATTTAATGGCGTAAATCCCTGCTATTTATTCGTTTGCTGAAGCGATTTCGCAGCATTTGACGTCACCGCGTTTACGTGGCTTTATAAAAGACGACGAAAAGCAAAGCCCGAGCATATTCGCGCCAATGCGACGTGAAGGATACAGGGCTATCAAACGATAAGATGGGGTGTCTGGGGTCATATGAACGAACAATATTCCGCGTTGCGCAGTAATGTCAGTATGCTCGGCAAAGTGCTGGGAGAAACCATCAAGGATGCGTTGGGAGAACACATTCTTGAACGCGTAGAAACTATCCGTAAGTTGTCCAAATCTTCACGCGCTGGCAATGATGCTAACCGCCAGGAGTTGCTCACCACCTTACAAAATTTGTCGAACGACGAGCTGCTACCCGTTGCGCGTGCGTTTAGCCAGTTCCTGAACCTGGCCAACACCGCCGAGCAATACCACAGCATTTCGCCAAAAGGTGAGGCTGCCAGCAATCCGGAAGTGATCGCCCGTACCCTGCGTAAACTAAAAAACCAGCCAGACCTTAGCGAAGAAACTATCAAAAAAGCGGTTGAATCGTTGTCGCTGGAACTGGTTCTTACCGCACACCCAACCGAAATCACCCGCCGCACACTGATCCACAAAATGGTGGAAGTGAACGCCTGCTTAAAACAGCTCGACAACAAAGATCTCGCTGACTACGAACATCACCAATTAATGCGCCGTCTGCGCCAGTTGATCGCCCAGTCATGGCATACCGATGAAATCCGTAAACTACGCCCAAGCCCAATTGATGAAGCCAAATGGGGTTTTGCAGTAGTAGAAAACAGCCTGTGGCAGGGCGTGCCGAATTACCTGCGCGAACTGAATGAGCAACTGGAAGAAAACCTGGGCTACAAACTGCCGGTAGAATTTGTTCCGGTTCGTTTTACCTCGTGGATGGGCGGCGACCGCGATGGCAACCCAAACGTCACCGCCGACATCACCCGTCACGTACTTCTGCTCAGTCGCTGGAAAGCAACTGACCTGTTCCTGAAAGATATTCAGGTTCTGGTCTCCGAGTTGTCGATGGTTGAAGCAACACCTGAACTGCTGGCGCTGGTCGGTGAAGAAGGTGCTGCAGAGCCGTATCGCTATCTGATGAAAAACCTGCGTTCTCGCCTGATGGCGACCCAGGCGTGGCTGGAAGCGCGCCTGAAAGGTGAAGAACTGCCAAAACCGGAAGGCCTGCTGACACAGAACGAAGAATTATGGGAGCCGCTCTACGCTTGCTACCAGTCACTTCAGGCATGTGGCATGGGGATTATCGCCAACGGCGATCTGCTCGATACTCTGCGCCGCGTGAAATGTTTCGGCGTACCGCTGGTGCGTATTGATATCCGCCAGGAGAGTACTCGTCATACCGAAGCATTGGGTGAACTGACCCGCTACCTCGGCATCGGAGACTACGAAAGCTGGTCAGAGGCCGACAAACAGGCGTTCCTGATCCGCGAACTGAACTCTAAACGTCCGTTGCTGCCTCGCAACTGGCAACCAAGCGCCGAAACGCGCGAAGTGCTCGATACGTGTCAGGTGATTGCCGAAGCGCCGCAAGGCTCCATTGCCGCCTACGTGATCTCGATGGCGAAAACACCGTCTGACGTACTGGCTGTCCACCTGCTACTGAAAGAAGCGGGAATTGGATTCGCGATGCCGGTCGCACCGCTGTTTGAAACCCTCGATGACCTGAACAACGCCAACGATGTTATGACCCAACTGCTGAATATCGACTGGTATCGCGGTCTGATTCAGGGCAAACAGATGGTAATGATTGGCTATTCCGACTCAGCAAAAGATGCGGGCGTGATGGCGGCATCCTGGGCGCAGTATCAGGCACAGGATGCGTTAATCAAAACCTGCGAAAAGGCGGGTATTGAACTGACGCTGTTCCACGGTCGCGGCGGTTCCATTGGCCGCGGTGGCGCACCAGCACATGCAGCACTGCTTTCGCAACCGCCGGGAAGCCTGAAAGGCGGCCTGCGTGTGACCGAACAGGGCGAGATGATCCGCTTTAAATACGGTCTACCGGAAATCACCGTTAGCAGCCTGTCGCTGTACACCGGGGCGATTCTGGAAGCCAACCTGCTGCCACCGCCAGAGCCGAAAGAGAGCTGGCGTCGGATTATGGATGAACTGTCGGTCATCTCTTGCGATGTCTATCGTGGCTACGTGCGTGAAAACAAAGATTTTGTTCCTTACTTCCGTTCCGCTACGCCAGAACAGGAACTGGGCAAACTGCCGTTGGGTTCACGTCCGGCGAAACGTCGCCCAACCGGCGGCGTCGAATCACTGCGCGCCATTCCGTGGATCTTCGCCTGGACGCAAAACCGCCTGATGCTTCCCGCCTGGCTGGGTGCGGGTACAGCGCTGCAAAAAGTGGTCGAAGATGGCAAACAGAACGAACTGGAAACCATGTGCCGCGACTGGCCGTTCTTCTCAACACGTCTGGGAATGCTGGAGATGGTGTTCGCAAAAGCGGATCTGTGGCTGGCGGAATACTATGACCAACGCCTGGTCGACAAAGAACTGTGGCCGTTAGGTAAAGAGTTACGCAATCTGCAAGAAGAAGACATCAAAGTGGTGCTGGCGATTGCCAACGATTCCCATCTGATGGCGGATCTGCCGTGGATTGCCGAGTCTATTCAGCTACGGAATATATACACCGACCCGCTGAACGTGTTGCAGGCAGAGCTACTGCACCGCTCCCGCCAGGCGGAAAAAGAAGGTCATGAACCGGATCCCCGCGTAGAACAAGCGTTAATGGTCACTATTGCCGGGATTGCGGCAGGTATGCGTAATACCGGCTAATCTCTCCCTCTATCAACCCTCGTGCAATAGTGCGAGGGTTTTCTGAAATACTTCTGTTCTAACTCCCTCGTTTTCAATATATTTCTGTCTGCATTTTATTCAAATTCTGGATATCCCTTCAGATATCCTTAAGGTTTTGCCGATACATTCGGCGCTATTTTTTCGAGACAGGTTCTTACTATGCATTCCACAGAAGTCCAGGCTAAACCCCTTTTTAGCTGGAAAGCCCTGGGTTGGGCACTGCTCTACTTTTGGTTTTTCTCTACCCTACTACAGGTCATTATTTACGTCAGCGGCTACAGCGGTACTAACGGCATGCGCGACTCGCTGTTGTTTAGTTCGCTGTGGTTGATCCCGGTATTCCTCTTTCCGAAGCGGATTAAAATTATCGCCGCGGTAATCGGCGTGATGCTGTGGGCGGCCTCTCTGGCGGCGCTGTGTTACTACGTCATATACGGTCAGGAGTTCTCGCAGAGCGTTCTGTTTGTGATGTTTGAAACCAACACCAACGAAGCCAGCGAGTATTTAAGCCAGTATTTCAGCCTGAAGATTGTGCTTATCGCGCTGGCCTATACAGCAGTGGCAGTTCTGCTATGGACACGCCTGCGCCCGGTCTATATTCCGAAGCCGTGGCGTTATGTTGTCTCTTTTGCCCTGCTTTATGGTTTGATTCTGCACCCGATCGCCATGAACACGTTTATCAAAAACAAACCGTTTGAGAAAACGTTGGATAATCTGGCATCGCGCATGGAACCCGCCGCGCCGTGGCAATTCCTGACAGGTTATTATCAGTATCGCCAGCAACTTAACTCACTGACGAAACTACTGAATGAAAATAACGCATTACCGCCGCTGGCTAATTTCAAAGACGAATCGGGCAACGAACCGCGCACCTTAGTACTGGTGATTGGCGAATCAACCCAGCGTGGACGCATGAGCTTGTACGGTTATCCGCGTGAAACCACGCCTGAACTGGATGCGCTGCATAAAACCGACCCAAACCTGACCGTGTTCAATAATGTGGTCACATCGCGTCCGTACACCATTGAAATCCTGCAACAGGCGCTGACTTTCGCCAACGAAAAGAATCCGGATCTGTACCTGACGCAGCCGTCGCTGATGAACATGATGAAACAGGCGGGTTATAAAACGTTCTGGATCACCAACCAGCAAACGATGACCGCCCGCAACACCATGCTGACGGTATTTTCGCGCCAGACCGATAAACAGTACTACATGAACCAGCAACGCACACAGAGTGCGCGTGAATACGACACCAACGTGCTGAAGCCGTTCCAGGAAGTGCTGAAGGACCCCGCGCCGAAGAAACTGATCATCGTTCATCTGCTGGGTACGCACATCAAATACAAATATCGTTACCCGGAAGATCAGGGCAAGTTTGATGGCAATACCGATCACGTGCCGCCGGGATTAAGCGCAGAAGAGTTGGAATCGTATAACGATTACGACAACGCCAACTTGTACAACGATCACGTAGTTGCCAGCCTGATTAAAGACTTTAAAGCTGCTGATCCGAATGGTTTCCTGGTTTACTTCTCTGACCACGGTGAAGAGGTTTATGACACACCACCGCATAAAACTCAGGGGCGTAATGAAGACAACCCGACGCGCCACATGTACACCATTCCGTTCCTGCTGTGGACGTCGGAAAAATGGCAGGCGACTCATCCGCGTGATTTCTCGCAGGATGTCGATCGTAAATACAGCCTGGCTGAACTGATCCACACCTGGTCGGATTTGGCGGGCTTATCTTACGACGGTTACGATCCAACCCGTTCGGTGGTGAACCCGCAATTCAAAGAAACCACCCGCTGGATTGGTAACCCGTATAAGAAAAATGCGCTGATCGATTACGACACTCTGCCGTATGGCGATCAGGTGGGTAATCAGTAATTATCTACCAGGTGCTATTTGCCGGATGCGACGCTTGACGCGTCTTATCCGGCCTACAGATCGCGGCGGTAGGCCGGATAAGGCGTTTACGCCGCATCCGGCAATACAACTGCCGCAATGTTTACATCTCACTCCCATCAGGCCACACTTTTCAGGTGGCCTTTTTTCATAATGCCAGTTACTGTTTTCCCGTCTACATACCTGAGGGAATAACATGTATCACGACGTCAACTATCTGCTCTCCCGCCTAATCAACGGCCCGCTGTTACTCCGCCAGGTTTACTTCGCGAGCAGCAACGGCCCGGCCCCCGATCTCGCGTATAAGGTCGATTTTCCACGGCTGGAAATTGTGCTGGAAGGCGAGTTTGTTGATACCGGTACAGGTGCAACGTTAGTTTCCGGCGATATACTGTACGTTCCCGCTGGCGGGTGGAATTTCCCACAATGGGAAACACCCGCCACGACATTTAGCGTTCTGTTTGGCAAACAGCAACTCGGCTTCAGCGTCGTACAGTGGGATGGCAAACAATATCAAAATCTGGCGAAGCAACACGTCGCCCGACGTGGCCCACGTATTGGCTCGTTCCTGCTACAAACGCTCAATGAAATGCAAATGCAGCCGCAGGAGCAACAAACAGCCAGGCACTTTTCGAAGCCATTCGCGATTACATCGACGAACGTTATGCCACCGCGCTGACCCGCGAATCTGTCGCGCAGGCGTTCTACATTTCACCAAACTACCTATCGCACCTGTTTCAAAAAACGGGGGCTATTGGCTTTAACGAATACCTGAATCACACGCGACTGGAACATGCTAAGACGCTACTGAAAGGCTATGATCTGAAGGTAAAAGAAGTGGCTCACGCCTGCGGTTTTGTCGACAGCAACTACTTCTGCCGTCTGTTTCGTAAAAATACCGAACGCTCGCCGTCGGAATATCGTCGGCAGTACCACAGCCAACTGACAGAAAAACCAACTACTCCAGAATAAGGTGCGTTTGCTGCGGCGCAGAAAGCACCTTACGAACAGCACTCATCACCCGATGAGGTTCGCGTAGAAAAGCGTAGATACCGCATTGTACATAGCGACAATGTTCAAAACGCTCGGCACCAGAAAGCTCGATATCTGTAATCAACAACACAACATCCGCGCGACGGATATTCTCGTCCGATAAGCGGTTCTCCGTTCCCAGCGCCCCCTGAGTTTCAATGCTGACGCTCCACTTTTCCTGCTGACACAACTTTTCCAGCCGTTCTGCCGCCATATAGGTATGTGCCACACCGCTAACGCAGGCGGTAACTGCAACCAGATATGCCATCCTACCCCCCAACCGTAACCTGAAAACCAGCCTGTTCAGCCATTTCACGCATCAATGCCACATCGGCTGACGACGGTGCCGGTATATCTTTCATCGACCATTCGCGCCCCAACAGACGGTATTTCGGTTCACCGTACTGATGAAACGGCAACAGGTGGATCTGCCTGATATTCAAAGGAATCAACACATCCAGCGCCTGCTGCATATTCTCTCTGCTGAGCGTATAGCCGGGGATCAGCGGCAAACGAGGGATCACATTGATACCTTCACTCACCAGCAAACGCAGATTCTCCAGCACGCGCGGCAGATTCATTTTCACCACGTCCCGCGCTCTTGTCGGGTCCATAATTTTTAAATCGAACAACACTTCATCGCACAATTTCGCCAGCGGTAGCAACCTGCTTGCTGGCGCGTCTCCGGCAGTTTCGATGGCACATGACACGCCCCACAGCCGCAGTCGTTGCAAAAAACGGGTAGCAAACTCCGCTTGCACCAACACTTCACCGCCAGAAAGCGTGACACCACCGCCAGACGTGCGAAAGAAAATGTCATCCTTCATCACTTCCCGTTCCAGAGCGTCGAGGCTGATATCACGACCAATCCGCTCAAATGCGCCGGAAGGACATTCATCTGCATCACGTAAACATTTCGCGCAATGCAGACATTTCGCCTCTCTACGCACCGTCTGGATTTTGCCGGAGATCGACTCCGGATTAGCACACCACGGGCACAGATGTGGGCAGCCTTTAAAAAAGACCACCGTACGAATACCCTCACCGTCATTCAGCGAATAACGCTGAATGTTAAAAATACGCGCCACATCCTCGCGGCGCGTTTCCACAACGTTACAACTGATGCGCTGTACGGCGGATAATGTCATCCTGAATTTCCTTCGAGAGTTCGACAAAGAAGGCGCTGTATCCGGCAACGCGTACCACCAGCCCCGCATAGTCCTGCGGGCGCAATTGGGCTTCACGTAACGTGTCGGCATTCACTACGTTAAATTGAACGTGCTGCAACTTAAGCTGAGTAAATGCACGTAAGAAGTCAGCCAGTTTGCGTAATCCCGCTTCACCTTCCAGGGTAGCCGGAGTGAATTTCACATTCAGCAACGTACCGTTAGAAAGCAACGTGTTATCAAGTTTACTTACTGACTTCAGCACCGCCGTTGGCCCTTGTCCGTCCTGACCCAACATTGGTGACAAACCACCATCAGCCAGTTGTTCTCCGGCGAAGCGGCCGTCTGGCGTCGCGCCAACCACCGACCCCAACGGGACGTGAGCAGAAACGGTATACGACCCCGGCGTGAAGTAGCCGCCGCGCGGGTTCTGGTATTTTTCCACTTCTTTGCAGTAATGGCGCAGCAATTCGGCGCTAATGTTATCCACCTCGTCGATATCGTTGCCGTACTTCTCAAAGCGGTTAATTAAACGAGCACGGATTTTTTCGCCTTCTGGCGTTTCGAAGTTTGCTTTTAATACCGACAACAATTCGTCAAAACTTAAACGTTGTTGATCAAAAACCATCCCTTTCAACGCATGGAGTGAATCACTCAGGTTAGCGATACCAATCCCCTGCACGCCGGAAAAGTTATAACGCGCGCCGCTGTCGGTAATATCGCGGCCTTTTTCCAGACAATCGCTGATAAACGAAGAGAGCAGCGGCACTGGTGCCCAGTCACGATGGCCGATATCGCAAATATTGCTGCCTTCAACCATCAGAGTGATGTAGTGGCTGATCTTCGCGCGAATTTGTTCCAGCAAACCGTCATAACTCAATGCGGAATTACCTTCATTCTCATGCAGGCAGATTTCCATCACTTTCAGCAGGTTAAACATCGCGATATCGTGCAGACCGTAGGTTCTGCCCGGAATGGATAATTCCACGCAACCGACCACTGAATAGTCGCGCGCATCTTCCAGCGAAACACCACGGTTGAGGAACGCGGGCACCACCACTTCATCGTTGAAGATTTGCGGAATACCAGTACCAAGACGAATGGTTTCTGCGGTTTTCATCAGGAACGGCGTGTCAATCAAGGCGTTAGTGCGCACACCGAGATTTGGCTGCGGCAACTGTACGCTTTGATAGGCGTCGAGACAGAGAAACGAAAGCACATTCACCGCGCTACGTCCGTTTTCCGTTAAACCACCGAGCAGTGCGGTATAGCCGGTCGGGAAACCTGCGAAATAGCGCGCGCTGCTGGTGGAACGTAACAGCACAATGTCATTACATTTCACCCACAGGGACTCGAGCAGTTCTTTCAGGAACGCCGGATCTTCACCCTGGGTCAGCGAGGCCTGATAGAACGGCAACATATACTGATCGAAGCGCCCTAACGACAGCGAACTGGCGTTAGATTCATATTGCAGAATGATGTTCATGTACCAGAACAACTGGCACGCCTGCCAGAACGTCTGCGGCTTATGTTCGGCGTTATGACGGGAGATCTCCGCAATAGTCAGCAATTCTTCCCGACGTTGGGCATTAACGCAGCTTGCTGCCATCGTTTCTGCCAGTTCGGCGTAACGCAAAATATGTTTCTGCGAGGCTTCCAGCAATAACAGCGCAGCCTGATAAAAGTGATTATCCGGCTGTTGCTGGCAATGTTGTTGCATCTGCGCCACCAGCTCACCCAGCCCGTGATTCAGCAGGCGTGGGTAATCAATAATGATGTGCCCCTGGCCTTTATCCGTCTGGTTGATGCTGAAAATCTGCGTACTGGTCGCCGCTTTAACTTCGTCCGTCATCTGCCCATTGATGAAATCTTTCATCGAGCGTTTTTCCCAGTACGGGAACAACTCTTCGCGATAGATACGTTTATCTTCTTCACTAATGGCGAAGCGATCCTGCGGGCGTGTCGGGAATTGATCCAGCTCTTTCAGCAACCAGTAAGGATCCATTTCCGGCGACATAATCCCGGCGCGCGGTTTTACGGTGCGGTTACCGGCAATCAGTTCTTCATCACGAATCGAAATTTCAACATGTTCAAGGATATACGCTGTCGCTTTCGCCCGGCGCAATATCACCGGTTCGCCTTCGGTTTGCCGATGGCTGGCGGTATAAAGCAGCGCCCGCTCCAACGAGATTTCACGGGTATTGGCAAACAGTGCAGTTTTAAGGCGAGAGATACGATTCGTCATGAGGAACTCCTGTGGGAAAGCGAACCCGCCCTTGCGGGCGGGATAAGAACTTAAGCGGTTTGCGCCAGGTGAGCTTCAATTTTGCTCATAATGGCGTCAGCGCGTTTTACTGCGTCGCTGATGTTGACACGCACGATGGTCTTGCCAGCAAAACGCTCTTCAAACTTGATGCCGATATCTTTGGTCAGAATCACCATATCGGCGCTCGCCACGTCTTCCGCAGTCAGTTCGTTTTCCAGACCAATCGACCCCTGGGTTTCTACTTTCACTTCCCAGCCTTTTGCTTTCGCGGCACTTTCCAGCGCCTCTGCCGCCATATAGGTATGGGCAACACCTGAAGGACATGCGGTTACTGCAATAATTTTCGTCATGGCTCGTTCCTCAATTAATTAATTTCAAAATCCAGATCCAGGTCGTCTTCCTTCTCATCAGTTGAAGACCCATTTTTACGCGCCAGACTTTTCAGCACGTTAACGCAGATAGCCGTCGCTACAGCCCCAACAGCCACTGCCGCGATGTAACCCAACTTGCCTTCAACTACCGGCAGCACAATCAGACCACCCCAGCCTGCATAGCACTGCGCACCAACCAATGCCGCGGTGACCGTGCCACAAACAGTGCCCACCATGATGGAAGGGATCACACGCAACGGATCGGCGGCGGCGAAAGGAATCGCCCCTTCAGTGACACCAACACAGCCCATCACCAACGCCGCTTTACCGGTTTCACGTTCTTCTGCGGAGAAGTTTTTGCGACCAATCAGCGTCGCCAGCCCCATCCCCAGCGGCGGAACACAGATCCCTACTGCCGCGATCGCCACCACGGTATAAACACCCTGGGCGACACAAATCAGCATGAATGCATACGCCACTTTGTTAACCGGACCGCCCATATCGAACGCCAGCATCAGCCCCATAATGACCGCCAGCATGATAATGCTGCCCTGCTGCATTCCCTGAAGCCACTGGGTCAGACTGTTAGTCAATGCGCCCACAGGCTCGCCCAGCCCCCACATCATGACGCCAGCGGTAATTAAGGTGCCGACGATCGGAATAATGAAGATTGGCATGACAGAACGCAGAACTTTATGCACCGGGATTTTCTTCAGGTAATGCACCACGATGCCGCCGATAATCCCGGCGATCAGCGCGCCAAAGAAGCCTGCACCAAAACTGTTACCGACCCAGGCACCAATAGCGCACGGAGCCAGCGCGGAACATTCCGCAATGGAATAACCGATGTAAGCAGCAAGGAAAGGCACCATCAGCGTTAAGCCCGCGACGCCGATATCAAACAGTTTTTTCAGATTCGGATCGGCTACGGCATCTGGCACCGCACCTTTGCCGTACAGCATGACGGAAACCGCCAGCAAAATACCGCCCGATACTACGAAGGGAATCATGTGTGAAACGCCCGTCATTAAATGCTGACGAGTGTTTTTCAGTATCTGCACCAACTCATTCATAAGCTGCTCCTGGGCTTGCAAAAGCCCATGTCCATATTTTTTTGATGGGAGAAACAATAGGCAATCGCAAGCGGAGCAAACAGTGGATAAAAAGGCCATTTACTGGACTTTTGTAATGTCAGTACAAAAATGCGATCCGCCTCATAACTTGCGTTATCTCGGAATCATGCCGGAGTGGCGCGTCTTGTGAGACGCGTCGCAAATTGACGGTTACATTACATTTGTCCAGCTTTTGACAGATTTGTCACATGGCAGGCCGTTACCGTGCACTCTTATCCTGTAAACAGAAAACCTTACCGGGAGAGAGGCAATGGCCCTGATTGTGGAATTTATTTGTGAGCTACCTAATGGCGTACATGCACGTCCGGCAAGCCACGTTGAAACGCTGTGTAATACTTTTTCATCGCAAATTGAGTGGCATAACCTGCGTACCGATCGCAAGGGCAACGCCAAAAGCGCGCTGGCGCTGATTGGCACCGATACACTGGTGGGCGATAACTGCCAGTTACTGATTTCTGGAGCCGACGAACAAGAAGCACACCAGCGTTTAAGCCAATGGCTGCGCGATGAATTTCCCCACTGTGACGCGCCGCTGGAAGAAGTAAAATCTGACGAACTGGAGCCGCTGCCGGTTTCACTGACTAATCTGAATCCGCGCATTATCCGCGCCCGCACCGTGTGTAACGGTAGCGCAGGCGGCATCCTGACGCCGATTTCCTCTTTAGATCTCAATGCACTGGGTAATCTTCCTGCCGCTAAAGATGCTGACGCCGAACAATCTGCACTGGAAAACGGCCTGACACTGGTACTGAAAAACATTGAGTTTCGTCTGCTGGATAGCGACGGTGCCACCAGCGCAATACTGGAAGCCCACCGTTCGTTAGCGGGCGATACCTCTTTACGTCAACACTTACTGGCGGGTGTCAGCGAGGGATTAAGCTGTGCCGAAGCGATTGTTGCCAGTGCGAATCACTTTTGCGAAGAGTTCGCCCGTTCCAGTAGTAGCTACCTGCAAGAGCGTGCGCTGGATGTGCGCGACGTCTGCTTCCAGTTACTCCAGCAAATTTACGGCGAACAACGCTTCCCGGCACCGGGTAAATTGACGCAGCCAGCCATTTGTATGGCGGATGAACTAACCCCCAGTCAGTTCCTCGAACTGGATAAAAATCACCTCAAAGGTCTGCTACTGAAAAGCGGCGGCACCACCTCACACACGGTGATCCTTGCCCGTTCATTTAATATTCCGACGCTGGTCGGCGTGGATATCGAGACCCTTAGCCCGTGGCTGCAACAAACGATTTATATCGACGGCAACGCCGGGGCGATTGTGGTCGAACCGACAGAAGCGGTGGCGCGTTATTATCAACAGGAAGCGCGCGTACAGGACGCTCTGCGTGAGCAACAACGTGTCTGGCTGACCCAGCAAGCCCGCACCGCTGATGGTATTCGTATCGAAGTTGCTGCTAACATCGCTCACTCGGTAGAAGCACAGGCTGCGTTTGGCAATGGCGCAGAAGGCGTTGGTCTGTTCCGCACTGAAATGCTCTATATGGATCGCACCAGTGCACCGGGCGAAAGCGAGTTGTACAACATTTTTTGTCAGGCGCTGGAATCCGCCAACGGGCGCAGCATTATTGTGCGTACTATGGATATTGGCGGCGATAAACCCGTTGATTATCTGAATATTCCCGCAGAAGCCAACCCATTCCTTGGTTATCGCGCGGTGCGTATTTATGAAGAATACGCGTCACTGTTTACCACGCAATTACGGTCGATCCTGCGCGCCTCTGCTCACGGCAGCCTGAAAATCATGATCCCGATGATCTCCTCAATGGAAGAGATCTTATGGGTGAAAGAAAAGCTGGCGGAAGCCAAACAGCAACTGCGTAACGAACACATTCCGTTTGATGAAAAGATCCCACTCGGCATCATGCTGGAAGTGCCGTCGGTCATGTTCATTATCGACCAGTGCTGCGAAGAGATTGATTTCTTTAGTATCGGCAGTAACGACCTGACGCAGTATCTGCTGGCGGTGGATCGTGATAACGCTAAAGTCACCCGTCACTACAACAGTCTGAATCCGGCATTCCTGCGGGCGCTTGATTACGCCGTTCAGGCAGTGCATCGCCAGGGTAAATGGATCGGCCTGTGCGGAGAACTGGGGGCAAAAGGTTCCGTACTGCCGCTGCTGATCGGTTTAGGGCTGGATGAACTTAGCATGAGCGCACCGTCAATTCCGGCGGCAAAAGCACGCATGGCGCAACTCGACAGCCGCGAATGTCGTCAGTTGCTTAACCAGGCGATGGCCTGCCGTACTTCACTGGAAGTGGAGCATCTGCTGGCGCAGTTCCGTATGACGCAACAGGATGCGCCGCTGGTTACCGCCGAGTGCATCACGCTGGAAAGCGACTGGCGCAGCAAAGAAGAAGTGCTCAAAGGCATGACCGATAACCTGCTGCTGGCAGGACGCTGTCGCTATCCGCGGAAACTGGAAGCCGATCTGTGGGCGCGTGAGGCCGTCTTCTCTACCGGACTGGGCTTTAGTTTCGCCATTCCACACAGCAAATCAGAACATATTGAGCAGTCGACCATCAGTGTGGCTCGTCTGCAAGCACCTGTGCGCTGGGGCGATGATGAAGCACAATTCATCATTATGTTAACCCTGAACAAACACGCTGCGGGCGATCAGCATATGCGCATTTTCTCGCGCCTCGCTCGCCGCATCATGCACGAAGAATTCCGTAACGCGCTGGTTAACGCCGCTTCCGCCGACGCTATCGCCAGCCTGCTGCAACATGAACTGGAACTGTAAAAGGAAACATCATGGAACTGTATCTGGACACCGCTAACGTCGCAGAAGTCGAACGTCTGGCACGCATATTCCCGATTGCCGGAGTGACGACTAACCCGAGCATTATTGCTGCCAGCAAGGAGTCCATCTGGGATGTACTGCCGCGTCTGCAAAAAGCGATTGGTGATGAGGGCATTCTGTTTGCTCAGACTATGAGCCGCGACGCACAGGGCATGGTAGAAGAAGCGAAACGTCTGCGCGACGTTATTCCGGGAATTGTGGTGAAAATTCCGGTAACATCCGAAGGTCTGGCAGCAATTAAATTGCTGAAAAAAGAAGGCATTACCACGCTGGGAACCGCAGTCTACAGCGCCGCACAAGGGCTATTAGCCGCACTGGCTGGCGCAAAATACGTGGCCCCCTATGTAAACCGCGTGGACGCTCAGGGCGGAGACGGCATTCGTACCGTACAGGAGCTGCAAGCGTTACTGGAAATGCACGCGCCAGAAAGCATGGTGCTGGCAGCCAGCTTTAAAACACCGCGTCAGGCGCTGGATTGTTTGCTGGCAGGATGTGAATCCATCACACTGCCCTTAGATGTAGCGCAACAAATGCTTAACACCCCTGCGGTAGAGTCAGCTATAGAGAAGTTCGAGCACGACTGGAATGCCGCATTTGGCAATACTCATCTCTAAAGGAGCAATTATGGACCGCATTATTCAATCACCAGGTAAATACATCCAGGGCGCTGATGTAATTAATCGCCTGGGCGAATACCTGAAACCGCTGGCAGAACGTTGGTTAGTTGTTGGCGATAAATTTGTATTAGGTTTTGCTCAGGCAACCGTCGAGCAAAGCTTTAAAGATGCCGGGCTGGTTGTTGAAATCGCACCCTTTGGCGGTGAATGTTCGCAAAATGAAATCGATCGTCTACGTGGCATCGCAGAAACCGCACAGTGTGGTGCAATTCTCGGTATTGGCGGCGGTAAAACCCTCGATACCGCCAAAGCACTGGCACATTTCATGGGTGTTCCGGTAGCAATCGCTCCGACTATCGCCTCTACCGACGCACCGTGTAGTGCGCTGTCTGTTATCTACACCGATGATGGTGAGTTTGACCGCTATCTGCTGCTGCCGAACAACCCGGAACGCGTCATTGTGGATACCAAAATTGTTGCTGGCGCACCTGCACGTCTGTTAGCGGCGGGTATTGGCGATGCGTTGGCAACCTGGTTTGAAGCACGTGCCTGTTCCCGCAGCGGCGCAACCACGATGGCGGGCGGTAAATGTACTCAGGCAGCACTGGCTCTGGCTGAACTGTGCTACAACACCCTGCTGGAAGAAGGCGAAAAAGCGATGCTTGCCGCTGAACAGCATGTGGTGACTCCGGCGCTGGAACGTGTGATTGAAGCTAACACCTATTTGAGCGGCGTGGGCTTTGAAAGCGGCGGCCTGGCGGCGGCGCACGCGGTGCACAATGGCCTGACGGCCATTCCGGATGCGCATCACTATTATCACGGTGAAAAAGTGGCATTCGGTACGCTGACGCAACTGGTTCTGGAAAACGCACCAGTTGAGGAAATCGAAACCGTAGCTGCGCTGTGCCATGCTGTCGGTCTGCCAATTACCCTGGCACAACTGGATATTAAAGAAGATATCCCGGCGAAAATGCGGATTGTCGCAGAAGCATCTTGTGCAGAAGGTGAAACTATTCACAACATGCCTGGCGGCGCCACGCCAGATCAGGTTTACGCCGCACTGCTGGTAGCCGACCAGTATGGTCAGCGTTTCCTGCAAGAGTGGGAATAACCTACGCCAAACTCCCGGCTTGTCCGGGAGTTTGAACGCAAAATAGCCTGATGCGCTACGCTTATCAGGTCTACGTAATCTTTGCAATATATTGAATTTGCGTGATTTTGTAGGCCGAATAAGGCGTTCACGCCGCATCCGGCACTCTGTGCCAGTAAACTAAAACTCCCACGTTGTTCGGGAGTTTTTTATCCGCTTCTGGACATTTTCTCCACAGAACAATCGTTAGCCCGGAAGGTCGAATCTGTGACTCTTATTTTCACGGACGAAACAGATGAAAGCTTCACTGGCGTTGGTCAGCCTTCTAACGGCATTTACCAGCCACTCCTTAAAATCTCCCGCCGTTCCACCAACCGTGGTACAAATCCAGGCCAACACCAACCTTGCCATCGCAGACGGTGCCAGACAGCAAATTAGCAGCACGCTATTTTACGATCCGGCGTATGTGCAGCTTACCTATCCTGGCGGTGATGTCCCGCAGGAACGCGGCGTATGTTCTGATGTAGTGATCCGCGCATTACGCAGCCAGCAGGTAGATTTGCAGAAGCTGGTTCATGAAGATATGGCGAAGAATTTTGCCGAGTACCCGCAAAAATGGAAGTTAAAGCGCCCGGACAGCAACATCGATCACCGTCGGGTGCCTAATCTGGAAACCTGGTTTATCCGCCACGATAAAACACGCCCCACCAGCAAGAACCCCAGTGACTATCAAGCGGGCGATATTGTCTCCTGGCGATTAGATAACGGGCTGGCACATATTGGGGTGGTTTCAGATGGCTTCGCCCGCAACGGTACGCCACTGGTGATACATAACATTGGCGCAGGCGCGCAGGAAGAAGATGTGTTGTTTAGCTGGCAGATTGTCGGGCACTACCGCTATTTTGCTAAATAAGCGATAGCGCCCAGGGAAGACGCTCTTCAGATTTTTTTTACGCTGACGGCTTCTTTTTTCTTACGGCTTACCAGCGCCAGTGCCAGCACAATCAGCACAATACCGCTGCCTTCAACCGCGCCGGGGTTTTCACCAAGCAGCCACCAGGAAAAGAGTACGCCGCAAACAGGAACCGCCAGCGTGCTTAAGCTGGCAATACTGGCAGGTAAGTTTTTCAGTACAAATAGCCACAAACTCCAGGCCAGTGCCGTCGCCAGAATCGCACTGTAGGCCAGCGCCCAGAACACCGTGGGCTGCCAGTCAATTTCACGTTGCGGCACCAGCCAGGCGACCACACTCATCACCAGCGCCGCATAAAGCATCTGCCAGGATGTTAACGACAATAAATCCACGCGCGGATAGCGGGCATAAAGGCGTTTCGCAACAATCGCACTCGCCCCCCAACTGATGCCGGAGAGGATTGCCAGGATGGCGCTTTTCATCGAGGAGAAATCGAGTTGCCACGGCTGTAACACCAGCAATAATCCAACGGCGGCAATCAGAATAGCGAAATATTGCCCGCGTCGCAGGCGTTCACCAAGAAACAGCGCCGCGAGAATCACCACCCAGAACGGCATGGTATAGCTCAGGATTGCCACCTTCCCTGCTCCGCCGCTCACCAACGCCCATTGCGCCAGTCCCACCATCCCGCAGGTTTGTAACAGGGCAATAGCTAAAGTGTATTTAAACGGCGTCGGACGCATACCGCGACCACGTAATAAAAGGACGATGAATAAAACGAGAGCGCCAAAAATGCAGCGTAAAGCAGTAAAGTCGAAGGCACCGATGTAGCTGGTGACTTGCTTCATGAAAATCCAGCTATAACTCCAGATAAGTGTGAGCACAACCAGGCCACTGATTGCCAGTGGGTTGCTCTTTCCTGCGGCAGACATGAGAGATCCAGTGTGTAGTTTTCCTGTGGACACTATACGCTGGTAAAGAAACTTCAGCGACCGCCTGAAAGGCAGTCGCTGAAGGAGTTCAGATTACAGCAGGTCGAAACGGTCGAGGTTCATCACTTTCACCCATGCCGCCACGAAGTCTTTAACAAACTTCTCGTGGGCGTCGCTGCTGGCGTAAACTTCTGCCAGCGCACGCAGGACGGAGTTAGAACCAAATACCAGGTCCGCACGGCTGGCAGTGTATTTCACTTCACCCGTTTCACGGTCACGGCCTTCGAACAGCTCTTTCGATTCGTCGGTCGCTTTCCACTCGTAACGCATATCCAGCAAGTTCACAAAGAAGTCATTGCTCAATACGCCCACGCGGTCAGTAAAGACGCCGTTTTTGCTGCCATCGAAGTTGGCACCCAGTACGCGCATCCCGCCGACCAACACCGTCATTTCCGGTGCAGTCAGGGTCAATTGCTGTGCTTTATCGATCAACAGAGATTCAGTTGTAGCCTCACCCGCCGCAGCACGATAGTTACGGAAACCGTCGGCAACAGGTTTGAGCAGCTCAAACATCTCAATGTCAGTCTGATCCTGGCGCGCGTCTACACGGCCCGGTGTAAACGGAACATTAACGCTGATACCCGCCGCACTCGCCGCTTTTTCAACACCAACGACACCGGCAAGAACAATAATGTCGGCAAGCGACGCTGTATGGGAGGATTTGTAGATCCCTTCCAGCACCGGCAATGCACGTGCTGCTGCGGCATTAACTTCCCAGTCGCGCTGTGGAGCCAATGCCAGACGCGCACCATTCGCGCCGCCACGTTTATCCCCACCGCGGAAGGTGGAGGCGGAAGCCCAGGCAACAGAAACCAGCTCGCTCACGGAGAGGCCAGATTCAGCAATCGCCGCCTTAAGATTAAGGATATCTTCCTCGCTCGGGTTGAAGAACGCATGTGGCAGCGGATCTTGCCAGATCAGATCTTCTTTCGGCACTTCCGGTCCGATGTAGCGAGATTTCGGCCCCATATCCCTGTGCGTCAGTTTGAACCATGCACGGGCAAAGGCTTCGTTGAACGCTTGTGGATCATCGAGGAAGCGACGTGAAATCTTCTCAAACTCTGGATCAAAACGCAGAGTCAGGTCAGTGACCAACATCGTCGGCTTACGTTTCTTCGACGGATCGAACGGATCCGGGATAATTTCCGGTGCATCGACTGCTTCAAACTGGATGGCACCTGCCGGACTACGAGTCTGTACCCACTCATATTTGAACAGGTTTTCGAAGAAATAGTTGCTCCACTGAGTCGGCGTTTGCGTCCAGACCACTTCCAGGCCTGAAGTAATCGCATCGGCACCGACACCGGAACCAAAATCACTTTTCCAGCCTAAGCCCTGGTTTTCGATCGGTGCGGCTTCCGGATCAGGACCTACGTGCGTTGCCGGGCCTGCGCCGTGAGTTTTACCTAACGTATGACCACCTGCGATCAGCGCAACGGTTTCTTCGTCGTTCATTCCCATATTGCCAAATGTCGCGCGAATAGCTGCAGCCGCAGAAAGCGGTTCACCGCTGGCATTTGGTCCTTCCGGGTTAACGTAAATCAGCCCCATTTCGGTTGCTGCTAATGGCCGTTTTGCCAGCTCTTCCGGATTACGGTGGGCAAGCCAGGTTTTTTCATCACCCCAGTTTACGTCGAGATCCGGTTCCCAGACGTCTTCACGACCGGCACCAAAACCGAAAGTACGGAAGCCAGAATTTTCCAGCGCCACGTTACCCGCAAGGATAAACAGGTCGGCCCAGGAGATTTTCTGACCATATTTTTGTTTGATTGGCCACAACAGACGACGCGCTTTATCCAGGCTGACGTTATCCGGCCAGGAGTTGAGCGGTGCAAAACGTTGCTGACCACGCCCCGCGCCACCGCGACCATCGATTGAACGGTAAGTCCCCGCGCCGTGCCAGGCCATACGAATAAACAGACCCGCGTAGCTGCCCCAGTCTGCTGGCCACCACGGTTGGGACTCTGTCAGCAGCTCTTTCAGATCTTTTTTCAGGCCGTAGTAATCTAGCTTGCTAAATTCTTTGCGGTAGTCGAAGTCCTCACCCAGTGGGTTAGAACGGTTAGAATGTTGGTTTAACAGGTCAACACGGAGTTGTTTTGGCCACCAGTCATGAGTGGTTGTTCCCGCACCGGCGCTCTGGTCATGACCGCCATGATGGAACGGACATTTTCCGCTAGCTGTTGTGTTATGGATATCGTCAGACGTGCTCATCAATATGCTCCCTCTACAGTGTTACCCTTAAGATACACAGCGTTAGAGAGAAGTTATAATTGAATTAATCCACGGATGCGATAGTTGGGATCTTACATATCATTAGTTAAAGAGATGTAGATCAAAATGATCTTAAATAAGCCTTTTTGATTATGTCCGATTACGGATAAATACTTTATACAAAGAGGCTTTATCGCTGTTTTCTCCCTGTTCCTTTAAGGAATAAAGGAGAAAAAGCGAGTCAATAGTTTTGCTGGTCTGCCCCCTCGCTTCGAGGAGGCATTTTGTGCTTTGTTTTAATTTTGTGATCACTGTGTGATTTTCACCGAAACAAAAACACTTATAAACCCGGTCTAACACCCAGCGTATGGCAAATCGCGTAACTCATTTCAGCACGGTTCAGAGTATAGAAGTGGAAATCTTTTACCCCTTCACGGCTTAAAATTTTCACCATATCCATCGCGATATTTGCACCCACCAGTTTACGGGTTTCGGCGTCGTCATCCAGGCCGTCAAACATTTGTGCCATCCACGCCGGAATGCGCACGTTAGTCATGTCGGCAAATTTCTTCGCCTGTTTAAAGTTAGAGACCGGCAAAATGCCCGGAATAATTTCCACATCAATCCCCGCAGAGACACAACGGTCGCGAAAGCGCAGGTAGCTTTCGACATCAAAGAAGAATTGAGTGATAGCGCGGTTGGCTCCAGCATCCACTTTGCGTCTCAGGTTGAGTAAATCCGCCTGGGCGCTTTTCGCTTCCGGGTGAACTTCCGGATACGCCGCTACTGAAATATCGAAATCCGCGACTTCTTTTAACAGCTCCACCAGGTCAGAAGCATACATTTCCGGCTTACCGCTTCCCGACGGCAGGTCACCACGCAGCGCCACGATATGGCGAATACCGTTATTCCAGTAGTCACGGGCGATGGTGCGCAGCTCGTCGGGAGTCGCATCAATGCAGGTAAGATGCGGTGCAGCTTCCAGACCAGTACGCTCTTTAATACCTTTAATAATACTGTGCGTGCGGTCGCGCTCGCCGGAGTTCGCACCATAGGTCACCGAAACAAATTTTGGTTTCAGGCTGCTAAGACGATCGATGGAGTTCCACAGGGTCTGCTCCATTTCACTGGTACGCGGCGGGAAAAACTCGAACGAAACGTTAATCTGCCCCTGGACTTCTGCCAGACTCTGATTCAGGGCATCCCGCTGGCTGGCGTGAAAAAAGCTCATACCTTACCTCATCAATCGCTTGTAGTTATATGTTGTGTTGTGAACATCTATCCGTTTAGACGTCCAGATGTAAAGATGAAGGAAAAGCGGAGGAGCGTCAACCGAAAAATGACCAATGATGGTGAGGAAAAATCAGGAAAGATGAGAAAAATTCAGGATGGTAAGGAAAAGAAAATCCGGAATGCAAGGCAGACCGGATTACAGATGCAGGCTGACAACGTACTTATTGCTTCTTGCCGGATGTAGCGCAAACGCTTCATCCGGCCTATAACCAAATGATAAATCAATATATTTAGTTAGAAACCATAGACACGAAAACATGTGTACCAGGCATTATTAGATTCCTGAAATTACAACAACTGCGCCAGGCGGTTAATATCCGACTGAATCGCCCCGGCGGTGACGTCGCGCCCAGCGCCTGGCCCACGGATCACCAGCGGGTTATCGCGATACCAGCGGCTTTCGATGGCAAAGACGTTATCGCACGGCAGCAGTGATGCCAGCGGATGGTCTTCACGCACCGCTTCTACACCAACACGCGCTTTGCCATTGGCATCGAAACGCGCCACGTAGCGCAGCACCAGCCCCATTTCGCGGGCGGCTTCCAGTCGTTGCACCATCTGCTCATTCAGTTCATCGCCGTTTTCAAAGAAGTGGTCGATGCTGCCGCCTTCACAATGTGCTGGCACCAGCGACTCCACGCGCACCTGGTCCGGTTCAATGTTGTAACCCGCTTCACGCGCCAGAATCACCAGTTTGCGCATCACGTCTTTACCGGAAAGGTCATCACGCGGGTCAGGCTCGGTTAAGCCCTGTTGCCACGCCTGATCCACCAGTTCGGTAAACGGCACGCTGCCGTCGAATTGCAGGAACAGCCAGGAGAGCGTGCCGGAGAAGATCCCGCTGATCGACAAAATAGTGTCGCCGCTGTCGATCAGATCGCGCACAGTGTGGTTGATCGGCAAGCCCGCGCCGACGGTGGCGTTATACAACCAGTGACGTCCGGTCTTTTCGAAAGCGTCGTGGATCTGGCGATATTTGTTGCTGTCGCTGGCTCCCGCCAGTTTGTTGGCGCTGATAACGTGGAAACCGTGACTGGCGAAATCGAGATACTGGTCAGCAAGCTGCTGACTGGCGGTAACGTCCAGCACCACTAAATCATCATACGGATGGGCGCGCATCCACAGGAACAGCGACTCTTCATCCTGCTCGACGGCTTCATCATTGAAGAAGGCTAACGCGCGGCTGGCGTCCAGGCCATCATAGCTCAACAGGCTGCGGCGGCTGTCCACCACGCCTGCCAGCACAAACTCAAATCCGGTACGCGCCGAGAGCGTACTTTGCTCACGAGAGAACAGTTCCAGCCAACGCGAACCGATATTGCCCTTACCGAACAGGACCAGGCCGATGCGTTTTTCCGCGCGGAAGACGGACTGATGCAGTCCCTGAATAAGGCTTTCGGTCGGGCCGGTGCGTAGTACTGCCACCAGACTGATACCGTCATCCGACTGCCAGGTAAATTCGACCGGCTGACCTTTCAGTTGCTGCCAGAAACGGTGGCAATGCAGTGGGTTACGGGTGACACCTGCGCCTACCATCGCTACCAACGCCAGCCCCTGACGCAGACGCAGTTCGCCTGGCAATCCTGCTTCATCGAGAATTTTCAGGGCGCTATCAGCCACTTCGGAGGTGTAGCAAAATTGCAGCAACTGGCGATCGTTATGCACGCCAACTGCCAGCGGACGCACCTGAGCACGTTTCAAAATCTGGTCGATTTCTTTATGTGCCAGTTTGAAATCCTGGCGGGTTGGCACCTGAAACTCAATCAAACAGACATCGTCGTGGCTGGTGACAATTCGCGCACCAGTGCCGGAAGCCAGTACACGTTCAATACGCGTAGAACCTTGATCCGGCGTATAGCTACAGCGCAGTTGCAGGTCGATTTCGCTACCAGAAACGGGCTGTAAGGTACGGGCGTGGAGAACAGGGGCTGCCAGACGCGCCAGTTCGCTGGCTTCATCAAGACGCAGCAATGGCAGCAGACAGGCATCTTTCACTTTGCGCGGGTCGGCGCTGTATACCCCGGCGACATCGCTCCAGATAGTTACGCGGGAAACACCCGCCAGCGCACCGATTTGGGTGGCGGAATAGTCGGAACCGTTACGCCCCAGCAGTACCGTTTCACCGGCGTTGTTACGGCTGATAAACCCGGTCACAACCAGACGTTTGCCCGGATGCTGCACCAGCAATTGTTGCAGCAACGGATAAGACAGGCCTTCATCAACCTGCGGTTGTGCGGCGCGTTCAGCGCGTAAAAATTCACGGGCATCGAGCCAGGCCGCAGGCAGTCCTTGTTGGTTAAGCACCGCGGACATCAAACGCGCCGACCATACTTCACCGTGGCCTACCACTTCCGCATATACTGCGTCGGTGATACCGCTGTCGAGCTGCGCCGCCAGACGTTCCAGATCGCTGACAAAGGCGCTGATGAGGCTATCGGCTTCTTCGGCGGGTAACAGGCCGCTAATCAGATCGCACTGATAACGACGTAGCGTTTGTTGAACCTGATGCGCAGAGAGACGATCGGTCTGGCTTAGTTTCAACCAGTTAATCAACTGGTTAGTGGTGCTACCCGCGGCGGAAACCACCATCATATCGTCGGGCTGAGAGTACTCTGCCATAATGCCCGCAACACGCAAATAACACTTCACATCAGCCAGACTACTGCCACCAAATTTATGCAGTTGACGACCTTTCGCCCCTGCCTGCGCAATCACACTCATTTTTACCCCTTGTTTGCAGCCCGGAAGCCATTTTCCAGGTCGGCAATTAAATCTTCGCCATCTTCAATACCGGTGGAGATACGCAACAGCGTCTCGGAGATCCTGGCGGCAGCACGCGCTTCTGGTGCCATGCCTGCGTGTGTCATGGTTGCGGCGTGAGAGATTAAACTTTCCACTCCCCCTAATGATTCCGCCAGCGTCAATAACGACAGCCCGCCCAGGAAGCGACGCAGCATCTGCTCATCACCATCCAGTTCAAAACTCAACATTGCGCCAAAGCCTTTTTGCTGACGCACGGCAATTTCATGCCCCTGATTTTCCGGCAGCGACGGGTGATAAAGTTTTTTCACCAGCGGTTGGGTTTGCAGATATTTCACAATCGCCTGCGCGTTGCGCTGAGCCAGGTCCATACGCGGAACCAGAGTTCGCAGACCACGCAGCAACAAATAACTGTCAAACGCACCACCCGTCACGCCAATATTGTTTGCCCACCAGGCCAGTTCGGTGACCACATCCGGATCTTTAGCAATCACCACGCCAGCCACTACGTCAGAGTGGCCATTCAGATATTTCGTACATGAATGCAACACCAGATCGGCACCCAATGCCAGCGGATTTTGTAATGCCGGGCTTAAGAAGGTGTTATCCACCACGCTCACCGCCCCAACTTCCCTTGCCAGATGGCAGATTTTCGCAATATCCACGACGCGTAACAATGGATTACTGGGGCTTTCTACCAACACCAGTTTGGGCTTTTCTGCCAGTGCCGCTTGTAATGCCTGCTCATCACCTTGATCAACAAACAGCACGCGATAACAACCACGTTTCGCCAGACTGTCGAACAGACGATAGCTGCCGCCGTAACAATCGTGCGGCGCAACCAACAGATCGCCCGGCTTCAAAAAGACGGTAGTCACCAGATGGATGGCTGACATGCCGGTATTAGTAAGCACCGCGCCAGCGCCACCTTCCAGTTCTGCCAGCGCACGCTGCACGACATCGCGCGTCGGGTTGCCGCGACGCGAGTAATCATGCGCACGCGGTTCATTAAATCCGGTAAAATTATAGGTGCTGGAAAGATGGATCGGTGGGACAACGCAACCATACTGTTCGTCGTCATTTAACCCGCTACGCACTGCGATGGTGGCCTGTTTACGCGTCATGTGATGAAGTTCCCTGGGCTGAGTCGGTGAAAAGACAGGCACCAGAGTAAACATTGTGTTAATGGACGTCAATACATCTGGACATCTAAACTTCTTTGCGTATAGATTGAGCAAATCAGAAATTGCCGTTAAAATTACATGCATTATCACGCTGACAGGCGCATTACACGATGTCACGGTAGCGCCTGTACGGTAAACTATGCGGGTTTATGACCAGTAACCTTATTAATTGTACGGTCTGGTCTCAATTTATTGACGAAGAGGATTAAGTATCTCATGGCTGAATGGAGCGGCGAATATATCAGCCCATACGCTGAGCACGGCAAGAAGAGTGAACAAGTCAAAAAGATTACGGTTTCCATTCCTCTTAAGGTGTTAAAAATCCTCACCGATGAGCGCACGCGTCGTCAGGTGAATAACCTGCGTCACGCTACCAACAGCGAACTGCTGTGTGAAGCGTTTCTGCATGCCTTTACCGGGCAACCGCTGCCGGATGATGCCGATCTGCGTAAAGAGCGCAGCGACGAAATCCCGGAAGCGGCAAAAGAGATCATGCGTGAGATGGGGATTAACCCGGAGACGTGGGAATACTAAAGCGGAAAAGAGCGGCGTGGGGAGTGCTGCCAAAGGCAAAATCGCCTGATGCGCTACGCTTATCAGGCCTACGTCATATTGCAATCTATTGAATTTGCACGAACTTGTAGGCCGGATAAGGCGTTCACGCCGCATCCGGCATAAACAACAAGCACGTTGTCAGCGGCTCAGATCTAACCCACCGCCTTTTTATACATGGACGTTTAACGATGAAAATCAGGCTACTCATCCCCAGCCTGCTGGTTTCTGCGCCAGCCTTTGCCTGGCAGCCACAAACCGGCGACATCATCTTTCAGATCTCTCGCTCATCGCAAAGTAAAGCGATCCAACTGGCGACCCATTCCGATTACAGCCATACCGGTATGCTGGTGATACGCAATAAAAAGCCCTACGTCTTTGAAGCCGTCGGCCCGGTGAAATACACCCCGCTGAAGCAGTGGATCGCCCACGGTGAAAAGGGCAAATACATTGTGCGCCGTGTTGAAGGCGGGCTGAATACCGAACAACAGCAAAAACTGGCGCAAGCGACAAAACGTTATCTTGGTAAACCGTATGACTTCAGCTTCTCGTGGAGCGACGATCGCCAGTATTGTTCAGAAGTGGTGTGGAAGGTGTATCAGAACGCGCTGGGAATGAGCGTGGGCGAGCAGCAAAAACTGAAAGAGTTCGATCTTAGCAACCCGCTGGTCCAGGCGAAGCTCAAAGAACGCTACGGCAAAAATATCCCGCTTGAAGAAACGGTGGTTTCACCACAGGCCGTTTTCGATGCGCCACAACTCACTACCGTCGCTAAAGAATGGCCGCTGTTTTCCTGGTAATGGGCCAATCACCTCGTGACTGGCCCCCAAAATCTAATTTTTATTGGTCTGAAGCTCTTGCGAAAACGCAGCCACGTCATTTTGACGCTGTCGTTCCATAGCGACCGCGCCAAAGTGCGTTAGCGTACAGAAAATAATGCAACAGATAACACCAGCAAGCAGAAGATAAAAACCGCCATCCCAACCTACCTGATCGACCATAACACCAAACAAACTTGTACCAAGCGTTGCGCCAAGAATATAACTCATAAAACCACGCAAACCGACTGCGGAACCCACGGCAAAACTGGGGACAATTTCCATTGTCTGCACAGAAGCCAGGAACTGCGGAACATAGATAAGGCAGCCTACGCAAGCAGCAAAAATGGTAATAGAGAGCAGAGAGTCGCTTTTCCAGTAGCCCAGCAGGCAGAAGAAAATCAATACCATACTGATAATCGCGGGTGGCATACGGCGACCATGAAATAATTTATCACTCAACCAGCCAGCAAATAACGTCGTTGGAATAGCCGCCCATTCAAAAATTAAAAATGCCGTGCTCATTTCAGTCTTCGTAAAATGTTTCACGCTTAACAGGTAAATGGGCAACCAACTGATAATTCCGAAACGCACCATATAGACAAAAACATCAACGAAAGAGACGAACCATGCATTCTTGTTTTTTAGCACATAGGTACAAAAAATTTGCCAGGCAGTCATATCTTCTGGCGCACGATCATCTTTTGCTTTAATGCTGACGTCGTCCGGAACAATTTCGCTTAATGGTGGTAAACCTTCACTTACGGGAGAACCTTTACCTGTCATCAGCACGACTATAGCAATGACAACTGATACAATCGCTGGAACAACATACGTTGCTATTTTCCAGTGTTCAGTACCCAATACGGCAAATGCACCACCAACAATCGGAGCAACAATACCGCCCCCCACATTGTGCGAAATATTCCAGACCGCACCGACGATGCCCCGTTCTTTACGAGGGAACCAGTTGGCTATTGTAATAAACGAAGGGCCAACGCCCATCCCTTGAAAGAGGCCATTCAGAATGACAAGTCCCGCAAACATCCAAAAAGCAAAACTAAAACCAAGCGCCACGTTAACGAGGGCGCAAAGAACTAAACCCACAGCCATATAGACTTTAGGATTAGCTTTGTCTGCCAGGCTACTCATTACCCCTTTACTAATACCATAGGCGATTAGCATACAACTGCTAAGTAGCCCTATTTGAGTCGCAGACAGATTAAGATCTTGTTTTAAATAAGGTGTGGAGAGAACAAAGTTATTCCTGACAATATAATACGAAAGATAACCGATAAACACGCTAAATAGCGCCTGCATACGATAACGATTATAGGTATTCTTTATTTCACTTTCAGGAACCTTATGTGTTGCCACTTGAGGTTTCAATAGAGAAAGCATACATCACCTTCCAGTTCATAGAGTTATTTTAAACAGCAATGCTAGTTGCTACTCTCTGATGAGTATTTCAAAAGCCCTTGCTTCATTGGTTTTGAAGATAGTGAAGCAAGAGAGTTTAAGTTACAATACAAGGCAAATGAGTCAAAATTGACTCAAAAATACAAATATCATGTTCCATTTCTTTCCCATTTTCACATCCCAAAATAGAATTCGGCTCTTATTTAAGTCTTAACGGGTTACAACAGCCCCAATATAAAAATAATTCCTTTTATTAATTTTTTCAGTTTTTGATGTCAGTCACATATTTTGTATCTATACACGTGATCATTGAAGATACTTGATTTTACCCTATCGGAGGATCATGCTGCGCAACATGAAAGTTTTCATCACCGCTCAACAACAAGGAGGACTTAAACATTTTCATGATATCCTTCATGACAAGCACATTTGCGCTCGAATTAAAGCCATTCTTCCGGCGCATGAAGACTGGCGCAAAGAAACAATAGAATCCGGTCATAACCTGAATCCGATAGCGCAAGTGTGGAAATTAATTACCGAGCATACCCATAACAACCGCTATTTCCGCAAGATACACGTGTTCAGAGGTGCAATATTGATCTTTTTTTAACAAACGCTTCCGGATATAGTGACGCTGGCTACATCCAAATTAATGATAATTTCCGATACTGACACAAGTGTCTTGCTGTTCATTGAGTATATTAGCGAACGGATAATGATATGAATTACAGCGTAAGAGTTTTTCTCTCGTTAATAGGATTTTTGACATGATTCGTATTATACAACGAACACTAATCTGTTGGCTTTTATGCGTCAACGTCACCTCAGCACAAGAGCTGGTGATTGCTACAACGCTTTCTTCGGAAGCGACAGAGCACATTATCAGTCAATGGCAAAAGCAACCCCTGGCAACCCAAATCCGAACACTCAACCGAACCAGTGCATCCATTGAGCGCCTGCTTGAAAATCCATTGGGTGAAAATATTGATCTGGTATTGAGTTCATCCCCCATGTTGCTACAGCGATTACAAAGTAAAAACCTGCTCCAGCCATTTAATAATCAGATAGAAACAAGCAGAAAGTTAGTCCCCGACTCTATTCGGTCAACCACCGTTGCAGTTGCAGTATCGGGCTATGGCATCCTGATCAATGTAGCGCATCTGGAAGATAAAAATGAGCCAGTACCTACTTCATGGAAGGAATTAAGCAGGTCACGTTATCAAGGAACCTTATTAATGAGTAGCCCTTCGCGTTCAGATACCACTCATCTGATGATTGAAGATCTCCTGCAACAACAAGGATGGAATAACGGCTGGAGCACACTACTGAAAATAGGCGGCAATCTCGCGACCATTTCATCACGTAGTTTCGGTGTAGCAAATAAGATCAGCACAGGGTTGGGAGACGCTGGTCCGATAATCGACAATTACGCTAACGTACTGCTTAATAATTCAACCTTACGTTTCAGTTATTTCCCAAACTCTCGCGCAGCACCTATGTTTATTGCTATCACAAACGGCAGTGAACATTCACAGGAGGCGGGTCGTTTTATTAATTTCTTATTGAGCCCGGAAGGACAACAAGCATTGAGCGATTCTGACTCAGGAAAGTATCCGGTATACCCACTGCCCTCCGGCACTCCTCTCGCGGAGCAACAACTACGATTATTTTCCTCCCCTTCCCTTGATTATCCGTTGATTATGCAACGCCAAAAGCTCGTGCAATTGTTATTTGATAATGCGATTACTTTTCGCCTTACCGAACTTCAAAACACCTGGAAATCATTATATGCCGCAGAACATCGGCTTAAGCGTAAATTGCCAGATGTGCGCGCATTATTAACAGCCGTTCCTGTTACCCCACAACAGGCTATTAATTCCATGTATCTGCAGCAATTCGAACTGCAATCAGGCTTTCGTGAAGCTCAGATCATGGCATGGCAGCAGTTTTTCCTGCATCAACAGCAATTAGTGAACATGCAACTCGAGTCATTAAAGTGAAACAACTACATACTATAGGGACGAGCTTACGCCTCGCCTTTGTTTTTAGTGCCGTTCTTACGCTATTCGTTAGCGTAGTTAGCCTCTATTCGTGGTATGAACAAAATTCTCAGGTTCGCTACGCGCTTGATGATTATTTCCCGCGGATTCAGGCTTCATTTCTTTTTGAAGAAAACCTTACCGCATTGGTAAATGAATTCAATGAGCTACAACAGACAACCAATACCGTTAATCGTCTTCAGGTGAGGGAACAAATTGAACAACGGCTACAAAAAATTAAGGCCATTAATCCCCATCTTGATTCAGTACATCAAAATGCGCTTAACCAACAGGTTGCCAGTAGTCACAGATTGCTTAGCAAGCTCGATAGCGCGGTGAATAACAACAATCAAGAAAAAGGAAAACTCGACGTTATATCCTCAAGAGTTAACTGGTTACATGATGATTTCAATAATGAGCTTAACTCTCTGACTCAGGATTTAAGTTGGCAACAATCGTCGTTGCTCAATCAACTCAGCCAACGAAAAGATCTGCACGAAAATCAGGATTTGCAAAATGCTCAACAAACTATTCAAAAAGAATTACAACTTGTTTTCGAACTTTCACATATAGAAACCCAGATCGTCAGCACACTGAAGGAGATGCTTAACACACATAGTGGAGATATAGATTCGTTAAAACAACATATTCAATACCTGAATTTTTTGAAGCACAGCATTGACGAAAATGTGAGATCGTTATCGTCTTATTCCAGTACCATCACATTACATCAGACGGTTTATTCCTTGTGGGAGCTTGGTACTCAACAAAATTATCTACCCGGAACCCTCGCTGCCTGGCAGCAAGCTCAACAGACCCTCATGAGTACTATCGGGGATAAAGAGCGTGTATTTACGCAAATACGCAACCAATTAGAAACTCAATTAGGAAATAGCCATCAACAACTACAAACATTCAATCTACGATTGGAAAAAATAATGCAAATCAGCGGGCTACTGATTTTGTCGGCTATGGTTACCGCCTTGCTGTTCGTCATTCTGGTAAATTACCTCTACATTCGTCCCAGAATGATCCGCCGATTTCAGTTACTGAATGATGCCGTCGTCAAGTTAAGTAATGGTGAACTCGATGCTGATATCCCTGTCTCCGGCAACGATGAACTTGGGAGAATTGCCAACCTGCTCCGCCAGACCATTGAACAAATTAATCAACAACAACGTCAACTGGAGCAGGAAATATGCGATCGAATAGCGACTGAAAAAAACCTTCGTACTGCACAAAGTGAATTGATCCAAACCGCAAAACTGGCCGTAGTCGGGCAGACAATGACAACACTGGCACATGAAATTAATCAACCACTTAATGCATTATCTATGTATCTGTTCAGTGCCAACCGCGCTTTAGAACAACAAGACGTTGGTTTGGTAAAAAATTATATCGTCACTATGCGATCGCTGGTCGAACGCATGGATAACATCGTTAAACGACTGCGCAACTTCGCCCGCCGTCGTGATAGTGAATTAGCTGGCGGCGCAATCAATTTACAGCAGGTAATTTATTCATCCTGGGAACTTCTGGCATTGAAACATCGACCACTGAAAGCCTCTCTTCACTACCCGGATCATTTCCCTGCTGTGTATGGCGATGATGTTTTAATTCAACAAGTTTTAGTTAATTTATTTACCAATGCCCTGGAAGCCTGTCTGGAAGAACCGCCCACAATAACCATTAACTTTGAAGAAGAAGCCACCACTGTAACGCTATATATTGCTGACAATGGAAAAGGCTGGCCTGTGCTTCTGGCTGATCGACTATTAACACCTTTTACCACTGACAAAGCTGTAGGTTTGGGTATTGGCCTTTCGATTAGTCATTCTATTATGCGTCAGTGCCAGGGAGAGTTACATATCGCGTCTACTCTCGACCACCATGCGCTGGTTATTCTACGTTTCAGGAAGCTTTAAGCATGACAGACACTCACCCAACAATACTGTTAATTGATGACGATAATGATGTTCTGCAAGCCTACAGCGCTCTCTTACAGCAAGAGGGTTATGTAGTATGTACCTGTAGCAACCCTTCAGAGGCCCTACAATTGCTGCAAAATACCTGGGAAGGCATCGTTGTGTGCGACGTTTGCATGCCAGATATTTCAGGCATTACGCTGCTGGAAAAAATAACGCTGATCGACCCTAATCTTCCTATTCTGATGATCACCGGTCATGGCGATGTTCCTATGGCCGTTGAAGCGGTAAAAAAGGGAGCGTGGGATTTCCTGCAAAAACCGGTCAATCCGGAACAATTTCTATCACTTATCGAAAAAGCACTGGCAGAGCGTGAAGCTTATCTGGAACAAAAAAAATGGCGACACACTCAGTTTAATCGACACTTAATCGGTAACAGCGGCTGGATCCGCCAGACACGCCAACAACTTGAAACACTGGCAGAAACCGATCTTCCCGTCTGTTTTTACGGCGAACCGGGTACAGGGAGAACATTAGCTGCTCATTATCTTCATCAATTTAGTTCTCGCAAAGAAAGACCTTTAATTGAACGCACACTCAGCGCTAATAGTCAGCAACCGTTGGAAGAATGGGTGAAAGAGGCAGAAGGTGGCACGCTGTTATTAAAAGAACTTGAACATTTAACACAAGAAAATCAGCGTCTCTTGATTCAACTCCAGGAACGCCCACAGGATCGATCGTTTCGTCTGATGGTTGTTAATCAAAGCCCTCTGGCTGAACTGGCCGCCGCACAGAAAATCATTCCCGCATTGTATTTTCTTTTTTCACTCACCCACATTGAATGCCCACCACTAAGCCAACGACCGGGGGATATTGAACCTATTTTTCACCATTATCTGACACTCACCTGTAAACGATTAAATCGCCAACAGCCGTTGCTGGGAAAAACGTTTTATAAACGGCTGATGGCGCGTGCCTGGCCGGGTAATATCATTGAATTGGTGAATGCGGCAGAACTGGTTGCAGTAGGTGTTTTAATGCTGGACGATTCGGTCAATTTGCAGATGATGGAGACTGATCCAGCACCGCTGGATGAACGAGTAGAAAGTTATGAAAGACAAATAATTATTGATGCTCTCAACTTCCACCAGGGTCGTATAAACGACGTTGCAGATTACTTTCAGATACCCAGAAAAAAGCTGTATTTGCGCATGAAAAAATACGGTATCGATAAAATGGATTTTCGCGATGAAAGAAAAGATAAAAAAACACAAACTCAATGAGTTATGTTGCTGATGAAAGTTTTCAGGCACAAAAAAAGCGCCGTGCGGCGCTTTTTTCGGAAATCCGGTCTTATTTGCTGCCTGGGATGCTGAAACGCTTGTTGAAGCGATCAACACGGCCACCGGTAGCAACATCACGCTGTTTGCCAGTGAAGAACGGGTGGCACTTGCTGCACACGTCGAGGTTCAGGTCATGACCAACGGTGGAGCGGATTTTCATTACGTTACCGCAAGAGCAGCTAGCAGTAATTTCTTCGTATTTCGGGTGAATATCTTTTTTCATGGGAAAACCTCGGTTTAAGGCCGCGTCGCTCTTCCAGCCCTAACGCCAGACACCACGCGATGTTTAAAGTATAGTTTCAATACGATCATTTCGTATCAAAGGCGCCGAATCATACAGAAATTAACCAGCGTATGCAAACTGATCCGCACTCCTCTACGGCAATGTGTATACTGTTCCACCGAATTTCAAGTCAGGATGATGCTATGCCCGTTGCCCACGTTGCCTTGCCCGTTCCGCTCCCTCGTACCTTTGACTATCTGCTGCCTGAAGGCATGACGGTTAAAGCCGGGTGTCGCGTGCGCGTGCCGTTTGGCAAACAGCAAGAACGCATCGGGATTGTGGTGTCGGTTAGCGACGTCAGCGAGTTGCCACTCAACGAACTGAAAGCGGTGGGAGAAGTGCTGGACAGTGAGCCGGTGTTTACTCACTCCGTCTGGCGATTACTGCTATGGGCGGCGGATTACTATCATCATCCGATTGGCGATGTGTTATTTCATGCCTTGCCGATTTTACTGCGCCAGGGGCGACCTGCGGCGAACACGCCAATGTGGTACTGGTTTGCCACCGAGCAGGGCCAGGCGGTGGATATCAACAGCCTGAAACGTTCGCCAAAACAGCAGCAAGCGCTGGCAGCATTGCGGCAAGGGAAAATCTGGCGCGACCAGGTCGCCACTCTCGAATTTAATGATGCCGCACTACAGGCGCTGCGCAAAAAAGGTTTGTGTGAACTGGCAAGCGAAACGCCAGAATTTAGCGACTGGCGAACGGGCTATGCCGTTTCTGGCGAACGTCTGCGGCTGAATACTGAACAAGCCACCGCCGTTGGCGCAATTCATAGCGCGGCCGATTCTTTTTCTGCCTGGCTGCTGGCGGGCGTCACCGGTTCCGGTAAAACGGAAGTCTATTTAAGCGTGCTGGAAAACGTTCTCAGCCAGGGCAAGCAGGCTCTGGTAATGGTGCCGGAAATCGGCCTGACACCGCAAACTATCGCCCGTTTTCGTGAACGATTTAACGCCCCCGTGGAAGTTCTGCATTCTGGTCTGAACGACAGCGAACGCCTTTCGGCGTGGCTGAAAGCGAAAAATGGCGAAGCAGCGATTGTGATTGGTACGCGTTCCGCACTGTTTACGCCATTTAAAAATCTCGGCGTGATTGTCATCGACGAAGAGCATGACAGTTCCTACAAGCAGCAGGAAGGCTGGCGCTATCATGCCCGCGACCTGGCGGTATATCGCGCGCACAGCGAGCAAATCCCGATCATTCTCGGTTCGGCAACGCCTGCATTGGAAACGCTATGCAACGTGCAACAGAAAAAATATCGCCTGCTGCGCCTGACACGTCGGGCGGGTAATGCGCGTCCGGCAATTCAACACGTGCTGGATTTAAAAGGTCAGAAGGTGCAGGCGGGGCTGGCTCCAGCGTTAATCAGTCGTATGCGCCAGCATTTACAGGCCGACAACCAGGTTATTCTCTTTCTTAATCGCCGTGGTTTTGCGCCTGCGCTGCTGTGCCACGACTGCGGCTGGATTGCCGAATGCCCACGTTGTGATCACTACTACACGCTGCATCAGGCACAGCAACATCTGCGCTGCCACCATTGCGATAGCCAGCGCCCGGTGCCGCGCCAGTGTCCGTCCTGCGGCTCTACGCACCTGATGCCGGTGGGGCTGGGCACTGAGCAGCTTGAACAGACGCTTGCGCCGATGTTCCCTGGTGTAGCCATTTCACGTATCGACCGCGACACCACCAGCCGTAAAGGCGCGCTGGAGCAGCAACTGGCGGAAGTGCATCGCGGTGGCGCGAGGATTTTGATTGGTACGCAAATGCTGGCGAAAGGTCACCACTTTCCGGATGTCACGCTTGTGGCGTTACTGGACGTCGATGGCGCGCTATTTTCTGCCGATTTTCGCTCAGCAGAACGTTTTGCCCAGCTTTACACTCAGGTCGCTGGTCGTGCGGGGCGTGCAGGTAAACAGGGTGAGGTGGTGCTGCAAACACACCATCCGGAACATCCTCTGTTGCAAACGTTGCTCTATAAAGGCTACGACGCCTTTGCCGAACAGGCGCTGGCCGAACGGCGAATGATGCAACTGCCACCGTGGACCAGCCATGTGATTGTGCGCGCAGAAGATCATAATAATCAGCACGCACCTCTGTTCCTGCAGCAGTTGCGCAATCTGATCCTCTCCAGTCCGCTGGCGGATGACAAACTGTGGGTTCTCGGCCCGGTTCCGGCACTGGCACCCAAACGAGGCGGTCGCTGGCGCTGGCAGATCTTGTTGCAACACCCTTCCCGCGTGCGCTTGCAGCACATCATTAATGGCACTCTGGCGCTTATCAACACAATACCGGATTCACGAAAAGTGAAATGGGTGCTGGATGTCGATCCCATTGAAGGCTAAACCGCTCACGATGCGAGGCGGATCGAAAAATTAAATATTCATCACACTTTTCATGAAAATTCTGTAACCGTTTTCACGCACTATCTGCTAAAAATGTTGCCGATATGAAGTAAACATGGATGTAGTACGCCTGACGTGCCAGGCGAGGAGTGAGTGTGAAAGCGAAGAAGAAGCAGGAAACTGCCGCAACCATGAAAGACGTTGCCCTGAAAGCAAAAGTCTCTACAGCGACCGTTTCCCGAGCATTGATGAATCCCGATAAAGTCTCCCTGGCCACTCGTAATCGGGTTGAAAAAGCCGCTCGGGAAGTGGGTTATTTACCACAGCCAATGGGACGTAACGTTAAGCGTAATGAGTCCCGTACAGTTCTGGTAATTGTCCCGGATATCTGTGATCCCTTCTTTAGCGAAATTATTCGCGGTATCGAAATTACGGCGGCAAGTCACGGATATCTGGTGCTGATTGGCGACTGCGCACATCAAAATCAGCAGGAAAAAACCTTTATCGATTTAATCATCACCAAGCAAATTGATGGCATGTTGCTGCTGGGTTCAAGGCTGCCGTTTGATGCCAGCATAGAGGAGCAACGTAATCTGCCGCCTATGGTGATGGCGAACGAATTTGCGCCGGAGCTGGAGCTGCCGACGGTTCATATCGACAACCTGACCGCGGCATTCGATGCGGTAAATTACCTGTATGAACAGGGACATAAACGGATTGGCTGTATTGCTGGTCCAGAAGAGATGCCGCTGTGTCACTATCGCCTGCAAGGCTACGTTCAGGCGCTGCGTCGCTGCGGAATTATGGTTGATCCGCAATATATCGCCCGAGGCGATTTCACCTTCGAAGCCGGAAGTAAGGCCATGCAACAGTTGCTCGACCTTCCGCAGCCGCCTACTGCCGTCTTCTGTCATAGCGATGTGATGGCGCTCGGCGCACTTTCACAGGCCAAACGTCAGGGGCTGAAAATCCCTGACGACCTTTCCATCATCGGTTTTGATAACATCGACCTGACGCAATTCTGTGATCCGCCGCTGACAACCATTGCGCAGCCGCGTTACGAAATCGGTCGGGAAGCTATGCTGTTATTGCTTGATCAAATGCAAGGGCAAACGGTCGGCAGTGGCTCACGTTTAATGGACTGCGAGCTTATTATCCGGGGATCGACGCGCACATTGACTTAAAGTAAACCTTTAAGACTTCCGTGACTGGTCAAAGGCCCGCCGCTTAAGTAACATGGCGGGCTGACGAACGAATAAATACAGCGAAACGATAGTGGCACAACGAGATTATGTACGCCGCAGCCAACCGGCACCTTCGCGGCGAAAAAAGAGCACCTCACGGAAAAAGCAACGAAATCTGCCTGCGGTTTCTCCCGCAATGGTCGCTATTGCTGCCGCCGTTCTTGTGACCTTTATCGGTGGTCTGTACTTCATTACGCATCACAAGAAAGAAGAGTCCGAGACGCTGCAAAGCCAGAAAGTGACCGGAAATGGACTACCTCCGAAACCAGAAGAACGCTGGCGTTACATAAAAGAGCTGGAAAGTCGCCAGCCTGGTGTGCGTGCGCCAACAGAACCTTCTGCCGGTGGTGAAGTGAAAACGCCGGAACAACTGACACCGGAACAGCGCCAGCTTCTTGAGCAAATGCAGGCCGATATGCGCCAGCAGCCAACGCAGCTAATTGAAGTTCCGTGGAATGAGCAGACGCCGGAACAGCGCCAGCAAACGCTACAACGCCAGCGTCAGGCGCAGCAGTTAGCAGAACAGCAACGTCTGGCCCAGCAGCCACGTGCGACAGAACAAAGCTGGCAGCAACAGACACGTACTGCGCAAGCCGCGCCAGTACAGTCTCAGCCGCGGCAGTCTAAACCTGCGTCCACTCAGCAACCGTACCAGGATCTGCTGCAAACGCCTGCGCATACTGCTGCACAGCCGAAACCACAGCAGGCTGCGCCCGTTGCTCGTGCCGCAGACGCGCCAAAACCGACGGCAGAGAAAAAAGATGAACGCCGCTGGATGGTACAGTGCGGTTCGTTCAGAGGCGCGGAACAGGCAGAGACGGTGCGTGCTCAACTGGCGTTCGAAGGTTTTGACTCGAAAATTACCACCAACAATGGCTGGAATCGTGTGGTCATTGGCCCGGTGAAAGGCAAAGAAAACGCAGACAACACCCTCAATCGTTTGAAGATGGCGGGTCACACAAACTGTATTCGGCTCGCCACCGGGGGTTGAAACCCTCAAAATATCCCCCATCTATAATTGCATTATGCCCCGTACTTTTGTACGGGGTTTGTACTCTGTATTCGTAACCAAGGGGTCAGCTCGTGACAACTATAGTAAGCGTACGCCGTAACGGCCATGTGGTCATCGCTGGTGATGGCCAGGCCACGTTGGGCAATACCGTAATGAAAGGCAACGTGAAAAAGGTCCGCCGTCTGTACAACGACAAAGTCATCGCGGGCTTTGCGGGCGGTACTGCGGATGCTTTTACGCTGTTCGAACTGTTTGAACGTAAGCTGGAAATGCATCAGGGCCATCTGGTTAAAGCTGCCGTTGAACTGGCAAAAGACTGGCGTACCGATCGCATGTTGCGCAAACTTGAAGCACTGCTGGCGGTCGCGGACGAAACTGCATCGCTTATCATCACCGGTAACGGTGACGTTGTGCAGCCAGAAAACGATCTTATTGCTATCGGCTCCGGCGGCCCTTACGCCCAGGCGGCGGCGCGCGCGCTGTTAGAAAACACTGAACTTAGCGCCCGTGAAATTGCTGAAAAGGCGTTGGATATTGCAGGCGACATTTGCATCTATACCAACCATTTCCACACCATCGAAGAATTAAGCTACAAAGCGTAAGGATCTCCCATGTCTGAAATGACCCCACGCGAAATCGTCAGCGAACTGGATAAGCACATCATCGGCCAGGATAACGCTAAGCGTTCTGTGGCGATTGCACTGCGTAACCGCTGGCGTCGCATGCAGCTCAACGAAGAGCTGCGCCATGAAGTGACCCCAAAAAACATCCTGATGATCGGCCCGACCGGCGTCGGTAAAACTGAAATCGCCCGTCGTCTGGCGAAGCTGGCGAATGCGCCGTTCATCAAAGTTGAAGCCACCAAATTCACCGAAGTGGGCTATGTCGGTAAGGAAGTGGATTCTATTATTCGCGATCTGACCGATGCCGCCGTGAAAATGGTACGCGTCCAGGCTATCGAGAAAAACCGTTATCGCGCTGAAGAACTGGCAGAAGAGCGCATTCTCGACGTGCTAATCCCTCCGGCCAAAAACAACTGGGGACAGACCGAACAGCAGCAGGAACCGTCTGCAGCACGTCAGGCATTCCGCAAAAAACTGCGTGAAGGCCAGCTCGATGACAAAGAAATCGAGATCGATCTTGCCGCAGCACCGATGGGCGTTGAAATTATGGCACCTCCGGGAATGGAAGAGATGACCAGCCAGTTGCAGTCTATGTTCCAGAACCTGGGTGGTCAGAAGCAAAAAGCGCGTAAGCTGAAAATCAAAGACGCCATGAAGCTGCTGATTGAAGAAGAAGCGGCGAAACTGGTGAACCCGGAAGAGCTGAAGCAAGACGCTATCGATGCCGTTGAACAACACGGGATCGTGTTTATCGACGAAATCGACAAAATCTGTAAGCGCGGCGAATCTTCCGGTCCGGATGTTTCTCGTGAAGGCGTTCAGCGCGACCTGCTACCACTGGTAGAAGGTTGCACCGTTTCTACTAAACACGGGATGGTCAAAACTGACCACATTCTGTTTATCGCTTCTGGTGCGTTCCAGATTGCTAAACCGTCTGACTTGATCCCGGAACTGCAAGGTCGTCTGCCGATCCGCGTTGAGCTGCAGGCACTGACCACCAGCGACTTCGAGCGTATTCTGACCGAACCGAATGCCTCTATCACCGTGCAGTACAAAGCACTGATGGCGACTGAAGGCGTAAACATTGAGTTCACCGACTCCGGTATTAAGCGCATCGCGGAAGCCGCATGGCAGGTGAACGAATCTACCGAAAACATCGGTGCACGTCGTTTACATACCGTTCTGGAGCGTTTGATGGAGGAGATCTCCTACGACGCCAGCGATTTAAGCGGTCAAACTATCATCATTGACGCAGATTATGTGAGCAAACATCTGGATGCGTTGGTGGCAGATGAAGATCTGAGCCGTTTTATCCTATAATCGCGTTCAATCATTTTCATCATTGTTTGATGGGGCTGAAAGGCCCCATTTTTATTGGCGCGTATTATGACTGAACAACAAATTAGCCGAACTCAGGCGTGGCTGGAAAGTTTACGACCTAAAACCCTCCCCCTCGCCTTTGCTGCAATTATCGTCGGGACGGCGCTGGCATGGTGGCAAGGTCACTTCGATCCGCTGGTCGCTCTGCTGGCACTGATTACCGCCGGGCTGTTACAGATCCTCTCTAACCTCGCCAATGATTACGGTGATGCCGTTAAAGGCAGCGACAAACCTGACCGTATCGGACCACTACGCGGGATGCAAAAAGGGGTCATTACCCAGCAAGAGATGAAACGGGCGCTCATTATTACCGTCGTGCTCATCTGTCTCTCCGGGCTGGCACTGGTTGCAGTGGCGTGCCATACGCTGGCCGATTTTGTCGGTTTCCTGATTCTTGGCGGGTTGTCGATCATTGCCGCTATCACCTACACCGTGGGCAATCGTCCTTATGGTTATATTGGCCTTGGCGATATTTCCGTACTGGTGTTCTTTGGTTGGTTAAGCGTGATGGGGAGCTGGTATTTGCAGGCGCATACCCTGATTCCGGCGTTGATCCTTCCGGCTACAGCATGTGGCCTGCTGGCTACTGCGGTACTGAACATTAATAATCTGCGTGATATCAATAGCGACCGCGAGAATGGCAAGAACACGCTGGCTGTACGCTTAGGTGAAGTGAACGCACGCCGTTACCATGCCTGTCTGCTGATGGGGTCACTGGTGTGCCTGGCACTGTTTAATCTCTTTTCGCTGCACAGCCTGTGGGGTTGGCTGTTCCTGCTGGCGGCACCGTTGTTAGTGAAACAAACCCGTTATGTGATGCGTGAAATGGACCCGATGGCGATGCGTCCGATGCTGGAACGCACTGTTAAAGGGGCATTACTGACTAACCTGCTGTTTGTTTTGGGGATATTCCTAAGCCAGTGGGCAGCATAACTGACAAATATCAATTAACAATTGATGATTTTGCCAACAACCCACATAGCGCGATATACTGAAAATTCTCGCAGCAACTGAATGTTAAGCCTATGAAATACGATACTTCCGAGCTTTGTGACATCTATCAAGAAGATGTCAACGTCGTGGAACCGCTGTTCTCCAACTTTGGTGGACGGGCGTCGTTTGGCGGACAAATCATCACGGTAAAATGTTTCGAGGACAACGGGTTGCTGTACGATCTGCTCGAACAGAATGGCCGTGGTCGTGTTCTTGTCGTCGATGGCGGTGGTTCTGTTCGTCGCGCACTGGTCGATGCTGAACTGGCGCGTCTGGCGGTACAAAATGAATGGGAAGGCCTGGTCATTTATGGTGCAGTGCGCCAGGTAGATGATCTGGAAGAGCTGGATATCGGCATCCAGGCGATGGCCGCAATTCCGGTCGGTGCCACTGGCGAAGGCATTGGTGAAAGCGATGTCCGCGTCAATTTTGGCGGCGTCACCTTCTTCTCCGGTGACCATCTCTATGCCGACAATACCGGGATTATTCTTTCAGAAGATCCGCTGGATATTGAATAAGTATCTGCCATGCGTTAAAAGGGGAATTAAATTCCCCTTTTTTATACATGGACGCATTCATGCAGAAGATTATTCTTTTATTTATATATTTATTACTTATAGCCGTTAACCATTTCCGCTACAAATTTCTTTTATCTGGCAACGCGGGTGAAATGATTTTATATTTCGCTAACGTATTTTTTAACCCACTTGCCTTATCATTTATTATCGCCACAATCATCTGTATAACGATAAAAAAAAGAAGCAGCCGCAGCTTTATTCGCGGCACTTGTTGGTTAATGGGATTATTTCTTATCTATAGCAGCTATACGGTGTGGGAACGACACAGCATATGGGATTATACTTTCCCGGAGCCAGGTATCACCGTCACGGTTCCGAGCAAACAGTGGGTTGCCAATATAGTAAAACAAGGACCAACCCTGGTGACCCGGGATGCCCATGCTATTTTAGCTATTGTTGCCTTCTCACAAAATGAACTCGGTGTGCATTCAATCGAGGAACTTACCGCGACTCAAAACGGAACTGCAAAAATGCATGTTTGTGATGTTCAGGGATTTGCCTGCGCTTATCAGGAAGGAGTGCAAACAATGAGTGATGGCAAAGTAAGACATGCTATTTTCATGACCCTACTGGATAACACTAATTTGATACAACTGGTCGCAGCTATCGACCCAGATTATTTGGACGAATATCAAGAAGAAGTAATGAAAATGATGCTTTCTGCTCGTCAATGATCTGATGTGCATGTTAATAATAATGGATTGATATGAGATACGTTATCTTATTAATACTATGGATAATAACTGTTTTTCTTAGTCATCTTCAGCACAGTAACTTGCTTACTGGAGATCCTGGGATGGTTGGCGAGTATATCGGTTCAGTACTTCTTGGGCCGTTATTACTTCCCGTGCTTGTGTCAGGTATTCTGTGCACATTCACTAAAAAAACGCGTAACTTCGCCAGTTTTACTCGCGGGTGCTGTTGGGTATTGGGAGTCCTGCTTTTATCCAACGTCGGCAATACGTTTCGTCTGTTCACCCCGTGGCACTATACGTTTGAGAAGGCAGCTATTTCCGTGACTGTCCCAAACCGACACTGGAATACGGTTTCTATTAGTACTGATAAAACCATTGATATAAGAAGTGAAGATAATAGCGTCTTTATTTCTGCTTTCCGCCTGCCCGCAGGACGTAGCGCCGATGACTCGCTGGAAGAGTTAAAGAAGATGCAGCGAGACAATCTCAAGGATCAATACAATGAAGAAACCTTCCAGTTTCATGATTGTAATGCCAAACATTTCACCTGTAAGTATCAGGATGTGTTGATAAATTTTGATGGTCAGCAGAAAAGAACCATCAGTGTTTATCTTGAAGACACCCCCAGGGCTGTGGGGATCATTGCATTAATGGAGCCAGATACGGCAGATAAATATCGCCAACAGGCGATGGAGATTATGTTGTCTGCTAAAAATACAGTGAAGTAAAAAATAAGGCGCCTTGCGGCGCCTCTGCGTGGAAGAGATTAAACCTCTTCCATGCGACCCAGCAGTGCCTGCAGACGTTCCTGCCAGCCGTGCTGCTGTTCTTTCAGATGGTTGTTCTCACGCTCCAGTTCTTCGCGCTGATGCTGGGCATTCTGAACTTCCTGCGACAGTGAGTTATTTTTTTCTTTCAGCTCTTCGATTTCCATCTGCAACAGAGTGATGGTATCAATCGCCTGCTGTACTTTTGCTTCCAGTTTCTCAAACACTTCTAATGACATTGTCATACCTCTCCTGAATTGCAAGGCGTTGATGGATAAAAATCCTCGTCCCGATTATCGGTGACGCCTTAATAAATACGAGCGCACTTTAGTTAGCTCCGATTGTATGAAGCCGCGCCATCGCTGTCCAGCGGCACGCCTTGCAGATTACGGTTTGCCACACTTTTCATCCTTCTCCTGGTGACATAATCCACACCAATCGAAAATGTTAATAAATTTGTTGCGCGAATGATCTAACAAACATGCATCATGTACAATCAGATGGAATAAATGGCGCGATAACGCTCATTTTATGACGAAGCACACACATTTTAAGTTCGATATTTCTCGTTTTTGCTCGTTAACGATAAGTTTACAGCATGCCTACAAGCATCGTGGAGGTCCGTGACTTTCACGCATACAACAAACATTAACTCTTCAGGATCCGATTATGAGTCAAACATCAACCTTGAAAGGCCAGTGCATTGCTGAATTCCTCGGTACCGGGTTGTTGATTTTTTTCGGTGTGGGTTGCGTTGCAGCACTAAAAGTCGCTGGTGCGTCTTTTGGTCAGTGGGAAATCAGTGTCATTTGGGGACTGGGGGTGGCAATGGCCATCTACCTGACCGCAGGGGTTTCCGGCGCGCATCTTAATCCCGCTGTTACCATTGCATTGTGGCTGTTTGCCTGTTTCGACAAGCGCAAAGTTATTCCTTTTATCGTTTCACAAGTTGCCGGCGCTTTCTGTGCTGCGGCTTTAGTTTACGGGCTTTACTACAATTTATTTTTCGACTTCGAGCAGACTCATCACATTGTTCGCGGCAGCGTTGAAAGTGTTGATCTGGCAGGCACTTTCTCTACTTACCCTAATCCTCATATCAATTTTGTGCAGGCTTTCGCAGTTGAGATGGTGATTACCGCTATTCTGATGGGGCTGATCCTGGCGTTAACGGACGATGGCAACGGTGTACCACGCGGCCCTTTGGCTCCCTTGCTGATTGGTCTACTGATTGCGGTCATTGGCGCATCTATGGGCCCATTGACGGGTTTTGCCATGAACCCAGCGCGTGACTTCGGTCCGAAAGTCTTTGCCTGGCTGGCGGGCTGGGGCAATGTCGCCTTTACCGGCGGCAGAGACATTCCTTACTTCCTGGTGCCGCTTTTTGGCCCTATCGTTGGCGCGATTGTAGGTGCATTTGCCTACCGCAAACTGATTGGTCGCCATTTGCCTTGCGATATCTGTGTTGTGGAAGAAAAGGAGACCACAACTCCTTCAGAACAAAAAGCTTCGCTGTAATATGACTACGGGACAATTAAACATGACTGAAAAAAAATATATCGTTGCGCTCGACCAGGGCACCACCAGCTCCCGCGCGGTCGTAATGGATCACGATGCCAATATCATTAGCGTGTCGCAGCGCGAATTTGAGCAAATCTACCCAAAACCAGGCTGGGTAGAACACGACCCAATGGAAATCTGGGCCACCCAAAGCTCCACGCTGGTGGAAGTGCTGGCGAAAGCCGATATCAGTTCCGATCAAATTGCAGCTATTGGTATTACTAACCAGCGTGAAACCACTATCGTCTGGGAAAAAGAAACCGGCAAACCGATCTATAACGCCATCGTCTGGCAGTGCCGTCGTACCGCCGAGATCTGCGAGCATCTCAAGCGCGATGGCATGGAAGAGTACATTCGTAATAACACCGGTCTGGTCATTGACCCATACTTCTCCGGCACCAAAGTGAAGTGGATCCTTGACCATGTGGAAGGCTCTCGCGAGCGTGCACGTCGTGGCGAGTTGCTGTTCGGTACGGTTGATACCTGGCTTATCTGGAAAATGACTCAGGGCCGCGTTCACGTGACCGATTACACCAACGCATCCCGTACCATGTTATTCAACATCCATACTCTGGACTGGGACGACAAAATGCTCGACGCGCTGGATATCCCGCGCGAGATGCTGCCAGAAGTGCGTCGCTCTTCTGAAGTGTACGGCCAGACCAACATTGGCGGCAAAGGCGGCACTCGTATTCCGATCGCTGGGATCGCGGGTGATCAGCAGGCGGCGCTATTCGGTCAGTTGTGCGTGAAAGAAGGGATGGCGAAGAATACCTACGGCACCGGCTGCTTTATGCTGATGAACACCGGCGATAAAGCGGTGAAATCAGAAAACGGCCTGCTGACCACCATCGCCTGTGGCCCAGGCGGGGAAGTGAACTATGCGCTGGAAGGTGCGGTGTTTATGGCGGGGGCATCCATTCAGTGGCTGCGCGATGAGATGAAGTTGATTAGCGACGCCGACGATTCCGAATATTTTGCGACCAAAGTACAAAACACCAACGGTGTATATGTCGTTCCGGCCTTTACCGGCTTGGGCGCACCGTACTGGGATCCGTATGCACGCGGGGCGATTTTCGGTTTGACTCGTGGCGTGAACGCTAATCACATTATCCGCGCGACACTGGAATCCATTGCCTATCAGACGCGCGATGTGCTGGAAGCAATGCAGGCTGACTCCGGTATTCGCCTGCACGCCCTGCGCGTGGACGGCGGCGCGGTGGCGAATAACTTCCTGATGCAGTTCCAGTCGGACATTCTTGGCACTCGCGTTGAGCGTCCGGAAGTTCGCGAAGTTACCGCCTTAGGTGCGGCGTATCTCGCCGGTCTGGCGGTTGGCTTCTGGCAAAATCTCGACGAACTGCAAGAGAAAGCGGTGATTGAACGCGAGTTCCGTCCAGGCATCGAAACTACCGAGCGTAATTACCGTTACGCAGGCTGGAAAAAAGCGGTTAAACGTGCGATGGCGTGGGAAGAACACGAGGAGTAATGTCAGGCATCTGACCGATTGCCTGATGCTGATTGCCTGATGCGACGCTGACGCGTCTTATCAGGCCTACGAACCGATGCCATTTTGTGTAGGCCGGATAAGGCGTTCACGCCGCATCCGGCATGTCGCAGACTATGGCTCCGTGCGGAGGCAATCCCCGCACACATCAATAATCCGCCCCCTCCCCTGTGCTACACTTCGCGCCATTCCTTACTGCTTAGAGTTTGCTATGAGACGAGAACTTGCCATCGAATTTTCCCGCGTCACTGAATCTGCGGCGCTGGCTGGCTACAAATGGTTAGGACGCGGCGATAAAAATACCGCTGACGGTGCGGCAGTAAATGCCATGCGTATCATGCTCAACCAGGTCAACATTGACGGCACCATCGTCATTGGTGAAGGTGAAATCGACGAAGCGCCGATGCTCTACATTGGTGAAAAAGTCGGTACTGGTCGCGGTGATGCGGTGGATATTGCTGTGGATCCGATTGAAGGTACGCGAATGACAGCGATGGGCCAGGCTAACGCGCTGGCAGTGCTGGCTGTAGGCGATAAAGGCTGCTTCCTCAATGCACCGGATATGTATATGGAGAAGTTGATCGTCGGACCTGGTGCCAAAGGCGTCATCGACCTGAATCTGCCGCTGGCGGATAACCTGCGCAATGTTGCAACGGCACTCGGCAAACCGTTAAGCGAACTGACGGTAACGATTCTGGCGAAACCACGCCACGACGCGGTTATCGCAGAAATGCAACAACTCGGCGTGCGCGTGTTTGCTATTCCGGATGGCGACGTCGCCGCCTCCATTCTTACCTGTATGCCGGATAGCGAAGTTGATGTGCTGTACGGCATTGGCGGTGCGCCAGAAGGTGTGGTTTCTGCGGCGGTGATCCGTGCATTAGATGGCGATATGAACGGCCGTCTGCTGGCACGCCATGATGTCAAAGGTGATAACCTGGAAAATCGCCGCATTGGCGAACAGGAACTGGCACGCTGCAAAGCAATGGGTATTGAAGCCGGTAAAGTGCTGCGTCTGGGCGATATGGCGCGTAGCGATAACGTCATCTTCTCTGCCACCGGCATCACCAAAGGCGATCTGCTGGAAGGGATTAGCCGCAAAGGCAATATTGCCACCACTGAAACGCTGCTGATCCGTGGTAAGTCACGTACCATTCGTCGCATTCAGTCGATTCATTATCTGGATCGTAAAGACCCGGAAATGCAGGTGCATATTCTCTGATCGATTTGATCGATTGAGCCTTCCAGTCCTTCGGGACTGGAATTTTTTTGTTCGGAGAACGAAGATAAGGCAAGTCAATCAAAACAGGAGAAAAACATGGCTGATTGGGTAACAGGCAAAGTCACTAAAGTGCAGAACTGGACCGACGCCCTGTTTAGTCTCACCGTTCACGCTCCCGTGCTTCCGTTTACCGCCGGGCAATTCACCAAACTTGGCCTTGAAATTGATGGCGAACGCGTTCAGCGTGCCTACTCCTATGTGAACTCGCCCGACAATCCCGATCTGGAGTTTTATCTGGTCACCGTCCCCGATGGCAAATTAAGCCCGCGACTGGCGGCGCTAAAACCGGGTGACGAAGTGCAGGTCGTTAGCGAGGCGGCAGGGTTCTTTGTGCTGGATGAAGTGCCGGATTGCGAAACACTTTGGATGCTGGCGACCGGTACGGCGATTGGCCCCTATTTATCGATTCTACAATTGGGCAAAGATTTAGATCGCTTCAAAAATCTGGTACTGGTTCACGCCGCACGTTATGCCGCCGACTTAAGTTATTTGCCTCTTATGCAGGAACTGGAAAAACGCTACGAGGGAAAACTGCGCATTCAGACGGTGGTCAGCCGGGAAACGGTAGCGGGTTCACTTACCGGCCGGATACCGGCGTTGATTGAAAGTGGTGAACTGGAAAATGCGGTTGGCCTGCCAATGAACAAAGAGACCAGCCATGTGATGCTGTGTGGCAATCCGCAGATGGTGCGTGATACGCAGCAACTGCTGAAAGAGACCCGGCAGATGACGAAACATTTACGTCGTCGACCGGGCCACATGACAGCGGAGCATTACTGGTAAGCGGTTACTTATCGATAAACGGCACGATGAGTAGATCCGCATTCAACTTATTGATCATTCCGCGATATGCTGGCATCAAACGGTTGATAAACGAGTGGTGATGACCACAGACAAGGAGGTCGCACTGCTCTTTTTGCATAATTTCCAGCAGTGTTTCTGGCATTTCTCCGCGCTCAATGCACAGTTTCGTCTTCGGCCACTGAATATTTTTCGTCAGTTTATACAGTTTGTTATCCGACTTATCTTTCAACAGTTGAAGAATATCTTCTGTTGCCGGAAAGTAGATACCCGGATACAACTCGCTTAAGCCATCATCGATATGAATTAACGTCAGGTGGGCATCGTTATGTCTGGCGAGATCCAGGGCTTTGTTCACCAGTAAGGCATCTTCTTCATTCCCGGAAATTGCCACGCCAATGTGTTTATAAGCCATGTTTAACTCCATTAACCAAGTGAACGCAGTGATAACTCAAAAATAATCATCTCGGCCTGGCATGAGAAGGTGAAGGCCGCATCAAGCTCAACCTGCCCCTCCAGATCTTTAATCTTATAAGCCACGCTGGCCCCTTCATCCGCAGAGGATGCGGCAGCAGCAAGCTCTTTCAGTTTAGTCATAAAGGACTCTGCTTCTTCGCGGGTGGCAAAAAAGCGCGAAAGTTTGCTGGTACAGTTATCGTTATCAATAACCGTACCGATATCAATCGCACATCCTTTAGTACTGCATTTATCTACGACATCTTTCATAGGGCACCTCTGTATATTCGCCTCTCTGTCGATTGCCACTTAAGAATAATGCGCCGTTAAGAGAAGAACAAACAAGTAATGATCTTATGGATTACCATTTTTTTTGATATTGCTTAAGATGAGGAAATGAAGAAGATTTTCCGGGCATCGTCATTTGCAACGTGGAAATAACGATCCCGGATAAAAATAGCAATAAGAGATATATTAAGGACTAATGGCTTGATTTATTCTCGGACTTATACTTTACGTCCTGGGTGTCTTTTCCGTATTTATTTGCGCTTTGCGTGCCGACAAATGCGCCAAGATCAATAAGCATCATCACCAGAATCAACGTCGGAATAAAACGCCCTACCGCCCATTGCCAGACGCCCGGTAAAATCGCCCAGTTACCCGCCAGAAGCATCCACGCTACAATCATCAAAAATGCCCATGCGCCAGAACGGCCGCGATCGTGCAGCCGTTTCACCGTCACTGCCGCTGTCGGCCATAACAGGCACACAAGGCAAAACGCGGCGGTCTGGATATCGAGTAATTTTTTACCTGCCAGTGAGAAAAGCACCAGCATCCCAACGATCCAGAGGCCAATCCAAATCCAGAAATCACGGCGTCCAATACGCCCTTTAAACGAGAATAACCATTGCTGTATGGTCATGTAAGTTCCTTGATGGTTGTCTTTTCCAGGATTCTACCCTTTTGACAAGGACGACAGATATCGTTTTAATCGAACCCAGTCATAACAAAAGGTACTGCCGATGAAGTCAGGGTGTTCACTGTTTTTTCTCTTATCTGTTGTGTTATCCGTTAGTGCAACGGTGCACGCACAATCGCCTGGCACGGCAACGACAGCGCCCTACCTGCTGGCTGGTGCCCCCACTTTCGATCTCTCCATCAGCCAGTTTCGAGAAAACTTTAACAGCCAGAATCCCAATCTGCCACTGAACGAATTTCGCGCCATCGACAGCAGCCCCGACAAAGCCAACCTGACTCGCGCCGCCAGTAAAATTAACGAGAACTTGTATGCCTCTACGGCGCTGGAGCGCGGCACTTTAAAAATCAAAAGTATTCAAATTACCTGGCTACCAATCCAGGGACCAGAGCAAAAAGCCGCTAAAGCAAAAGCCCAGGAATACATGGCGGCAATGATCCGCACGCTTACCCCGCTGATGACCAAAACACAGAGCCAAAAAAAGCTGCAATCACTCCTTACTGCGGGGAAAAACAAACGTTATTACACCGAGACAGAAGGCGCATTGCGCTATGTTGTCGCGGACAACGGCGAAAAAGGGCTAACCTTCGCTGTTGAACCGATTAAGCTGGCGCTATCTGAATCGCTTGAAGGGTTGAATAAATGACAAAAAGCAAAGCCTTTGTGCCGATGAATCTCTATACTGTTTCACAGACCTGCTGCCCTGCGGGGCGGCCATCTTCCTTTATTCGCTTATAAGCGTGGAGAATTAAAATGCGACATCCTTTAGTGATGGGTAACTGGAAACTGAACGGCAGCCGCCACATGGTTCACGAGCTGGTTTCTAACCTGCGTAAAGAGCTGGCAGGTGTTGCTGGCTGTGCGGTTGCAATCGCACCACCGGAAATGTACATCGATATGGCGAAGCGTGAAGCTGAAGGCAGCCACATCATGCTGGGCGCGCAGAACGTGGATCTGAACCTGTCCGGCGCATTCACCGGTGAAACCTCTGCCGCTATGCTGAAAGACATCGGCGCACAGTACATCATCATCGGTCACTCTGAACGTCGTACTTACCACAAAGAGTCTGACGAACTGATCGCGAAAAAATTCGCTGTGCTGAAAGAGCAGGGTCTGACTCCGGTTCTGTGCATCGGTGAAACCGAAGCTGAAAACGAAGCGGGCAAAACTGAAGAAGTGTGCGCACGTCAGATCGACGCGGTGCTGAAAACTCAGGGTGCTGCTGCATTCGAAGGTGCAGTAATCGCTTACGAACCCGTATGGGCAATCGGTACTGGCAAATCTGCAACTCCAGCGCAGGCTCAGGCTGTTCACAAATTCATCCGTGATCACATCGCTAAAGTTGACGCTAACATCGCTGAACAAGTGATCATCCAGTACGGCGGTTCTGTAAACGCCTCTAACGCCGCCGAACTGTTCGCTCAGCCGGACATCGACGGCGCACTGGTTGGCGGTGCTTCTCTGAAAGCCGACGCCTTCGCAGTGATCGTTAAAGCTGCAGAAGCCGCTAAACAGGCTTAAGTCTGACAGGTGCCGGATATCACATCCGGCACTTAACTCGCCTTAACGCAAAATCTCACACTGATGATCCTGAATTTCCTCGGCTGAAGCACGATTCAGCGTCAGGAGATTTCGTTGCGTCGCCAGCAATACAAACGAGTTATCACTCTGTCGTACCATCGCCAGCCCGTAACTTCCCATATGTTCCCGTGCCCCAGGCACTTCTTCCGCTAACATCATAAACGGACTACGTTGTACTAATTCGCTTTCAGTTACCCGACGCGCCAGGTATTCATGCCCCTGTAATCCGCCCGGCAGCGGCAACCAACGACTACTGATGTTCGCCAGATTGTTATCCAGTTGTTCGCGTACATCTGGACGAATACAAGAAATATGAATATGAAAATGATTTTGCGTGCGCCCGGTGCGGGAGTTAATCGCCAGAGATACCGCACGATCGGGAATCTGCTGACCGTATTTTTGGCTCATAAAATCACGCGCCTGCCAGGCCAACCAAAAGAAGTTAGGCGTTGAAGGATCGGTCAACAAAGGGCTTTCAGTACCGTTAATACGATACGTTGGCATCAACAGATATTGCAGTGGGCCGTTAATGTCTTTTAAAACCACATACCCGGCATTAGGTTTTACCTCCACACATGGCGAAGGGTTTTGGTTTTGCTGCTGATTGGGCAAACATTGCTCAAGGACAATCTTACGTAATACCTCCGAATCACCGGTAAATTTCCAGTAGCCGAAACCCGCAGCAACGGCGATAACTATCATCACCAAAATGAAAATAACCGTTTTTTTCATCGTTTTTTCCCTGTACCTCAAAGAGATGCAAGGGTAACGCAAAATCGTGACAAATAAAAAACCCGGTCGCAAGATGCCTCCGGGCCTGGTTACCTTCAACAAAATTAACGTTTGCTGATTTGGTCGAACGTACCACCGTTAGAAAAATGCTCTTTTTGCGCCTTCGTCCAGCCGCCAAACTCTTCATCGATGGTAAACAATTTCAGCTTCGGAAAAGCGTTTTCATATTTTTTCGCTATCTCCGGATCGCGCGGACGGTAATAGTTTTTGGCTGCAATCTCCTGACCTTCTGGGGTATAGAGATATTTCAGGTAGGCTTCTGCGATCTCTTTGGTGCCTTTTTTCTCCGCCACTTTATCGACAACCGACACCGTCGGTTCCGCGAGAATAGACTCGCTCGGCGTGACGATTTCGAATTTATCTTTCCCCAATTCATTCGTTGCCAGCAGTGCTTCGTTTTCCCAGGCTATCAGCACATCACCAATACCACGTTCGACGAAAGTATTAGTAGAGCCACGCGCGCCGGAATCCAGAACTTCAACGTTTTTATACAACGACCGCACGAAATCCTGTGCTTTCGCTTGATCGTTATTATTGTGATGCAGCGCGTATCCCCACGCTGCCAGGTAGTTCCAGCGTGCGCCACCAGAGCTTTTCGGGTTAGGCGTGATCACTGAAATACCGGGCTTAACCAGGTCGTTCCAGTCATGGATTTGCTTCGGATTACCCTTGCGCACCAGGAAGACAATGGTGGAGGTGTACGGCGCGGAGTTATCCGGCAGACGTTTGATCCAGTTTTTATCAATTCGACCACGTTCAGCAATCGCATCCACGTCGTAAGCCAGCGCCAGCGTCACTACATCAGCATCTATGCCGTTAATCACCGACGTTGCCTGTTTACCTGAGCCGCCGTGCGACTGACGAATCACTACGTTATCGCCCGTTTGCTGCTTCCAGTGGGCACTGAACGCTTTGTTGTATTGTTCGTACAACTCGCGCGTAGGATCATACGAAACGTTAAGAAGCTGAATATCCTTTGCCATAACGCTGGTCGCCGCCAGCAAAAATGTAAACCCTACGCCCCACTTGTTCATCGCCCGGTTCTCTTATGTTGTGTTGTGATAAGCAAAGCGTGCCAGAACGTGAATCAAACATTAAAGAATAAAAAAAGATTGTATATAACCTGAGGGTATATATGGGGGAGTAAAAAAGGCGGAATGAATCCGCCTCAAATTGCTGACAATGTACGCTTGTTCATGCCGGATGCGGCGTAACCGCCTTATCCGGCCTACAAAAATTTGCAAATTCAATAAATTGCAGAATTCATATAGGCCTGATAAACGAAGCGCATCAGGCATTTTTGCTTTTGTCATCGGTTTCAGGCAAAAGAAAGCTGCCTTTTCCCGATATCATTAATACAGTTTTTTCGCGCAGTCCAGCCAATCACCTTTGAACGGACGCTTCATGTTTTCGATAGCGTCGATGATGTCATGGTGAACCAGTTGTTCGTTCTGAATACCTACGCAACGACCACCGTAGCCTGCCAGCAGCAGATCAATCGCATATGCGCCCATACGGGAAGCCAGAATACGGTCATAAGGCACCGGAGAACCACCACGCTGGATGTGGCCCAGCACGGTTGCACGAGTTTCACGACCGGTTTCTTTCTCGATGAAATGCGCCAGTTCATCGACATCGCACATGTGTTCAGTGATCGCCACAATCGCGTGTTTCTTACCTTTCGCAATACCCGCTTTGATTTCGTTTACCAGATCTTCACGGCTGAATTCGACTTCCGGTACAACAACAAATTCACAACCACCGGCGATTGCTGCAGCCAGAGTCAGGTCGCCACAGTAACGACCCATTACTTCCACCACTGAAATACGCTGGTGAGAAGAAGATGTATCACGCAGACGGTCGATCGCTTCTACAACAGTGCTCAGTGCAGTGAAGAAACCGATGGTGTAGTCAGTACCTTTGATATCGTTGTCGATGGTGCCCGGCAGACCAATGCATGGGAAACCCATTTCGGTCAGACGCATTGCCCCCATGTAGGAACCGTCACCGCCGATAACAACCAGCGCATCGATGCCACGTTTTTTCAGGTTTTCGATAGCCACCGCGCGGATGTTTTCGTCGCGGAATTCAGGGAAGCGCGCAGAACCGAGGAATGTACCACCACGGTTGATCATGTCAGACACACTGTAACGGTCAAGCTGAACCATACGGTCTTCATACAGGCCAAGATAGCCGTCATAAATCCCCATGACTTCCAGACCTTCCGACAGCGCCGCACGTACGACACCACGGATTGCTGCGTTCATGCCAGGCGCATCACCGCCACTTGTCAACACACCGATTTTCTTAATCATGACTACCTCTGAACTTTGGAATGCAAAATGAAATCTGTTGCCGGAAGTCGATTCTGCATATCGAACACCAAACGAATATGCAGATAGTATAACAACCACTGCCTGCTGAATTGATTCAGGTCAGGCCAAATGGCGGTAATTTATACACAAAATGCGGGTCTGGCTCTCTTTTCGCAAGCATTATGATAGCTCAAACCGTTTACCTTCCCTGGGCACGACGGAACAAGGGTCCTGATGAATAATGACATCCGAGCCTGGAAAACGCCGTAAAATAGCCTGCTCTACCTGATCAGCCACCATATGCGCCTGAACCAGAGGCAGAGAGTCTTCCATTTCCAAATGAATCTGAATAAAGCGAGTCGGCCCTGACTGCCGCGTGCGAAGATCGTGAGCGCCGCTTACTCCCGGCCAGGAAGTCACGATATCAATAATTTCCTGCCGCTCCTCATCGGGTAACGCGCGATCCAGCAATGACTGTACCGCCTCATACCCCATGCGTAACGCACTATATAAAATATAGATGCCAATACCCAAAGCAAACAGGGCATCTGCGCTATGCCAGCCATACCAGGATAATGCAAGTGCCAGCAAAATCGCGCCGTTCATCATAACATCAGACTGATAATGGAGCATATCTGCACGCACCGCCTGACTTTGTGTACGGCGAACCACCCAACGCTGAAACGAGACAAGAACGATGGTGCAAACTAACGCGACAATTGTGACGATAATACCGACACCAGGATCATTCATTGGCGTCGGTGAAATCAGATGTTGGATCCCGGTTAAAAACAAAAACAACGCCGAACCAGAGATAAACATACTTTGCGCCAACGCAGCCAGGGATTCCGCTTTACCATGACCAAAAGTATGTTCGTCATCCGCCGGTTGCAACGAATAACGCACCACCAATAAATTGGTCAGTGACGCACCAATATCCACCAACGAGTCGACAAGCGCGGCGAGAATACTCACCGAACCGGTATACCACCATGCAAAAATTTTAATCAGCAATAGCAGCGAAGCCATCGCCGTCGCAGCAATCGCCGCCCGGCTGACCAGCCGTCCATAAGATTGATTCATAAATACTCCCGCTATCAACTGACGGTAGTATAACGGAAGCAAATCATCTGCAATGCATTAAGCAACAGGCAAATTGAGGATAAAAAAAACCCCCACATCATGTGGGGGAAGACAGGGATGGTGTCACAAAAAAGCACCTAACCTGATGATATAAATGGATTTATGTCAAACGCTGTCCACATAGCGTCCACATCGATTACCGAAAGCCCCAAGCATATGGGGCTTTATTTTTTTCTTTTTTTAGATGTATAACATTTACTCAACCAAATGTTTATTAAGGATTTTCTATGGCAACTCTTAAATCAATAATGGCAATAACCACCTTAATAATTTCACTCAATGCATACGCAAACACGAATGACATTAAAACTCTTCAAAAACAACTGAAACCATGGCAACCACTGGAAATCACAACAAAAGATAGCTCTCTTACCGTTGTTCTCCCTGGTAAAAAAATCACATCTGAAGCCTATAATCATTTAATTATGTCCGGTGTATGCACCCCACTTTGGACACATGACGCTCCTTCTTCATTTTTAAAAAATGTAAGTGAAATCAATATAGTTAACCAATATAAGTCTATTGGATATACCTTTGAAGACCCATTGACCACATGCAATGAAATCGCTCCGTTAATGGAAAAACCTGCACAAACAGTGGTGTTATCCAAAACTCATACCTACACAGGTAAGTAAATAGCTCAAATAAGATAAAGCCCCTCGACTGAGGGGCTTTCTGTTTGTAATTACATCCACATAATTTGCTGCCCTGACGGCAACGGGTGCGGTCTTACGGCGTGGACTTCTCCCGGCTTCACGATGTATCGCTGTACCGACTCATAAGTGATGAACGTGGCGCTGCAATTCACGTTCTGACACTGGTGATAACGCTCTTTTGTCGTGTCAGTGATATAGCGGCTTGTACGCGCATGTGCGGCATGCTGGCATAAAGGACAATGAAACATCGCGAGCACCTCTTCCGGTTGTGTTGATGGTGCCATTTTAGTTAATTTACCCTTATAAAACAAACAGATAAATAAAACACATCACTCATCATCTTCTGTTTCGTACTCCACATCAGAAAGCCTGACCTCAAGCTCTAAGGACGTCGTGAAGCCGCTATTATTCAGAAAATGTGTCACCTTAGTGATTGTCCAGTCCTGCTCGTCTATGACGCGCTTAAAGCCTGACACTTTAACCGGTGTTTCCGTGTAAATATCTGCCCGACCGGTAGCCAGGCTGATGGAGAACTCCGCCACACCCCGTTGCAGTTTATCCCACTTCGCCTGGGCGGCACGCATGGCCTGTGCTTTCGTGGCATATACCGTGGTCAGGGCAAAAACGTTGTCAGCCTCACCGGCCATGTATTCACCTTCGCGCGCTTCCGGTACTTTTGGCGCTTTCTTCTGCGTGACTGGTTTCGCTTTCGGGTGCTCCAGTGCGCGCAGGTGTTTCTCTTTCTTTTTGCGTTTCAGTTTTACCTTCTGCTTTTGCGGCTTCGGGTCTTTGGTGTGTAACCACTTTGCCGTTACGCCGGTATAGGCTCCACGGTCAGCAATCGCAAAATGATGGCGGTCGCCGTCGCTGCGGGTTATGGTAATCTGCGGGATTTTCTTACCGCTGGCCGTCACCCCCTGCCCCGCCTTAAGAAATAACAGTTTTCCCATTTTTACCGACACCTCACCGCCGTTGCGTTCAGCAAGGCGGGTCAGGAATTTTGCATCAGACTCCTGCGACTGGTCGATGTGCGGGATTTTAATTCCGGCCAGTGACGGAGCAACACTGGCTTCCAGCTTGTTACGGGAGGCTATCGCCTCAACAATCGTACCGAGCGTGGTGTCATGCCAGGAGCCTTCCCGGCGGGAATTGAGCGTCCCGCGAAAATCTGCACTCCGGGCGCGGATGGTGACCACATCCGGCGCGCCCCGGTGTTCTACCTCATCAACGGTAAATTTCCCTTTGCATACCAGGGCAAAACCTTTCCAGCCGATATACACCGTCAGGACAGCGCCACGAATCGGCAGCTCGACCTGCCCGTCGGCATCGTTCAGTTCAATATCAAGCTGGTCAGCCTCAAAGCCCCGGTTATCCGTCAGAGTCATGCTCATCAGACGGTCGCTGATATTGCCGGAAATATCCCTGCTGTCGAGCATCAGCATGTAATCCGGCGTCAGCGTACTGCCTGCATCAAATGTCAGCGCATCCAGCATTATCCCGCCCCCGTCATACCTGTGAATCTGGTCGCCATACTGCCAGCCTTACCGATGAGCGACTCCGCCTGTTTACCGATATCGCCATAAAGCGCGGCCAGTGATTCATCAACGCGGGTGAGCGACAGCGTAAAATCAATTTTTCGGGGTGTGCCGTCTGCAAAGAAAATACTCCCTGTTTCACTCACCTTGCTAATGACATACATGCCGTAAATCATGCCAGTGCCATCCAGCAACGGCCACGCCCGGCCTTCATCTGCCATCAGCCTGAGCGTGGTCATCGTCAGCTTTCCGCCGGTCAGTTCGGGATAAAGCACACCGGCAAGCGTCATGTTTTCCTCACCCACACCGAGAAACTGGTAGGCATCCCGTTTACCGATACGGGAATTTGACGGCCAGCGATAATCTGATTCACGCTGCATGGTCTGGTGTGGCAGCGTCTGGCGCATAAAAACAAACATACCTAACGCGAGCATCATTTTTCGTCACCTCCTTAACCGTCATGCATCATGCTGGCACGGGCGCGCGCACGTTTGTCCCGCTCGTATTTTTCGAGCGCATCCTGTAACTGGCGGTCGAGCTGTGTCCCCGGCGCAGTACCACCCGTCAGGCTGATGTGATATTCGTTTTTACTCTGGTCTACATAAGAGCGGCCAGCCGGTGCCGTGACCGGCTGATAAGCCTGATAACCTGCATAAGAGCTGGTCGCCGGAATATAACCACCGCTGCCATACGTGGCGGCTTGAGTTCTGGCGGCGGTCTGGTCAAGTGTGTCTGACTCTTTGTTGATGACACCGAGTTTTTCCAGTACCCAGTCAATACCACTGCGCAGTTTGTTGAACGCATTAAGCGGCAGCATCAGCGCGTCAGCCAGTGCCTGCCCGAACATGACGCCCGTGTCACGGCAACGGTTCAGGGTGTCCTGGGTGGCTTTGACCGGGGCAATCAGGTTTTTAAACCACTGCCACGCGGCCTGTAACTTTTCACCCAGCCAGTCAAACACCGGTTTAAGTGGCGTGAACAGTTCCCCCACCGGCGCAAATGCCGCTTTCAGCCCTTCAACCACACCGCCAAAAAATGCGCTGACAGGCTCCCAGTATTTACGGATAAGTAACGCCCCGGCGACAATGGCGGCCACCACGGCCACTACCGGCCAGCTAATCGCCCCGATGGCCGTCATAACGGCACTGCCAACCGTCGTGAAGATTGCCCCCATTGCGCCTGCTGCTGCGATAATGGCATTGATGCCGGTGATAACTGGCCAGGCTACGAGGCCAATGGCACCGATGACACCAATCAGCGCCAGTGCACCACCGACAATGAGGCCGATGGTTGACGCCAGTGATTTGTTTTTCTGGATCCAGCCGTCGAGTTTTAACACATACTTTGTGGCCGTCTGCGTGAGATTACGCAGTGCGCCTTCCTGCTGGTCAAACAGGTCAGTGCCAACAGCCTGATACGCTGACTGAAACGATTTAAAGTCGCCGCCGAGGTTATCCTGCATAACCTTAACCAGTTCTTCTGTTTTACCGTCAGATTCTTTAATCAACCTGGTCAGATTATCCAGCTTGCCGCTGGCTGCTGCTGTCATTAATACACTTGCTGATGAGCTGGCCTCTTCGCCGAATATTGTTTTCATGTATTCAGCGCGCTGCCCTGTTCCTAGTTTATTTTTTTCAAAACTCCGCTGAATTTCTTTCAGAATTGAAAAGACAGGTCGCGTATTACCTTTGCTGTCAGTTGTCTTTACGCCAAGCTCTTTAATAGCGTCATACGCTTTCCCGGTTGGTGCCTGCAAACGACTCAGTACTGCTCGACTTCCTGTGCCAGCCATAGACCCACTGATATTTGCATCGTGTAATGCACCTAACATTGCTGCTGTTTCTTCCAGGCTGACACCTGCATCTTTTGCCACTGGCCCGACATAGGTAAGTGAATCACTTAGTCCCTCGAATGTGGCTTGCGATTTATTCATCGTCATTGAAATAACATCAGCAATATGGGAAGCCTTATCGTCAGCAAGCCCGAATGCCGATTTTGTCCCAATAAGTAAAGTGGCGTTTTCCTCCATCGTTTTCTTGTTTGCCAGTGACATATTCAAAATGGCCGGTGTTTGTGCCAGGATGCCATTTTTATCCGCTCCTGATTTAGCCACGATGATTTGAGCTGCTGCTGCATCATCCGCCGAGGCGGCGGTATTATCGCCGAGCTGGCGCGCCTGCTTGCGGAGCGCGGCCATTTCGGCAGAGTCTTTTGCCACTCCGAGCACGGCCTGTAATTCTGAGTTTTTCTGCGCAAACTCATAACCGGGCATCAGCAGCTTAACACCAGCCATCGTTCCCGCCGCCGCAATCCCCACACCGGCAGCGCCCACTGAGGCCATATTTCCGGCCAGTTCCTTTCCGGCCTGATAACGCTGTTTTACTGCATTAAGTTTTGCCTGTTGCGCACTGACACGCGCCAGCGCGTCACGCTGACGGTTAAGCTGTGCGGTGGTTTCACTGATACGGTTTTTCAGTCCCTGCTCATCATGTGCAAGATTGCGGGTATTAATTCCCACAGCGGCCAGTTCCCGCTGCTGGCGTTTAACGGAATCCGTCAGGCGGTTATATTTCGCCTGTAAGTCCTCCGCCGCACGCTTTGCGGATTCCAGCACTTTCGCCTGAGCACGGGTCGGACGTTCAGTGTTTTTAAACTGTGTGGCAAGTGCTTCGGCTTCCTGCCGTGCCTTTTCAAGTGCATGACCAGTCACGGCAAGCTGTGCGCTGGTCTTGCGAAATCCCTCAATACGGGATGCGTGACCGTTCAGCTCGCGCAGTGATTTTTGTGTTTCCCGGATATCCCCCGACAGCGACTTGCTCGCTGTGCGGATGGATTTAAACGGGCGGGATGCCTGGTCAACAGCCCTGAGCAATACCTGTAATTTTACATTGTTACTCATTCGTGTTTCCGCTTCGCCGGAGCGCCTTTTCGCGCCATGTGATGAGTTCGGTCAGGCTCATGGGATACAGTTCTGATGGCGGCCAGTGAAATATCACTGCCACATCCGCCATCAGGTCATCGACCGAGAGATTTTTCGGAAACGTTACTGCACCGAGTTCGGCGACAAAAAACCGACCACCTTACCGGCCAGGGCCACAAGGTCAGGCAGTTCCAGCGCGGCGACTTCCTGCTCGGTCAGCATCGGTGCCGTCATGCGCGGCAGCACTTTAATCAGTGCATCGACTTCGGAGTTTGCGACCGCAGCCAGACTGACACCGCGCAGCGTCCCGGCATTGGGTTTCATCAGCGTGACCTGTTCGATAACCTGCTCACCACGCTTGACCGGATTGTCCAGGGTAATCACATTTTCTTTGTTCATGGTTTTCTCACTTCTGAATCAGGGTTAACCGGTCAGCCAGGCTGACCGGATGAAAATCACAGGCCGATATTGCGGCGGTGTTGCTCCAGCCGGTCGACGCCGTTCACCTTCTCAATCATGTTGATGGTGTCGATTTCGACCAGCTCCTTACCGTCCATCGTCAGCCGGAAATAGGTGCAGACCACGGAGATTTTCGACTCGGTGTCTTCTCCCTGTTTACCCTCGCCGGTGTCGATTTCTTTCTGACGGCCACGCATGACCACTTCGACGGCCACCGTTTCGCCGGTATCGTCACGCTGGTAAGAGCCTGCAAAACGAATCGGCACGGCATCCACACCGGTTGCGGCGTAAAGTTCCCAGATAACCGAATCCGGGAAGCCCCCGAGCGACCACTCCATTGACAGCGCATCGTCATCAAGGCCGAGGTCTACCGGTGCGCTGCCGTTCATCCCCGCACCGCGATAGTTTTCGAGCTTACGGGTCAGTTTTGGCAGCGTGACGGACTTCGCGACGCCCTGATAGCTGTAGCCGTTCAGAAAGACGTTCATTAACTTGAGTTTGCGCGGCATTGCCATCGGTCAGGCTCCTTAATTGCTGTTAACCGAGGTGACCAGACTTGCCAGGTATCTTGAAGTAATACGCTGGCGCAGGGTCAGGTTTTCGAGAGGAGGCACCGGGGTATAGTCGTAGTCGATATACAGTTTTCCGGCCTTGAGGGTTTCCGCATCATTGGCTTCTTCACTGAACCAGCATGTGCCATCCACGATATAACCGTTGCTTTTCAGTTCACGGAATTTGGCATTTATGCCGTCAACGATGTCGCGAATCAGCGTTGCGGTGATGGGCTTATCAATAGCCCACATGTGCGCCTCAGCCATCGTGTCAGCCAGTACCTGCGCGGTGCGTGTGTAGCTTTCAAAGAGGAACAGTGGGTCATCGGAGCAGGTACGGTTACCCCAGAAACGGAAACCGTCGCGGCGAACCAGCGTTGTGACGCCTGCCTCGTTCAGCAGGTCAGCATCAGTGCCGGACTTCTGCAAATCCCAGAATACAGATGCGCTGATGCCAGTAACACCGTTTACCCCGACGTTGGACAGCGTTTTATGCCAGCCCTGCTCCTGGTCGATTTTAGCGCGCAGACCCAGCGCACGGGCGGTGGCATACGCGGTGGCGGTGGTGCTGGTGACCGTATCCCATGCGAGGAAATCCGGCCAGATGACCATCAACTCACGCTGGCTGAAATTCTGGCGGTAGGCTTTCACCTCGGAAATGGTTTTACAGCCCCATGCGCTGATATACCCGAATGCATTCAGTTCCTGGCATACCGATGCCAGTGCGACGGCAACCTCTTTGGTGTCCAGCCCCGGCACACCAAGAATGCGCGGTTTAACGCCGGTAACCGACTCAGCCCCCATCAGGGCTTTCAGTCCGGTGTACTGACCGTTTTCGTCAGTGGTGCCGATGATATTGGAAACGGTCTGCGCGAGTTTCGTTTCCTCGTCGTCGCCGGTGCCGTCTTCAACACGCACGACAACGGTGACTGGTTTTGACTGGTCAGCGATGGCCTGCAACGACGCCGCCAGCGTGCCTTTTTTACCGGCCTTTGCAATTGCGCTCTGCACATTGGTAATCAGCACCGGTTTATTGAGGGGGAAGATTTCCGCATCCGCATCGCTGGCCGTGCAGACCATGCCGACAATGGCGGTGGATACGGTGGAAATGACACGGGTGCCGTCGTTAATCTCCAGCACCTGCACGCCGTGATGATAGTCACTCATCCGTTTAACTCCGTGGTTAATGGGTGAGTGGTATTTTCAGTTGTGCCGGAGATGTCAGGCTATTTGTCCCGGTTGGCTAATCAACAGCACAACCACCGGTAAAGAAAAGGCGGGCAATCAGCCCGCCTGTGTTTATTGCGGTAGTTCCGGCCATTCAATATCCGGGGCATTTTCCGGCTGAACGCGATTCAGTAGCACACGGTATTTTTTCCAGTGTGTCAGGCTTAACTTTTCTTCCTCGGTAGCCATATCTAAATCGACAGCATCCTGCAGCGTGGCAATAATTTCACCTGCATATGCAATCAGCTCTTTCTTCTGAGAGTCAGCCGCTCTGACAAGCGCATCACGCTCTGCATTCTCATCATTCACCCACGCATTTCCGTTCCATTTCTGATAATCCCCATCCGGGGAAATGGCTGTCACGTCTGGAGGTAATGCGCCAAGTTCAGAAATATAAATGGCTGCTCCCGTTTTCGTTTCATAGACAGTCTTTCCGCGATGGTCTTCCATCAGTTCCCATTTCATTTCATCTGCATTGAAAACGGCTGCATAACCAGCAGGAATATCAGGCGGTGCAATATCTGTACTGTTTGCAGGCAGACCTGTATGCGGCGGAATATATGCGTCACTTTCACCAATAAATTCATTGGTTCCATCAAGTAAATTGAAAACGCGGATAGTTTGTGCTTCTGCACTCATTCTGAAAGCCATTATGCAAGCCTCACAATATAGTTAAATGCGATGTTTTTGACGGTGTTTTCGGTATTACCCGTAGCATTTACCGTGATGGTGTGTCCGTGCGCACCCAAGGCCACAGTGTGTGCATGGGCACCAATACCTACAGTGTGGTTATGCTGACCAATATCCACCGTATGGGCGTGCGCTCCGGCTGTGCTGGACACCTGATTGTTTCCTGAAGCCTGTACACGCTGTTTTCCACCGACAGAGTCGCCGCCATAAACACCACCGACAGTGTGCGTATGATTGCCCGTATTGTTCGTTGATTTTGTGCCGTGGTTAAACGTACTGACCGTCTTCGTGCCGTAATCAAATGAACTGGTCGTTTTCGTTCCCAAATCCGTATTTGACGCACTGGCGCTGTGAGTATGCGATTTAATCCCGTCCTGCTCCTGTGACAATACGGCTCGCCCACTGGCGGGTTTGCCCTTGATTGTCCAGCCGCGCATATCTGGAATAACACCTGAAGGATAGGCTATAGCCAGTTTCGGATATGCAGCCTTATCGAACGTCTGCCCCTGCATAATTGCATAGCCCGCAGGTGGTGTATCTGATGGCCACGGCAACGGAACACCTGGCGGAAACGCTTCGATATTTGCCGACCCGTCAAATTTTACGCCGTTAATTGTCCTTGCCGTTTTCAGCTTTGTCGCTGTAGCAGCATTGCCGGACAGTTCGCCTGAAAGACCACCGCTGAATGTCTGTTTCGCTGCCCATGTCTGGGCTTCGTCGATAATTGGAACACGTCTTGTGGTGATCGTGCGGTTTCCCGGATTTCCTGAAATACGCACCATAAAAAAGCGGTAGTTCGCTTTACTTACAGTGCTGCGCCATACATGCATTGAGCGCCCCGTACCGGAATCATCACTCGGACCCACTGCGATGTTTATCAGGTTGCCATCAATGACGCCCCAGTCCATACCGTCGGGAATGTTGGTCATGTTATCAAGCCGAACGGTTATCAGACTGCCCGGCACAAAGTCGTAGGTCTGCCAGTCCAGGCTGGTGAGCTTTGCCACAGCACCGCCGATACCCAGATTCAGGGGAAGTGAATACGAGGTGTAGACTTCCCGCCATTCGCTCCACGAGCTGCCGGTATAGACGCGCTCAAACGTGCGACCTTTAAGGGTTGCACCTGTTCCGGCAGTTGTATAACGCTGCCATACGTTAACACCATCAAAGCGCCTCAACACTTCCAGAATACCGAGGACTGTCACGCCGTTTCCGTCCAGTATTGGACCATTGGTCGCTTTACCTGTAACGCTGTAAATACCTGGTGAGGTTACATCATTCAAATCACCGTCGTAATAACGGCTTTCTGACTGGTAGCCCACTCTTGACCACGGCTCCCACTGTGGGTTCTCTGCATCCCACGAGGCCGAAAGACAGCGAACATAAACATTTCCACGACGGGTCGTGTAACGCTGCGTTCGCGAGTAACCACCACCTTCAAGAACTTCAAGGAGTCCCTGACCATAACTTCCTTCTTCCGGATAGTTGCGGTCAAATGAAGCGATTGAGCCACTACTGTTTCGCCATAAACCAAGATGCTCTGCGCCTCCGAGCGTGTTCAGGTCAATGGTTGTGCTCAGGGGGCGTGTTGCAGACTGAATCTGACGCCAGTAACTCCACGGACCGTCTGAGCCATTCCAGGTGCCAGAAAGGTTGCGCATATAAACATTGCCTGTTCTGGTGGTATAACGCTGCATTCCTGCAAAATTACCGCCATTGAATACCTCAAGCACACCGACTGCACCGTCTTCAGGGAAATTTTTCTCCAGTGTTGCGTTGGTGGATGTTGCTTTAGACCAGATACCTGAATAAGCCTTAACAGGACCAAATGTATTCAGATCAGCATCAAGCGGCATTTCGCCATTGTTTTTCATAAACGTCAGGCTGGTAACGCCAACATTTTCCAGAAAAGCTGATTTATCCTGGATATCTGCACCATTCTGATTTTTCGCCAGACGTGAATTTGCGTTGTCATTTGCTGCCTTGACCGCTTTTGGCGTTGCCGCCAATGACTCACTGGTGCTGTTTGTTGCACTGCTTAACTGAGTAAAACCTTTTTCTGTCAGTGTGGCGTCAGGATGGCGGCGGGACTGCTCATGCTCTGCGATTTTGTCATCGACGTAATCCTGCGTCGCCATCACTGTGCTGGCATCAATACTCAGCTCAACGGACGCCACGTTACTGACAATAATGACCATGCGGCAGGTCTGCGCACGTCCGGAGCCTTCAGCCAGTTCAGGCTTATAGCTTTCTGCCATGTTAGCGACCGCAATCAGTGTTCCGGCATCGTCATACAGACCAAGCTCACGCATCCAGAAGCCGCCCACTTCGGGCGGTACAACCAGTTCAGCCACGATATAGTTTTTATTCTTATTATCCACGCTGACTTTATTCAGAGCGTGACGCCAGACCTCATGCACCAGTTTCGTCTGACCGGCATCCGGCACCGGCAATTTGCCATTACCGTCACCCACGGCCATTGCAGACAGGTTTACTTTTTTCCCGCCGGGGACAGTGGCGGCTGCCAGCTTTGCGGCTCCGGCAGTAGTGATAACGGTTTTAAATTTCGTGCTCATTGTTTCTCACTTATCCGGGATAAACAGTAATAACATCACCATCACAGACCACACCGCCTGTATACAGATAGCCGGGAATGTCCTGGATAATGTTCAGACCGATAAGGTGGCGACTTGCGGGTTTGGCATCGGCAATCAGCCGTTCCATTTCCAGATACATCTCCTCCGTGATGCCGCTTTCCAGTACGCCGATATCAAGGCGGAAGGTTCCGGGCGGGTCGTTTGTCTCCCACCATTCCTTTACGTTAATGAGATAGCCGAGCGGCTCCACCACACGCCGGATTGCGCCGACAGTGCCTTTATGACAATGAATGAAATAGGCATCGCGGATAACGGCGCGTTTTGTCGCTTCCGGCCACTTTTCATCCCACCTGTCGACCGAAAACGCCCACGCCAGCCACGGCAGCAGATTTGCCGGACAGGAGTCCGGGTTCCACAGCTCACGAATACTGACCGGTGTTTTTTCAATTTCCGCACAGGCTTTTGCGGCGGCAACTTCAAGCGGTGATGAGCCGGTCGGCAGCAGGCGCGAATCACTCATCCGAGCCTCCGGTCACGACGCGGTATTCGGTACAGAAAGACGCCTGCGTACTGTTGAGCACGATGTCGGCCAGTGGTGCAGCCAGTTCGACACGCTGCACACCTTCCACATGCAAAGCGGCATAAATGGCAGACAGACGGATGTCGCGCCCCAGCCGGTGCTGTGCCGTGATGTATGCTTCCAGTTTTTTCACGGCGGCGGCGCGGATGGGTTCGCTTTCGGGACCAGGGTAAAGGTACAGCGTGGCGTTTATCTGGTATTCAACAATGGCGGCAGACTGCACGGTCACTCGGTCGGCCACCGGCCTGACGTCCTCGCCATTAAGGGCGTTACGCACCACTGCCAGCAGGTCTTCGGATGCGACACCGTTATTTTCACGTGACAGCACAGAGATGGTGACGCAGGCCGGAGACGGACTGGTGACAGAGATATCCGCGACACGCCCGTCGGCACTGCGACCATGATACTGATAGGCACCCACCGACCCGGCGACGCTTAAACCTTCAAACGCCTGCTGAATACGCAGACGATAATCAGTGTCAGATTCCATCACTGCCGGTGTCGGCGGGATGGTCGAATCATCTGCCGGGGTGATAATCAGGCGTGTGGTGTTGTAATTGGCACCAATCACATCAAGGTCATTACCGGCTGCACAGGCCAGCATCACCGCCCGTGCAGCCTCATTCACACGCTGACGCCAGATAAGCTCACGATAAGCATTTTCCTCCAGCAGTTTGACGAGAGGCTCAGATTCCAGCGTCAGGGTACGGGCGACCGCCTCCTGCTGGTCTTCCGGATAAAGGGAAATCAGTGTCGCCTTGCGTTCGGCGAGAATGGTTTCAAAGTCCAGCTCCTCGACCACATCCGGTGCGGGTAGCTGGTTCAGGTCGATAATCGGCATGGTTTCAACTCACAGGGATGGTTAACGAAAGTGGCTGGCCGGTGTCGTTGTGCTGGCCGGTTAACGTGACCGTCATTCGCCCGTCAAAGCTGCGCGCCGTGGTGACGGATGACAGGGTGACGCGGGGTTCCCATTTCAGCACTGCCATGTAACAGGCGACCTTAATCTGCAACTCAAGCGCCGGGGTCTGCGGCTGGTCAATCATTGATGCCAGCAACGAGCCGTAATCACGACGCATCACCCGTGAGCCGACCGGTGTGCGCAGGATATCGCCGATACTCTGGCTGATATGCTCAAGGTCAGTGACAGTCAGGCCATCACTGCGATTCATTCCGAGATAACGCGCTGTCATTTTGTCCCCTGTGTCCAGTTGTCTCCTGACTTAACACCACCGTGACCGTGGTCATCCACCTGAACGCCGTTAGACGTGAATTTCCCGTCGGTATGCGCGATGTTGCCGCGCATCGTCCCGCCCTTCTGCACTTCCAGCGTGCCGGTAATCAGCTTGTTGGTGCAGACCACTTCCGGTGTGTTCAGGGTGATGCGGGTTGATGCTTTCACCGTGACCACCGGCACCGTGGCAGTAACAGAATCAGAAGCCGTCACGCTGGCCGTTTTAATTCCGCTTACCGTGAGCGCACTGGTTTCGGGTTCATACTCAATCACCGCCCCGTCAGGGAAACGGATATGCAGGGCATCCGCCGACGCAGACGGCGCGGGGTTATCACCGGAATAAATCCCCGGCAGAACGAACGCCGTGTCGAGTTCACCGCCCACGGCCAGAATCAGCACCTGTTCCCCCACGGAAGGTGCCCACCACGTGCGCGAACGCCCGGCGCGATGGGTCAGCCACTGAAGCCAGTCGGTGCACATGCCGCCGGTCTGCACACGGCAGCGACCGGCGTTAAGGTTGGTTTCGACGACAAGACCGGTGCGAATCATGTTGCGCAGTGCGCGCGCGAGTTCCTGAATATTTGCGAGAGTGTTCATAACGGGAAGGATGCCGCCGGGTCATACCGGCGGCAATGTGACGATGAGGTGTCGGGAATGGCACAACTAACGGTCGAGGTGAGCCAGGATAATCTCTTCAATCATCTGCACATCCTCACCGGTAAAGCCGAGCAGAGGACGCGCCGGATAATCAATTTTCTTACCGTCTTTCCGGTTTTCTTCTGACAGACCGAACTGATGCACGCTCGCAATTTTCGGTGACTTCCCGCCGTAAAACTCCATTGATGCCTGTTCCGGGCTGGCGCGGATATGCAAAAAACGACTGGTGATAAGTTTCGCAAACATTTTTCGCTTAACACGACCGGTCTTTTTTCTGGCGCTCTGCTGCTGGCGTGGCGCATAGGGTGTGCCGTCCGGGGCTTTCTGTGCCATCACCCGACGCTGCTGACTCTGTCGCAGACGTTTTGCCAGTTCGGCACTCAGTCGCCGACGCCCTGACGGTGACAGAGACTCAATCAGTCCGGTCAGCCGGTCTTCAAAACGCTTAAACTCATTCATCCCACTTGCTCACCAGTTCGCCATTGATATACAGCTCCATCGGGCGGGTGACCGGCTCCGGCGGCGGAGGTTCCGGGATATTCTTCACATGCAGCGCGCCGTCCACCTCACTGACCAGCGTGCGCTCGGTCAGCATCAGGCTGATGCTGATATCAAAGCTGCTGTCATTGTTGATGTCTGCATAAAACGTGAAGCCCTTTTTCTGGCCTGCGTCGGTGGTCATGATGTCGGGCTGATTTTCCCGCAGCCACGCCAGCACCGGCACAATGAGCAGGTCAAAATCACCGGTAAAGTCGGTCACAATGACATTGAGCGTGTAACGCTTTTCGAATGACAGCGACGTCGCCAGCGTGGAGGCAATACTCCCGTTATCCACGAATATCCGAAGCATCTCTGGACTGGTTTTCAGCACCGTGACGGCATCAGTCAGCGCCCTGCGCAGGCTGTCGGGTTTGAGCATCGTTTTCGTCCTGACAGTGTTTAATCATTTTTACCTGGCTGGCACAGCGTGCCAGCGCGTTCTCAAGCTGCCGGATATCGGCACTTAAATCACCGTTCGTCTCCGGGTCACTGCCCGGCATCGGGCAAAGGCTCACTTTCGGGCAGGCGTTGGGGACAATCACTGGCGTCGGTGCAGGCGGGGCGCTGGTGCAACCGGCGCACAGCATCAGGCAGGTCAGCACCGTACCAGCGGCGAAAATCTTCGTTTTCATTGAGTAACCTCGTGATGGTTTTCTCGCGCTGTGCTTCACGCTTCGCGGCGTTCTCCAGTTCCTGACGCAGTGCCACCTGCGCCAGCTCGTTTTTGTCTGCCCTGGTGAGGGCAACATGAAGCTGATTTTTCAGCATGGTGATGGTCGTCTGCTGTTCACTGGCGACGTTGTTCACCCTGTCCAGCGAGGCGCGCAGGCTGGCGTTTTCATGCTTCGCCAGAAACAGCCCCGCCACCGCCAGCGATAACAACACAACCATCACAATCATCAGCTTTGACATGGTTCCCGCTCCTCAAGACGTTGACGGCAGGCCGTACGTATCAGCCGGAAGAACACCGACGCCACAAGATAAATCAGCGCGGTAAAAATCCACCCGGCAGCGACCAGCGAGATAAATGTCGCCACCATCACCACCAGAGCCGCCGCCCGTCTGCACCACGGCACCGGCTGCAAAAACAGCGACATGACAATCTTCACGGCCAGCGACTCCGGTGGCAGCTCCCGCCCGTAGCGTTCCAGCACATACTCAGTGGCATAAACGCCGACACCACCGGCAACCACACAGATAACCGTTGCCAGAATCGCCCAGGCAGCGACAAAATTGACGGCCACGCTCTGCGGGTAAATCAGGGACAGTGCCAGCATCAGCGCCAGCGACACGTTCAGCATCAGTGAAAGGGATAATTTCTTCATGGTGTTTACTCCGTTTAAGCCGGTACGCCGCCAGCGGTACGCCAGACGGTGACCAGTTTTTCCAGTGAATGCTCACGCTGACCGTAACCGGCACCCGGCAGGGACGCCCAGATATTGCGACAGCGTGAAATGGCGCGCTCAATGCGTCCCGCCCGGATGTCATCCAGTGCACCGCGTTCGCGGATCAACTGAATGGCGAGTCTGTCCTGTGACAACGGACTGAAATCCGGCAGGGCAAGCTGTTTGCGGTAATGCGGCCAGAACAGGTAAAGCTGCTGATAGCGACCGGAGGCCGTGGATTTTTCACCGCGACGGTTAAACACCTTCGCCGGTCGGCCATGCGCGAACGGGTGGTCACTGTAGTCGGTGAAAATTTCCGGCTTCCCGTCCAGTCCGGTGACTATCACGTCATAGCCCCGGTTTTTCGTCAGCGGATGATTCGCCGTCCCTTCGGACACCGCCAGCATGTCGAGAAAGGCGGCGATATTCTGATGCGTGTTAATTACCGGCATTACTGTTTCCCCCTGCCCTTAAAGCGGCGCTGAATGGCAATCTCAATCACCTGATAACCGGCGATACCCAGCATGGAGCCGATGCCGCACACCGCAGGCAGTGACAGGTCAGGAAACTGCACCAGAACAACACCGGCAACCATCGAGACAAAACCACCGAGCAACATGCGCCCGATAAACAGACGCGGGGTGATGGGTTCACCACCGGCAAGCACCTTGCCGACAACAATCAGCACCCCAATCATGAAAAGCGACAGGACGCTTTTTTCTTCTGCTGTCATGCGTTACTCCCACAGATTGACAGTTTCAGCCACGGGCGCGGTCTGAACGTCGGGCAGTTCGACGGCGGTGCCGTGTGGCAGCACCGCACCCAGTTCAGCCAGTCCCGGATTTGCGGCGAGCACGGCTTCAACCACGCCCTCAGTGCGCCCGTAATACCGGACACAAATGGCGTCGAGCGTGTCGCCCTGTAGCGCAAAGGTCTTCATCAGATTTGACTCACGATGCAGCGCGGCTTGTCCTGGATACGCGCCACCGCCCAGCGCATATCCCGCCACAGTTCATCAATGGTGCTGTCAATGCTGTCGGCCTTCTTGTCGCCTTTCGCACTGGCATCCACGCCGCGATAACGCTCATAAAGCGACGCGGTCGCCATCGCACACACGGCGCGCTCGTAGTAAAAAACTTTGATGCTTTCACCGTCGATGTCGTCCGCCGGGACGTCCGCCAGACGCGTAAAACCGGCAGCAATTTTCTGTTCGCGGTACTCGTACAGCTCCGCATTCGTTTCAGCCATGCCTGACTTGATGGCCTCACGCAGACGGGCGGGGGCGACGGTCTGCTCAAGGCGCATACGTTCCCGGACGCGCTTCGGGTCGATATCGGGAAAAAAGAACGTGTTTTTAATCACCGGCTCGTCGCCTGCCGGTTGCGGGATGACCACCGTACCCTCACCGGATACAGGAGCCTCCTTTCGCGGAATAATCAGCGTCATCATGACTACCTCTGAAAAGTCGGGCGGTGGACGCCGGTGCAGTGTCAGGTGATTCACCGTCACTGACCGGCGTGCCGCCCTGGCGCGGGGCGCATTCGGTTGTTAACTGGCTTTCTTTTTCGGGCGTCCACGTTTTGCCGGTGTCGCACTCCGGGTCTTACGCGGGGCGCGGGTGGCCGCTTTTGGCTCCGGCTTCGGTTTCAGCTCCCGCTCCAGTCGTTCAATCTCTTTTTTGACGCCTGCCTGACAGTCGAGCTGTGTCGCACGTTGCAGGTGCGCCAGCGCCCCTGCGGCATCACCAGCGTCACGCAGAAACAGACCGGTGATTTTGTGCAGCTTTGCGCGCACTTCATCAGGCATGTCAGCCGTGGCGGTCAGTTCGAGGGTGTCCGTCAGCAGGCGGGGATCCACAGACTCACCGGCAGCGTGGGCGCGCATGGCCGCGAGCGCCACCTCCTCGGTGAACATGTACGGCGGGGTGCGGCGGTGTTTACCCGGCATGGTCAGACCATACTTCAGGGCATAACGTGCAATCTCCAGCGCACCGGCAATATCGCCGGTATCCAGACGCCACAGCATGACCGTCATCAGAATGTCATCCTGTGCACCTTTGCCCTGCTCCAGTACTCCGTTCACCCACGGCAACCAGAACGGCAGCAGTTCGCGTTTTTTCGCGGCCTTAAGCTCTTTTGAATAAATCGCTTTCAGTGTGCGCTGGTCTGCGGCGAGCTTAACCAGCATCTGCTCATAGACAGTTGCATGTCGCAGCGGGGCGGCTTCCCGCTGCGCGGTTATCGCTGCCGAGACCCGCATCATGTGGCGCTGTGCGGGACTCGTCATCGGTTACGCTCCCGGCTCTGCGGTCGCTTTAGCCGGTGTGGAGAAATCACCGACCTTAATTTTTTCCACCAGACAACCGGCGGCGTAGTCTTCCACCACGTAATCAATGTTCATTGACTCGTAGTTCTCCACGCGGTCGAGTTTCGGGTTTTCCTCAATCACGCGGCGATGGCTGTCATCCATGTAGTAGATGGACAGGTTTTCCAGCTTCGTGATGAGCATCGCATCCGCCGGGAAGTACGGGACGCGTACCGCTGGCAGGTTACCGATGCGTTTCTGACTGATGATGACGTCAGCGGCCAGCATCTCGCTGTTGTCCTGCTCCTTGTTAACGATGGGGAAATACTTGTCCGCCAGTAGCTGACGCCCCACAATCACCACAAGGTCAGGGTCTTCCTGATACCACGGCTCAATCAGGTTGTTGGTCGCATCCATCACCAGTGCATCGAGGCTGGCATAATCACCGCCCTTACCCACGCGGATGACCTCAGAGGTCGTGTGACCTTCCTCGTCAGTGACCTTGCTCATCACGCGCGCCGGGGCTTCATTGCGGTATTTCTGCAGCCAGCCGACCGCCACATCCTGCAGCATCGGATTACTGTTGCGGTCAGAGGTTTCGGCACGCTTCACGCCGTTAAAACCGGCCATGATGAAATCAAGGGACTGGCGTTTGATAATGGCGTTACGGATACGGAGCTGGAAATCCTGATAACGCGCCCACAGGTCAAGCGTTTTGTAGCGGATATAAAAATCGAAGTTAATCTGGTCGCATTCGTACTTGTTTGACGCCAGCTTCGAAAAATCCTTCGGCTGACGCTCGGTGCCACCGGCGGTGTCGGTGGTGCTGGCGATGGAGCCGGTGACACCGATGCCAATTTTTTCCCCTTTCATTTCGCTGACCGGCACAATGTTGATGCGGGTCAGGAAATCAGAGGACTCCTGCATGGTGTTCATCAGGGTCTGGGTGACCGACGGTTCAACGGTGAATTTTTTCGACACATCACCGGCGTCGATGCCGTTCAGTTCGGCAACACGTGACAGGTAGGCATTAAATTTAAAGCGGGTTTCCTGGCGCATAGTTTTTCCTGAAATTAAGGGTTAATCGTGAAGGTTTTCCCGGACTGACTGACGCCGGTCAGCAGTTCGTCATCAGGGCGTCACCGCCACCGCCGGTGGCTTTACTGCGGCGCTGCTGGGTCAGACTTTCGGTGTGGTCGAGACTGTTTTTCAGTCGGGTGAATGCCTGGCTGGTTTCATCTGCCCTGTCAGTCACCTCCTGCTTAAGTGAGGAAAAGGCGGTTTCCATCTCAGCGAGGCGCTGCTCAGTGGCGCTCAGTTTTTCCTGCACATGTTCAGCGACAGCGGTCACCGCTTCATGCACGTCATTCAGACGGGCGTCATCGCTGGCCTGTTTGCGGCCAAAAATGGATTTCACCTTTTCGGTCAGGGCGGTGAACACGGTTTCAGGCAGGTCTTCAAATTCCAGCTCAACAGGCGTTGCCACTGAAATCAGGTTTTCAGGGCTTAATTTGAAGCGGTTCAGGGGGTTGTGTTTTGCCGTGCGGCAGAATTCCAGGTATTCCGTGCCGAGGCTTGCCGGGTCATCGGTGACGGCCAGCCCCACCAGATAACATTTGCCGGTGTTGGCAAAGTTCGGCTGAATTTCCATTGAGGTATAGACCTTCTGCGCGGCCTTGTTCATCGCGATAAGGTCATCGGTCGGGGTGATTTTCGCAAACAGCGCCCATTTGCCTTTCAGCGCCGAATCATCGTCAATCTTTTCGGCCTTCAGTTCGACCACATCGCCATAACGCTTAAAAATACCGTCAGGCAGGATGCCGCGCAGATGTTCCAGGTTAATGCGGCAACCATAGACTCGCGGGTCAAAGGTTTCGGCCATTTCCTGAATATCCTGCGCACTGATGACACGCCCGTCACAGGTGTCACCCTCAACGCCGATACGAAAGAATTTTGAGACTTTTTTTGCCATTGTCAGGAGTCCTGAATAGTGATTAGAGGAGTCACATGTCGACATCAGTTTCCCGACGATGCGCATCCTCCGCCATCAGTCCCGGATGGCTTATCACTGACACAACAGCACCTTAGCGAATCGCGGGGCGCGACTCAGTAGCCTTGCCGTGTATTCATCACGGCGAGGTATTCATGACCATCACCACAGACACCACTCTTTTACACGACCCGCGTCGTCAGGCGGCGCTGCTGTACTGGCAGGGATTTTCCGTGCCGCAGATTGCCGCCATGTTGCAGATGAAACGCCCGACGGTGCAGAGCTGGAAACAGCGCGACGGCTGGGACAGCGTTGCCCCCATCAGCCGTGTCGAAATGAGTCTGGAAGCGCGACTGACCCAGCTCATTATCAAACCGCAGAAAACCGGCGGTGACTTCAAGGAAATTGACCTGCTGGGACGCCAGATTGAACGACTGGCGCGGGTCAACCGCTACAGTCAGACCGGCAACGAGGCAGACCTTAATCCGAACGTCGCTAACCGCAACAAAGGCGGGCGTCGCAAACCGAAAAAGAATTTTTTCAGTGACGAGGCCATCGAAAAGCTGGAGCAGATTTTCTTTGAGCAGTCTTTCGACTATCAGTTGCACTGGTATCGCGCCGGGCTTGAGCACCGCATCCGCGATATCCTGAAATCCCGCCAGATTGGCGCAACGTTTTATTTTTCCCGCGAGGCGCTGCTGCGCGCCCTGAAAACCGGCCATAACCAGATTTTTCTGTCGGCCAGTAAAACGCAGGCGTATGTGTTCCGCGAATACATCATCGCCTTTGCCCGTCTGGTTGACGTTGACCTGACCGGTGACCCGATTGTCCTGGGCAATAACGGCGCAAAACTGATTTTTCTCGGCACCAACTCCAACACCGCGCAGAGCCATAACGGCGACCTGTACGTCGACGAGATTTTCTGGATCCCGAATTTTCAGGTACTGCGTAAGGTGGCATCAGGTATGGCCTCACAGAGCCACCTGCGCTCGACCTATTTCTCCACCCCGTCCACGCTGGCGCACGACGCCTACCCGTTCTGGTCGGGTGAACTGTTCAACCGGGGACGCGCCAGCGCCGCCGAACGCGTGGAAATCGACGTCAGTCATAACGCCCTTGCCGGAGGTCTTCTCTGTGCGGACGGCCAGTGGCGGCAGATTGTCACCATTGAGGACGCCCTGAAAGGTGGCTGCACGCTGTTCGACATTGAGCAGCTTAAACGCGAAAACAGCGCCGACGATTTTAAAAACCTGTTCATGTGTGAATTTGTTGACGACAAGGCATCGGTGTTCCCGTTCGAGGAGCTGCAACGCTGCATGGTCGACACGCTGGAAGAATGGGAAGACTATGCACCCTTTGCCGCCAATCCGTTCGGCTCCCGCCCGGTATGGATTGGTTACGACCCGTCACACCGTGGCGACAGCGCCGGATGCGTGGTGCTGGCACCGCCGGTGGTGGCCGGTGGCAAATTCAGAATACTTGAGCGTCACCAGTGGAAAGGCATGGACTTTGCCACCCAGGCTGAATCCATCCGCAAACTCACCGAAAAATACAACGTCGAATACATCGGAATTGATGCCACCGGCCTCGGTGTCGGCGTGTTCCAGCTCGTGCGCTCGTTCTATCCCGCCGCGCGCGATATCCGCTACACACCGGAAATGAAAACCGCAATGGTGCTCAAGGCAAAAGACGTTATCCGCCGTGGCTGTCTGGAATATGACGTCAGCGCCACCGACATCACCAGCTCGTTTATGGCTATCCGAAAGACCATGACCAGCAGCGGACGCAGCGCCACCTATGAGGCCAGTCGCAGCGAGGAAGCCAGCCACGCCGACCTCGCCTGGGCGACCATGCACGCCCTGTTAAATGAGCCACTCACCGCCGGTATCAGCACCCCGCTGACATCCACCATTCTGGAGTTTTACTGATGAGCAAGAAAAAAGGGAAAACACCTCGACCTGCGGCAAAAACAATCACCGCCAGCGCCCCGAAAATGGAAGCATTCACCTTTGGCGAGCCGGTGCCGGTACTCGACCGCCGTGACATTCTGGATTACGTCGAATGTATCAGTAACGGCAGATGGTATGAGCCGCCGGTCAGCTTTACCGGTCTGGCAAAAAGCCTGCGTGCTGCCGTGCATCACAGCTCACCGATTTACGTCAAACGTAATATTCTGGCCTCGACATTTATCCCGCATCCGTGGCTTTCCCAGCAGGATTTCAGCCGCTTTGTGCTGGATTTTCTGGTCTTCGGTAATGCGTTTCTGGAAAAGCGATACAGCACCACCGGTAAGGTCATCAGACTGGAAACCTCACCGGCAAAATATACCCGCCGTGGCGTGGAGGAGGATGTTTACTGGTGGGTGCCGTCCTTCAACGAACCGACACCTTTCGCGCCCGGCTCCGTGTTTCACCTGCTGGAGCCGGATATTAATCAGGAGCTGTACGGCCTGCCGGAATATCTCAGCGCCCTTAACTCTGCCTGGCTGAATGAGTCGGCCACACTGTTCCGCCGCAAGTATTACGAAAACGGCGCACATGCCGGATATATCATGTATATCACCGACGCATTGCAGGATCGCGATTACATTGACTCACTTCGCGAAAACATGGCCAAGTCGAAAGGACGCAATAACTTTAATAATCTGTTTCTCTATGCCCCACAGGGAAAGCCAGACGGCATCAAAATTATCCCGCTCAGTGAAGTGGCGACAAAGGACGATTTTTTTAATATCAAAAAATCCAGCGCCGCTGACCTACTGGACGCGCACCGCATCCCCTTTCAGTTGATGGGTGGCAAGCCGGAGAACGTCGGGTCGCTGGGTGATATTGAGAAAGTGGCAAAGGTCTTTGTCCGCAATGAGCTTATCCCGTTACAGGACAGGATCCGAGAGATAAACGGCTGGCTCGGTCAGGAGGTCATCCGCTTTAAAAACTACTCACTGGACACTGACAACGGCTGAACATCGCCGCCTGCGGGCGGCTTTTTTACACCCCGTCATCACGCCCTCACACGCTCACCACAGCACAAAACAGCCCGCAGACACAGCAACGCCCCAGCGCACAATCTAAACGCCATCACGACGCGCTCAGACACTGAAAAAATAAAATCAGCACCACCGCCAGCGCGCAGTGCTTTCCCCGCCTCGCCTGCCCGCTTTATGGGTCGATTTTAATGCAAGTGCACGAACACACTGGAGACGCACCAGTACTGGCGGTGGTCACGTAGATCCGCCCCTTAAAAGCCATGCAGAATAATGCAACTATTGCGGGCGTCGGCTAATCATCTTCTAAAGGTGGAATTTTGATGCCACTAATTAGCAGTACTTTCCGGTATGCCTCAAAAATAATGTTGTGTGTTTTTTGTAAATCATCGAGCATTTTTTGCCGTCCTGCTGGGGTATCTTTGGCGAAATTATGAGCGCGAAAAAAATCATGTGCCAAGTAGTTTCGAGCTGATAGAGCCAGTTCTACATGTTGTAGCGTTTCATCATCTGCCACCCCTTTTTTACGCAATAAATTGCTTAGTCTGCCTAATGTTAACTTATCAAATTTTAAGAATTTTTCTTTTAATGTTGGAATGTCTTCGCCTTGCTTCATTTCATGTTCGATAAGGACATTAATCAGTTCAACTTCCAACAATTGTGCAGCTTCTGAGGTGTAACCGAACTTCCAAAAGACTTCATCAAGCGTTGCCATGTGTTCCACTCAAGATAAATGCAGGTTATGAAAAAGAAGAATGATGATGGAAATTCCAGATGAAGTCTAACGCCTCGCTCCGCTCGTTGTTCAACCCCGCCAGCCCTGAAAACAAGTTTCACGACTGGCGGCGTTCTCTATCGTCTGCGTGGTGGTGGCGTAACTCTTGATTGACCGATATGGTTAAACCGCCCGTAATTATCCCGGACTATTTCGGCACACACGACCAGCTCATCGGGCGTCAGATTTTCGTTGACCATAATCCGCTGTAAACGCTGAACAATAGCCATCAGCTTGATATTTTTAGTTTTATGGTGCGGTATCTCGCCTGGTATTCTGTGCATTATCCAAGCCACCCGTTTTGCTGTGCACGCTCCATCTGTTCATCTGAATAGTTCCATGCTCCATCCGTGGCAACCATTGCCCCGCCAGACATCCCCGTCTCTGGTTCATACATAACAGCAAGGCCGAGCTGATGCATAATTTCATGATTAATTCTGAATACCAGACCACGCTCACTAAGTTCTTTCCAGTTCACAATCTCATATGCGCCTGTATTAAGCCGCTCAATACTTAGCAAGACATAATCTTCCAGCCAGTCTGACAGGTCAGTAACATCTGTTATCCGGGCTTCAACCTTTCGCCCCGTATACACACCCTGCACCCATTCATGCAAAATCAACGTGTCCCCGCGCTCATAATTACGGTCATTTTTCCGAAACTCTGCACGTTTATGTCCTTCCAGCACAAGGTCGAAATATTTTGCGTGCAGCTTTACCTCGTGAATTTTTGCCATTATGTCCACTCCATTACTGTTGAGAATCCCGGCCACTCATCAGCGACCGGATACGTGAATTTTTTCCCGTCGTAATTTACGGTTGCCCCACGCGCCAGCGCCTCAAGCTCCCATCGCTGAGGCCTGATACCGTTCTGAGCAAGGTCAACACGGATACGGGTAATTTGCATTCTTTCCGACCGGGTCAGTCTGGCCGATGGTGCAATTTCATGCGGTTTTAACGGGCTTCCGTTTCTTTGCTGACGATTTGGTGTTCTCATGTCGTGTTTTAATGCGCCCCTGAGCGCCCTCACGACCTCCTGGTCATTCCATTCGATAACACCGTCATCAACCAGATTAAGCACTGCTGCGGCGTGTTCAGAAGGTGTGGGAGCCGGTAACGAAGCATCACCGCCGGTGAACTTTCCACAGTTATTGACAGGACTCCGAGGCGCGGCGATGCCGCTTTTTAAAGTCAAAGGCTCAACGACCGGAACTTTCGGCACAATGCGCCAGTCCGTCGTTCTGGTGATATGAATATGTCGCGCGCCGAGATGCGGCGCGTAAATGCCGACCACTCTCTCGACTTCTTCTTCGTACTCGTTAACGTCTTCCGACGGGCTACGGGCAACCCTGACAGTCTGACAATCGCGCGGGACATTTGCCCCACCCTGCGCGCTGATATACAACGCAAAATCACCACTGTCTGCGGCGGCGCGTGCAGCCTCGACGCGCTCGTCAAACTCATCAGCAATGCTGACGCCGCGAGGCAATTTGCGTAGTTCACGGTAAGCCCCCATTGTCGGCAGACCAACCGTTTTAAATTGCGGAATGCGCCACGTTGACGCCCATGCGGTAACAGCCGCAGCAGTGTCTTTCAGCGGCCTGCCGGTATCGTTATCGAGCTGACCATCCAGTGCATAGCCGTCGATGTTTTTTGAGATGTATTTCGCGATATACCCCGCAGCACCGCCCCGGTTAAGGTGTTTTGCCTGAAAACGGTTTCGCGCGGCTCCTCTTTCGTCGCCATCCTCTTTGAGCGCGTAGCGACGCATGATTTCGATAATCTGGTTACGCTGGCGTGGATTACAAAAAAGCATCATATGCCAGTGCGGCGTTCCGTCGTGGTGTGGTTCAACAACACGCAAACCGTAGGCCTGTAAATCATTATCCTTGAATGCCGTGCGCATCAGGCTCCAGATACGGCAGAGATAACGCTGCGCATCCTTTGGATTAAATGCCTCATCGTTCCAGCCGTGATTTAGCTGGACGGTTTTACTTTCGCCTTTTCTGACCTGACGTGTCGGGTGATACTTTGACGGCGCGGTAAGCGTGATAAACATCCCCACATCACCCTCTGCGGCGGCGTAACGCTCAATACCGGCGATGGTGTTCATCAGCTCCATCCGGCGAATTTCTGGATTTGAAATACTGCCCATCACCTTACTGATAAGGTCGATGCGCTCGCCGGTTTCCTTGTTTTCAAGGTCACACGATTTAAGAAATTCCAGATTTGCCTGGCGGCGTGCACGTACATCACGAATGGCATGTTTACTGGCATAAGGAGAACGGTCTTTATTGACCTCCCCGACAGCAATCAGTAACGCCTCATGCCAGCGCATGCGCTGGCCTTTGAGCTGATGAGTCCACCACTCATCGTTAAACAGACGGGCAATGGCAGAATACGCCTGCCTCGTGGTCATCTGTCCTTTACGGTATTTTTTCCAGTAGAGCGGGGAAATATTGAAAGCACGTGCAGCGCCAGCAACATGACCATACAGGTGAGCCTGCGCCTCATCCGTAAACAGCGATTCTTTTTCGCCATGCGCATCCACCCAGGCATCGCTGAGTTCCTCATACATCATGAAAAGCTGCGATGAGATACGGGCGGCAAACTTTTTCAGCTCTTTGTCATTCATTCCAGGCAGGCGCGCATAGTGGTCACGCTCTGCCAGAAACAGCAACGACGCGTCGGTGTTCATTTCATGGCGCTGATTCACACGCTCAATGCGCGGCCATAAACGACGCTGAAAAGTGGATGTGAGGAAATAAAACCCGTGCACCGGGCTTTTATTGCGCCGGATGTAGTCATAGCGTGAAGTAAACAGCGAGCGCAAAAAGTAAGGCAGGCGGTTAATCGTGGATAAAACACCTTGCACCTGACGCATCTCGTCACGTGTAAGGGGTCTTTCGCGCCCGACAGCCTCGCGTGGCGCGTTCCATGCATAAGCACCGGTAAACGCCTTACCGGTGCCTGCGGCAAATGCTGACGGAGGGACAAAACGCCCGGAGGCTTTAACGGCCATATGAGCCAAAAGCCTCTGAGCAACGCTTGCTGAGTTGCTCAACCTGCGCGTTTAAATCAGCAAAAGACTTTGCGCTTCCGGTCAGAATATCGTGATGCATCAGGCCGGAAACGAGCTGGCTTAATTTCGGGTAATAACCAACCACCGCCAGCCATTCCTGACCGGCGTTTTTACCGCTTTCCGCTCTCTTTTTCTCGTGGAGAATAAACTGAAAGCTGTCACTGGTAACGACATAACGTTCGCCAATTTCAATACGAATACTCATGCCGTTCTCCGGTAATGTTTGTTTTTTGCTTCAAAGACTGACTGACAGGAAACACAACGCGTGGCTGACGGATAAGCCGCACGACGGGCAGCAGGTATTGGCGCATCACACTCTTCGCAAACCAGCGCAGAAGCACCGCAATGTTTTACCCTTGCCGCGTTAATCTGGCGCTCCAGTAATTCAGCCTGTTGTTCCTGAATAAAATCTACGTTGTCCGGCATTACCAGTTCCTTTTGTCGTTCAGTTTTTTAAATTCATCAGCGCAATAGCTGGCGATTTCTGTCGTTAATTTCGTCAGTTCATCCACGGAGGAAATTTGCTTGTGGAATACAGCGCGTTTAACAAGTAAATTGACCACATCAGACAGGAGGTTTAATTCACTCTGATAAATCGCGATAACAGATTCAGTTATTTCGCGTTTTTCTTTATCAAGACCAAGTTGAATAAGAGACAAATCGCCATTTTTCATAACGGCGATTTTTAAGGCATTGTTCAGTAAAACAACTGAACGAGAACAGGACATCAAAGCACCTCCCCGCGAGACAATCCGATGTTGTGAAATTTTTCCGACTCCTGACTGAGCAGCTCGACTATCTCCACGCGGGATAACTCCGCCTTTGTGATGTGGCGAATCATGGCGTCAAGATGAGAAAAAAAGCGCGTCGCTGCATCGGCCTGTGCTTCGGTTCTGGCCTGTTGCAGCAGTAATGCGTATTTACCGCACTGATTTTCAGAAACTGTATGCATGACTTTCTCCAGGCAAAAAGAAGCCCCGCACAATTAAGTGCGTTAAAAACTCTGGTTAATTACTTAATGCAGATATTGCTCTGGTTTTACCGATGTCAGAATTGTCGGTGCATACTCAAACAGACTGAATAATTCACGTAATGCACGGAATAAAGCATCACGCCAGTAACATGATTCTTCATTAATTCGCCAGTATGGCTGGTTGAATTCTTTTTCTGTCAGTCGTGCATGCATAAATAAAGTACGACGCTGGCTGACTGTTAAAAAACTAATATATGCATACTCACTTGCACCGACCTGACGGCGTTTTGAGAATGCCCCACGCAATTCATCAATTGCACAAACCAGCCGTTCACGTTCGACATCGTTCATTTCTTCGAAACGCATCGTTGCGTGACGTTGTTTTAACTGCGCATGGAAGCAAACCGTTAGCCGTTCACGTTCCATCATCTGATTATAATAATCACATGTCTCCTGCCAGCGAGGGACGGCCAGATGCTTACCAATTATCCGGCGCATAGCTGCTGGCTGTTTTTCGACGAGATTAAGTGTCATCACTGTCATTTCCAGACCCTCCGGCTTTTCAGAAAGGTCAGAGCCTTTTTTAACGGACTCTGTTTTTTGGTACGGATAATGATTCCCTTGCGCCCCTTCCCGTGGGTGATGGTGAAGTCAATCGCCCTGGGGCTTTCGTTACGCAGTAACTGAGCAATACAACGCGGTTCACTCATAATCACAACCCCATCCACAAAAGCCATGCATCACGCTGTTCAACCGGCCGGTTATAAAACGCCTCACGTACAGCGCGATTAAACTCTGGAATGAAAACCCATTTCTCACCGGCACGAGCCTTAGGCTTATTTGGATCTCGAAGCTCAATAACCGGTAGCTTGTTAGCCTTGATCATTTCTGTAACTGCGGTTTTTGGTTTACCCAATAAATCTGCAAATTTTTCCGCATGTACCGCATCGAGCGGGTACTTGATCACATAATCATTCGCTTCCATCTATGTTACCCTCATAGGATCCAGCCCCTTAAAAACCGCTTGAAACCGTTTAAGCGGCGCTGGACTCGCGCCCGAAAAGGTTCTGGATTAATGACCTTTTTCGGGGAATATAGTCATTAAGTCAGGACTATGTCAAATGAATATCGCACAGAAATTAAGAGCAATAAGAAAATCGGAAGGGCTAACTCAAGCAAAATTCAGTGAAATCAGTGGAATAGCATTAGGGACGCTAAAGAATTACGAGGGAGGGCATCAAGACCCAGGCATCCAAGTTGTGTTGCAAGTCACCAACACACCTCAGTTTCAAAAATACACACTATGGCTTATGACAGATAAAACAGCGCCGGAAGCAGGACAAATCGCACCGGCTCTCGCACACATTGGGCCAGAGTCAACAGAATCCAGCCTCTCCGCGAAAAGGATTGGCTAACTCTATATAAAGATTACATTTTCACCATTTGCTTCCAGAATGGTGAATACAGCGCCGGAGGGCTTTCTTATGGCAATTAAGAAGCTCGATGATGGTCGCTATGAAGTGGACATTAGACCTCGCGGTCGCGATGGAAAACGCATCCGCAGGAAGTTTGAGAGAAAGGCTGAAGCAGTTGCATTTGAGCGATACACAATTGCCAATGCCAGCCAGAAAGAATGGGGAGGCCAGCGAGCAGACCGCCGAACGTTGACTGAGTTATTGGACATCTGGTGGAAATATCACGGACAAAACCATGAGCATGGAACAAAAGAGTTTAATCATCTGCTCAAAACTATCAGTGGAATAGGTGATATACCAGTTAGCCGGATGAGTAAAAGGGCTTTGATGGATTATCGCTCCGTGCGGCTACGTGATGGCATTAGTGCTGCAACGATAAATCGTGACATGTACCGATTGTCAGGCATGTTCACTAAATTAATTCAATTGGATGAATTTTCCGGGCAACATCCAATTCACGGACTGCCGCCACTGGCGGAGACCAATCCGGAAATGACGTTTCTGGAAAAATCAGAAATCGAAAAACTGTTAAATGTTTTGGTTGGTGATGACTTACTGGTCGCGCTTTTATGCCTAAGCACTGGCGGAAGATGGACGGAAGTTGCCACGCTAAAACCAGCGCAGATTACAAGTTGTAGAGTTACCTTTTTGAAAACCAAAAACGGTAAAAAGCGAACCGTGCCGATTTCTGAGGAACTAGAGAAAAAAGTTAAAGAGGAGGCCAGCGCCAAATTGTTCAAAGTTGATTATGAGAAGTTTTGCGGGATTTTACGCAGAGTGAAACCTGATATACCACCCAATCAGGCAACCCACATCCTGCGGCATACATTCGCAAGCCATTTCATGATGAATGGGGGCAATATAATTGCACTGCAACAGATTCTGGGACATGCGAGCATCCAGCAGACGATGGCCTACGCGCATCTTGCGCCGGACTACCTACAGAATGCCGTCGCGCTGAATCCTCTAAAAGGCGGAGTGACGTTATAATTTTCCCTTCCGAGTGTCCACATAGTGTCCACACTCAAGAAGTTTTGAAACCACTCCAAACCCTTACAGCTTTCGATAAGTGACTGTTTTTACTTTTGATTGTATGTAAGTGATTGATAAAAAAAACCCCCACATCATGTGGGGGAAGACAGGGATGGTGTCTATGGCAAGGAAAACAGGGTTTACTACTGGGAACGTGAGTTGCTACTACTCAATAGCTTCAACGATGAACTTTTTTGCCATTGCGTCACGTCGCGCAACTGCTCCATTCGCTGTTGATGTTTCTCGTTTAAAACCGCTTGCTGCTCCGGCGTTAACAGGTGATACATTTGGTTGCGGACTTTAGCCATCTCAACCTGGCGAGCGATCTGCTCTTTCGCCATTTTTTCTGCCTGAGCGCGCACAGCGTTTTCATCAAAATTTTCTGCGGTGACAAGGCGATGCATTGTCTCCACTTCGCTAACATTAACAGGAGGCTGTTCGTGCCGGGCCTGTTGCATAAGATCTCGCATCTGCTGACGCTGATGTTCGGTTAAACTTATGCCGTCGAACATATGGCTCTGCGTACTGCGCTGCGCAAGTTCTTCGCCCGGATGCCAGTTATCGCCTGAACCGACTTCAGCAGCGTGGCTTAGTGAACTGACTGCCAGCGTTGAGGCCATGACGGCAACGGTAACTATGCGCATCATTTGCTCCCAAAATCTTTCTGTCGCGATTCAACGATAGAGAGTTTACGATTCAGGCTGCAAACATGCGTCAGGGGGTGTAAAACAACGTAAAGTCATGGATTAGCGACGTCTGATGACGTAATTTCTGCCTCGGAGGTAATTAAAGAATGAATAAAATCTTGTTAGTTGATGATGACCGAGAGCTAACGTCCCTGTTAAAGGAACTGCTCGAGATGGAAGGTTTCGACGTGATTGTTGCCCATGATGGAGAACAGGCGCTTGATCTTCTGGACGACAGCATTGATTTACTTTTGCTTGATGTGATGATGCCGAAGAAAAATGGTATCGATACATTGAAGGCACTTCGCCAGACACACCAGACGCCTGTCATTATGTTAACAGCGCGCGGCAGTGAACTTGATCGCGTTCTTGGCCTTGAGCTGGGCGCGGATGACTATCTCCCGAAACCGTTTAATGATCGTGAGCTGGTTGCACGTATTCGCGCGATCCTGCGCCGTTCGCACTGGAGCGAGCAACAGCAAAATAGCGACAACGGTTCACCGACGCTGGAAGTAGATGCGTTAGTGCTGAATCCAGGTCGTCAGGAAGCCAGCTTCGACGGACAAACGTTGGAGTTAACCGGTACTGAATTTACCCTGCTCTATTTGCTGGCGCAGCATCTGGGCCAGGTAGTTTCTCGCGAGCATTTAAGCCAGGAAGTGCTGGGCAAACGCCTGACGCCTTTCGACCGTGCTATCGATATGCACATCTCCAACCTGCGCCGTAAGCTGCCGGATCGCAAAGACGGGCATCCGTGGTTTAAAACGTTGCGTGGTCGCGGCTATCTGATGGTTTCTGCTTCATGATAGGCAGTTTAACCGCGCGCATCTTCGCCATCTTCTGGCTGACGCTGGCGCTGGTGTTGATGCTGGTTTTGATGTTACCCAAGCTCGATTCACGCCAGATGACCGAGCTTCTGGATAGCGAACAGCGTCAGGGGCTGATGATTGAGCAGCATGTCGAAGCGGAACTGGCGAACGATCCCCCCAACGATTTAATGTGGTGGCGTCGCCTGTTCCGTGCCATTGATAAATGGGCACCACCTGGTCAGCGTTTATTACTGGTAACCACCGAAGGCCGCGTGATCGGTGCTGAACGCAGCGAAATGCAGATCATTCGCAACTTTATTGGTCAGGCGGATAACGCCGATCACCCGCAGAAGAAAAAGTATGGTCGCGTGGAACTGGTCGGGCCGTTCTCTGTGCGCGACGGTGAAGATAATTACCAGCTCTATCTGATTCGCCCGGCCAGCAGTTCTCAATCCGATTTCATCAACTTACTGTTTGACCGCCCGCTATTACTGTTAATTGTCACCATGTTGGTCAGTACGCCGTTGCTGTTGTGGTTGGCCTGGAGTCTGGCAAAACCGGCGCGCAAGCTGAAAAACGCTGCCGATGAAGTCGCTCAGGGGAACTTACGTCAGCACCCGGAACTGGAAGCGGGGCCACAAGAATTTCTTGCCGCAGGTGCCAGTTTTAACCAGATGGTGACTGCGCTGGAACGCATGATGACCTCCCAGCAGCGCCTGCTTTCTGATATCTCTCACGAGCTGCGCACGCCGCTGACGCGTCTGCAACTGGGTACGGCGTTACTACGCCGTCGTAGTGGCGAAAGTAAGGAACTGGAGCGCATTGAAACCGAAGCACAACGTCTGGACAGCATGATCAACGACCTGTTGGTGATGTCACGTAATCAGCAGAAAAACGCGCTGGTAAGCGAGACCATCAAAGCCAACCAGTTGTGGAGCGAAGTGCTGGATAACGCAGCGTTCGAAGCGGAGCAGATGGGCAAGTCGTTTACCGTTAACTTCCCGCCAGGGCCGTGGCCGCTGTACGGCAACCCAAATGCCCTGGAAAGTGCGCTGGAAAACATTGTCCGTAATGCCCTGCGTTATTCCCATACGAAGATTGAAGTGGGCTTCGCGGTAGATAAAGACGGTATCACCATTACGGTGGATGACGATGGTCCTGGCGTTAGCCCGGAAGATCGCGAACAGATTTTCCGTCCGTTTTATCGCACCGATGAAGCGCGCGATCGTGAATCTGGCGGTACGGGTCTGGGGCTGGCGATTGTCGAAACCGCCATCCAGCAGCACCGTGGTTGGGTGAAAGCTGAAGACAGTCCGCTGGGCGGTTTACGGCTGGTAATTTGGCTGCCGCTGTATAAGCGGAGCTAAACACCGCGCAGGGCAGCTTTTATAAGCCGGATAAGGCGTTTACGCCGCATCCGGCATTTGAGCGGACGCCTGATGCGACGCTGGTTGCGTCTTATCAGGCCTACTCTCCGCTTTTTATTTTCCCCACAAACGCCGCGAAAAATCTTCAATCTTGCCGCTAAGTCGGCGCTTCTGCATCGTCCGCGTCCAGCTTTTCGACAGCCCGGCAGCGGAGAGTAAACGGTGATACTGCTCATCATCAAACGGCATATGCCAAGCAATGGCTATTGCCTCCTGCACGGTGACATCACTGACGCGGGAAACCAACTCCAGCGGCGCATCTGCAGATATCAACCCCGGCGCAATCACGCTATATAACCAGCCAGTTTTTCCGGCATTTTGCATCAACTGCGCCATATCGCTGATGTCAAAATGATAATTGAGTTTAAAGCACGGTGACCGCGGTTGGGTAACCTGAATCAAAGCCTCGCCCCAGCGGAAAATATCGCCAATATAAACATTGCTTTCCGTCAGACCGTCGGTTGAGAGGTTTTCACCAAACGCAGGCGCAACAAACAAATCCGCCTGTTCCGGAAATTCCCGCGCCCAATAAAGATAATGTTCACGAGGATAGTGACACAGCGCCCTGTCTGGTCCGCCATGAATTTTCTTCTCTGCCTGCTCGTCACCTTCCAGCCCCAGCTCTGTCAACATCAACTCGCCATCGACCTGGATTTTCGCAATCGCACTTGGACGGCTTTCCGGATATTCCCGAACCTTGCCTGCGTATACATCAACTGGATATCGCATCTGTTCCCTCTCCACCGAGAAATTTCCCCATTAGACCATATTTATTTTACGTCAGGCGCGCAAAATGAGAGCACGGTTCACATGATGACGCCTTAGAAATGTTATCAATGAGATGAATTTGAAACGCCATTTCATTATAAGGAGTGTTCAACGTGACCGAGCAAACACAGTTTTCTGGCGTCTGGTGTCCTTCCATTACGCCAATGGATAAAGACGGTAATGTGGATCTTAACGGGCTGAAGCGACATCTGCAGCGATTAACGGAAGCCAACATTGATGTGATATTGCTGATGGGCAGCATTGGTGAATTTGCCTCTTTCACCCTCGAAGAGAGACTCATGCTTATCCGCGAGGCGCGTACCATGAGCACATTAAAAATGGTCGCTAACGTTTCTTCCACATGCACTCACGATGTACTGGTGATGGCACAAGAAGCGTATCGCACAGGCTATGATGCAGTGATGATCCTGCCGCCTTACTACTACGGCCAGACGGCGAAGCAATTATTAAGCTATTTCCGCCATCTGGGTCGCGAGTTACGGGGAAAATGGTTCGCATATAACTTCCCGGCGCGGACCGGTTGTGATTTAACCCCAGACCTGGTCGCCACGCTGGCGAGTGAATTTCCTCACTTTGCCGGGATTAAAGACACTGTCGATTGCCAGTCGCACACCCGCAGCATGATTCAGGCAACACAGTCTGTTCGTTCTGATTTTGCTGTACTTTCGGGCTATGACGAGTATTACATTCCTAATCTGCTAGCCGGTGGCGCGGGGATAATATCCGGCCTGAACAACGTTATGCCGGAACTGTTTGTCGAAGCCCGTGAAGCCTTCAAACGCGGCGACCTGGCGGCTTTACAAGAGATTCAGCAACAGATTGGCACTTATATGTCCATCTACGCCATTGGTGAGGATTTTGTCACTACTATCAAGACGGTGGTATCGCGTAAGTTTGGTTATTGCACTGGAGTATCACGCAATGCGGGTGGCGAGTTAAGCGAAAGTGAATGTCGAACAATTGACGAGGTCTTTGTCAGATAACGCAAGAAGCCGGATGACGACAAACCATCCGGCCCCTTGATTTAAATGGATGGGGGATTATTTCACCGCACCTAATATTTCGATCTTCGCCACTCTGGCTTTAACTTTACGCGACCAGACAGAAGTCAAAATCGGCACCAGAATCGAAGTCACAATCACCGACGTTGCCACCAGTGAGGTTGCTGCTGGAGCCATAGGTTTAAAGGCCGGGATCATTTCTGCAATCAGTACCGGCGTAGCCACCGCAGCACCGGCAGAACTGGAAGCCGCAATTCCGGCAGTACCATCGCCACCACCAATCAACTTATCAGCAATAATCAATGGAATACCGGTCACGACAATCACCGCCACACCCAGCAAGATCCCCAGCAAACCAGTCTGAGCAATCACGGTTAAATCAATGGTATTGCCCAATGCAAAGGCAAAGAACGGGATCAGCGTCTGGACTGCTTTGCTGAAAAATTCTCGCAACTCAGGGTCAAGGTTCCCTAACGCAAAGCCTACGAGGAAAGGTAATACCGCACCGACAAAAACATGCGGTTCGAACGAGGCAATTCCGGCGGTTCCCAGAATAATCATCGTCATGAGCGGCCCGGACTCCAGCGACATCAACACAAACGCTCCGGCCTCTTCTTTGGTGCCATACTGTTGCATGATCGAAGCGTAAAGCCCGCCGTTGGTCATATCCATTGCCGCCACCAGCGCCAGCGTTGAAAGTCCGGCAAAGAATCCGACTTCAACGCCATGTTCGGGAATAATGCGCGAGGCAATTGCCGCAACCACCCATGCAACAGCAATTTTGGTTACCACCAACGTGCCGGATTTACGCAACACCGTTCCCGTCGCGCTTAATTTGATCGACGCCCCCATGCAGAAAAACCACACCGCCAGAATCGGCACCGTGCCGGTAATCATCCCGTTAGTGAATGAGCCAAAGTATTTTCCCGCCCCTGGCGAGAAGGTGTGACACAGTGCGCCAAGGAACAACGGGATGAGCATCATCCCCCCTGGGATTTTCTCTATCGTGCGTTTTATCTGCATTTTCATCACCTATCGGCATATTTTTATAGGCTGATGCATACGTCCTTCACGGTGCATCAGTGTTGATGGAAACGAAGATAGACATTCAACAGAGCAATAAAAGTGATCAAAACCACACCAATTGAAACGTTGTTTTATTTTTATAGGATCATTGTTTTTATTTTGAAATTGATCACAAAAAAACCACCGCTATCTGCGATGGTTTGTTTTTTATGCTGGCAAATGGCGTTAACGCCTCATTGCAGCAGGCAATATGCGATTATTTTTTCGCGGCGAAACGTGCCGCTGCTTCGTCCCAGTTCACCACGTTCCAGAACTCTTTAATGTAGTCCGGACGGCGGTTCTGGAATTTCAGGTAGTAAGCGTGTTCCCACACATCCAGACCCAGAACAGGGAAGCCGGAAGCGCCAGAGATAGCTTCGCCCATCAGCGGGGAGTCCTGGTTAGCAGTAGAAACCACCGCCAGTTTATCGCCTTTCAGCACCAGCCATGCCCAGCCGGAACCAAAGCGGGAAGCTGCCGCTTTCTCAAATTCTGCTTTGAAGTTATCAACGGAACCGAAATCACGTTCGATAGCCGCTTTCAGATCGCCCTGCAGGGTGGTGCCTTTTTTCAGGCCTTTCCAGAACAGGCTGTGGTTAGCATGGCCGCCTGCGTTGTTGCGCAAAACGGTTTTCTTGTCTGCTGGCAGTTGATCCAGCTTAGTGATCAACTCTTCAACCGGCAGGTTGGCAAATTCTGGCAGGCTTTCCAGCGCCGCGTTAGCGTTGTTGACGTAGGCCTGATGGTGTTTGGTGTGGTGGATTTCCATGGTCTGCTTATCGAAGTGCGGTTCCAGGGCATCGTAAGCATACGGCAGGGATGGCAGGGTGTAGCTCATATTCATCTCCAGTATTGTCGGGCGGCCGATTGTTAATGCCGCGTAAGCAGTTGGTTCATTATAGTTAATTAAATGATATTGAAAATGATTATCAATGCCGTACTTTTCGTAAGGATATGGTTTTGCAGGAAAATGCCAGAGATGTGAGCCAAATCACCCACTTAATGCCGTGATTGCCAGTAAATCGGCAACGGCGGCAACAGGCGAAAGGTTAATCGACTGCACGATTTTTACACTCATCTCGTCGGAGATGTGACGCGACGAAAAATGATGAGGATAAGAAAATGAGTAACGCGATTACGATGGGGATTTTTTGGCATTTGATCGGCGCGGCCAGTGCAGCCTGTTTTTACGCTCCGTTCAAAAAAGTAAAAAAATGGTCATGGGAAACCATGTGGTCAGTCGGTGGAATTGTCTCGTGGATTATTCTGCCGTGGGCTATCAGCGCCATGCTACTACCTGATTTCTGGGCATATTATAGCTCGTTCAGCCTCTCTACCTTGCTGCCGGTATTTTTGTTTGGCGCAATGTGGGGGATTGGTAATATCAACTACGGCCTGACCATGCGTTATCTCGGCATGTCGATGGGGATAGGTATCGCCATTGGCATTACGTTGATCGTCGGTACACTGATGACGCCAATTATCAACGGCAATTTCGATGTGTTAATTAATACCGACGGTGGGCGAATGACGTTGCTCGGCGTGCTGGTAGCGCTGATTGGCGTGGGAATTGTGACCCGCGCCGGGCAATTGAAAGAGCGCAAAATGGGCATTAAAGCCGAAGAGTTCAACCTGAAAAAAGGGCTGGTACTGGCGGTGATGTGCGGCATTTTCTCTGCAGGGATGTCCTTTGCGATGAACGCCGCAAAACCAATGCATGAAGCGGCTGCCGCGTTGGGTGTTGATCCATTGTATGTCGCTCTGCCAAGCTATGTTGTCATCATGGGCGGCGGCGCGATTATTAACCTCGGTTTCTGTTTTATTCGTCTGGCAAAAGTGAAAGATTTGTCGCTAAAAGCCGACTTCTCGCTGGCAAAACCGCTGATCATTCACAACATATTGCTCTCGGCGCTGGGCGGTTTGATGTGGTATCTGCAATTCTTTTTCTATGCCTGGGGTCACGCCCGCATTCCGGCGCAATATGACTACATCAGTTGGATGCTGCATATGAGTTTCTACGTTCTGTGCGGCGGTATCGTCGGTCTGGTTCTGAAAGAGTGGAACAATGCGGGTCGCCGTCCGGTAACGGTGTTGAGCCTCGGCTGTGTGGTGATTATTGTCGCCGCCAACATCGTTGGTATGGGCATGGCGAATTAATCTTTCTGGGAACAGAGATGACGCCACTGGCTGGGCGTCATCCCGGTTTCCCGGGTAAACACCACCGAAAAGTAGTTGCTGTCTTCAAAGCCACATTCTGTCGAGATATCACTGATTAACAGGCGGCTATGCTGGAGAAGATATTGCGCATGGCACACTCTGACCTGCCGCAGATATTGATTGATGGTCATGCCGGTCTGCTGGCGAAATTGCTGACGCAGGACGCGTTCACTGCACGATGCCTCATCACAAAATTTATCCAGCGCAAAGGGACTTTTCAGGCTGGCCGCCAGCCGGGTAATCAGCTTATCCAGCAACGTTTCGCTGGATGTTGGCGGCAACGAATCACTGGTGTAACGATGACGCTTCAAAAGCATCACCAACTGCCCAAACAGTAACTCCGCCATCTCGTTGGCGAACGGTGCATGCTGACTGCTTTCGTGCTCAAGCTGACCGATAACCTGCCGCGCCTGTGCCATGCCTACGCTACCTAAACGCCAGTGTGATTGTCCTGCGCTGGCGTTAAATCCCGGAATCGCCCCCTGCCAGTCAAGACTAAGCGTCAGTCGCTCCGGACAATAAATAATGTTCTGCAACACCAGATCGTTAACGGAAGCGTAGGAGTGTTTATCATCAGCGTGAATATAAAAGAGATCGCCACGGGTAATGCGATAAGGGCGATCGTTGAGCACATGCAGACCATTACCGCGCCAGACGATCACCAGTTCACAAAAATCATGTGTATGTTCGGCAAAGACATCCTGCGGATAACGGTCAGCAACAGCGACCGCCTGCTGTTCGCTGGCAAAAAAATCTTTTTTGCGAAGGATTAACTGATGAACCACCGTGCCACCTCAGCCAGAAAACGCATTTGATTATTCATAATCTGGCGTGGAAATACGTTGAGAAGATTCGCGTTATTGCAGAAAACCATCCCGCCCCTGGCGAATATCACGCGGTGACCAGTTAAACTCACGGCGAAACAGCGTCGAAAAGTGGTTACTGTCGCTGAACCCGCAGCGATATGCTATTTCGGTCACGCTGGCCTCGCTATGACGTAACAGATGACGCGCCTTCACCAACCGTAAACGGTTAAGGTAACGCTGGGGAGTCAAACCGGTTTGCTGTTTTAGCTGACGATGCAAAGTGCGTAGTGACAGAGAAAACTTATCCGCCACCGTTTCCCAATTCACCTCGTCGGCAAAATGCTCCTCCAGCCAGGCCAGGAGCAAGTTCAGACGTGATTCACGACTTTCCATACTCTCCTGCAAACTGTTTTTACGCAGCAAGAGCAGTAATTGCATAAACAAAATCTCGCGACTGGCTTTCGAGGGTAAATCACTCGCCCTTTCATGCTGTTCCAGTTGCGAAACCAGTTGCCGCACCTGCTGCAATACGCTTTGGCTCACGCGCCAGTGAGACGGATATTGCCCGTCCAGCTCTTGCGGAAGAAGCTGATGCAGCCCGGCGAGAAACTGAAATCGATCCGGTGAGCGATACAGCACATTGGTCAAACACAGATTGTCCGTATGTTCGTATAAATGCCGATCATGATCGCGCACGAAGCAGATTGTGCCACCGGAGATGGTATAAGGCTGCCCATTGAAAACGTGGATACCCGTGCCATATTCAACAATCACAATCTCATGAAAATCATGGTGATGCTCAGGGAAATCAGCTTGCGGAAGCCGGGGCTCTATCGCCACGGACGCGTGACCAGACGGAAAAAAATCCACACTTTGTAATACGGTCATACTGGCCTCCTGATGTCATCAACATGGCGGAATAGTAATCAAGCGGTTTGGTTCTTACCTTAAATTTTTGACGGCAAAACTCGTAAAAAATGTCGATTTTTCAAGATACAGCGTGAATTTTCAGGAAATGCGGCAAACATCACACCACCACAATTCAGAAAATTGTGAACGCTATCACGTTCATCTTTCCCTGGTTGCCAGTGGTGTATTTTCCTGTCAGTAACAAGAAGGTAGCGAACTCGGGCGCTTTTTAGACTGGTCGTAATGAAATTCAGCAGGATCACATTATGACCTTTCGCAATTGTGTCGCCGTCGATCTCGGCGCATCCAGTGGGCGCGTGATGCTGGCGCGTTACTCCCGTGAATGTCGCAGCCTGACGCTGCGTGAAATCCACCGATTTAACAATGGACTGCATAACCGGAACGGCTATGTCACCTGGGATGTGGATAGCCTGGAGAGCGCCATTCGCCTTGGGCTAAACAAGGTTTGTGAGGAAGGGATTCGTATCGATAGCATCGGTATTGATACCTGGGGCGTGGACTATGTACTACTCGACCAACACGGTCAGCGCGTGGGTCTGCCTGTTGCTTATCGAGATAGCCGCACCAGTGGTCTGATGGCGCTGGCACAACAGCAATATGGAAAGTGCGATATTTATCAGCGTAGCGGCATTCAGTTTTTGCCCTTCAATACGATCTATCAGCTACGTGCGCTGACAGAGCAACAACCCGAACTTATTCCACACATTGCTCACGCTCTGCTAATGCCGGATTACTTTAGTTATCGCCTGACCGGCAAGATGAACTGGGAGTACACAAACGCCACCACCACGCAACTGGTCAATATCAATAGCGATGACTGGGATGACTCCCTGCTGGCGTGGAGCGGTGCCAACAAAGCCTGGTTTGGCCGCCCGACGCATCCGGGCAATGTCATTGGTCACTGGATTTGTCCGCAGGGTAATGAAATTCCTGTGGTCGCCGTTGCCAGCCATGATACCGCCAGCGCGGTTATCGCTTCGCCGTTAAACGGATCACGCGCCGCTTACCTCTCCTCCGGAACCTGGTCATTGATGGGCTTCGAAAGCCAGACGCCATTCACCAATGATGCGGCGCTGGCAGCCAACATCACCAATGAAGGTGGTGCGGAAGGTCGCTATCGGGTGCTGAAAAATATTATGGGCTTATGGCTGCTTCAGCGGGTGCTTCAGGAGCGGCAAATCAACGATCTCCCGGCACTTATCGCTACGACACAGGCGCTTCCGGCCTGCCGCTTCATCATCAATCCCAATGACGATCGCTTTATTAATCCTGACGCGATGTGCAGCGAAATTCAGGCTGCGTGTCGGGAAACGGCGCAACCGATCCCAGAAAGTGATGCTGAACTGGCGCGCTGTATTTTCGACAGTCTGGCAGTGCTGTATGCCGATGTGCTGCATGAACTGGCACAGCTACGCGGTGAAGATTTCTCGCAACTGCATATTGTCGGCGGCGGCAGCCAGAACGCACTACTCAACCAGTTGTGCGCCGATGCCTGCGGTACTCGGGTGATCGCCGGGCCTGTAGAAGCTTCAACGCTCGGCAATATCGGCATCCAGTTAATGGCGCTGGATGAACTCAACAATGTGGATGATTTCCGTCAGGTGGTAAGCGCCACTGCGAATCTGACCACCTTTACCCCTAATCCTGACAGTGAAATTGCCCACTATGTGGCGCAGTTTCGCTCTACACGACAGACTAAGGAGCTTTGCGCATGACCACTCAACTGGAACAGGCCTGGGAACTGGCGAAACAGCGTTTCGCGGCGGTAGAAATTGATGTCGAGGAGGCACTGCGCCAACTTGATCGCTTACCCGTTTCAATGCACTGCTGGCAGGGCGATGATGTTTCTGGTTTTGAAAACCCGGAAGGTTCGCTGACTGGAGGGATTCAGGCCACCGGCAACTACCCGGGAAAAGCGCGCAATGCCGAAGAGCTGCGTGCCGATTTGGAACAGGCTATGCGGCTGATTCCGGGGCCGAAACGGCTTAATTTACATGCGATCTATCTGGAGTCAGACACGCCAGTCTCGCGTGACCAAATCAAACCTGAACACTTCAAAAACTGGGTTGAATGGGCGAAAGCTAATCAACTCGGTCTGGATTTTAACCCTTCCTGTTTCTCGCATCCGCTAAGCGCCGATGGCTTTACGCTCTCACATGCCGACGACCGCATTCGCCAGTTCTGGATTGATCATTGTAAGGCCAGCCGCCGCGTTTCGGCCTATTTTGGCGAACAACTCGGCACGCCATCAGTGATGAACATCTGGATCCCGGATGGCATGAAAGATATCACCATTGACCGCCTTGCCCCGCGCCAGCGTTTGCTGGCAGCACTGGATGAAGTGATCAGCGAAAAGCTGGATCCGGCGCACCATATCGACGCCGTAGAGAGCAAATTGTTTGGTATTGGCGCGGAGAGCTATACGGTTGGCTCTAATGAGTTTTATATGGGTTATGCCACCAGCCGCCAGACTGCGCTGTGCCTGGATGCCGGACACTTCCACCCGACTGAAGTCATTTCCGACAAGATTTCCGCCGCCATGTTGTATGTGCCGCAGTTGCTGCTGCACGTCAGCCGCCCGGTACGCTGGGACAGCGATCACGTCGTGCTGCTGGATGATGAAACCCAGGCGATCGCCAGCGAGATCGTCCGTCATGACCTGTTTGACCGGGTACATATCGGCCTCGACTTCTTTGATGCCTCCATCAACCGCATTGCCGCGTGGGTCATTGGTACACGCAATATGAAAAAAGCTCTGCTGCGTGCGTTGTTAGAACCGACAGCCGAACTGCGCAAGCTGGAAGCGGCAGGCGATTACACCGCGCGACTGGCGTTGCTGGAAGAGCAGAAATCGTTGCCGTGGCAGGCGGTATGGGAAATGTATTGCCAGCGTCATGATACGCCAGTGGGTAGCGAGTGGCTGGAAAGCGTGCGGGCTTATGAAAACACGATTTTGCGTCAACGCGGGTAAATACCGCTGAATGCGGCACAAGTGACTTATCCGATCTACAGGTCAGCAACAGTTATATGCCTGATAAGACGTATCAGGCATTGAGTGCCGGATGCGGCACAGGTGCCTTATCCGGCCTACAGGTCGTGCATCCGACAACACCGAATTTACAGGAACACAGAACATGCAAAACATTACCCAGTCCTGGTTTGTCCAGGGAATGATCAAAGCCACCACCGATGCCTGGCTGAAAGGTTGGGACGAGCGCAACGGCGGCAACCTGACGCTGCGCCTGGATGACGCCGATATCGCGCCTTATCACGACAATTTCCATCCACAACCGCGCTATATCCCGCTCAGTCAGCCAATGCCTTTACTGGCAAATACACCGTTTATCGTCACCGGTTCCGGCAAATTCTTCCGTAACGTCCAGCTCGATCCCGCTGCCAATTTAGGCATCGTAAAAGTCGACAGCGACGGTGCGGGATACCACATTCTCTGGGGGCTAACCAACGAAGCCGTTCCGACCTCCGAACTTCCGGCTCATTTCCTCTCCCACTGCAAACGCATTAAAACCACCAACGGTAAAGATCGGGTGATCATGCACTGCCATGCCACCAACCTCATCGCCCTCACCTATGTGCTGGAAAACGACACGGCTGTTTTCACCCGCCAACTGTGGGAAGGCAGCACCGAGTGCCTGGTGGTATTCCCGGATGGTGTCGGCATTCTGCCGTGGATGGTGCCAGGCACGGACGAAATCGGCCAGGCCACCGCGCAAGAAATGCAAAAACATTCACTGGTACTCTGGCCATTCCACGGCGTCTTCGGCAGCGGTCCGACGCTGGACGAAGCGTTTGGCCTGATCGATACCGCAGAAAAATCGGCGGAAGTGTTGGTAAAAGTGTATTCGATGGGCGGCATGAAACAGACCATCGGTCGTGAGGAGTTGATAGCCCTCGGCAAACGTTTCGGCGTTACGCCACTGGCTAGCGCGCTGGCGCTGTAAGGAGTAAACATGATCCGCAAAGCCTTTGTTATGCAGGTAAACCCCGACGCCCACGACGAGTATCAACGTCGGCATAACCCGATCTGGCCGGAACTGGAAGCGGTATTGAAATCTCACGGCGCGCATAACTACGCTATCTATCTCGATAAAGCGCGAAATTTGCTGTTTGCCAGCGTGGAAATTGAATCTGAAGAACGCTGGAATGCGGTTGCCAGCACTGACGTTTGCCAACGTTGGTGGAAATATATGACTGACGTTATGCCCGCTAATCCGAATAACAGCCCGATCAGTAGCGAGCTACAAGAAGTGTTTTATCTGCCGTAATCCATTGCGGTGCCGGATACCCCTCCGACACCGTAATTACAACTGATTAATATAGATTTTGCTAACGCAATTTATCCAACATCTCCCTGGTCAATTAAAAACGCCAGCTCACACCAGTGACAAACATAAAACTCTCATAACGATCGATCATTGGGCTGTCGGTAATCTCGTCCGGCAGCTTCTGCCAGAAACGCACTTCTGCTGGCGTAATCAGGATGATTGCGCACGTAGGTATCAATCTTGTTCAGTAACCCTTTCGGCATTGTAATATTGATTCGTTCAGCCCGACCTTCGAACTGATTCATATTGATATCTACCAGCAGCCATTGCCCGCCAATAAAGTCCTGCACCCGCTGAGCCAGATGTTTTGGTAGCAATCACGATAGCGCGATTTATATAGGCCGTCAGGTGGATAAAGTTGACTCAGGAATGTCGCTCGGAAGAAGAATAATGGTGTGCAGTAACTTGTTGAAAAGATGCGAGGATACTCGCAATTTAGTTCAATAAATATTCAGCTATTCAAGACGTAAACATTTGAACCGATAAGACGCGCAAGCGTCGCAGATAGTGATAACGTGCGCGTTGCTTATGCCGGATGCGGCGTGAACGCCTTATCCGGCCTACAAAATCATGCAAATTCAATATATTGCATGAGCCATGTAGGCATGATAAGACGCGCAAGCGTCGCATCAGGCAATGAATACCTGATGCAACCCGTTTTTCACATCAGAACAGCCCCAACGGTTTATCCGAGTAGCTCACCAGCAGACACTTAGTTTGCTGATAATGCTCCAGCATCATCTTATGGGTTTCACGCCCAATACCCGACTGCTTGTAGCCGCCAAACGCCGCATGTGCCGGGTAAGCGTGATAACAGTTGGTCCACACGCGCCCAGCCTGAATGCCGCGCCCCATCTTATAGGCCAGATTGCCGTTACGACTCCAGACGCCTGCGCCCAGGCCATATGGCGTATCGTTGGCAATCTCCAGCGCCTCGTCCATCGTCTTAAATGTCGTCACCGCCAGCACCGGGCCAAAAATCTCTTCCTGGAAGACGCGCATATTATTCTGACCAAACAGGATCGTCGGTTCGAGGTAGTAGCCGTCTTTCAGTTCCCCTTCCAGTAGCTTACGCCGCCCGCCGGTAAGCACATCCGCACCCTCTTTTTTACCGATATCAATGTAATTGAGGATGGTTTCCAGTTGCCCGTGAGAAACCTGCGCGCCCATTTGCGTCACGCTGTCGAGCGGGTTACCGCTACGAATGCTTTCAACACGACGGATGGCGCGTTCCATAAAGCGTTCGTAGATAGACTCCTGCACTAAAGCACGACTCGGACAGGTACAGACTTCGCCCTGGTTGAAGGCGAACAATGCAAAGCCCTCCAGCGCCTTGTCGAAGAAAGCATCTTCTTCATCCATGACATCAGCAAAGAATATATTTGGCGACTTACCGCCCAGCTCCAGCGTCACCGGAATAATGTTCTGGGTAGCGTACTGCATAATCTGCTGACCGACTTCCGTTGAGCCGGTAAATGCCACTTTAGCAATGCGTTTTGAGGTCGCCAGATATTCGCCAATTTCGCCACCAGCGCCGTTGACCACGTTGACTACGCCTGGCGGCAGTAAATCACCCACGATTTCCATCAGTAGCAGCACCGAAAGTGGAGTGAGTCGCGCCGGTTTCAGCACCACACAGTTGCCCGCCGCCAGCGCCGGAGCCATTTTCCAACTCGCCATCAACAGCGGGAAGTTCCACGGGATAATTTGCCCCACCACACCTAACGGTTCGTGGAAGTGATAAGCCACGGTTTCGCTATCCACTTCACTGATCCCGCCTTCCTGCGCCCGAATACACGAAGCGAAATAGCGAAAATGGTCAATTGCCAGCGGCACATCGGCAGCACTGGTTTCACGAATGGGCTTGCCGTTATCCCAGGTTTCTGCCGTCGCCAACAGTTCCAGATTTTGCTCCATCCGATCGGCAATCTTAAACAGAATCGCCGCACGATCCTGCACCGAGGTATGCGCCCATTTATCTTTCGCTTTATGGGCTGCATCCAGCGCCAGATCAATATCGCGTTTGCCCGAAGACGCCACTTCGCACAGAAGCTGCCCGGTCACTGGCGTCAGGTTCTGGTAGTACTCGCCGTCGGCGGGCGCGACCCATTCGCCGCCGATAAAGTTGTCATAGCGGGTTTTTAACTTGAGGGGGAAACCATATTCGCCGGGCTTAATCTGTGCTGAAGGGGGATTGTTGGTCATGGTAGTCTCCTTGCTGTGTGAGGTATAACAAGGGTAGACATGGTTGGTGAAATCTTCGCCAGCCGGTGATAGCTTTACGACGGCAATCACAAATTTACAGGCAAGGATTACAGAGATAGTTGATAAAAAACGGCTGACAATTTGCCAGCCGTTACGGGAAGGTGATTACATCGCAGCGCGATAAATCGCCATAATTTCTTCGTGAGTTGCCTGAATCGGGTTAGTAAAACCGCAGGCGTCTTTCAGGGCATTGGTCGCCAGCACCGCAAAATCTTCCTCTTTTACGTTCAGGTCACGCAGACCCGCAGGGATATTCACTTTCTTCGCCAGTTCACGAATAGCGTTAATGCAGGCTTCTGCACCTTCCGCGTCGTTTTTACCCGTCACGTTCACGCCCATTGCCGCCGCGCAGTCACGCAGACGCGCACCGGCAACTTTGCTGTTGAACACCTGAACATGCGGCAGCAGAACGGCATTGCATACGCCGTGCGGCAGGTTGTAGAAACCGCCTAACTGGTGCGCCATCGCATGAACATACCCCAGAGAGGCATTGTTGAACGCCATACCCGCGAGGAACTGAGCGTAGGCCATTGCTTCACGCGCTTTAACGTTGCTGCCATCTTCTACTGCTACTGGCAGGTTTTCGGCAATCATGGTCACTGCTTTCAATGCGCAAGCGTCGGTGATCGGCGTTGCCGCAATAGAAACATACGCTTCGATGGCGTGCGTTAAGGCGTCCATCCCGGTAGCGGCAGTCAGTGATTTCGGCATACCGATCATCAGTGAGGAGTCATTGACAGAAAGCAGCGGAGTCACGTGTTTATCCACAATCGCCATTTTGATGTGACGCGCTTCGTCGGTGATGATGCAGAAACGGGTCATTTCAGACGCAGTGCCCGCAGTGGTATTGATGGCAATCATCGGCAACTGCGGTTTTGCAGAGCGATCAACGCCTTCGTAATCGCGAATATCACCACCGTTGGCTGCCACCAGCGCAATACCTTTTGCGCAGTCGTGCGGAGAACCACCACCTAAGGAAATCACGCTATCACAATTATTTTCTTTTAGTAATTTCAAACCTGCCGCGACGTTTTCCGTGGTTGGGTTCGGCTGGGTGCCATCATAAATAACGCTAAAAATATTGCGTTCTTCCAGTGCTTTTTGCACATCACCCGCCATGCCTAATTTCGTTAACATATTGTCAGTAACAATTAATGTACGGCGAAATCCATATTCTGCCATCATATTCATTGCATCATTCAATGAATCAGCACCGATGACATTCACTGAAGGAATAAAAAAGGTTGAAGCTGCCATAAAACACTCCTGGAAGAGTAAAAAGGGCTGGCAGATTACAAAGTATTTTCATTCGAAAATATGATCGACATTCCCGTTTATTAAAATATTTTTAATAAAAAGCACGTTATATTCATAATACAACGTGCTTCCTTAATATTAATAAGAATTTTGTATTAATTCATATTTATTATGAATTAATCATTTCCTTATTTTTCGGGAAATAATAATGCGTCACGTAATAAATGATCATTTCCACGGCGACGCGTAAAGCCAATCCGGTCAAAATATTCCAGAATTTGAATCGCCAGTTTTCGGCCAACGCCTAAGCGATCGCGGAAATCCGCCGCGCAGGTCGAGCCACACTCCTGATCGAGATCACGGATCATATTGGCAAACTCGACAATTCGATCATTGCGATAATAACGATCTTTGACGATCGCCGTAATTATCCCCTGCTGTGCCGCCTGGCGCAGCGTCAGGCGCATTGCCTGCTCGTCGGTCCCCGTCTCTTTTGCCAGGTCGCGTACCCACCACGGCTCGTCGCCAAACAGCGGTTCCACTTTTTGCCAGATAGCCTGCTGCTCTTCGCTAAATCCGGCTTTGTGATCCGGCAGATGCAGCCAGCCGTGATGGCTGTGGATCTCGCCGCTTTCGCGCATCTTTTCAATCAGCAACAGTACCAGGGCTTCATCTTCCATCGGCAACGCCATGCGCCGCAGACGTTCGCGTCCCGGCCCTGGTTCGTCGCGATGCTGTTCATGATAAGCCGCTAATGTGTCGAGAATTTTACGCTGCCAGCGAGCAGCAACCGGTGCATTCAGCAAGCTATAACCGGCCTGAATATAGCCCGGCTGTTGCAGCAATTCGCGCATCCCTTCGCCGTTGAGCTGACGCGCCCATGCAAAATCCGCGAGATTCACCGCACCGCGCTCCAGGTGAACAGCCAGCGCTTCGGTATCATTCTGCACCCGTGCCAGTGACGCCAGCCATTGCAGATATTCCGGCTTACGTTTACCGCGGCGCGGCGGGTTGAGCATCACCACGCGGGCACCCGCCAGCGTGTTGCGGGCCGAGATATCGCGTAGCACTAAGCGATCGTTATCCGCCAACCACAGCGGCGTGTCGAACACCAGTTCGGCAAGGTTATCTTCCAACAGCGAAACACGCCCCGTAACGTGGCTGGCGGCGTGGTGAATATGCAGCGGCTGCCACTGGGTCAGCGGCGTATGGGTTTGAAGCTCGACAATCACCCGCGTGAACGGATCTGGCGGCACATCTGCCAGCAGCCAGTCGCCTCGATTAATCTGTTCTTTCTCCGCATCACCGGCGATATTAAGCGCAATACGCTGCCCGGCATGGGCGGTTTCTGTTGGTTGATTTTGCGCATGGAGAGCACGCACGCGCATCGGTTTATTTACCCCCGTCAACCATAATGAATCGCCAACATTCACTTCCCCACTTAACGCCGTACCCGTCACCACCAGCCCGGCACCTTTTACGGTAAAAGCACGGTCGATAGCGAGGCGGAAACTGTGCTGACTGGCGTGTTCACGTTCCGGCAACTGAAGCAGATGTTCGCGCAGAGCATCAATTCCCCTTCCTTCTGTCGCTGCGGTGACAAACAGTTTTGCCTCAGCAAAACCGTATTTCCGCAGCACCTCCTTTACCTGGCGTTCAACCTCATCAACGCGCGCTTCGTCCACGCGATCGGCTTTGGTCAGCGCGACCGTCAGCATCGGGTTACCGGTAAGCTGCAAAATCGCCAGATGCTCACGGGTCTGTGCCATCACGCCGTCATCGCACGCCACCACTAACAGCGCATGATCGATACCACCAACGCCCGCCAGCATGTTGGAAAGAAACTTTTCATGGCCGGGAACATCAATAAATCCAGGAACGCGTCCATCCGGCTGCGGCCAGTAGGCATAGCCGAGATCGATGGTCATACCGCGCTTTTTTTCTTCCGGCAGACGGTCGGCATTTACGCCAGTAATCGCCTGTAATAATGTCGTTTTGCCGTGGTCAACGTGTCCGGCAGTCGCAATAATCATTTCAACAACATCTCCAAAAACCGTTGCTCATCTTCAAGGCAGCGTAAATCCAGCCACAGACGCCCGTCGTAAATGCGGCCAATCACTGGCACCGGCAATTCACGCCAGCGGGCGGCTAATGCCTCAAGGTGGCTACCGCGTCCATCATGAGGTGTAAACGTTAATGCCGCGCTCGGCAGGCGATCAACAGGCAGCGAACCACTGCCGATCTGCGACAAGCATGGCATAACTTGTACCGCAAACTCCGCGCCGTAATGTGCGGCAAGGGGAGCCTGTAAACGTTGCGCCTGGATTTGAATGACCTCTGCGCTGCGGGTAAGCAGACGCAGGGTCGGTAATTTTTCTGTCAGAGCCTCAGGGTGTAAATAAAGACGCAGCGTGGCTTCCAGCGCCGCGAGGGTCATTTTATCTGCGCGTAATGCACGCTTCAGCGGGTGACTTTGCAGCCGGGCGATCATCTCTTTTTTACCGACGATAATCCCTGCCTGTGGCCCGCCTAACAGCTTGTCGCCGGAGAAGCTCACGAGGCTGACGCCCGCGGCAATCAACTCCTGCGGCATCGGCTCTTTCGGCAAACCGTACTGGCTAAGATCGACCAGCGAACCGCTGCCTAAATCAGCCACTACTGGAACATCCAGCTCTCTACCGAGCACCACCAACTCCGCTTCGTCTACCGCTTTGGTGAACCCCTGAATGCTGTAGTTACTGGTATGCACCTTCATCAACAGCGCGGTATTTTCATTCACCGCCTGACGATAATCATTAGCGTGGGTACGGTTGGTGGTTCCTACTTCATGCAGGGTACAGCCTGCCTGACGCATTACGTCAGGGATACGAAACGAGCCACCAATCTCCACCAGTTCACCGCGAGAAACCACCACCTCTTTGCCGCTGGCAGTTGCTGCCAGCATTAACAGCACCGCCGCCGCATTGTTATTGACGATGCAGGCATCTTCCGCGCCAGTAAGGCGGCACAACAACTGTGCCAGCGCGCGATCGCGATGCCCACGCCCGGCGTCATCCAGATCATATTCCAGCGTCACCGGTGAACGCATAACTTGCGCAACAGCTTCCACCGCCGCTTCCGCCTGCAATGCCCGACCAAGATTAGTATGCAGCACCGTTCCCGTCAGGTTGATCACCGGACGCAGCGCGCTCTGCGCCTCTTTCGCCAGTCGGGCATTGACTTCTTGCGCCCAGTTCTCACACCACGCGGGTAGCGTCTGACTGTCGCGAATTACTTCTCGCGCTTCGTCAAGCATCTGACGCAGCAACTCCACCACGCGAGTGTGGCCATAAGTATCACGTAAAGAAAGGAAGGAACTATCACGCAATAAGCGATCAATAGCGGGAAGCTGACTATAGAGGGAACGCGTTTCGGTTGTCATAGGAAACCAGGCTCATCAAGGCCCTCTCACACGGAGAAGGGCGTTTAACATAACCGCAGATTGTAACGTGAGAAGTGTCTGGAGGACATATCGCGCATCAAGCCTTTGGCGGTTCGGTGCGAGCGAAGCTTTCGCGGCTAAAGAGATTCTCGACCAGTTTGACTAAGTGTGGGCGGTCCACACACCAGCCCGGCGCAACGCGGCGGAAATTGAGATACCCGACGGCACAGGCAATAGCGATAGTCGCCAGATTGACCGTATCGGTTTTGAGCGTGCCATCGACCAGATATCCTTCCAGCACATCCAGACTGCGGTTGATTTTCTCCCGCTGGCGTAACAGCTCATCTTCAGACTGCTGCGCCGCCGGGCGCGCCTGCTCACGCACCGAAGCCAGCCCGGCATCCATAATGCCATCTGCCAACGCCTCAATCTTACGCACTCGCAACGACTCTAGCGGATCGCGCGGCAGCATCGCCGGAGCAACGTTCATTAATTCGATATATTCGGCAATGATTGGCGAATCAAACCAGCATTCGCCCTCTTCGGTCACCAGCACCGGCACTTTCCCTAACGGGTTAAATTTCGCCACGCCGTTATCTACGTTATAGGGCAGTTCATTGATAAATTCGAAAGTAATGCCCTTTTCTAACAACAGAATAGAAAGTTTGCGTACAAACGGGCTGGTGTAGCTACCGATGAGTTTCATTATGTTTCCTTTTTGTTAACAAAATATGAGTATGACCCAGGGTTAAAAAAAAGGGCAGATGTTATTGATATGAGCGTGATGACAAACACAAGATGGCCCGATACGTACACATACCGGGCCTTGTAAATGAAACGATCTTTTTAAATATCAGAATGAATAGCGGATATTCGCATTGATAGCATTATCGACGTTGTACTTACCAAATGCTGATTTCTCAACGGTCAGGCCGATACGGGTATTGTCTTTAATACGCGTATCAATCCCAATGTTGGCTAACATACGACCATCTTTACCGTTGTACACGGTGGACTCACCAGCAAAATCACGATACGTAGTGGTGCCAGAATTCCGCAGGTCAAACTGATAACTTAAACCTGCCTTCGCTGTAACCTGCCAGTCGTGACCATCCAGCGTTTTTCCGAATTCCACACCAGTACGGCCAATCAGGGGGTTTGCCGTTTTACGCTTCATGCTGATATCCATGCCGTTGTATTGCCAGTTAAAGGTATTGCCTGACAACGTGCCGTAGACCAGTTCAACCTGCGGTTCAATAAAGACATCAGGCTTCCACTGATAGCGCCAGCCGGTTTCTGCGCCTAAATACCAGGAGTGGGCAGTATCGTCTGCCTTACCAAGCCCTAATGTTTGCATTGTGTAATCGTCACGATGGTGGACATATTTTCCGACCACATCAATATACAATCCTGAATCAAACAGGGTGGATGCGTATAAACCGCCGCCTACAGAGCGGGTTTTCCCCTGGTAACTTTCGCCACTGGCTTTGCTGTCAGTAACAGTCATCATGATACCTGTAAAAAGATCGCCTCCATCAAAGTGATGTTTTTTGTCGGCACCAATTTGCAGATGCATGTGACGATCAGAGAATCCCCCCTCACCTGAACCAGAAGTGGTCATAAACCGTGCCCAGGCACCGGCTTCTCCTTGGGTATCGCGTAGATCACCCATACGTCGGTTAAGGTTATTCACCTCAGATAGGAAGTTTCTGTACCGGATATCCATAAAGCGCTGACTTTCACTGAGTGCAGCATTATTACGCTGAACATCGAATCCTTTCAGACGCCACTGTGTGGCACTGTCAGTATTTACCACCTCAATATCAGGGGTCATTGAGTGAAAACCCATTTGTTGAGTCACAGTTTTAAACGCCTGGGTATTGTTGGTTCCATTTTCTGCCGTGATCAACGGAATATCACCGACAGACATTTCGTTAAGCGGTTTAGTCGGTTTCACATACAGAATATTGTTCTCTGCGATTAACTTATCAACAACCGTAATATTTAGCCGGACTCTCAAAAAATGCATGGAACTAAAACGGGTCTATTTACAGATATACAAGCACATCTTATTTCATTCGAAACTTCAAAAGTTACTTTGGTATTACACCGAAACAGTTTTCTCTCAAGGTAAAAAGAAAAAATTAAATGTCCACTTTCTGGTATCAGGGGAGCGTTTATATGCTCAGTGGACTAGACAAAAAGGACACGAGTTTCGCAGGCCGAACAGCGAATACTCATGTCCTGTATTTGCAACTTTTTTAGCTCTCAACCACATTTATGCGACTCAATACCCAACATTCAATGATCCAAATAAAGATAATGCATCCAACTGGTCATTCTCAGCAGCACCTTACGCATCACTGAAACATGGCTGAAATGGTCGGAGTAAACCGCCACCTGGGCGTAGATACCATCAGGTAAAGCATCGATATCAGCGTTAGGGTCCAGTTCGATGGTTCCCAGCACACCGTCAGTTCCAGGCACGACCGTTAATGATTGCAGTACCCCCTGCGCCTGGTACGAACCTCCAGGCACCACCGGCAAGATACTGGTCAGTTTGCCGTGGAATACCTGCCCCGGCAGCGCGTTAAATACCACTTCCGCATCATCGCCGGGTTTCAGACGCAACAGCGAGTTTTGCCGGAACTGGGCGACAATTTGCCGTTTTTGCTCAGGGATAAAGACCATCACCGGACGCAGCGGCAAAGCTGCCGCGTAAGTGCCTGGACGGATTAGCACCTGAGTAACATAGCCATTGCTCGGTGCACGAATAATGGTCTGCTCAAGGTTATATTTCGCTTCGGTAAGTTGCGCCCTTAAGCTGACAATCTGCGACTGCTCGCCGTTGACCATGCTGTCGAGTTGGCTCTGGATCTGCGCCTGCTCCGCCACGGAACCTTTCACCAGCGCATCCTGGGCGAGAAAATTTTGCCGCGCGTCGTCGATGTCACGTTCCGAAAACGGATTCACCGCCGCCTGGCTACCTTTCAGGTAACGTTGATAATTTTTAAACAGCCGGTCGCGCTCCGCTGAAACCTGAGTGGTGTTAGCCTGCGCTTCAGTGAGCTGCGCTTGCAGCGTCTTAATATTATGTGTCGCCGTCATCAGGTCGGCCTGAAGTCGGTCTACCCGCGCCTGATAACGCACCGGGTCGAGCTTAAAAAGCACCTCGCCCTTTTGAATAAGCTGATTATTTTTGTCCGTGACTTCAGTAACAATCCCTGTGACCTGGGGCGTGATGGGGATGGCAATCACCGCCTTTTGCGCCATAAAGGTGTAGGGATGGTTATAGTTCATCAATAAAATCAAACCACTCACCAGAAACACGCCACCGAGCGCCGCCGTCGCCAGCGTCCACTGATTCACCGGAATACGGAAGATTTTAAATATCGCCCATGCCAGCGCCACGTAAGTTAAGACAATCAACAGATCCATGATTAGATCTCCGGAAACGTGGAGTAGTCAGGTTTTTTCTCAGCAGCGAGTTGCTGCTCCAGCCGGGAGATACGGTCAGAAAGCGCGGCAATTTCTGGGTCAGGCGCCCTCTCTTGCGGCGTAGCATGCGACTGCATGCCCCAGCCGCGCTCTGGCTGGTAGAGCGTCGCCCAGATCCACAGGAACGGCCAGATAATGTGGAGCGTAAATAAGCTGACCCACCCTGCGGTATGAATGGCGTCGGCATGAGGATGGTTGCGTTTTTTGGCAATCAAATAGGGGATGTCATGTATCGCGATGATTCCATAAAAGATCACCAGAAAGACGAAAATCAGCACTCCCAACGCGAAATAGTTTAGAAACATAGCTGCCTCGGATTCACGCTTATCAGAGTTGTTATGGGCTGGCAGCCAGATGGGCGTCGGGCTGATTATTTGACAATAATCCGGGTTTGCGATTCTCGCCATCACACCGAAGAATAATTTTAAGCGGTGATGAGTTACTCAGTGACATAGCGGCCTTAAGGCAGAGCCAGAACATGCCGTAGATCACATCGGGTGAACGACTTAAGAAAATATCTTGTGATTTAGATCACAAAGATTCAACAAACCATCAAAGAAAAAACGTGACAAACCTCACATTTAAATGCCATTTTTAGCGAAAATCACCGCCTTGTTGTTTTTTTACACAAGTATTTTGTGATGAATATCACGTCAATTACCTCTCTACCCCCTATATTTATGTGATTGATATCACACAAAAGACCGTCGACTGGACAGTTAACCGATTCAGTGCCAGATTTCGCAGTATCTACAAGGTCCGGCTACCTCTGCCGCCACATTAACAAAAAACCTCGGGCTTCCAGCCTGCGCGACAGCAAACATAAGAAGGGGTGTTTTTATGTCATCCGATATTAAGATCAAAGTGCAAAGCTTTGGTCGTTTCCTCAGCAACATGGTGATGCCAAATATCGGCGCGTTTATCGCGTGGGGTATCATCACCGCGTTATTTATTCCAACAGGGTGGTTACCGAACGAAACGCTGGCGAAGCTGGTCGGGCCGATGATCACTTATCTCCTGCCGCTGCTGATCGGTTATACCGGTGGTAAGTTGGTAGGTGGTGAACGTGGCGGCGTGGTCGGTGCTATCACCACCATGGGCGTTATCGTCGGCGCAGATATGCCGATGTTCCTCGGTTCTATGATTGCAGGCCCGCTGGGCGGCTGGTGCATTAAGCATTTCGACCGCTGGGTAGATGGTAAGATCAAATCCGGTTTTGAGATGCTGGTGAACAACTTCTCTGCCGGTATCATGGGGATGATCCTCGCGATTCTGGCATTCATGGGGATTGGTCCGCTGGTTGAAGCCCTGTCTAAAATGCTGGCTGCGGGCGTTAACTTCATGGTTGTCCATGACATGCTGCCGCTGGCGTCTATCTTTGTTGAACCGGCGAAAATCCTGTTCCTTAACAACGCCATTAACCACGGTATCTTCTCGCCGCTGGGTATTCAGCAGTCCCATGAGATGGGCAAATCCATCTTCTTCCTGATTGAAGCAAACCCGGGTCCGGGTATGGGCGTTCTGCTGGCGTACATGTTCTTTGGTCGTGGTAGCGCTAAACAGTCTGCGGGCGGTGCGGCAATCATCCACTTCCTGGGCGGTATCCACGAAATCTACTTCCCGTATGTGCTGATGAATCCGCGTCTGATCCTCGCCGTTATCCTCGGCGGTATGACTGGCGTGTTTACGCTGACTATTCTGGGCGGTGGTCTGGTTTCTCCGGCATCTCCGGGTTCTATCCTCGCGGTACTGGCGATGACGCCAAAAGGTGCTTACTTCGCTAACATCGCGGGTGTATGTGCGGCAATGGCGGTTTCCTTCGTTGTCTCTGCCATTCTGCTGAAAACCAGCAAAGTGAAAGAGGAAGACGATATTGAAGCGGCAACTCGCCGTATGCAGGACATGAAAGCTGAGGCTAAAGGCGCGTCTCCGCTGTCTGCTGGTGATGTGACTAACGACCTGAGCCACGTGCGTAAAATCATCGTTGCCTGTGACGCTGGTATGGGTTCCAGTGCAATGGGCGCAGGTGTGCTGCGTAAGAAAATTCAGGATGCCGGTCTGTCACAGATTTCCGTCACTAACAGCGCGATCAATAACCTGCCGCCAGATGTGGACCTCGTCATCACTCACCGTGATCTGACCGAGCGCGCTATGCGTCAGGTTCCGCAGGCTCAGCATATTTCGCTGACTAACTTCCTCGACAGTGGCCTGTACACCAGCCTGACCGAACGTCTGGTTGCTGCCCAGCGCCATACTGAAAACGAAGAGAAAGTGAAAGACAGCCTGAAAGACAGCTTTGACGATTCTAACGCCAACCTGTTCAAACTGGGCGCGGAGAACATCTTCCTCGGTCGTAAAGCGGCAACTAAAGAAGAAGCTATTCGCTTTGCTGGCGAACAACTGGTGAAAGGCGGTTACGTTGAGCCGGAATACGTACAGGCAATGCTGGATCGTGAAAAACTGACCCCGACCTATCTGGGTGAGTCTATCGCCGTGCCGCACGGTACGGTTGAAGCGAAAGATCGCGTGCTGAAAACTGGCGTCGTGTTCTGTCAGTACCCGGAAGGCGTGCGCTTCGGTGAAGAAGAAGATGACATTGCCCGTCTGGTGATTGGTATTGCTGCCCGTAACAACGAGCACATTCAGGTTATCACCAGCCTGACCAACGCGCTGGATGATGAGTCCGTCATTGAGCGTCTGGCACACACCACCAGCGTGGATGAAGTGCTGGAACTGTTGGCTGGTCGTAAGTAACCCATTCCCACCCTCTCCACATGGAGAAGGTGGGGCTAATTGCCTGATGCGCTACGCTTATCAGGCCTACAAAACAAAGTGCAATTTATTGAATTTGCTCGTTCTTGTAGGCCGGATAAAGCGTTTACGCCGCATCCGGCAATATCTCGGCCCCTCTCCTCATGGAGAGGGTTTGGGTGAGGGAAATGCCTCACCCCAGCCCTCTCGGGTAAAAACATTGATGAAGGTTAATACTATGAAAGCATTACATTTTGGCGCAGGTAACATCGGTCGTGGCTTTATCGGTAAACTGCTGGCTGATGCGGGTATTCAACTGACATTTGCCGATGTCAATCAGGTGGTACTTGATGCCCTGAATGCCCGTCATAGCTACCAGGTTCATGTGGTCGGTGAAACCGAGCAGGTCGATACCGTTTCCGGCGTTGATGCCGTCAGCAGTATTGGTGATGACGTGGTGGATTTAATCGCTCAGGTCGATTTAGTCACTACCGCCGTTGGCCCGGTCGTGCTGGAACGAATTGCTCCGGCGATTGCTAAAGGGCTGGTGAAACGCAAAGAACAAGGTAATGCATCCCCACTGAACATCATCGCGTGTGAAAACATGGTTCGCGGCACCACTCAGTTGAAAGGCCATGTAATGAATGCCCTGCCGGAAGAAGCAAAAGCGTGGGTTGAAGAACACGTTGGCTTTGTCGATTCCGCCGTTGACCGCATCGTGCCGCCTTCTGCTTCTGCAACCAACGATCCGCTGGAAGTGACGGTAGAAACCTTCAGCGAATGGATTGTCGATAAAACTCAATTCAAAGGCGCGCTGCCAAACATCCCAGGTATGGAGCTAACCGACAACCTGATGGCATTTGTTGAGCGTAAACTCTTCACCCTGAATACGGGCCATGCTATAACCGCGTACCTCGGAAAACTGGCGGGTCATCAGACCATTCGTGACGCAATTCTCGATGAGAAAATCCGTGCGGTGGTAAAAGGTGCGATGGAAGAAAGCGGCGCGGTGCTAATCAAGCGCTACGGTTTTGATGCTGATAAACATGCTGCGTATATCCAGAAAATCCTCGGCCGTTTTGAAAACCCGTATCTGAAAGATGATGTGGAGCGTGTAGGCCGTCAGCCGCTGCGTAAACTGAGCGCCGGAGATCGTCTGGTAAAACCGCTGCTGGGTACGCTGGAGTACGGTTTACCGCACAAAAACCTGATTCAGGGTATTGCTGCCGCCATGCACTTCCGCAGTGAAGAAGATCCACAGGCTCAGGAACTGGCTGCGCTGATTGCCGACAAAGGGCCGCAGGCTGCGCTGGCACAGATTTCCGGGCTTGATGCCAACAGCGAGGTTGTCACAGAAGCGGTAACCGCTTATAACGCAATGCAATAATGGTGGACCAGGCGCAGGGGTCCCTGCGCCCGAATAACAGATTGTCAGATATGCAGGCAACAATGGAACAAACCCAGGCCTTTGAAAACCGTGTGCTTGAGCGTCTGAATGCTGGCAAAACCGTGCGAAGCTTTCTGATTACCGCCGTCGATCTCCTGACCGAGGCGGTGAATCTTCTGGTGCTTCAGGTATTCCGCAAAGACGATTACGCGGTGAAGTATGCTGTAGAACCGTTACTCGACGGCAATGGCCCGCTGGGCGATCTGTCCGTGCGCTTAAAGCTGATTTATGGGCTTGGCGTAATCAGTCGCCATGAATACGAAGATGCGGAACTGTTGATGGCACTGCGGGAAGAGCTGAACCACGACGGCAACGAGTACGCGTTTACCGATGATGAAATTCTTGGGCCATTTGGCGAACTGCATTGCGTGGCGGCGCTACCACCGCCGCCACAGTTTGAACCAGCAGACTCCAGTTTGTACGCGATGCAAGTTCAACGCTATCAACAAGCTGTGCGATCAACAATGGTCCTTTCACTGACAGAGCTGATTTCCAAAATCAGCTTAAAAAAAGCCTTTCAAAAGTAAGCAATGCTCGCTTACTGCTGCCCCTCTACCTGCTTCGGTCGATAAAGCCGACGATAATATTCCAGGCGTTGGAGATATAACGGCACGCTTTCCTCAGGTATATCGGACGGGATCGCGTTACGAGGGGGAAGTTTATTCAGATACTCCCGGAACGCCTGGCTAGATGCCATGAAATCTACGGCTTTATCGATAAAAAGCGGAACGTTTTCACCTATTTTGCCCATCATAATATCTCCGAATTACCCCGCGCCGGGAATGCGCGGCCGCCAATTTTAGTTTAGATCCCGGTAAAAATGGCATTAAGGAAAACGTGCGAAATCTACAACGTTTGTCCTTGCTTGCTTATTACTTTTTATTAATCAATAAATTACATTCTTTTCTGAACGCAAAATTGGTTACCCAGCAAAACTATTACAATACCATCGGTTGTGAACAAAGCACCCCGTCACGCATACTAGGACTATAAATTTATCTTTATCAGAAGCCATCACATGAAAGAAGTCGAAAAAAACGAAATTAAACGTCTTAGCGATCGCCTGGACGCCATCCGTCACCAACAGGCCGACCTGTCGCTGGTTGAAGCCGCAGACAAATATGCCGAACTGGAAAAAGAGAAAGCCACGCTGGAAGCTGAAATTGCTCGTCTGCGTGACGTTCACAGCCAAAAACTCAGCAAAGAAGCACAAAAGCTGATGAAAATGCCTTTCCAGCGTGCGATTACTAAAAAAGAGCAAGCGGACATGGGCAAACTGAAGAAGAGTGTTCGTGGGCTGGTGGTAGTGCACCCAATGACCGAGCTGGGCCGTGAAATGGGCCTGCAAGAGATGACAGGGTTCTCAAAGATCGCGTTTTAAGTTCCTTTCTGGTCGCTGTAATCACAGCCTCTCACGATTTACTCGCTCCTGCTGGCACATGCAGGAGCCCCTTTCAAATACTAAAAATTATTAACATTCTTAGCATTGCATGTTCAATTTTGTCCGACTGTCTGCATGAACATCACAAGTCAAATTCTGAAAATATGCTGCGTAATAAAAGAGCTATATATAAATAATAAGTATGATTATTTACATTCCAATGATTAATTATTTATGTTTTCCAGCCAGTGTCACGTTTATCGTCACAAAACATTTACCATACAAATATTAACTTCTTACCCTCCTCACCTTAACTCCGTTAAACATTTGACATGAATTGACACCGGTCATTAAAATTCGCGAGATTAGGTTATTAGTATCTACAAACTAAAATAGTTTGACATTTAATAACACACTCTCAGCACCCATTAATTCGAAAACTCTCTCATAAATTTTTATTGTGAATATGAAATATTAAATTATTCATACAAAAAATAACTACAACGTAGTTATCAAAGCATCAGGATTATGAAAAGGAATTCATCCTATGAACATGAAGAAAGCAGTACTAAGAGTGTTAACAATATCGTCACTCTGCGCATTAACAGGGTGTGACAATACTGAAAAAGTAAACGCAATTGATGAGTTCACCAAACAGCAAGCGTTACAACAAGGTCAAATAGACACTCTAAAAAAGCAGCAAGAACAATATAAAAATAAAATTGAAATTATTGAAAAACAACAAAATAGCATCATAAGCAGTACCAAAACTCTTGCCAGCATCGTAAAGGCAGTCAAAGACAAACAGGACGAATTTATCTTCACTGAATTTAACCCAGCACAAACCCAATACTTCATTTTAAATAACGGCTCTGTCGGTTTAGCAGGTCGGGTACTGTCTGTCGATGCGGTTGAAAATGGCAGCGTTATTCGTATTTCGCTGGTTAACCTATTAAGCGTTCCCGTATCAAATATTGGCTTTCATGCTACATGGGGCAATGAAAAACCTGCCGATCCTAAAGACTTAACAAAATGGCAGCAATTACTTTTCAGTACCTCAATGAACTCCTCGCTGAAATTATTACCAGGTCAATGGCAAGACATTAATCTGACGCTGAAAGGCGTATCTCCCAATAATATGAAATACCTGAAACTCGCCATCAATATGGCAAACCTTCAGTTCGACGACCTTCACTCTGCGGAATCCCGACAGAGAAAAAGCAAAAAATAAATGCGGCTTCTGCGCTTATATCAAGGAATAGAGAGCATCAATAATGAACAAAATATTTAAAGTTATCTGGAACCCGGCGACGGGCAGTTATAGCGTTGCCAGCGAAACGGCAAAAAGCCGTGGGAAGAAGAGCGGGCGCAGTAAGCTGTTAATTTCTGCGTTAGTTGTCGGTGGGTTGTTGTCGTCGTTTGAGACCAGCGCAGGAAATCAGGCGGGTACAGGTGTTGATACATTACCTGGTTCGATAGGTGATATTTGGATTGCAATTGGTGAAGGTTCTCAAGCATCAACAGATGCAGTTCAAAAATCTTCTATTGCAATTGGTCCTAAGGCTAATGCGCTAGCTTCAGGAGCAACAGCTATCGGCTATAACAGTTTTGCAGGGAATTGGGCTCTGGCTCTAGGACTAGCCACGAATGCATCAGGCGACAGATCGACAGCAATGGGTAACTCTGCAACAGCCAGTGGCCAATTTTCTTTGGCTCTCGGCGGGGGAACTACATCAACTGGTCAAGCTTCCATTGTAGTGGGAAGAGAATCGTCCGCAATAAACGACTACGCTACTGCGGTTGGCTACAAATCTAATGCAAATGGATTATATAGCCTTGCAATAGGTATGGAGACTCAAGCCACCGGAGATGACAGCCTCGCATTTGGCAGAAAAGCACTCACCAGCGCAGCAAACGCGATTGCTATGGGTGCTGAGAGCGAAGCCGCTGAAAATGCCACCGCTATTGGTAATAAAGCGCATGCAAAAGGGGAGAATAGCATCGCGATGGGCCCCGGAAGCCTTGCCAACAATGCTAATTCTATAGCACTGGGTAACGGCAGCCAGTCTCTGGCTGATAGCACAATCACCATAGGTCAAGGCAGCAAAACTAATGGCACTGATGCTATCGTTCTGGGTAATGGTAGCCAGTCGAGCGGCTTAAGCTCTATTGCCTTAGGTAATGCCAGTGTTGTAACTGGCGATAATAGTATTGCACTTGGTAGTAATACCAGTGTCAACGGAATTAACGCCGTCGCGCTGGGGGCTGGTTCGATTGCAGATCTGGACGATAGTGTTTCTGTCGGCAATGACTCATTAAAACGCAAGATCGTAAATGTGAAAAATGGCACGATCAAATCTGACAGTCACGATGCCATTAATGGTTCACAGCTTTATGCGATCAGCGATTCGGTAGCTAAAAGACTTGGTGGAGGCGCATCGGTAAATGTTGACGACGGTACAGTTAAAGCTCCCGCCTACAATTTAAAAAATGGTAACAAAAATAACGTTGGCGACGCGCTTACTGTACTTGATGAAAACACCCTGCAATGGGACCAAACCCGAAGCAAATACAGCGCTGCTCATGGTAGCTCAACTACCAGTGTAATTACCGATGTTGCAAATGGCACGATTTCAGACACCAGTAAAGATGCGATTAACGGTTCACAACTGAAAACCACCAACGATAATGTAACCACCAACACCACCAACATCACCAACCTGACTGATGATGTCGCGGATATCAACACCGCAATCACGGGTCTGGAAGATGATGCACTGCAGTGGAATGGTACGGCATTCAGCGCCAAACACGGCACTAACACCACCAGCAAAATCACCAATGTCATGGCCGGTGACCTGTCTGGCACCAGTACCGATGCCGTCAACGGCTCGCAACTGAAAGCCACCAACGATAATGTAACCACCAACACCACCAACATCACCAACCTGACCAATGATGTCGCGGATATCAACACCACGATCACGGGCCTGGAAGATGATGCCCTGCAGTGGAATGGCACGGCATTCAGTGCCAAACACGGCACTAACACCACCAGCAAAATCACCAACGTCATGGCCGGTGACCTGTCAGGCACCAGTACCGATGCCGTCAACGGCGCGCAACTGAAAACGACAAACGATAACGTTGCCACCAACACCACCAACATCACCAACCTGACCAATGATGTCGCGGA
>NZ_KE137293.1:139097-286898 GCF_000408805.1 Escherichia sp. KTE159
ATCACGGGTCTGGAAGATGATTCCCTGCAGTGGAATGGTACGGCGTTCAGTGCCAAACACGGCACCAGCACCACCAACAAAATCATTAATGTGGCGGCGGGAACACTATCGTCGTCAAGTACCGATGCCGTAAATGGCGGACAACTGTATGGTTTGAGCAGTTCTATCGCTAACTATTTGGGTGGAAATGCCTCTGTTGATTCAAGCGGCGTGTTTACTGAACCAACCTATAATATCGGGGGCACTGATTACGATAACGTAGGTGAAGCATTAGCCGCTATTGACTCCTCAGTTGTAGCCTCACTCGGTGATGCCCTTGCCTGGGATGCCAAAACAGGCACATTCACAGCCAGTCATGGTGGTAGTGCCAGTAAAATCACTAACGTCGCCGCCGGTTCAATTTCTAAAGACAGCGCAGACGCAGTGAACGGTGGACAGCTCTATGATGTAAGCAACTCTATTAGTGACATTCTTGGCGGTGGTTCCACTGTTAATGCTGACGGCACAATCAACGCACCAGCCTATACTATCGCTAATACTGACTACGATAATGTAGGTGATGCACTGAGCGCGATAGACTCGACGCTTGATGATGCAATGATTTGGGATGATAACGCAGGTGCCTTTAGTGCGGCCCACGATGGTGATACCACCAGTAAAATCACTAATGTAAAAGCCGGTAACGTGGCGGTTGATAGCACCGATGCGGTTAATGGTTCTCAGTTGTATGCCACAAATGTGCTCATCAACCAGAATAGCGATATGATTAACCAGCTCGCTGGCGACACCAGTACGACCTATATTGAAGAGCATGGTGCAGGTGTAAATTACGTCCGTACAAACGATACCGGCTTGACCTTTATAGATGCCAGCGCAGCGGGCGTCGGCTCTACCGCGTTGGGTTATAACGCGACCGCATCGGGTGAAAACAGCCTCGCTATTGGTCGAGACAGTGTCAGCTCGATCGACTCCGGTATAGCACTGGGCAGTGGCTCCACCTCTGACCGTGTCATCGTCAAGGGCTCCCGTTCTGGCAGCGTAACGGAAAACGGGGTTGTCATTGGTTATGACACCACTGATGGCGAATTACTCGGTGCGCTATCTGTAGGTAAAGATGGTGAAAGTTATCGCCAAATCATTAACGTCGCAGATGGTTCAGAGGCTCATGACGTCGTCACTGTCCGTCAGTTGCAAAATGCGATAGGTTCAGTTGCAAGCACTCCTGCTAAGTACTTCCACTCAAACTCGAAAGAAGAGGATTCACTGGCCGTTGGGACGGACTCTCTGGCGATGGGTGCAAAAACAGTGGTCAATGGTGATGCCGGAATTGGTATTGGTTTTGGCTCCTTAGTGGTACAGGACGCAATTAACGGTATCGCTATCGGTTCCAGTGCTCGCGCGAACCATGCTAACAGCATTGCAATGGGTAATGGTTCTCAAACCACCGTTGGGGCCCAAAGCAACTATACCGCTTACAATATGGATGCCCCGCAAAACTCGGTGGGTGAATTCTCTGTAGGCAGCACCAATGGTCAGAGGCAAATCACTAATGTGGCAGCGGGCTCACAGGATACCGATGCGGTTAATGTTGGCCAGTTGAAAGTGACGGATGCGCGCGTTGAGATCAACACGACCAGTATCAATAACCTGAACAATCAGGTGAGCAATCTCGATACCCGTGTTACCAACATCGAGAATGGTATTGGCGATATTGTTACTACCGGAAGTACGAAATACTTCAAGGCAAATACAACCGGTGCGGATGCCAATGCACAGGGGGCGGACAGCGTCGCTATCGGTTCAGGATCAATCGCTGCTGCAGATAACAGTGTAGCCTTAGGTACAGGTTCGATCGCCGATGAAACCAATACCATATCTGTGGGGTCATCAACTAATCAGCGCCGCATCACCAATGTTGCTGCCGGTAAAAATGACACTGATGCAGTGAACGTCGCACAGTTGAAATCGTCCACTGAGGGTGGTGTTCGTTACAGTACGAATGAAGACGGTACGATTAACTACAGTACGTTAAACCTGGGTGATGGTAAGGGGGGCACGACGCAAATCAGTAATGTGTCAGCCGCTGTGAACGATCACGATGCGGTTAACTACGCACAGCTAAAACAAAGTATCCAGGATACCAATAGCTACACAGACCAGAAAATGGTTGAAATGGATAACAAAGTGAAGGGCGTAGAGAAAAAAATGAGCGGTGGTATCGCTTCGGCAATGGCGATGACTGGTCTGCCTCAGGCCTACACGCCAGGTGCCAGCATGGCTTCTATTGGGGGCGGTACTTATAACGGTGAATCGGCTGTTGCTTTAGGTGTATCGATGGTGAGTGCCAACGGTCGTTGGGTCTACAAATTACAAGGTAGTACCAATAGCCAGGGCGAATACTCCGCCGCACTCGGTGCCGGTATTCAGTGGTAATTATCCATTAACGAATGGGTAAACCCTGATGCGCTACGCTTATCCGGCCTACAGGAGGATTCCACAAATTCCTGTAGGCCGGATAAGGCGTTCACGCCGCATCCGGCAAAATAAGGTGCACCAGGTCAACAATCTGCGGGCAATTCTCTGATGAGGATTGCCCTTTTCTTTACCAGACACCTTCCTCACCCCAAATTGGCCCTACCAATTCTTCCCTTATCTGGCCTCTGGTTCACAGTTCATCAATTCAAACTCACATTAACGTTGCCATCATATAACATTTGGTTAACCATTCATTGTCATTATCCCTACACAACAAAATTGGCAGTGCCACTTTTACACAACGTGTGACAAGGAGATGAGCAACAGACTCATTACACGATGTGCGTGGCCTCCAGGAGACCTGCAATGAATCTCTGGCAACAAAACTATGATCCCGCCGGGAATATCTGGCTTTCCAGCCTGATAGCATCGCTTCCCATCCTGTTTTTCTTCTTTGCGCTGATTAAGCTCAAACTGAAAGGATACGTCGCCGCCACCTGGACGGTCACTATCGCTCTGGCGGTAGCTTTGCTGTTCTATAAAATGCCGGTCGCCAACGCGCTGGCCTCCGTGGTTTATGGCTTCTTCTACGGCCTGTGGCCGATCGCGTGGATTATTATTGCAGCGGTATTCGTCTATAAGATCTCGGTGAAAACCGGGCAGTTTGACATCATCCGCTCGTCCATTCTTTCAATAACCCCTGACCAGCGCCTGCAAATGCTGATCGTCGGTTTCTGTTTTGGCGCATTTCTCGAAGGGGCTGCAGGCTTCGGCGCACCGGTCGCGATTACCGCAGCCTTACTGGTCGGCCTGGGCTTTAAACCACTGTACGCCGCCGGGCTGTGCCTGATTGTTAACACCGCACCGGTGGCATTTGGCGCAATGGGTATTCCGATTCTGGTTGCCGGGCAGGTAACAGGCATCGACAGCTTTGAGATTGGCCAGATGGTGGGCCGCCAGCTACCATTTATGACTATTATCGTGCTGTTCTGGATCATGGCAATTATGGACGGCTGGCGCGGTATCAAAGAAACCTGGCCTGCGGTCGTGGTTGCGGGTGGTTCGTTTGCCATCGCACAGTACCTCAGTTCCAACTTCATTGGGCCGGAACTGCCGGACATTATCTCTTCGCTGGTATCGCTACTCTGCCTGACACTGTTCCTCAAACGCTGGCAGCCGGTGCGCGTTTTCCGCTTCGGTGATTTGGGGGCGTCACAGGTTGATATGACGCTGGCTCACACCGGTTACACCGCAGGTCAGGTATTGCGTGCCTGGACACCGTTCCTGTTCCTGACCGCCACCGTAACACTGTGGAGTATTCCACCGTTTAAAGCCCTGTTCGCTTCGGGCGGAGCGCTGTATGAGTGGGTCATCAACATTCCGGTGCCGTACCTCGATAAACTGGTTGCTCGTATGCCGCCGGTGGTCAGCGAAGCCACCGCCTATGCAGCCGTGTTTAAGTTCGACTGGTTCTCTGCCACCGGCACCGCCATTCTGTTTGCTGCGCTGCTCTCTGTTATCTGGCTGAAAATGAAACCGTCTGACGCTATCAGCACCTTCGGCAACACGCTGAAAGAGCTGGCGCTGCCCATCTACTCCATTGGTATGGTGCTGGCGTTCGCCTTTATTTCGAACTATTCCGGGTTGTCGTCAACACTGGCGCTGGCTCTGGCACACACCGGCCACGCATTCACCTTCTTCTCGCCATTCCTTGGTTGGCTGGGTGTATTCCTGACCGGCTCGGATACATCATCTAACGCCCTGTTTGCCGCTCTGCAAGCCACAGCAGCACAACAAATTGGCGTCTCTGACCTGTTGCTGGTTGCAGCCAACACTACCGGCGGCGTCACCGGCAAGATGATCTCTCCGCAATCTATCGCCATCGCCTGTGCGGCAGTAGGCCTGGTTGGCAAAGAGTCTGATTTGTTCCGCTTTACTGTCAAACACAGCCTGATCTTCACCTGTATGGTGGGCGTGATCACCACGCTGCAGGCCTATGTCTTAACGTGGATGATTCCTTAATGATGGTTATACCCAGACGCCTGTCAGACGAGGTAGCAGATCGTGTGCGGGCGCTGATTGATGAAAAAAATCTGGAGGCGGGCATGAAGTTGCCCGCTGAACGTCAACTGGCGATGCAGCTCGGCGTGTCGCGTAATTCATTACGCGAGGCGCTGGCAAAACTGGTAAGCGAAGGCGTGCTGCTCAGCCGACGCGGCGGCGGGACGTTTATTCGCTGGCGTCATGATGCATGGTCGGAGCAAAACATCGTCCAACCACTGAAAACGCTGATGGCCGATGATCCGGATTACAGCTTCGATATTCTGGAAGCCCGCTACGCCATTGAAGCCAGCACCGCCTGGCATGCGGCGATGCGCGCCACGCCTGGCGACAAAGAGAAAATTCAGCTTTGCTTTGAGGCAACGCTCAGCGAAGACCCGGACCTCGCCTCACAAGCAGACGTTCGTTTTCATCTGGCGATTGCCGAAGCCTCACATAACATTGTTCTGCTACAGACCATGCGCGGTTTCTTTGATGTCCTGCAGTCCTCGGTAATGCAAAGTCGCCAGCGGATGTATCTGGTTCCGCCCGTTTTTTCGCAACTGACTGAACAGCATCAGGCAGTCATTGACGCCATTTTTGCTGGTGATGCCGACGGTGCGCGTAAAGCGATGATGGCGCATCTCAGTTTTGTCCACACCACCATAAAACGATTCGATGAAGATCAGGCACGCCGCGCACGCATTACCCGCCTGCCCGGTGAGCATCATGAGCATTCGAGGGAGAAAAACGCATGATTATTTCCGCAGCCAGCGATTATCGCGCCGCCGCACAACGCATTCTGCCGCCGTTCCTGTTCCACTATATGGATGGCGGCGCATATTCTGAATACACCCTGCGCCGCAATGTAGAAGATTTGTCCGACGTGGCGCTGCGCCAGCGCATTCTGAAAAACATGTCTGACTTAAGCCTGGAAACGACGCTGTTTAATGAGAAATTGTCGATGCCAGTGGCGCTGGCTCCGGTGGGCTTGTGCGGCATGTATGCGCGTCGCGGCGAAGTCCAGGCAGCAAAAGCGGCAGATGCGCATGGCATTCCGTTTACTCTCTCGACGGTTTCCGTTTGCCCGATTGAAGAAGTTGCACCAGCCATCAAGCGCCCAATGTGGTTCCAGCTTTATGTGCTGCGCGATCGCGGCTTTATGCGTAACGCGCTGGAACGGGCAAAAGCCGCGGGTTGTTCGACGCTGGTTTTCACCGTTGACATGCCAACGCCGGGCGCACGCTACCGTGACGCACACTCGGGTATGAGCGGTCCGAATGCCGCAATGCGCCGCTACTTGCAGGCGGTGACTCATCCGCAATGGGCTTGGGATGTGGGCCTGAACGGTCGTCCGCATGATTTAGGTAATATCTCAGCTTATCTCGGTAAACCGACCGGACTGGAAGATTACATCGGCTGGCTGGGGAATAACTTCGATCCATCCATCTCCTGGAAAGACCTTGAGTGGATCCGTGATTTCTGGGATGGCCCGATGGTGATCAAAGGGATCCTCGATCCGGAAGATGCCCGTGATGCAGTCCGCTTTGGCGCGGATGGCATTGTAGTTTCTAACCACGGCGGTCGTCAGTTGGATGGCGTGCTCTCTTCCGCCCGCGCACTGCCTGCTATTGCAGATGCGGTGAAAGGCGATATCGCGATTCTGGCGGATAGCGGTATTCGTAACGGGCTTGACGTTGTGCGTATGATCGCACTCGGTGCCGATACCGTACTGCTGGGCCGTGCTTTCCTGTATGCACTGGCCACGGCGGGCCAGGCGGGCGTAGCAAACTTGCTGAATTTGATCGAGAAAGAGATGAAAGTGGCGATGACGCTGACTGGCGCGAAATCAATTAGCGAAATCACGGAAGACTCGCTGGTTCAGGGGCTGGGTAAAGAGTTGCCTGCGGCACTGGCTCCGATGGCGAAAGGGAATGCAGCTTAAGGGTTAGATTAATATCTGCTATCCTGCCCCCGCACTAAGGGGGCAGCATGCTAAACATCGTACTTTACGAACCAGAAATTCCGCCAAACACTGGCAACATCATTCGTCTTTGCGCTAATACCGGCTTTCGTCTGCATATCATCGAACCGATGGGATTTGCCTGGGACGACAAGCGCCTGCGCCGCGCGGGGCTGGACTACCACGAATTTACCGCCGTTACGCGTCATCATGACTATAGCGCGTTTCTTGAGGCGGAAAATCCCCAGCGTCTGTTTGCCCTTACCACTAAAGGTACGCCCGCACATAGCGCCGTAAGTTATCAGGATGGCGATTATCTGATGTTCGGCCCGGAAACACGTGGCTTACCCGCAACCATCCTTGACGCCCTGCCCGCTGAACAAAAAATTCGTATTCCAATGGTGCCGGACAGCCGCAGCATGAACCTGTCCAATGCGGTGTCGGTGGTGGTGTATGAAGCCTGGCGGCAGTTGGGGTATCCGGGGGCGGTGTTGAGAGATTAGTTACCGTAGGCCGGATAAGATGCGTTAGCATCGCATCCGGCACGATCACAGGACATCAGATCCCATCGCCATACTCAAACGTATGGTGAATGCCGTTGAAATGCTGATCCATATCCATTGACGGTTTATCGCTGTCTGGTTTACCGACGATACGCGCCGGAACGCCAGCGGCAGTGGTATGCGGCGGCACTGGTTGCAGCACCACGGAACCTGCGCCAATCTTCGCGCCACGACCAACTTCAATGTTGCCGAGAATTTTCGCACCAGCGCCAATCATCACGCCTTCACGAATTTTCGGGTGACGATCGCCGCTGGTTTTACCTGTACCACCGAGCGTCACGGATTGCAGAATCGACACGTCATTTTCAATTACCGCCGTTTCACCAACGACGATGCCCGTCGCGTGGTCGAGCATGATACCGCGACCAATTTTTGCCGCCGGATGGATATCGACCTGGAACGTCACAGATACCTGGTTTTGCAAGAAAATTGCCAGTGCACGGCGGCCCTGATTCCACAACCAGTGACCAATGCGATACGCCTGCAAGGCATGAAAACCTTTCAGATATAACAATGGCGTTGAGTATTTATCGACTGCCGGGTCGCGAGTACGCACCGCCTGGATATCGCAGGCCGCAGAAGCGATCATTTCCGGGTCGGCGGCATAAGCTTCTTCAACCACTTCGCGAATAGCAATGGCAGGCATAATAGGCGATGACAGCTTGTTCGCCAGCATATAGCTCAATGCACTCCCCAGGTTTTCGTGCTTGAGTAGCGTTGCGTGGTAAAAACTGGCCAGCATTGGCTCACAGTCCGCCAGCGTTCTGGCTTCAGCTTTAATATTGTTCCAGACAATTTCCAGTTCTTCACACGACATTGCTTACTCCACACGATGAGGTAATGACCGGCCCGTTCTGCGCGAGCCGGGTCATAGCGGTAACAAAAGTTCCCTGGGTTTAGTGGCTGCTGCGCTCGTCCTTGCGTGCACGACCTAATAGTGTCAATGCTGCCTCGCGCGCGTTTTTTCCGCAATATAATACTTGATAAATTTCCTCGGTTATTGGCATTTCAACGCCGAAGCGATGCGCCAGTTCGCGAACCTCTTTCGTATTGCGGTAACCTTCCACCACCTGACCAATCTTCTCCTGCGCACTTTGTACATCCATGCCCTGACCGAGCATCATGCCAAAGCGGCGGTTACGCGACTGGTTGTCGGTACAGGTAAGCACCAGATCACCCAGGCCTGCCATGCCCATAAAGGTGGCAGGCTCGGCACCCAACGCCGTGCCCAGACGCGACATTTCAGCCAGGCCACGGGTGATCAGCGCCGTTCGCGCATTCGCCCCAAAACCGATACCGTCAGACATCCCCGCACCAATCGCAATGACGTTTTTCACCGCGCCGCCAAGTTGCACGCCAATGAAATCCGGGTTGCTGTAGACACGGAAACTTTTGCCGCAGTGCAGCAGTTGCTGGAGATCGTCAGCAAAATCCTGGTCGGTAGAGGCCAGCGAAATAGCCGTTGGTAAACCTGCTGCCAGCTCTTTCGCGAAAGTGGGGCCAGAGATAACCGCCAGCGGAATTTGATCGCCTAACGCTTCGCGCGCCACGTCCTGTAACAGACGCCCGGTTTCCGCTTCCAGCCCTTTGGTTGCCCATACCAGGCGCGCGTCAGGACGCATCAACGGTTTAATCTGCCGCAGTACTTCACCAAAGACATGGCTGGGTACGACGACGAGAATATTACGGCTGGCTGCCAGCGCAGTGGCGAGATCACTTTCAAGGTGGAGCGTATCGGGAAAAGGCACATCGGGGAGAAACGCGGCGTTACAACGGTCGCGTTCAAGCGTCGCGATATGTTCAGGGTCATGGCCCCAGAGGACAACCTCGTGGCCATTTCTTGCCAGGGTGATGGCAAGAGCGGTGCCGTACGAGCCGGCACCGATCACAGTCATTGAAGCATTACGTTGGTTCATCAGGCATCCTGATGTTCTTCAGTACCTTCGCCAGCCTGCTGCTGTAAATAGTTCATGAACAGAGCATCGAAGTTAACCGGCGCAAGGTTCAGTTGCGGGAATGTACCGCGGGATACCATGCTGGTGATGCATTCACGAGCATACGGGAACAGAATGTTCGGGCAGTATGCGCCCAGGCAATGTGCCATCTGGGTGCCTTCGATACCCGCGATGGAGAAAATACCGCCCTGCTGAACTTCGCACAGAAACGCGGTTTCTTCGCCCAGGGATGCCGTTACGGTAACACGCAGTACCACTTCGTAAACGTCATCTGCCAGTTGGGAAGATGCCGTATCCAGATCAAGTTTAACTTCTGGCTGCCAATCTTTCTGGAAAACGTGCGGCGCGTTCGGCGCTTCGAAAGAAATATCCTTGGTATAAATACGCTGGATCTGGAAAGTCATTTCGGTGTTGTTTTGTTCTGACATGTGTAGAAAACCCTTAAGTGTTGTCCTTAAATACTGCGCAATGTAATGCCAACGTTCACACGTTATTTCAGCAGAGGATCCAGTCCACCACGTGCATCCAATGCATACAAGTCGTCACAGCCGCCAATGTGCTGTGCGTCAATAAAAATCTGCGGAACCGTGGTGCGGCCACTGCGTTTGATCATCTCTTCACGCTTAGCGGCGTTGCCATCAATCGGCAGTTCCTGGAAATTCACGCCCTTGCTGCTCAGCAATGCTTTCGCACGATGGCAATAAGGGCAGGTTTCTTTGGTATAAATTTCAACATTGGCCATAATTTAGCTCCTGTTTTTTACCTGTTGTTTTATGTTGCAGGGTAGCGACAAAATAGAATATCCCCAGAAGCTTATATCAATAAGTCACTGGGGGCATAATTGCAGCTAACTATCAGCGGCATAAAAAACGACAGGTAAATTATTTGCCGCGCACCAGAGGCAAGTTCTCGCCAGCCCAGCCAGCTACGCCTTCTTTCAGCACAAATACTTGCGCAAACCCAGCTTTCGTCAGCGCGTTTGCTGGCTCCTGGCACTGCATGCCAGAACCGTCAACCACGATAACCGGTTTGTCTTTGTGCTTATCAAGCTCACCAACATTGTTGGCTTTGATTTCGGTCGGCAACAAATTGATAGAGCCAGCGATATGGCCTTTACGGAAGTCATCACGTTGGCGTAAATCCACAACCACAGCGTCTTCTTTGTTGATCAGACGCGTCGCTTCACCACGTGTAATCACCTTCACTTTCGAGGTCAGGCTTTTGAACGTAGTAACCAGGACCGCCACCAGTAACGCGATCCAGGCGATACTCAGCATGGGATGGCGGCCGACAAATTGCATAATTTCTTGCATGGGGGGTAACAACTCCCGACGTAGTGATTAAAAAAACCAGGAAAGGAGTATACCTGCGCGTTGCGGCAAATACAGCCAGCGCGTGCACTGGAATGCAATTTTGCGGGGCGCTACGAAAAAAAATCGCAAATCAGCCCCCGGCTTTCACTGTGCGGCGTCATAATTTGATCTTCAGAGGCTATTTTATCGATTCAGCTGTAGTAAAATTACGCAAATTTTGACTCTTGAGTATGAGGTTGTCGCAATGTCGGTTTCTAAAAAACCTATGGTACTGGTGATTCTGGATGGCTATGGCTATCGCGAAGAACAGCAGGATAACGCCATTTTTAGTGCAAAAACCCCGGTAATGGATGCACTGTGGGCCAATCGTCCGCATACCCTGATCGACGCTTCCGGTCTGGAAGTCGGTCTGCCTGACCGTCAGATGGGTAACTCCGAAGTAGGTCACGTTAACCTGGGTGCCGGCCGCATCGTGTATCAGGACCTGACTCGTCTGGACGTTGAAATCAAAGATCGCGCGTTCTTCGCTAACCCGGTGCTGACTGGCGCGGTAGATAAAGCGAAAAACGCGGGCAAAGCTGTACACATTATGGGTCTGCTCTCCGCTGGCGGCGTACACAGCCACGAAGATCACATCATGGCAATGGTAGAACTGGCCGCTGAACGTGGCGCAGAAAAAATCTATCTGCACGCATTCCTCGACGGTCGCGACACCCCACCGCGCAGCGCTGAAGCTTCTCTGAAAAAATTCGAAGAGAAATTTGCCGCACTGGGTAAAGGCCGCGTAGCGTCCATTATTGGTCGTTACTACGCGATGGACCGCGACAACCGTTGGGATCGCGTTGAAAAAGCTTATGACCTGCTGACTCTGGCGCAGGGCGAATTCCAGGCTGATACCGCCGTTGCCGGTTTGCAGGCCGCTTATGCTCGTGACGAAAACGATGAATTCGTGAAAGCGACTGTCATCCGTGCCGAAGGCCAGCCAGATGCAGCAATGGAAGACGGCGACGCACTGATTTTCATGAACTTCCGTGCTGACCGTGCCCGTGAAATCACCCGCGCGTTCGTTAACGCTGATTTCGACGGTTTCGCCCGTAAGAAAGTGGTTAACGTTGATTTCGTGATGCTGACCGAATACGCCGCCGACATCAAAACCTCAGTGGCTTACCCACCAGCCTCTCTGGTTAACACCTTCGGTGAGTGGATGGCGAAAAATGACAAAACTCAGTTGCGTATTTCCGAAACCGAAAAATATGCCCACGTCACCTTCTTCTTTAACGGCGGCGTAGAAGAGTCGTTCAAAGGCGAAGATCGCATTCTGATCAACTCACCGAAAGTCGCGACCTACGACCTGCAACCGGAAATGAGCTCCGCAGAACTGACCGAAAAACTGGTTGCGGCAATCAAGAGCGGCAAATACGACACCATCATCTGTAACTACCCGAACGGCGACATGGTAGGTCACACCGGGGTGATGGAAGCGGCAGTTAAAGCGGTAGAAGCGCTGGATCACTGCGTGGATGAAGTGGCGAAAGCCGTTGAATCTGTTGGCGGTCAACTGCTGATCACCGCTGACCACGGTAACGCTGAACAGATGCGCGATCCGGCTACCGGTCAGGCGCACACGGCGCACACCAACCTGCCTGTTCCGCTGATTTACGTTGGCGATAAGAACGTGAAAGCGGTTGAAGGTGGCAAACTTTCTGACATCGCGCCGACCATGCTCTCTTTAATGGGTATGGAAATCCCGCAAGAGATGACTGGTAAGCCGCTGTTCATCGTGGAATAATCCCTCCCCATGAGGGGAAAGGCGATTAATACCATGACACGGGCCACGAAACCGCGCAGGTTTGCAGTCAGGCCCATCATTTACGCCAGCGTTCTTAGCGCTGGCGTATTGTTGTGCACTTTTTCCGCCCAGGCGGATGACCGCGACCAACTCAAGTCTATTCAGGCCGATATCGCCGCGAAAGAGCGCGCGGTACGCCAACAACAGCAACAACGCGCAAGCCTGCTCGCACAATTGAAAAAGCAGGAAGAGGCGATCTCTGAAGCCACCCGTAAGCTGCGCGAAACGCAAAACACGCTCAATCAACTGAATAAACAGATTGATGAGATGAACGCGTCAATTGCTAAGCTGGAGCAGCAAAAAGCCGCTCAGGAACGCAGCCTCGCCGCGCAACTGGATGCTGCGTTTCGTCAGGGTGAGCATACCGGTATTCAGCTCATTCTTAGCGGTGAAGAAAGCCAGCGCGGCCAGCGTTTGCAGGCTTACTTCGGTTACCTCAACCAGGCGCGACAAGAAACCATCGCTGAGCTGAAGCAGACGCGCGCAGAAGTTGCCATGCAGCGTGCTGAACTGGAAGAGAAACAGAGCGAACAACAAACACTGTTATATGAACAGCGCGCCCAACAGGCGAAGCTGACCCAGGCGCTGAATGAGCGTAAGAAGACGCTGGCAGGGCTGGAGTCTTCCATTCAACAAGGTCAGCAACAGTTAAGCGAGCTGCGCGCCAACGAATCTCGTCTGCGCAATAGCATTGCTCGTGCAGAAGCGGCAGCGAAAGCACGTGCTGAACGTGAAGCGCGCGAAGCCCAGGCAGTGCGCGACAGGCAGAAAGAAGCGACGCGCAAAGGCACCACCTACAAACCAACCGAAAGCGAAAAATCGCTGATGTCCCGTACCGGTGGTTTAGGTGCACCGCGTGGTCAGGCATTCTGGCCTGTTCGTGGGCCAACACTGCATCGCTATGGCGAACAGCTACAGGGCGAGCTGCGCTGGAAAGGGATGGTTATTGGTGCTTCTGAAGGCACTGAAGTTAAAGCGATTGCCGACGGTCGAGTAATTCTGGCTGACTGGCTGCAAGGCTACGGTCTGGTGGTGGTGGTTGAGCACGGTAAAGGCGATATGAGTCTTTACGGCTATAATCAGAGCGCACTGGTGAGCGTTGGCTCGCAGGTTCGCGCGGGTCAGCCAATTGCACTAGTGGGCAGCAGTGGCGGTCAGGGTCGGCCTTCACTCTATTTCGAAATTCGCCGCCAGGGTCAGGCGGTCAATCCACAGCCGTGGTTGGGAAGATAAGTTTTGTTTCCATTTCGTCGTAACGTTCTTGCATTTGCCGCTCTGCTGGCGCTTTCCTCCCCCGTACTTGCTGGCAAACTTGCCATCGTTATTGATGATTTTGGCTATCGCCCGCACAACGAAAACCAGGTGCTGGCGATGCCATCCGCTATCTCCGTCGCCGTGCTACCCGACTCGCCGCACGCCAGAGAGATGGCGACCAAAGCGCATAACAGCGGTCACGAAGTGTTGATTCATCTGCCGATGGCACCATTGAGTAAACAGCCGCTGGAAAAAAATACGTTACGCCCGGAAATGAGTAGCGACGAAATTGAGCGCATCATTCGCAGTGCAGTCAATAACGTGCCCTATGCTGTGGGGATCAACAACCACATGGGCAGCAAGATGACCTCGAACCTGTTTGGTATGCAGAAAGTGATGCAGGCGCTGGCACGTTACAATCTTTACTTCCTCGACAGCGTAACCATCGGCAATACCCAGGCGATGCGCGCTGCGCAAGGTACTGGCGTGAAAGTTATTAAACGGAAGGTATTCCTCGACGATTCGCAAAACGAAGCGGATATTCGTGTGCAGTTTAATCGCGCAATTGAACTGGCGCGTCGCAACGGTTCGACGATCGCCATTGGTCATCCTCACCCTTCAACGGTACGTGTGCTGCAGCAGATGGTTTATAACCTGCCGCCAGACATTACGCTGGTGAAAGCCAGCAGCTTGCTGAATGAACCGCAGGTCGATACATCGACTCCGCCGAAAAACACCGTGCCCAACGCGCCGCGTAATCCGTTCCGTGGTGTGAAGCTGTGTAAACCGAAGAAACCGCTGGAACCGGTTTATGCTAATCGCTTCTTTGAAGTATTAAGCGAAAGCATCAGCCAGAGCACACTGATCGTTTACTTCCAGCATCAGTGGCAAGGCTGGGGCAAACAGCCCGAAGCGGCAAAACTTAACGCTAGCGCAAATTAAAGGCGCTACGCGTAATGCGATGGTGCGACCGTGTTTTGTCGCGCCATTGCCATAAGCGGAAAGACCACAGCAACGCCTGATAACCCACCTTCACGCTGCGCACATTAGTAATCAGGCGCTTATACATGCCGGAAGTAAATATCTCGGCAATCATCTGCTGGCGGGTAATAATATCCGGCTCTTTACGTACCGCATGGCAAACGCGCAATGCTTCATACGTTATTTGCTGATGAAATTCCGGATAAATCGTAATTTTGTCGGCGTACTGGCGATTTAATTTTTCCAGCAGACGCGTGATTTTAATATAGTGGCGTTGATAATTAAGGTTTTTATTCCCTTGTCTATTCAGACGACTCACTGACGAATTATGCAGATAATATTTATATAATGGTTGCTCGGTATATCGCGCGCGCAGCGCGTTAAACATAAATTCTGTTGTCCAGACAATATCCTGATGATGTAATCCGGCAATAAATTTAATGTTATTTTTTACAATAACATCGCGGCGATAAACGCCCATCCAGACAACGTGAGTCCAGCGGCGGGAAGAAAGCCCCATCCGCAGCCAGTCCGGGCCAGTTAACACGCCGGTTGAGCGAAGGCGATCGGTGGGAATAGATTGCCAGGTTTCCCCGGTATCACGAAAACACCAGTCAGCATTGCACTGCGCCACGTCGAGATCATCCTCTAACGCCATTGTCATCAGCGTTTCGTACATAGAGGGATAGACTTCATCATCTGCATCGACAAAAGCGACATATTTGCCCGTCGCCGCCTCAATCCCACGATTACGCGCTACCGATGCGCCAGCATTCGCCTGATGCAACAAGCGAACGTGCGGATAGTTTTCCGCGTAATGCTTTGCTATTTCAACAGAATTATCCGTTGAACCATCGTTAATAATAATAATTTCCAGAGCAGTCCAGGTTTGCGCAATTAAAGATTCCATACACGTGCGAAAATCATCGCCCGCATTATATAACGGGATAATAACACTAAGTTTATTGGTGCTGTTCATCATAAGTTACCGACGACCTCTGAAATTACCGTTCCTTTGTACAGGCTTTGCATTAAGAAACTATTAAGCCGGTGAGATATTATTTTTACGGGTGAGAGAGTAACTTCAGGTTAGAGAGATAATGAGAACAGCTATATAAGAGAACAGCGCAATTACTTATTCTTTATTGTACTGACAAGATTTTACATATTTAACGGATTATCCTCAGGAAAAAGGGCTGGAATGCCAGCCCTTTTTTGTGTTAATCCCAGCTCAGGATAACTTTCCCGGACTGGCCAGAACGCATGGCGTCAAAGCCTTTCTGGAAATCATCGATGGAGAAACGATGGGTAATGATTGGCGAGAGATCCAGACCAGACTGAATCAGCGCCGCCATTTTATACCAGGTTTCGAACATCTCACGGCCGTAAATGCCTTTAATGAACAAGCCCTTAAAGATCACTTTTGTCCAGTCGATAGACATGTCAGACGGCGGGATACCCAGCATCGCAATACGACCGCCGTGATTCATGGTGTCCAGCATGGTGCGGAACGCCGCTGGCGCACCGGACATCTCCAGACCAACATCAAACCCTTCGGTCATGCCGAGTTCTGCCATTACATCATTGAGGTTTTCTTTGGCAACGTTAACCGCGCGAGTGATGCCCATTTTACGCGCCAACTCCAGACGGTATTCGTTAACGTCGGTGATCACCACGTTGCGTGCGCCGACGTGTTTTGCCACCGCCGCCGCCATAATACCAATTGGCCCCGCACCAGAAACCAGCACATCCTCGCCAACCAGATCGAACGACAGCGCCGTGTGTACCGCATTACCGAACGGATCGAAAATCGCAGCTAAGTCGTCGGAGATATTGTCGGGAATTTTGAAGGCGTTGAATGCCGGGATCACCAGATATTCAGCGAAGCAACCCGGACGATTAACGCCGACGCCGATCGTGTTGCGGCACAGATGAGTACGACCACCACGGCAATTACGGCAATGACCGCAAGTAATATGGCCTTCACCGGAAACGCGATCGCCAATTTTGAAGCCTTTCACTTCCTGGCCAATACCAACCACTTCACCAACATATTCATGGCCTACGACCATTGGCACCGGAATGGTTTTTTGCGACCACTCATCCCAGTTGTAGATGTGAACGTCAGTCCCGCAGATGGCTGTTTTACGGATTTTAATCAGCAGGTCGTTATGTCCGAGTTCCGGTTCAGGAACGTCGGTCATCCAGATGCCCTCTTCCGCTTTCAGTTTGGATAACGCTTTCATCTCACATCCTCAGGCGATAACGCCCAGTTGTTTACCAATACGCGTGAACGCTTCGACCGCACGCGTAATTTGCTCAGGAGTATGCGCCGCAGACATCTGGGTACGAATACGTGCCTGACCTTTCGGTACGACCGGATAGAAGAAACCGGTAACGTAAATGCCCTCTTTTTGCAGCTCACGAGCAAATTTCTGTGCCACTACAGCATCACCAAGCATGACCGGAATAATGGCGTGATCGGCACCCGCCAGGGTAAAGCCAGCGGCTGACATCTGCTCACGGAACTGACGCGCGTTCGCCCACAGGCGGTCACGCAGTTCACTGCCCGCTTCGACCATCTCCAGCACTTTAATGGAAGCGGCGACAATGGCCGGTGCCAGCGAGTTGGAGAATAAGTACGGACGAGAACGCTGGCGCAGCCACTCAACCACTTCTTTGCGCGCCGCGGTGTAACCGCCGGAAGCACCGCCCAGCGCTTTACCCAGCGTGCCGGTGATGATATCGACACGGCCCATCACGTCGCAGTATTCATGAGAACCGCGGCCGTTTTCACCGACAAAACCGACAGCATGAGAGTCATCGACCATCACCAAAGCGTCGTATTTATCCGCGAGATCGCAAACTCCTTTCAGGTTGGCAATTACGCCATCCATAGAGAACACACCATCGGTGGCGATTAACACATGGCGCGCCCCGGATTCACGCGCTTCTTTCAGCCGCGCTTCCAGCTCCTGCATATCGTTATTGGCGTAGCGATAGCGTTTGGCTTTGCACAGACGCACACCGTCAATGATCGAAGCGTGATTCAGCGCGTCAGAGATAATGGCGTCTTCTGCGCCCAGCAGCGTTTCAAACAGGCCACCGTTGGCGTCAAAACAGGATGAGTAGAGAATCGCATCTTCCATACCCAGGAATGCTGCCAGTTTCTGCTCAAGCTCTTTATGGCTATCCTGAGTACCGCAAATAAAACGTACTGAAGCCATCCCGAAACCGTGAGAATCCATTCCCGCCTTTGCCGCCGCAATCAGCTCAGGATGGTTCGCCAACCCGAGATAGTTATTGGCACAAAAGTTAATGACGTGGCTTCCATCAGCCACAGTGATGTCCGCTTGTTGCGCAGACGTGATAATGCGCTCTTCTTTAAACAACCCTTCCGCCCTTGCGGTTTCCAGGTCGTTAGTTAACTGCTGATAAAATTCTCCACGCATTGCGACTCTCCAGACAGGACAAATTCCCGCACATATTACCCAAACTTACAGGTCGCGACGAGATGACGCGTTAACACTTCTGTAAAATTTAGAATAAATAACGCCCATCATTCTCACTTTCGGTGAATGGCTGAAGCCAACGCCGTGTAGTGATATGATAGAAGTATTCGTGTCTGAGATTGTCTCTGACTCCATAATTCGAAGGTTACAGTTATGATCATCGTTACCGGCGGCGCGGGCTTTATCGGCAGCAACATCGTTAAGGCCCTGAATGATAAAGGCATCACCGATATTCTGGTGGTGGACAACCTGAAAGACGGCACCAAGTTTGTGAACCTGGTGGATCTGAATATCGCAGACTATATGGATAAGGAAGACTTCCTGATCCAGATTATGGCTGGCGAAGAGTTCGGTGATGTCGAAGCGATTTTCCATGAAGGCGCGTGCTCTTCCACCACCGAGTGGGATGGCAAGTATATGATGGATAACAACTATCAATACTCCAAAGAGCTGCTGCACTACTGTCTGGAACGCGAAATCCCATTCCTGTATGCATCTTCCGCAGCCACCTATGGCGGACGCACCTCCGACTTTATCGAATCCCGCGAATACGAAAAACCACTGAACGTCTACGGTTACTCAAAATTCCTGTTTGATGAATATGTTCGTCAAATCCTGCCAGAAGCGAACTCGCAGATTGTCGGTTTCCGTTACTTCAACGTTTATGGGCCGCGTGAAGGCCATAAAGGCAGCATGGCGAGCGTCGCTTTCCATCTCAACACTCAGCTTAACAACGGTGAATCACCGAAACTGTTCGAAGGTAGCGAAAACTTTAAACGCGACTTCGTCTACGTGGGCGACGTGGCTGATGTGAACCTGTGGTTCCTGGAAAATGGCGTTTCCGGCATCTTTAACCTCGGCACCGGTCGTGCAGAATCTTTCCAGGCCGTGGCGGATGCGACGCTGGCTTATCACAAGAAAGGCCAGATCGAATACATTCCGTTCCCGGATAAACTGAAAGGCCGTTATCAGGCATTCACCCAGGCAGATCTCACTAACCTGCGTGCTGCGGGTTATGACAAACCATTCAAAACCGTTGCCGAAGGCGTAACGGAATATATGGCCTGGTTGAATCGCGACGCATAAGAGCTTTGAATGAAAATACTGGTGATCGGCCCGTCTTGGGTTGGCGACATGATGATGTCGCAAAGTCTCTATCGTACGCTCCAGGCGCGCTATCCCCAGGCGATAATCGACGTGATGGCACCTGCCTGGTGCCGTCCGTTATTGTCGCGGATGCCGGAAGTCAACGAAGCCATTCCCATGCCCCTCGGTCATGGGGCGCTGGAGATTAGCGAACGCCGCAAGCTGGGGCATAGCCTGCGCGAAAAACGTTACGACCGCGCCTACGTCTTACCCAACTCCTTTAAATCAGCATTAGTGCCTTTCTTCGCAGGTATTCCTCATCGCACCGGCTGGCGGGGTGAAATGCGCTATGGTTTACTCAACGATGTTCGCGTACTTGATAAAGAAGCCTGGCCACTGATGGTGGAACGCTATGTCGCACTGGCCTACGACAAAGGCATTATGCGCACAGCACAAGATCTGCCGCAGCCACTGCTATGGCCGCAGCTACAGGTGAGCGAAGGTGAAAAATCGTATACCTGTAATCAATTTTCCCTCTCATCAGAACGCCCGATGATTGGCTTTTGCCCTGGTGCAGAGTTTGGTCCGGCAAAACGCTGGCCGCACTACCACTACGCGGAACTGGCGAAACAGCTCATTGATGAAGGTTATCAGGTGGTTCTGTTTGGCTCGGCTAAAGATCATGAAGCGGGTAATGAGATCCTTGCGGCATTGAATACCGAGCAGCAGTCGTGGTGTCGTAATCTGGCAGGGGAAACGCAGCTTGATCAAGCGGTTATCCTGATTGCGGCTTGTAAAGCCATTGTCACTAATGATTCAGGGCTGATGCACGTTGCGGCAGCGCTTAATCGCCCACTGGTTGCACTGTATGGCCCGAGCAGCCCGGACTTCACACCGCCGCTTTCCCATAAAGCGCGGGTGATCCGCCTGATTACGGGTTATCACAAAGTGCGTAAAGGTGACGCCGCAGAGGGTTATCACCAGAGCCTGGTCGACATTACGCCACAACTCGTGCTGGAAGAACTCAACACGCTGTTGTTACAAGAGGAAGCCTGACGGATGCGGGTACTGATCGTCAAAACATCGTCGATGGGCGATGTTCTCCACACGCTGCCCGCGCTCACCGATGCACAGCAGGCAATCCCGGGGATTACGTTTGACTGGGTGGTGGAAGAAGGTTTTGCACAAATTCCTTCCTGGCACGCCGCCGTTGAGCGGGTTATTCCGGTAGCGATACGTCGCTGGCGTAAAGCGTGGTTTTCAGCGCCTGTTAAAGCAGAGCGGAAAGCGTTTCGTGAAGCGCTACGAGCGGAAAACTATGACGCGATTATTGATGCGCAAGGACTGGTAAAAAGTGCCGCGCTGGTGACACGTCTGGCGCATGGCGTTAAGCATGGAATGGACTGGCAAACTGCTCGCGAACCACTGGCAAGCCTGTTTTATAATCGCAAGCACCATATTGCGAAACAGCAGCACGCCGTAGAACGAACCCGTGAGTTGTTCGCTAAAAGCCTGGGGTATAGCAAACCACAAACCCAGGGCGATTATGCTATTGCGCAGCATTTCCTGACAAATCCACTACCGGATGCTGGTGAATATGCTGTATTTCTGCATGCCACGACCCGTGATGATAAGCACTGGCCGGAAGAGCACTGGCGAGAATTAATCGGCTTGCTGGCAGATTCGGGGATCCGCATTAAACTCCCTTGGGGCGCACCGCATGAAGAAGCTCGGGCGAAAAGGCTGGCGGAGGGATTTGATTATGTCGACGTATTGCCGAAGATGAGTCTGGAAGGAGTTGCCCGAGTGCTGGCCGGGGCGAAATTCGTGGTTTCGGTAGATACGGGGTTAAGCCATTTAACTGCGGCTCTGGATAAACCCAATATCACTGTTTATGGACCGACCGATCCGGGATTAATTGGCGGGTATGGGAAGAATCAGGTGGTTTGTAGGGCGGCAGATAAAGATCTTGCTCATTTGGCTGCAGATACAGTATTAAAAAAAATCAATTCCTGATTAACACATTATATATTATTTAAGATGGTGGATAAGCAATGTTAACAGCCTCGCTGGTGCTGCGTAATAAAGAGAACTGGAAACCATACTGGAATAAAGCGTTGGTATTTCTCTTTATTTCAACCTTTTTCCTTGATGGTATTACTCGTTATAAACATATCATATCAGTACTAATGATCATCACGGTAATCTATCAGGTTTCTCGTGCTCCAGGAACATTTAAAGCACTCTATAAAAATAATCTTTTTTATAGTGTCATAGCACTGTCACTCATTCTTTTATATGCCACTTTCATATCACCCGACCTGAAAGTAAGTTTTAAAGAGTTCAGTAATACGGTACTTAAAGGATTTTTGGCATATAGTTTACTTATACCCGCATTATTAAAAGATGAAGATAATGAAAGCATCGGTAAAATTGTACTATACTCATTAGTTAGCGGACTTGGGTTACGTTGCCTTGTTGAAATTATTCTTTACATTCAGGATTATAACAAAGGAATAATGCCATTTACGACATATGAACATCGCAGCATTTCAGATTCAATGGTGTTCTTATTTCCCGCATTATTAAATCTTTGGTTTATCAAGAAAACATCTTATAAAATAGGTTTTATAATTTTCAGTGTTGTTTTCTTGTTTCTTTTATTAGGAACACTCTCCCGAGGCGCATGGCTGGCAGTATTCATTGTTACTCTACTGTGGTTAATCTTAAATCGCCAGTGGAAATTATTAATGCTTGCCTCCATAATTATTACCATCGCTGCAGCTTGCGTATTTACCTATAAAGTTGATAATACCAACAAAGATAGACTTATTTATAAACTTCAACAAACTGACAGCTCTAATCGCTACACCAATGGCACTCAGGGTACAGCCTGGACATTAATAATGGAAAATCCGCTTAAGGGATATGGCTACGGAGATGATATTTACCATCGTATTTATAACAAACGCGTCGTAGATTTTCCATCCTGGATAAGCAAGAAATCTATTGGGCCACATAACATTATTTTGTCAATTTGGTTTGCTGCAGGTTTAGCTGGGTTACTCGCTTTACTTTATCTGTATGGCTCTATTATCAAAGAAACAACCAATGTGATATTTAAAAAAGTTATGGTCTCCCCTTACAATGGCCATTTATTGCTATTTTTAACCTTTGTCGGCTTTTATATTATTCGAGGCAACTTCGAGGAAGTTGATCTTAAACCAATAGGCTTGATTGTTAGTTTACTGTTAGCAATGCGGAATAAATAAAAAAAGCCTGCCTGATATTAAGTTCAGGCAGGCTCTTCAAATCAAATGATTTTTTAACCAAACCAGTCTTGCATTTGTTCTTCAAAACACTGTGTTACATGTTCCCAGCTATATTTTGAGAAAACGAATTTCCGGGCATTTTCGGTAATCTGTGTTCTATTACTGTCTGCTAAAACCCGGTTGATATCAGCGAGAATACTTTCAGATGTCATAGGTTCAGCAAGGTGATAGCCCGTTATACCTTCCAGGACAAACTCGCGAATCCCCCCTTTTTGACTGGCAAGAACAGGCTTACCAGCCGCCATTGCTTCAACGGCTACCATGCAAAAAGCCTCTTCTACCTGAGAAGGAACAACCACCAGATCGGCTAAGTGGTAATAATTATGCATCTGCTCCGGCGGCTGTCCACCTGCCATAATACATTGCGCGCCAATGGCTTTCGCCTCATCCAGAACCTTTTTCTGATATTCAGCTTTTTCACCTTTTCTACTGGCATAAGGATCACCAACGATAACCAATTTTAGATTGTCTCGCTTCTCACGCAGATTATTAAAAGCCTCCATAAGCATCAGGCATCCTTTATCTGGTGATATCCTTCCTGCAAATAATAATACGGTATCATTGGCATCAATATTAAGCTTCTGTCTTAAATCTTCCGTAATATTTTGTGTATAAGATTCAGAACAAAAACCATTCGGCACAATAGCAATATCTGCATCAGGCATTTTTTCTGAATAGAAATCAAAAAGAAACTGGCTCGGTACAATTATCTTTGCATTTTTGTCTAACTGACTTGGTTCGAAAGCATTATGAAGATGCATGACGAGTTGCGCCTGGGGGCTTCTATCACGAATCTGTTTATAAAGTTTCATACTATTATGAATGACAATAACAGATTCTTTCAGATCAGCATTTTTAGGTTGGGTATTTAAAATACGCTGAGAATACGGCACAGGATCAAGTCGGGTCCACTTTTGGAAAAGACGTTTATAGATTCGACTAAAACCAATGTAGTGAATATCACATTTATCATTTACTTTTGTGTAGGTCGGGTAGCCCTCGTTTCGAATACAGGCAATAGTTGCTGACATCGAAAGTCTTTTTGCAACCTGATAAATCCATGTTTCGACTGCCGCAGCTCCTTTTGGTGGTATAGAAAATATTGGTGTAACGGTAAACATTATCTTTTTAATCATTATTAAACAACCCCAATATTTTATAAAACATCATAGCAACATAAAAGATATTAGTTTATTTTATCGAACTACAAGAGCCTTCAATTTCTGATACTTTCACAAATGGAATAATATCATATTGAATTGCTGTATCATCAGATAAATTATAAATATTGATATCTTCTACATTATCACGCATAAAGCGGAAGAAGGGTAATATTTTGAATAAATCTCTACTTAATTCCGAGGGCATGGGATTCTTATTTTCATCATAGAATCGCGAGCAGCTACCAGTTAAATCCAGACCAGAACAAATAATCCGTGCATACTTCAGTGAATATGCTATTTGAATTGCAGCAAAGGCAATAGTATGACATGAGCAATAACCAAGACTGATGTCCTTGCAAAATCCGACCAGACGACCTCTTTTAGACCAAGGTACAGAGATCAGCAGTTCTTTGTGAATCTGACTCAAAATATTAAATTTGATCTTCTTTATAAAACCACCTTTTTCCCGGCGGTAAAAAGACCGTAATACAAGGCAGTTCTGGAGGATATAAAGTTTATCTTCTTCGGAAGCGTGTTCATAAACGTCAATGTTTACTATGGTATAACGACTTCTCTGGCTAAATTTATAAAAGTCATCACGACGCTGATGTAAAAAGCGAACATCTGTAAGTACATATATAAAGGGAACAATATTATGACTTAACAGATATTGCGCTGAACCATTGACAGCAATAATATCCTTTGCCCGTAATATCGACAAAGGCGTCTTTTGCGATGTGGGACCAGACAGAAAAATAATAACATCATCAGATGTCTTATTTTCTATCAGGTTTTCAACATCCTTTTTGTCAATGTATCGAATATTCTTCATGATAAACCTGTGAAATAAATAACTCCGTGTAAAAATGCCTAACGAAGACAAGTAATTGCGGGATATTTCTATTTTAGCGTGCTGGTTTCCCTTTCAAACGCCGCATAAAATTGCGCATTTTTTTACGATATACTAAAAGATAATAACCTAGATCTTTAATCTCATTTTTAATACCGTAATGACGCTCTAAATCAATACGATCTTTCGCTTTACGCTGTGCTGAAGCACGTTTTCCTGAAAGATCAATAATTCTAACCTCACCATTTTTTATAATGAAGTTACCACGATGGGGATCACCAGAAACCATACCATGTTGATGCAATGAATTAATTGATTGCTGAATTTTATTTTTTAGTACATCATCAATATCGGGTATATCACACAACTCTACACCATCAATATACTCGATAATCATGATATAAGTATGGACGAATCGTAAGGTTTTTCGCTCAGCCAACAAATAAAAATCATTGAGGGTATTTAACCCTTCATTTCGTACTTTTTGGGTTTGCTCAAAAAGGCGTTCGTAATAATCACCTTTTAACAGCGACTTAAAGAAACGTTCGTTACGCTTAACTTTCGGGGAAAAGACCTTAAGTATTAATTTACCGTAATCGGTATCAATAAGCATGACTTTCGTATCATCAATAGAACGAAAAACTTTGATGATATTTATATTATAAGACAAGAAGTCATTTAATACATTGAGATACTTTGAATTGCTTTCATCGGTAAAAACAACTAAGTCTTTGATCTTGTTCTTCTGAATCATGATAAACCAGTTAAATGTTATTTACGGTAATATTTTCGGCAAAGATAACAGACTCCTGCTATGATTCCTGAGATATAATGATGTTGCACTAACAGATGTTTATATCTTTTTTTAAATTCAATAATTGATTTTGCATCTCGCGGAGAGTCATCTTTCCAGGGGGAATTTTCTAACGCTATTTTATAGTATTTCACCGATGGATATATTGCCCATTTGTGCCACGGTTTAGTAGCACCTGTATAATGAATAAGAAGAGTACTTTCTGTAATCAACTTTTTATAGTTTTGATGTGTTTTATCTTTTAATTCACTTTTAATTGTATAAATTGTATTGTACTCACGAGGTAAAAATATTGTCATTCCCTTCAGTAAGACATTCATAACATCCTGGTCAGGATATTTATAAATATTATCTTTGCTCATAAGAATAGACAACGCTTTTTCTGTTAGTTTTGCGTCAACCCATTTTTTTAAGTCTAAATAAACGACACCAGAATTAAAGTACTGCCCCAGTAGTTCAGGATCAGACAACCTTGACACTGCCTTTTCCTGCATTGGCTCAACATCTTTAACAACAGCAGCCACCGCTCCGTTTAAATCCAGATGCAATAGCGGGCTAATATCACCTTTACAAACAACATCCGCATCAAGATAAAGCAAACGATCAAGCGTTAAACCCAATAATTGAAATGCAAATAAGCGAAAGTACATTGCTCTTGACCAGACCTGTGTACAAGGCAAGCACTGAAGCTTATCAGTATTAATTCTATATAACGTGATTCTTAATTGGTATTGTTCTGCAAGTTTTGCGACTTTTTGAAAAAAATCATCATTGTAGATATCAGCAATAATATAAAAATCAAGATTAATATGTCGATTATTTAGAACAATTGATGTGATAGAAACACCTACACCATCAAGATAATTAGCATCGACACCATAGGCAACATTTAAACATTCAGAAGTATTTATATCAGTTAGCCGGAAATCCCAGGCTTTAACTTTATCTATCTCTATGGCAGGAAATGAGTCCACAATGCTACCCTTATATCATTATTTTATAGTTTCCCAGTTTTAATGCATTATCTTTTTAATAAAATACAAAAGATAATTGCTAAATCCTTTTAGATATCTATGCTTTTTAAGCATATGTTTTGCGCTATACCTTAATTGATTGCTATTGTTAGGTTTCAGCAACGCCGTCTTCTTCCATGGCGAAGCATTTTTTGCCTCCATAAAGGCTTGTGATACAGGATAATCCCAGGCCCAATCATGCCAGGGCTTGGTTGGACCGATATAATGGATAAAAATAGTATTTTCGTTTACTGGGTTTTTAAAACTTTCTTTGAGTTGATAATTTAAGCTAAACTGGGTGTTATATTTAATATCAGCAAAAATAAGTTTGTCAGCCAGCAGCATATTTAATACATCCTGATCAGGATGTGTTATTTTTTTGATTATTTCTGGTTCATTTAACATTGCAATGGCTCGCGCTGAAACCTGCTCGACTGCCCATTGTTCTGTATTGATAAATAAAAAACCGGAGTTAAAGTAACCTTTAGCAATCCCCGCAACACCTAACGAATGTGCGCGTTTTTCCCACCAGTCAGCCTGGCCTTCCGTAACAACCATTGCGACTTTATAGTCTGGAAACGAGAAATTGATTAGTGGCTCAATAGCCCCCTGGCAAATGATATCTGCATCCAGATAAAGGACTTTAGGCACCTTATTAATAAAGTAATCCGCAATAATAAATCGAAAATATATTGCATAAGTCCAGTTCTTGGTACTTGGCAATGATCGAAGTCGATCACCATTAATCAGATATATTTTAATTCTGGTTTTATACTGTAACGCCAGGGCATCAAAATACTTACGATCATCATCACCAAAATAATCAGTAAAAATATGGAAACACAATCGACTTCCTTCATTATATTTTAATATAGAAGCAATCGATATTCCGCAACCAAAAAGAAAATTTTTGTCAGTTCCATAAGCGATGTCCAGACAAAGATTTTCTGTTTCTACTTTATGATTATAATCAATAACTGAATTAAGAAACTCAGTTTCCTGGAAAAACACCTGCTGCATTATTTCCTCCGGGAAATAGCAGAAATAATTATCTTATGTAATCTATCGTAATACTTCGGTTTATAAAACTTATCTATCGATGAAGGAATTTTTCCATGTTCGATATGAATTTCACCTGCTATATATTTATTCAGAAGAGTTACAAAACCAGTAATATCTCCCGGTTGATACAGATGACCATTAACATCAGATTGAATAATGTCAGCAGGTCCGGAGACACAATCGGCACTGATACAAGGAATTCCCCATGATAAAGCTTCAAGTAAAGTCATTGGGAAACCTTCAAAAGATGACGTGAGTAATAACGCAGTCACTTTTTTAATATCTTGCTGGACTAATTCCCAAGGATGTTGTTGCCAACCATACCAGACAATTCGATCATCAATATTTAATTCTCTACTATAAGCCTGGCATTTTTCAAAATCGGAGCCATCACCCAATGCATGGAGTTTCCAGTTACCTTGAGCTTGTGATAAGCCATCAAGGAGGTCTTTAACCCGCTTCTGTCCCTCGAATTTCATACGCCCAACATAAATGAACGTTGCCGTTTCGCCTTCCTCAGGCGCAGGAATGACTGTGTCTTTAGCTTCGGCTGGATTAAAAATAACATTTATCGTCGATTCTGGTACACCCCGATTAATCATTTGCTGTTTAATGCCAGAGCTGATTGCTAAATGATAGTCGGCACAGGTGATATATTCAGCATGTTTTTTGTGATCTAAAGAAAAATGTGGCCATGAAAATACTGGCACATCAATTCCTGATTTTTTACGTGCTTTGGCCGCATACAAACACGAGATAACGTCAATACAAATAACAACATCTGGCTGATAATCCTGAAGCCATTTGCTTAAAGCATGAATATGTTTCGTTCGACGCAAAAAACCTAACCGAATATTGGAAAATGAACACGAGTATTCAATACCTTCCAACCATCCCTTATCCATTTTGTCATTGCGACAAAAGAAAAACATTTCACTTTGGATGTGTTGTTGCCTGAAGGTATTAATGACATCGCGGATAACCGTTTCCATGCCACCAAATCCAGAAACCGCTTCGCCGATAAATGCTATTTTCATAATTATATTAGTTTTCCATCTAAATTTTCACGTTGAATAATTTAGCGAACAGATAATGATAATAATAAGAAATGGCTTTGCCATATTTCCCTTCGGACCAATAAACTTTAGCTTTTAACCTAATATCACTTGATGATGGTGATAACATCCTTTTATGATGTCTCCACGGTGAATTATAAAAATAACGTTCAAAGTTTTGTGCCCTAAATATTTTATACCATGGTTTATTCTGAGTAACATAATGCATTATAATTGTGTTGGGTAAATTTTTTTGTTCTTCATCACATCTTACTGATAATGTTGTCTTTTTATTATATTTTTTATCGAGATAATATAATCGCCCATTAAGTAAAATATTTAGCACATCCTGGTCTGCATACCTATATACTTTCCCATTGTTGATCATCTCCAACGCTTTTTGTGTTATGTTCTCGTTTTTCCATGCGCTGGTATTAATAAGCATAACTCCGGCATTAAAATAATTGATAAATTCAATGCCATAGTCTAACTGTTTCACACGGTCTTGCATATCTGGTGAGTCAGGGATGACGCATGCTATATAATCATTTAAATCGTAATCAACGAGCTCATATAAAGAGCTATTACATATGATATCACAATCAAGATAAAGTATATTTGTTATTTTATCATCAATAACCTCTGGGATTAAAAAACGCAAACACGTTGATAAAGGGATGCCCAGGATTAAGGTGTCCGGATTAATATCAAATTCATCTGTCACATGATATACTGATATTGACGTATTCGGTCCCTCTAGTTCGGAAAATACGGAGCATTCATTTTCACTTATTCCTGAAACAAGAAGGTGAAAGTGAAGATTAACATCACTATTATTTGAAATGATTGAATATAATGCAACACCCGCTGGCATTATGAATCCACGGTCAAAGCATAATGCTATATGCAAATGTTTAACATTCGGTATTTCGTGTTGAAATAAATTTTGTTTCTTAGCGACGAAGTTCCTAATATTTAACAATTTTTAAGCCCTTATTATAAGAAATGAACATTTAAAGCTTTTTCCTTATTGTTCTTTCTTTTATTTTTTGCGCCTTAATTCCTGCTTCTTTAATTAAGTTAACTTCCCGCAATAGAACTTCGTGTAAAGGCATTCCAAAATAAACCTTCATAAATCGCCATATATCTCTCTGCGTCAGACCAATATTCATTGATGAGAAATATAAGCCAATCAAGTCTTTATCGCGCCAACGGCGCGGTACTTTTGAGCGTATCTGCGCCCGATGTAGATCGATAACCGAAATTTTTAATTCATCTTCCCGGCCAGTAAATGGCAAATGAAGCAAAAAGTGGCAAATGTAACAGTCACGGTGATTTATCCCTGCTGCGTGCATTTTACGCACCATGGTTGCCACTCGCGTGATCAACATACGTTTAATACGCACATCAGGTGGGTTGACTGCCCAATCTGCACAATAATCTTCAAGGCTAATCGTGGGAGTGAGATCTTCGGTAATAATAAATGATGTACGGGTTAATGGATTTAAACCTTTTTCACCAAACCCAATGCCATTCATCGTATCAACACCGACATCACTCAGGCGATGAATAGCATGCCACTCTCTGTCTGCACCCAAAACGGGCATCCGCAATGAGAGCAGATTTTTTATAATCTCTTTTAATGTTGTCCCCTTGTGCCATTTAAGAAAATAGCTTTTCCCGGACAGTTCAAAGCGTAATGTGCGACGTGTCTCCAGTTCGCGGAAGACCTCGCCATTCAGTTCCTTAACTTCGGCAAAAGCATCTTTACCACGCCAAAGTGTGGCAAGCGGCTCTTTTAATTCAACCATCTAAACCACCTGTAATGATATCCGCGGCTTTCTCTGGCAAGCTATACAAATCCTGAGTATCGGCATAATGGCGAGCATTCTCCGCCCAGGCCATTCGCAATGAAGATTGTGTTAATGATTTACGTAAAACTTCATTTAATTGTTCCTGGGAGAAAGGTTCAGCGATAACCGTTCCACAATTGGCATCGGCAATATAATGCGCGTAACCGCATACCGCTGTTGTCAAAACAGGTAATCCAGCAGTGATCGCTTCAAGGAGAACGATACCAGCAGCTTCCTGATAAGCGGGATGCAATAATAAATCGGCTGCAGCCATTAATTCTGACACATCATTGCGACCGGAAAAGAAATGCACGTTGCTCCGCACGCCGAGTTTTTCTGCCAGCACTTCGAATTTTCGCGGTTTATCCTGGCCAACAACAAACAAAAGCGTATTGTGGCGTAATGATTCCGGTAACGCTGCCAAAGCTTCAATTGAGCGATCCACACCTTTACGAACAAAATCTGATCCAACTTGTAGCAATAAGTTTTGTTGCTCTTTTATGCCATTTTTCTGGCGATAAATTTCACGGCTATTTGGGATTTGCTCGCTGTATTTTCTGTCCGGATAGATGCCGGGAGGAAGAATTTTAAAACGTTCAGGTTCAGTTTGATAATGCTTCTGGAAATCGGTGATTTGCTTATCAGTCAGCATCATGAGTTTCGTCGATTTACCATGCTCGAAAGTCGCTCGCTCAAATGCGGCATAATGACGATAACGTGATGTTAGACGATATAAAAAACCTTTTTCTTGCGCAACTTTCTCGGCGTAACAAACATCAGCGGCAAAATAAACATCCAACCCAGGCATCTTATTAAACCCAACAACACGATCAGCGGGATGCGCTTTGAGATGATTTTGTACCCAGGCATAATATTCTGCATTGCGTCCATGGTTGGTATGGGACTTAACTGGCACATGAATAAGCTCAAATGTTTTTGGGCACTCGCCTTCCCACGACTGCGTATAGACCCGAACATGGTGGCCTCGTGCGGCAACGGTTGATGCAATACGCATAAAATCACGTTGAAGCCCACCAAAAGGAAAATATTTATATAAACAAAACGCCACGATCATAATTGTGCATTCCTGTCAACTGAAGGGGCATCTTCTGGCAGCAGCTTTTCCGTAGCGGCGATAACATCTTCCGCGGGGATAACAGAAAGATATTTTTTATTGCGGTCAAGTTCATGTCGGCTCGGCATTTGCTGATAATTCCCCGCCCAGAATTGAATAATATTCTCAGTCCAGGGACGCCAGAATATGTGATCAGTTGCACCAAATAAACTAATTATTGGCGTTTTCACTGCCGCTGCAATATGTCCTGGTGCAGAATCCACACCAATAAAGAGTACGGCATGATCAATTAAAGCACCCAGTTCAGTAAACCGTGTTTTACCCGCAAGGCCAGCGACAGGTTTTGTTTGGCAGCCTTGCACTATTTCATCGATACAGGCGAGATCATCTGCCGAAGGCCCGCAGGTCAGCACAACCTGATACCCTCGCTGTTGCAACGCATCGATAACCTTAGAAAATTTATCGTTATCCCAGCACTTAAATATCTGACGAGCAGTCGGCTGGATAACAACATAATGCTCTTTCACGCCCAGAGCATCTAATTCCTGGCGCATCTTCTTCCAGCAATCTTCGGCGTAACTCATTGTTGTATCAGTGTAGAAATCGGTAATACCTAATGGCTCAAGGACCGATAAATTACGCTCAACAATATGTGTGCCGTGTATTGGCGCTAAGTGTGTAAAGCTTTTTTTCCAGATGCTATGCTGCCGATGACCATAAAGTTGCGATATTTTCACCTGTGCGGGTAAACAACGTACCAACAGTGCCACCATCCACTGATCCGTAAGATTAATGACCAGGTCGTAATTATTCGCACGCAGAGTTTTTATCAATGAAAGCACATTTTTAATTTTATCGAATGTTCCTGCACTTTTATTGCTTATACCGTAGAGCGCATTAATTTCCGGGTTTTCAGACAAAATAGGGATGGTGTCCTGATAAAGCAGCATATCGATTTTTGCATCAGGATAATTCTGCTTGAGCGTACTGATGACAGGAGTGGTTAATAACATATCTCCATGATATCGCATCTTTATGACCAGGATTTTTCGAAATGGCTTTTCCACTAGCGACTCTTTTGTATGATTGTCTGGTTAAGTTAAGCAGAAAAAAGCACGCTACCGCCCCAGGCTCAACAGCTACCTGAATACTGATAACGCACTTACTTTGACGTGCTAGTGTAGCATTTCTTTCGCAGCAATCCGACCCGAATGATTTTTATACACAAAATATGTTTTAATCATAAAAATCATATAGATAAGAAAAAGCGCGCAGATAATACCGGTATAGCCGATGTAGAGTTGAAAATAGGGTCGAGTTTCAATAAATCGCATAAAAATACAAAAAAACTGGAGATGTAGCGGCAGTTCAGGCCAAACAGAAGCTATTTAAGTCAAAAACGGGAAAAGTAATGGTAAAGCCCCAGCTAAATACATAGAATCCCCAGCACATCCATAAGTCAGCTATTTATTATGCTTGAATTGCTTTACACCGCCCTTCTCTACCTTATTCAGCCGTTGATCTGGATACGGCTTTGGGTGCGCGGACGTAAGGCTCCGGCCTATCGAAAACGCTGGGGTGAACGTTACGGTTTTTACCGCCATCCGCTGAAACAAGGCGGCATCATGCTGCACTCCGTCTCCGTCGGTGAAACCCTGGCGGCGATCCCGTTGGTGCGCGCGCTGCGTCATCGCTATCCTGATTTGCCAATTACCGTCACGACTATGACGCCGACCGGCTCGGAACGCGTGCAATCTGCTTTCGGTAAAGATGTTCAGCACGTCTATCTGCCTTACGATCTACCCGATGCGCTCAACCGTTTTCTTAATAAAGTCGATCCTAAACTGGTGTTGATTATGGAAACGGAGCTGTGGCCTAACCTGATTGCGGCACTACATAAGCGCAAGATCCCGCTGGTTATCGCCAACGCGCGACTTTCTGCACGCTCTGCGGCGGGTTACGCCAAACTGGGCAAATTTGTTCGTCGCTTGTTGCGTCGTATTACACTAATCGCCGCGCAAAACGAAGAAGATGGCGCGCGTTTTGTAGCGTTGGGCGCAAAAAATAATCAGGTGACTGTGACTGGTAGCCTGAAATTCGATATCTCGGTAACTCCGCAGCTAGCCGCTAAAGCAGTAACACTGCGCCGCCAGTGGGCACCTCATCGTCCGGTATGGATTGCCACCAGCACTCACGATGGCGAAGAGAGTGTGGTGATTGCCGCACATCAGGCGCTGTTGCAGCAGTTCCCTAATTTATTGCTTATTCTTGTTCCACGTCATCCGGAACGCTTCCCGGATGCGATTAACCTTGTCCGCCAGGCTGGGCTAAGCTATATCACACGCTCTTCCGGAGAAATCCCTTCCGCCAGTACACAAGTGGTAATTGGCGATACGATGGGCGAGCTGATGCTGCTGTATGGCATTGCCGATCTCGCTTTTGTTGGCGGTTCATTGGTCGAACGCGGTGGGCATAATCCGCTGGAAGCCGCCGCACACGCTATTCCGGTACTGATGGGGCCGCATACTTTTAACTTTAAAGACATTTGCGCACGGCTGGAGCAGGCAAGCGGGCTGATTACCGTCACCGATGCCGCGTCACTGGCAAAAGAGGTTTCCTCTTTGCTCACTGACGCCGATTACCGTAGTTTCTATGGCCGTCATGCCGTTGAAGTGCTGTATCAAAACCAGGGCGCGCTGCAGCGTCTGCTTCAACTGCTGGAACCTTACCTGCCACCGAAAACGCATTGAGGTTGTTATGCAAAAACGGGCGATTTATCCGGGGACTTTCGATCCCATTACCAATGGTCATATCGATATCGTGACGCGCGCTACGCAGATGTTCGATCACGTTATTCTGGCGATTGCCGCCAGCCCCAGTAAAAAACCAATGTTTACCCTGGAAGAGCGTGTGGCGCTGGCTCAGCAGGCAACCGCACATCTGGATAACGTTGAAGTGGTCGGTTTTAGTGATTTGATGGCGAACTTCGCCCGTAATCAACAAGCCACGGTACTGATTCGTGGCCTGCGTGCGGTAGCAGATTTTGAATATGAAATGCAACTGGCGCATATGAATCGCCACTTAATGCCGGAGCTGGAAAGCGTCTTCTTGATGCCTTCGAAAGAGTGGTCGTTTATTTCTTCATCGTTGGTGAAAGAAGTTGCGCGCCATCAGGGTGATGTCACCCATTTCCTGCCGAAGAATGTCCATCAGGCGCTGATGGCGAAGTTAGCGTAGCTTTTATGCCGGATGGAATGCCATCCGGCTCGCATGAATTACTTCTGGCACTGTCGGCAATAAAATGTCGCCCGCTGCGCATGTTTAGTCGCCACAATCGGCGTACCACAAACCCGACACGGTTCGCCTTTACGCCCGTAAACCTGTAATTCCTGCGCGAAATAACCTGGTTTTCCGTCGCTTTGCAGAAAATCTTTCAGCGTCGTGCCGCCCTGCTCAATAGAACGCAGTAACACTGCTTTAATCACCCGTGCCAGCAGTTCGCACTCCGCCAGCGACAGCGATGACGCCAGCCGATCCGGATGGATCCCCGCAGCAAACAGTGACTCGCTGGCATAGATATTCCCCACGCCCACCACCAGCTTGTTATCCATCAGCCAGGGTTTAATCGCTGTCTTTTTCTTCGCGCATTTCTGATGCAGGTATTCGCCGTTGAAATCATCGCTAAGCGGCTCCGGTCCAAGATGTGCCAACACATTGTGTCCTTCCAGCTCTTTGGTCCACAACCAGGCACCAAAGCGACGAGGATCGGTATATCGCAGCACTTTGCCGTTGCTCATCACCAAATCAACATGGTCATGCTTTTCAGGAGGACGTTCTTCCGTAAGTATGCGCAGACTGCCAGACATACCCAGATGAATGATTATCCAGCCTTCCGGCAATTCCAGCAGCAGATATTTAGCGCGGCGCTGCACACTAAGCACCGGCTGGTCACTTAGACGGTAGATTTCTTCCGAGACTGGCCAGCGCAAACGCCCGTTGCGGACCACCGCATGAAGAATGGTCGCGCCAACGAGATGCGGTTCAATGCCGCGGCGGCTGGTTTCAACTTCTGGTAATTCAGGCATAGCATCTCCTGGAATGAACAGATGCAGTCAATATGGGGGCAAGCAGATAACAAAAAACCCCGCCGGAGCGAGGTTTTTATTACATCAAAGCGAGAATTATTTGATTTTCGCTTCTTTGTAGATCACGTGCTGGCGTACAACTGGATCGAATTTTTTCAGTTCCAGTTTTTCCGGCTTAGTACGTTTGTTCTTCGTAGTGGTATAGAAGTGACCAGTACCAGCAGAAGAAACCAGCTTGATTTTCTCACGAATACCTTTAGCCATGATTTATTTCCTCTAAGTACTTAGTACTTTTCGCCACGGGCACGCAGTTCAGCCAGAACTGTATCGATGCCTTTTTTATCGATTACACGCATACCTTTAGCAGATACGCGCAGGGTGACAAAACGCTTCTCGCTCTCAACCCAGAAACGGTGAGAGTGCAGGTTAGGCAGGAAACGGCGTTTAGTCGCGTTCAGTGCGTGGGAACGGTTGTTACCGGTCACCGGACGCTTGCCAGTAACTTGGCAGACTCGGGACATGTCTATTCTCCAAAAATCAAATTAGCTCGAGCTTCGTATGGGGTATTGGCGCCTCGTCAGGCTTTACAGCCCGGTCATCGCAGTTCTATGTGAACTCTCGATTGCCAGGCCCAAATGCCAAACCCGAGATTCTCAAAGGTGGCGTAGTATACGCTGACTCAGCGATGTGCTCAAGTCCCGAACAGACAAAGATCCCGAAGGATCGCGCATAGCGGGTTAAATCCAGCCGCGTTCGGCAAAAGAAACATACTCTCCACGCCCAATCACGATATGGTCGAGCACGCGTAAATCCATGAACTGACAACTTTTTATTATCCGTTCGGTGATGAGTTTATCCGCTTTACTGGGTTCAGCACAACCCGAAGGGTGATTATGGGCAAGGATCAGTGCCGCCGCGTTTATTTTTATCGCTTCCCGAACAATCTCACGCGGATGGACTTCCACATGGTTTAGTGTGCCGGAAAACAATCGGCTGTGAGTAAGTACCCGGTGTTGAGTGTCGAGAAAGATCACCATAAAGATCTCGCGCTCTTCGCCCGTAAGCTGGCTTTGTAAAAACTCGCGCGTCATCTCCGGGCTAAGTAACGGGCTTTCTTCGCGTATCCGCACGTTGTAGTAACGCCGGGCCAGTTCGGCAATCCCCTTTAACTGGGCGAATTTCGCCACACCTATTCCATGAACGCCTCTAACTTGTTCATATTCAGAGGATAACAAGCCGTAAAGAGAGCCGAAATTCTCCAGCATCTCTTTTGCCAGGGTTAGCACATCTTTTCCGTGCGTTCCTGTACGCAGAAACAGCGCCAGCAGTTCAATATCCGTTAACGCGCTAATACCCAACTTCAGCATTTTTTCACGTGGCATCAACAAGTCAGCATTGCTTTTCACCTTCACCTCCTTTGTGGAGGGCGCATCCTGTCATAGTCGTTTGGTTAAATCGACGGTCAGTTTTCAATCCTGGAAAGCGCCTCGCAAAGTGATTCTCAGGTGAAAGCACGACAACAAAAGTATTGTGATAAAATCGCCAACTTCTGGTGTCACCCAACAGGAAAAATCATCATGAGCCTGGCCGGTAAAAAAATCGTTCTCGGCGTCAGCGGCGGTATTGCTGCCTATAAAACCCCTGAACTGGTGCGTCGTTTGCGCGATCGCGGAGCCGACGTCCGTGTAGCCATGACCGAAGCGGCAAAAGCCTTTATCACTCCACTTAGCTTGCAGGCAGTCTCTGGTTATCCCGTTTCCGACAGTCTGCTGGACCCGGCTGCCGAAGCGGCAATGGGCCATATTGAGCTGGGAAAATGGGCTGATTTAGTGATTCTTGCTCCAGCGACAGCGGATTTGATTGCCCGCGTTGCTGCTGGTATGGCGAATGATCTGGTATCAACGATTTGCCTTGCGACGCCTGCGCCTGTTGCCGTGCTGCCAGCAATGAACCAGCAGATGTATCGGGCTGCAGCTACTCAGCATAATTTAGAGGTACTTGCCTCGCGAGGTTTGTTGATCTGGGGGCCAGATAGCGGCAGCCAGGCCTGTGGTGATATCGGCCCAGGGCGAATGCTCGATCCGTTAACCATTGTTGATATGGCGGTGGCCCATTTCTCCCCCGTCAACGACCTGAAACATCTGAATATTATGATTACCGCGGGTCCGACACGTGAACCACTCGATCCGGTGCGTTACATCTCTAATCACAGCTCCGGCAAGATGGGATTCGCCATTGCCGCAGCAGCAGCACGTAGAGGAGCAAACGTCACGCTGGTTTCTGGCCCGGTTTCGCTACCGACGCCACCGTTTGTGAAACGTATTGACGTGATAACCGCACTGGAGATGGAAGCGGCCGTGAAGGCTTCTGTACAGCAGCAAAATATATTTATCGGTTGCGCTGCCGTTGCGGATTATCGCGCAGCTACCGTTGCCCGCGAAAAAATCAAAAAGCAGGCCACGCCGGGCGATGAATTAACAATAAAAATGGTTAAAAACCCCGATATCGTCGCCGGTGTTGCCGCATTAAAAGACCATCGGCCTTATGTTGTTGGATTTGCGGCCGAAACAAATAATGTGGAAGAATACGCCCGACAAAAACGTATCCGTAAAAACCTTGATCTGATCTGCGCGAACGATGTTTCCCAGCCAACTCAAGGCTTTAATAGCGACAAAAACGCATTACACCTTTTCTGGCAAGATGGCGATAAAATCTTACCGCTTGAGCGAAAAGAGCTCCTTGGCCAATTATTACTCGACGAGATTGTGACCCGTTATGATGAAGAAAATCGACGTTAAGATTCTGGACCCGCGCGTTGGGAAGGAATTTCCACTCCCGACTTATGCCACTTCTGGTTCTGCCGGACTTGACCTGCGCGCTTGTCTCGACGACGCCGTAGAATTGGCACCGGGCGACACGACACTTGTGCCGACCGGACTGGCGATTCATATTGCCGATCCTTCACTGGCGGCGATGATGCTGCCGCGCTCCGGGCTGGGCCATAAGCACGGTATCGTGCTCGGCAACCTGGTGGGATTGATCGATTCCGACTATCAGGGCCAATTGATGATCTCTGTATGGAACCGTGGTCAGGACAGCTTCACCATTCAACCTGGTGAACGTATCGCACAGATGATTTTTGTTCCGGTGGTACAGGCTGAATTTAATCTGGTGGAAGATTTTGACGCTACTGACCGCGGTGAAGGCGGCTTTGGTCACTCTGGTCGTCAGTAACACATACGCATCCAAATAACGTCATAACATCGCCGCAAACATTTTGTTTGCGGTCATAGCGTGGGTGCCGCCTGGCAAGTGCTTATTTTCAGGGGTATTTTGTAACATGGCAGAAAAACAAACTGCGAAAAGGAACCGTCGCGAAGAAATACTTCAGTCTCTGGCGCTGATGCTGGAATCCAGCGATGGAAGCCAACGTATCACGACGGCGAAACTGGCCGCCTCTGTCGGCGTTTCCGAAGCGGCTCTGTATCGCCACTTCCCCAGTAAGACCCGCATGTTCGATAGCCTGATTGAGTTTATCGAAGATAGCCTGATTACTCGCATTAATCTGATTCTGAAAGATGAGAAGGACACCACTGCGCGTCTGCGTCTGATTGTGTTGCTACTTCTCGGTTTTGGCGAGCGTAATCCAGGCCTGACCCGTATCCTCACCGGCCATGCGCTAATGTTCGAACAAGACCGCCTGCAAGGGCGCATCAACCAACTGTTCGAGCGTATTGAAGCGCAACTGCGTCAGGTATTGCGTGAAAAGAGAATGCGTGAGGGTGAAGGTTACACCACCGATGAAACGTTGCTGGCAAGCCAACTTCTGGCATTTTGTGAAGGGATGCTGTCTCGTTTTGTCCGCAGCGAGTTTAAATACCGCCCGACGGATGACTTTGACGCTCGCTGGCCGTTGATTGCCGCGCAGTTGCAATAAAATGACGCCGGATGACTTACCATCCGGCGTTTTTTATCAAACCCCGTACTCTTCGCGATAAGCCTTAACGGCTGCCAGATGTTCCGCCATGTCCGGCTTCTCTTCCAGATAAGCAATCAGGTCTTCCAGGGTGATGATAGAGATCACTTTGCAGTTGTAATCACGCTCAACTTCCTGAATCGCTGATATCTCGCCACGACCACGTTCCTGACGATCGAGCGAAATCAGCACGCCAGCAAGCGTCGCGCCATTGGCCTGAATAATTTCCATCGACTCACGAATCGCCGTTCCGGCGGTGATCACATCATCCACCAGCATTACTCGTCCTTGTAACGCGCTACCAACCAGATTGCCACCTTCGCCGTGGTCTTTTGCTTCTTTGCGGTTAAAGCAGTATGGCAGGTCAAGGTCATGATGCTCCGCCAGTGCCACAGCGGTTGTGGTCGCGATCGGAATACCTTTGTAAGCGGGGCCAAACAGCAGATCGAACTCAATGCCAGAATCCACTAACGCTTCAGCGTAAAAACGGCCTAACAGTGCCAGGTCGCGCCCGGTATTAAATAGTCCGGCGTTGAAGAAATAGGGGCTTTTACGCCCGGATTTCAGCGTAAACTCACCAAACTTTAATACCTGTTTGCCAAGCGCAAACTCAATAAACTGGCGCTGATATGGTTTCATGCCTTCGCTCCTCATCTTACTTTTCTACAGACAAAAAAAAGGCGACTCATCAGTCGCCTTAAAAATCAGTTTGCCAGCGCCGCCTTCTGCGTCGCTACAATGGATTCGATTCCCCCTCGGGCCAGCGCCAACAAGGTGAGGAGTTCTTCGTGGGTGAATGGTTCGCCTTCTGCCGTTCCCTGAACCTCAATGATCCGCCCATCTTCGGTCATCACCACGTTCATGTCCGTTTCTGCGGCAGAGTCTTCAACATATTCCAGATCGCAAATCGCTTCGCCATTAACGATACCCACCGAAACCGCAGCTACCATGCCTTTCATCGGGTTGGTTTTCAGTTTGCCATTCTCAACCAGCTTATTCAGCGCATCTGCCAGCGCCACGCAAGCACCGGTGATCGAAGCAGTGCGCGTGCCGCCATCGGCCTGAAGTACGTCGCAGTCCAGCGTAATGGTGAACTCACCCAACGCTTTCAAATCAACCGCTGCACGCAATGCACGGGCGATCAGACGCTGGATTTCCATCGTGCGTCCGCCCTGCTTACCTTTCGCCGCTTCGCGGGCGTTACGGGTGTGGGTGGAGCGCGGCAACATACCGTATTCTGCGGTGATCCAGCCCTGCCCCTGACCTTTCAGGAAGCGCGGCACGCCTTCTTCAATAGAGGCAGTACACAACACTTTGGTATCGCCAAATTCGACCAGCACCGAGCCTTCTGCATGTTTTGTATAGTTACGAGTCAGGGTAACGGGACGCACCTGATTATTGCTACGGCCTGCTGGACGCATATTGAAATCTCCGGCTTGAAACAAATGTGGCTGCGCATTATACGGACTTCCGGCGGTTATTCCTATCCTGACAAGGCATCGATGGCTATAATCCTTCCACCTCTCCTTTCAAAAACAGGAACGTCTATGATCCGCAGTATGACCGCCTACGCCCGGCGTGAAATCAAGGGTGAATGGGGGAGCGCAACCTGGGAAATGCGCTCGGTAAACCAGCGTTATCTGGAAACTTACTTTCGTCTGCCGGAGCAGTTCCGTAGCCTTGAACCTGTCGTTCGCGAGCGTATTCGTTCTCGCCTGACGCGCGGTAAAGTGGAATGCACCCTGCGCTATGAGCCAGATGTTAGCGCACAAGGCGAGCTGATTCTCAACGAAAAGCTGGCTAAACAGCTCGTAACTGCTGCTAACTGGGTAAAAATGCAGAGCGACGAAGGGGAAATCAACCCGGTTGATATCCTGCGCTGGCCGGGTGTGATGGCAGCTCAGGAGCAGGATCTCGACGCCATTGCCGCTGAAATTCTCGCTGCGCTGGATGGTACTCTTGACGACTTTATTGTCGCGCGCGAAACCGAAGGTCAGGCGCTGAAAGCGTTGATCGAGCAGCGTCTGGAAGGTGTCACCGCCGAAGTGGCTAAAGTTCGTGCCCATATGCCGGAAATCCTGCAATGGCAGCGTGAACGTCTGGTAGCGAAACTGGAAGATGCTCAGGTACAGTTGGAAAACAATCGCCTGGAGCAAGAGTTAGTGCTGCTGGCGCAACGAATTGACGTTGCCGAAGAGCTGGACCGCCTCGAAGCGCATGTCAAAGAGACCTACAACATTCTGAAGAAAAAAGAAGCGGTTGGCCGTCGTCTGGACTTTATGATGCAAGAGTTTAATCGCGAGTCGAACACCCTGGCCTCGAAGTCTATCAATGCCGAAGTAACTAATTCAGCTATTGAACTGAAAGTACTGATCGAACAAATGCGCGAACAGATTCAGAATATCGAGTAACCCTCATAATTCCGTAGGCCGTTGTTAAATTACAGCGGCGCTACGTATACAGACTTCTTATTTACTTTAAAACACGCCCTAATATTTCTAATGCATTTTTCTTCTGACAATCTAAGAGAAACGCATTAAAACTACAGAAAACACCAATTTCACATAACTAAATATTATCAATAACCTCTCACCTTAAAAAATCTCAATCGTGACGATGCGTACAAATCGCTACCCTGCCAGACAGATTTTTAGGGAGAGAACCATGCTGTTACACATTTTGTATTTGGTTGGCATTACTGCCGAAGCCATGACGGGAGCGCTGGCGGCCGGACGGCGGCGCATGGATACATTTGGCGTAATTATTATTGCGACCGCCACTGCAATCGGCGGCGGTTCAGTACGGGATATACTTTTGGGCCACTATCCGCTCGGCTGGGTCAAACATCCGGAATATGTGATTATCGTCGCCACCGCCGCGGTACTCACCACTATTGTTGCTCCCGTAATGCCTTACCTGCGCAAAGTCTTTCTGGTGTTAGATGCGCTCGGACTGGTGGTCTTTTCTATCATTGGCGCACAGGTCGCGCTGGATATGGGCCACGGCCCGGTCATTGCCGTTGTCGCTGCGGTGACAACCGGCGTATTTGGCGGTGTTTTGCGCGATATGTTCTGTAAACGCATCCCGCTGGTCTTTCAGAAAGAACTGTATGCCGGGGTTTCATTTGCTTCCGCCGTGCTGTATATCGCACTGCAACACTATGTTTCCAACCATGATGTGGTGATTATCTCCACCCTGGTGTTTGGCTTTTTTGCTCGCTTGCTGGCACTGCGTCTTAAACTGGGATTACCCGTTTTTTATTACAGCCACGAAGGTCATTAAGGTACAAAACCTGCGATCTGCTGGGTAGCCAACCAGCTACCTAGCGTCTTGATTTGCACATTATTCTTCCATTCAATAATCTGGCTGGCGCGACGAGATCCGGTTCCCGGCAGATGCTGCCAATGTTGTTCACTTCTCTGCAAAAGTTGCGTCCAGGACCGTTCATCACCGGCATTAAGCGCCCCCCGGGTTAACGGTATTCCCATTGCCATCACCCAGCGGGTAAAAGGCTGCTTACGAGCCAGATTAAACTGATGCCATAACTGCCCGCTTTTACTTTTCGCTATCCCTGGCGTGTTCTGTAATTGCTCTGGCGTTAATGAAAGCCAGGAAAAGATATGCTCAAAGCGATGCGTCTGATGCAGTGCGCGCCAGCCAGCTTCGCCAATGCCATCCAGCCCCAAAACCTGTTTTGACCCCAACCAGACTAAGCGTGATATGAATTGCTCCAGACAAACATCAGAAGCAAAGTAACAGGTCAACGAGTTAAAGCGGTTTTCTGGCGGTGTCGGCTTTCTGCGTTCCGCACTCCGCCACACCACATCATCAATACGTGGAATACCCTGACCGGCAAGACTTATGAGGATTTGATCGCCAGGCGCTATGTCCCACTCCTGCCAGCGACTGACGGAACCAATATTCACCCGCTGAACTTTTTTATCATCCAGCATGACTGGTGCGAGTGACGCCACCACCGATATTTTTCCGCTTTTGCCCACTGCAAACTGAATCGAACTCACTTCAGCAACCTGTGCCACAGGTTGATATTTCCACGCCACCAGCCAGTCCGCCTGCCCCGGTAGCCAATGGCGGGATTCGGGTTCCTTAGCCGCTCGCACAACCACGCCATCGGTGACGAAGGGCAATTTCGCTTTCCACCACTCATTACGTGCTCGCTCAACCTCATCAGCATTTTTCACCGTGTGAGTGTACGCTTGCGTCAGACTAAATCCCGCGCTTGCAAGCTGCTGCAATCGCTCGGCCATTAACTGCGGTCCATCCGGCCACGCCCAGATAAAAACGCCCAGCGAATTTAGCGTGTCGTTATTGTCCTGGCGCATCAACATACCTGCAACTTTTGCACGCGCATTCATTCCGCCCATTTGCTGCTGGATATGGCCTTCGCTCCGGAGAAATATTTCTCCTTGCAGTGTGCTATTGGCTAAAGGTTCGCTGACGGATTGCGGTACAGAAGGAATCGAGCGCACTTTCTGCGTCCAGTCTTCACCTTTCAGGCCATTGCCACGGCTGATCGCCTTAATCAGTTTTCCGTCACGATAGACCAGAGTTACCGCGACACCATCAACTTTTGGCTGCACCCAAAGATCGCTGCGTTCACGCATCCAAAGGCTCAATGCATTTTTATCCGCCAGCTTAGGCACTCCAGTATGAGCAACTGGATGCATTACGGTTCCAATTAAAGGCAGTATCATGGCTTCGCGAGTTGCCTCTTCACCAAAACAACGTTGCCACTGTGCAAGGCGGGCGCTGAGTTGATCATAAACGCCGTCTTCAACAGCACTTTTTCCCTTTTTCCAGTAATCCTCATCCCACTGTTTTATTTGCTGTTGCAGGCGGGAAATTTCTTCATGCGCTCTGGCTGGCGACCAGACTGGGCAGACTCCCTGCGCCGATGATTGCCAGCATAAAACACTCATTAACACTGCAATCCATACTTTCATCGTCACCTCCACTGTTGTCAGGCTGGCAGGTATACAACGAGGTGAATGCAAAGCCGAGAGGCAAAACTGAAGTGTGCGATGATGCTTCCAGAGAATCGTCCTGATTGCAGTAAATGATAGGGAATTGCGGAAACAGCTACGCAAAACGCAACAACTTTGCGCAAAAAGTGTGAGCAAGGGCTACGTCACATGGCCACGCCGTGTATAATAAGCTCGTATGTAGGCTTTATTTCGCTAATCACATACGAAAGATACTCATGGCTCAAGGCACGCTTTATATTGTTTCTGCCCCCAGTGGCGCGGGTAAATCCAGCCTGATTCAGGCTTTATTAAAAACCCAACCGTTGTATGACACCCAGGTTTCTGTTTCACACACCACGCGCGCACCGCGTCCTGGTGAAGTACACGGTGAGCATTACTTTTTTGTTAATCATGATGAATTTAAAGAAATGATTAGCAGAGATGCATTCCTTGAGCACGCGGAAGTGTTCGGTAATTACTACGGCACTTCGCGCGAGGCCATTGAGCAAGTACTGGCAAGCGGTGTGGATGTTTTTCTTGATATCGACTGGCAGGGTGCGCAGCAAATTCGCCAGAAGATGCCGCATGCGCGTAGTATCTTTATTTTACCGCCGTCCAAAATCGAGCTGGACCGCCGTCTACGCGGTCGCGGTCAGGACAGCGAAGAGGTCATTGCAAAGCGTATGGCGCAAGCAGTTGCAGAAATGAGCCATTACGCCGAATATGATTATTTGATTGTGAATGATGACTTCGATACCGCATTGACCGATTTGAAGACCATTATTCGCGCCGAACGCTTGCGCATGAGTCGCCAAAAGCAACGTCATGACGCTTTAATCAGCAAATTGTTGGCAGACTGAACCTTCTTTCAGTATCATGCCCAGTCATTTCTTCACCTGTGGAGCTTTTTAAGTATGGCACGCGTAACTGTTCAGGACGCTGTAGAGAAAATTGGTAACCGTTTTGACCTGGTACTGGTCGCCGCGCGTCGCGCTCGTCAGATGCAGGTAGGCGGAAAGGATCCGCTAGTACCGGAAGAAAACGATAAAACTACAGTAATCGCGCTGCGCGAAATCGAAGAAGGTCTGATCAACAACCAGATCCTCGACGTTCGCGAACGCCAGGAACAGCAAGAGCAGGAAGCCGCTGAATTACAAGCCGTTACCGCTATTGCTGAAGGTCGTCGTTAATCACAAAGCGGGTCGCCCTTGTATCTGTTTGAAAGCCTGAATCAACTGATTCAAAACTACCTGCCGGAAGACCAAATTAAGCGTCTGCGGCAGGCGTATCTCGTTGCACGTGATGCTCACGAGGGGCAAACACGTTCAAGCGGTGAACCCTATATCACGCACCCAGTAGCGGTTGCCTGCATTCTGGCCGAGATGAAACTCGACTATGAAACGCTGATGGCGGCGCTACTTCATGACGTGATTGAAGATACTCCCGCCACCTACCAGGACATGGAACAGCTTTTTGGCAAAAGCGTAGCCGAACTGGTAGAGGGGGTGTCAAAACTTGATAAACTCAAGTTCCGCGATAAGAAAGAGGCGCAGGCCGAAAACTTTCGCAAGATGATTATGGCGATGGTGCAAGATATCCGCGTCATTCTCATCAAACTCGCAGACCGTACCCACAACATGCGCACGCTGGGCTCACTCCGCCCGGACAAACGTCGCCGCATCGCCCGTGAAACCCTTGAAATATACAGTCCGCTGGCACACCGTTTAGGTATCCACCACATTAAAACCGAACTCGAAGAGCTGGGTTTTGAAGCGCTGTACCCCAACCGCTACCGCGTGATTAAAGAAGTGGTGAAAGCTGCACGCGGCAACCGTAAAGAGATGATCCAAAAAATCCTCTCTGAAATCGAAGGGCGTTTGCAGGAAGCGGGAATACCATGCCGTGTCAGTGGTCGCGAGAAACATCTTTATTCGATTTACTGCAAAATGGTGCTCAAAGAGCAGCGTTTTCACTCGATCATGGACATCTATGCTTTTCGCGTAATCGTCCATGATGCCGATACCTGTTATCGCGTGCTCGGTCAGATGCACAGCCTGTACAAGCCGCGTCCGGGGCGCGTGAAAGACTACATCGCCATCCCAAAAGCGAACGGCTATCAGTCTTTACACACCTCAATGATTGGCCCGCACGGCGTTCCGGTTGAAGTCCAGATTCGTACCGAAGATATGGACCAGATGGCGGAGATGGGTGTTGCCGCGCACTGGGCGTATAAAGAGCACGGCGAAACCAGCACTACTGCACAAATCCGCGCCCAGCGTTGGATGCAGAGCCTGTTGGAGCTGCAGCAAAGCGCCGGCAGCTCGTTCGAATTTATCGAGAGCGTTAAATCCGATCTCTTCCCGGATGAGATTTACGTTTTCACACCGGAAGGGCGCATTGTCGAGTTGCCTGCCGGTGCCACACCTGTCGACTTCGCATACGCAGTGCATACCGATATCGGTCACGCCTGCGTGGGCGCGCGCGTCGACCGCCAGCCGTACCCGCTATCGCAGCCGCTCTCCAGTGGTCAAACCGTTGAAATCATTACCGCACCGGGCGCTCGCCCGAATGCCGCATGGCTGAACTTTGTCGTCAGCTCGAAAGCGCGCGCCAAAATTCGCCAGTTGCTGAAAAACCTCAAGCGTGATGATTCCGTAAGCCTCGGTCGCCGTCTGCTCAACCATGCATTAGGTGGCAGCCGCAAGCTGAATGAAATTCCGCAGGAGAATATCCAGCGCGAACTGGACCGCATGAAGCTGGCAACGCTTGACGATCTGCTGGCTGAAATTGGCCTTGGTAACGCAATGAGCGTGGTGGTCGCGAAAAATCTGCAACATGGTGACGCCTCTATTCCACCAGCGACCCAAAGTCACGGGCATCTGCCGATCAAAGGTGCCGATGGCGTGCTGATCACCTTTGCGAAATGCTGCCGCCCAATTCCTGGCGACCCGATTATCGCCCACGTCAGCCCCGGTAAGGGTCTGGTGATCCACCATGAATCCTGCCGTAACATCCGTGGCTATCAGAAAGAGCCAGAGAAGTTTATGGCTGTGGAATGGGATAAAGAGACGGCGCAGGAGTTCATCACCGAAATAAAAGTTGAGATGTTCAACCATCAGGGCGCACTGGCAAACCTGACAGCGGCGATCAACACCACTAATTCCAATATTCAAAGTCTGAATACAGAAGAGAAAGATGGTCGCGTCTACAGTGCCTTTATTCGTCTGACCGCACGTGACCGCGTACATCTGGCAAATATCATGCGCAAAATCCGCGTGATGCCAGACGTAATTAAAGTCACCCGAAACAGAAATTAATGTTTTATGAACCCAACACGTTATGCACGCATCTGCGAAATGCTCGCCAGGCGGCAGCCTGACCTGACCGTCTGCATGGAACAGGTTCACAAACCCCATAACGTTTCTGCGATCATTCGTACCGCAGATGCCGTTGGCGTACACGAAGTTCACGCTGTCTGGCCTGGTAGCCGGATGCGCACCATGGCTTCGGCTGCTGCTGGTAGTAACAGTTGGGTACAGGTGAAAACACACCGCACCATTGGCGATGCAGTCGCCCACCTGAAAGGTCAGGGTATGCAAATTCTGGCAACCCACCTTTCTGATAAAGCCGTCGATTTTCGCGAAATCGATTACACCCGCCCGACCTGTATTTTAATGGGACAGGAAAAAACGGGCATCACACAGGAAGCATTAGAACTGGCAGATCAGGACATCATCATTCCGATGATCGGCATGGTGCAGTCACTTAATGTCTCCGTCGCCTCCGCACTTATTCTTTACGAAGCCCAGCGTCAGCGGCAAAACGCGGGTATGTATCTGCGTGAAAACAGTATGTTGCCGGAAGCAGAGCAACAACGCCTGCTGTTTGAAGGTGGCTATCCGGTGCTGGCTAAAGTCGCGAAACGCAAAGGCCTGCCCTACCCCCACGTCAATCAACAAGGCGAGATTGAAGCCGATGCTGAGTGGTGGGCTACCATGCAGGCCGCAGGGTAAGCGCTATGAAAGGTCGCCTGTTAGATGCTGTCCCGCTCAGTTCCCTAACGGGCGTTGGCGCGGCGCAAAGTAACAAACTGGCGAAAATCAACCTGCATACCGTGCAGGATTTACTGTTACACCTTCCCCTGCGCTATGAAGATCGCACCCATCTCTATCCCATAGGTGAGCTGTTGCCGGGCATTTATGCCACGGTGGAAGGCGAAGTACTGAACTGCAATATCTCCTTCGGCGGTCGCCGGATGATGACCTGTCAGATTAGCGACGGTTCCGGCATTCTCACCATGCGCTTTTTCAACTTTAACGCCGCGATGAAAAATAGCCTGGCGACAGGTCGACGTGTATTGGCCTATGGCGAAGCAAAGCGCGGTAAATATGGTGCGGAGATGATCCACCCGGAATACCGCGTACAGGGCGATCTCAGTACTCCGGAGTTACAGGAAACCCTCACCCCGGTTTACCCAACAACGGAAGGTGTAAAACAGGCAACGCTGCGCAAACTGACCGATCAGGCGCTGGATCTGCTCGACACCTGCGCCATTGAAGAACTGCTGCCGCCGGAACTGTCACAAGGAATGATGACGCTGCCGGAAGCCTTGCGCACCCTGCATCGTCCACCGCCAACACTACAGCTCAGCGATCTGGAAACCGGGCGGCATCCGGCACAGCGTCGTCTTATTCTGGAAGAGCTGCTGGCTCACAACCTCAGCATGTTAGCGTTACGCGCCGGTGCCCAACGTTTTCATGCTCAGCCGCTTAGCGCCAGTGACGCGCTGAAGGACAAACTGCTCGCTGCCTTACCGTTCAAGCCAACGGGCGCGCAGGCGCGTGTGGTGGCGGAGATCGAGCGCGATATGGCGCTGGATGTGCCGATGATGCGCCTGGTGCAGGGCGATGTAGGTTCCGGTAAAACGCTGGTTGCCGCTCTCGCTGCGCTGCGTGCTATCGCTCACGGCAAACAAGTGGCACTGATGGCACCAACCGAATTGCTTGCCGAACAGCACGCCAATAATTTCCGCAACTGGTTTGAACCGCTCGGTATCGAAGTGGGCTGGCTGGCGGGCAAACAGAAGGGCAAAGCGCGGCTGGCACAGCAAGAAGCCATCGCCAGCGGTCAGGTGCAGATGATTGTCGGCACCCACGCTATCTTCCAGGAACAGGTACAGTTTAACGGTCTGGCGCTGGTGATTATCGACGAACAGCATCGTTTTGGCGTGCATCAACGCCTGGCGTTATGGGAGAAAGGCCAGCAGCAGGGCTTTCATCCTCATCAGTTGATCATGACCGCCACGCCGATTCCCCGCACTCTGGCGATGACCGCGTATGCCGATCTCGATACCTCGGTCATTGATGAACTACCGCCAGGACGTACCCCAGTGACGACAGTGGCGATCCCGGATACGCGTCGTAACGACATTATCGACCGCGTGCGCCACGCCTGCATAACGGAAGGCCGTCAGGCGTACTGGGTTTGTACATTGATTGAAGAATCGGAATTACTGGAAGCGCAGGCAGCCGAAGCAACGTGGGAAGAGTTAAAACTGGCGCTGCCGGAACTGAACGTCGGTCTGGTTCATGGGCGGATGAAACCTGCCGAGAAACAGGCGGTGATGGCGTCGTTTAAACAAGGTGAACTACACCTGCTGGTTGCGACGACTGTTATTGAAGTAGGCGTCGATGTCCCCAACGCCAGCCTGATGATTATCGAGAACCCGGAGCGTCTGGGTCTGGCGCAGTTACACCAGTTGCGCGGGCGCGTAGGTCGTGGCGCGGTGGCTTCTCACTGTGTTCTGCTTTACAAAACACCACTCTCCAAAACGGCGCAAGTCCGCCTGCAAGTGCTACGCGACAGCAACGACGGATTTGTGATTGCGCAAAAAGATTTAGAGATTCGCGGCCCTGGTGAACTGCTGGGCACGCGCCAGACAGGCAATGCAGAGTTTAAAGTGGCTGATTTGCTGCGCGATCAGGCCATGATCCCGGAAGTTCAGCGCCTGGCACGCCATATTCACGAACGTTATCCCCAGCAGGCAAAAGCCCTGATAGAACGCTGGATGCCGGAGACGGAACGTTACTCCAACGCATGACCAGACTCATCACAAGACAAGTCACGCAGTAAATCTTCAATCTGGATAGTGATGATATCCACTGCCTCATACGCATCCTGCGCAATTCGCGCCGCCATTGCGCCTTCCGGTTCACCACGCAGAATTTCAGCCGCTGCCTGTACGCCAGCCACAATCATTTCAGGTGTTAACATCTGGCGAAGAAAAGCGCGATTCTCAGAGGACCAGCCATCTTTATGACCTAATGGATGTCCCCAGCCTAACCATTCTTGCGACCATAACGGATTGGCTTCTATGGGATAAATAAGATGCGCGGCATACTGAATAGCACACACCGCTTTTCCCGGCGTATCCAGCGCCCACCAGTGTGACCAGAGAGAATGAATTAACGGCGCGGCCCCGCCCAGAGTATTGGGCACCGCCAGCCAGCAAAGAACATAATTGAAACCACGCTCGTTATCCATACGCTGCAACGCGGTTTCCAGTAAAAATTGCCGTACCTGCTGGCGTTGGGAAGCATTCATCATCTCCTGCCAGAGATAGGGCCGACGCAATGCCTTCATTAAGGATTCTTCGAAGTGATCACCATAACCGCCAGCTAAAACGGTTTCATGCCATTGCGCCAGGCATAGCGGAAACAGATAGCGAAACAGCTCTATTTGCATCGGTTCGTTATAAACGAGATTGAGTACATAGTAAGCACTCAAATCCCATTCGCTGATCTGTTGCCACTCTTTAGCCGCCAGCGCCTTGAGTTCAGCATCTGCGTAATCAAATTCCGTCTCCCATACACAGAGCACTGGCGGCTCGTCACCAAAAATATGGCGACAGCGTTCACGTAGCGTTTCCGGCTCCTTCCGACGCTTTTTCATTTTTAACCGGCAAAAATCGGCAACATCAAATACAGCTTAATCACTAGCGCATTGACAATATCGATAAAGAACGCACCGACCATCGGCACCACCAGGAAGGCCATATGTGAAGGGCCAAAACGTTCGGTGATCGCCTGCATGTTAGCGATTGCCGTTGGTGTTGCGCCAAGACCAAAGCCACAGTGACCCGCGGCCAGCACCGCCGCATCGTAGTTTTTCCCCATCATGCGCCAGGTGACAAAGATAGCGTACAACGCCATGAAGATGGTTTGCGCGACCAGAATCGCCAGCATCGGCAACGCCAGCGAAGCCAGCTCCCACAGTTTCAGCCCCATCAACGCCATCGCCAGGAACAGCGACAGGCTTACGTTACCAAGTACGGATACCGCGCGCTCAAAGACGCGGTAAAAGCCCAACATTGACAAGCCGTTGCTCAGAATCACGCCCACAAACAGCACGCAAACAAAGGTTGGCAATTCAAAAGCAGTGCCAGCCAAAAGTTGCGCAACGATTTTCCCTACCGTCAGACAGATAGCAATCAGCGCGATAGTTTCAATCAGTACCAGCGAGGTGATCATGCGCCCTACGTCGGGCTTTTCAAATGCGGTGGGGACTTCCTGGTCATCAGGTATGCCGTTCGGCGTGGTGGAGTGTTTCACCAGGTAACGCGCCACCGGGCCGCCAATCAGCCCACCCAGAACCAGACCAAACGTCGCACAGGCCATCGCCACTTCCGTCGCGTTGGTGAAGCCATAACGTTCAATGAACAATTTACTCCACGCTGCGCCGGTCCCGTGACCGCCAGAAAGCGTAATAGACCCCGCCAACAGCCCCATCAGCGGATCAAGCCCTAACAGGCTAGCCATGCCAATGCCGATGGCATTTTGCATCACCAACAGACCAACAACCACAATGAGGAAAATCCCCACTACGCGTCCACCGGCACGCAGGCTGGCAATATTGGCGTTCAGGCCAATGGTGGCGAAGAAAGCCAGCATTAATGGATCGCGCAAGGACATATCAAAATTAACTTCCCAGCCCATGCTTTTTTTCAACACCAGCAGAGCCAGTGCCACCAACAACCCTCCGGCAACCGGTTCTGGTATGGTGTATTTTTTCAGAAAGGAGACGGAATGGACCAACTTGCGCCCGAGCAGCAACGTCAGCGTTGCGGCAACAAGCGTTGCTAAAGTATCGAGATGAAACATAGTTACTCCTTTGTATCCGCACCACTCTTCATACTCGTCATACTTCATCGCGCAATCATAGTAAGACGAAATATGACGAGTATCGAGTCATGCTTTCCCGGTTCGAATTCTTAGCTGAAAATAAAAAAATGGCATGGATTTTAAGCAGAAAACAACCAAAAGTTATATAAAAAAGTGCATTTATCGCATTTAAATATTTAGAAGAATGATTGGCAAACGTTTGCTTTTGCCTTTCGGTCAGCTAAAATGCCCGCTTTGCTACCACGGGATTGTTTTCGATGTCTGTTTCCACCTTCGAGTCAGAAAATGCGCAACCGGTTGCGCAGACTCAAAACAGCGAACTGATTTACCGTCTTGAAGATCGTCCGCCGCTTGCTCAAACTCTGTTTGCCGCCTGTCAGCACCTGCTGGCGATGTTTGTCGCGGTAATCACGCCAGCATTGTTAATCTGCCAGGCGCTGGGTTTACCAGCACAGGACACGCAACACATTATTAGTATGTCGCTGTTTGCCTCTGGTGTGGCATCAATTATTCAAATTAAAGCCTGGGGTCCGGTTGGCTCCGGTTTGTTGTCTATTCAGGGCACCAGCTTTAACTTCGTTGCTCCGCTGATTATGGGCGGCACAGCGCTGAAGACCGGTGGTGCCGATGTTCCTACGATGATGGCGGCTCTGTTCGGCACACTGATGCTGGCAAGCTGCACCGAAATGGTTATCTCCCGCGTTCTGCATCTGGCGCGCCGCATTATTACGCCGCTGGTTTCCGGCGTCGTGGTGATGATTATTGGCCTGTCACTGATTCAGGTTGGGCTAACATCCATTGGTGGCGGTTATGCGGCCATGAGCGATAACACCTTTGGTGCACCGAAAAATCTGCTACTGGCGGGCGTGGTCTTAGCTTTAATCATCCTGCTTAATCGCCAACGTAACCCCTACTTACGCGTAGCCTCGCTGGTGATTGCAATGGCGGCAGGATATGCACTGGCGTGGTTTATGGACATGTTGCCAGAAAGCAACGAGCCGATGACGCAAGAGCTGATTATGGTGCCAACGCCGCTCTATTACGGACTTGGTATTGAATGGAGCCTGCTGCTGCCGCTGATGCTGGTCTTTATGATCACCTCACTGGAAACTATTGGCGATATCACAGCCACCTCCGACGTTTCCGAACAACCGGTTTCTGGCCCACTGTACATGAAACGTCTGAAAGGCGGCGTGCTGGCAAACGGCCTGAACTCGTTTGTGTCGGCGGTGTTTAACACCTTCCCGAACTCCTGCTTCGGGCAGAACAACGGTGTGATCCAATTGACCGGTGTTGCCAGTCGTTATGTCGGTTTTGTCGTGGCGCTGATGTTGATCGTGCTGGGTCTGTTCCCTGCGGTGAGCGGTTTTGTCCAACACATTCCCGAACCTGTTCTGGGCGGCGCTACGCTGGTGATGTTTGGTACTATCGCCGCATCCGGTGTGCGTATCGTTTCTCGTGAGCCACTGAACCGTCGGGCGATTCTGATTATTGCCCTGTCGCTGGCGGTCGGTCTGGGTGTTTCTCAGCAGCCACTGATTTTGCAGTTTGCCCCTGACTGGCTGAAAAATCTGCTCTCCTCCGGGATTGCCGCTGGCGGTATCACTGCCATTGTACTGAATCTGATTTTCCCGCCAGAAAAGCAGTAATTTACTCGCGGCGGTAAAATTCTTTACCGCCGTAACCACTCTCTTTCTCCATTCCTGCCTTGAGGAATGCGCGTAAATCGTGCATAACTCCCTTATGTGCATTTCACGGGATGGAAGACCATGAAATTTATTGGGAAGCTGCTTCTCTACATTTTCATCACGCTGTTAGTGGCGGTAGTTGGCCTCTATTTCCTTCTGCAAACCCGCTGGGGAGCAGAGCATATCAGCGCATGGATTTCCGAGAATAGCGACTATCATCTGGCCTTCGGGGCGATGGATCACCGTTTTTCCGCGCCGTCTCATATCTTGCTGGAGAACGTCACATTCGGTCGTGATGGTCAACCCGCCACTCTGGTTGCAAAAAGTGTCGATATCGCGCTAAGTAGTCGGCAACTGAGCGAGCCACGGCATGTCGATACTATCCTGCTGGAAAACGGGACGCTGAATCTCACCAACCAGACCGCGCCGCTACCGTTTAAAGCGGATCGTTTGCAACTGCGTGATATGGCATTTAACAGTCCCAATAGCGAGTGGAATCTTAGCGCACAGAGAGTCAATGGCGGCGTCGTTCCGTGGTCGCCGGAAGCCGGTAAAGTACTAGGCTCAAAAGCACAAATTCAGTTCAGTGCTGGCTCTCTGTCGCTCAATGATGTTCCTGCCACCAATGTGTTGATTGAAGGGAATATTGATAACGATCGCGTCACACTGACTAATCTGGGTGCCGACATCGCCCGCGGGACATTAACCGGAAATGCGCAGCGTAACGCCGACGGTAGCTGGCAGGTGGAAAATCTGCGCCTGGCGGATATCCGTCTGCAAAGCGAAAAATCGCTCACCGACTTCTTTGCGCCCTTGCGCTCTGTCCCGTCATTGCAGATTGGCCGCCTGGAAGTGATCGACGCCCGCCTGCAAGGCCCGGACTGGGCGGTGACCGATCTCGATCTCAGCTTGCGCAATATGACCTTTATTAAAGATGACTGGCAGACACAGGAAGGCAAGCTATCAATGAACGCCAGCGAGTTTATTTATGGTTCGCTGCATTTATTTGACCCGATTATAAACGCGGAATTTTCCCCGCAAGGCGTAGCGCTGCGCCAGTTCACCAGCCGCTGGGAAGGGGGGATGGTCAGAACGTCAGGAAACTGGCAGCGCGATGGAAAAACGCTGATCCTCGACGATGCAGCGATTGTTGGACTGGAATATACCTTACCTAAAAACTGGCAACAGTTGTGGATGCAGCAAACTCCCGCCTGGTTAAACACTCTGCAACTGAAGAGATTCAGCGCCAGCCGCAATCTAATCATTGATATTGACCCAGCCTTCCCGTGGCAGCTCACAGCGCTGGATGGCTACGGCGCGAATCTGACACTGGTAGCCGATCATAAGTGGGGCGTCTGGAGTGGCACGGCAAATCTGAATGCTGCCGCTGCAACATTCAATCGTGTTGATGTGCGCCGCCCGTCGCTGGCGCTAACCGCCAACAGCAGCACGGTGAATATCAGCGAACTTAGCGCGTTTACCGAGAAAGGCATTCTGGAAGCCACTGCCAGCGTCTCACAAACGCCGCAGCGCCAGACCCATATCAGCCTGAACGGACGCGGTGTGCCGGTGAATATTCTGCAACAGTGGGGATGGCCAGAGTTACCGATTACGGGCGATGGCAATATTCAGCTCACTGCCAGCGGCGATATTCAGGCCGATGCACCGCTAAAACCCACGGTTAACGGACAGCTCCACGCCGTAAATGCTGAAAAACAACAAGTGACCCAAACCATGAATGCTGGCGTGGTTTCCAGTGGTGAAGTTACATCGACGGAGCCGGTACAGTAAAATCAATCTCGCCGGGTACGACACAGACGTACCCGGTATTTCTTCAACAAATTACAGCGTAATTGTCAGCTCATTCCCTTGCGGGGTCACCACCATACCCAACTCACTTTCAGCCTGCGAACCGCCTTGCAGACCATTTACTTTAGCGATATTGCGCAAGCACAGCGTCCAGTTCTTCGCTTCTCCCGTACCAGTCACAGTAATGATGTTGCCAGTACGTGCCGCTTTCAGGGTGAAGATCACCGAACCATCAGCGGCTGGGACTTCGCAGACGGCTTCACGCCCGTCTTGCAGATTAAAGAGCAGGAAAGCCGTGCCTTCGTGCCACGCATAATCGGGGCGTTGTTCATTGTTGCCCAGCCCCAGTAGGGTGTTATCACGCACATATACCGGCAGACTCTGAAAGCCGTGTTGTTGTTTATGCCAGCGGCTGCCGTCTATTTCATCGTTATGCCACAGGTGCGTCCAGCGACCTTCAGGCAAGTAGAATTGCACATCGCCAGCTTCAGTGAACACCGGCACGACCATCACGCTGCCGCCCAACATGTATTGGCGATCAAGGTAATCACAGGCCGGATCGTCCGGAAACTCCATCACCATTGCGCGCATCATCGGCGTACCCAGCGCGTTCGCACGAGCAGCTTCACGATAAAGATACGGCATCATGCGGCATTTCAGTTGCGTGAAGAAGCGCACCACATCACAGGACTCATCATCGTAGGCCCACGGCACACGATAAGATTTGCTGCCATGTAAACGGCTATGGCTGGAAAGCAAACCAAACGCGCACCAGCGTTTGTAAACGTGCGCCGGAGCGGTATTTTCAAAGCCGCCGATATCGTGGCTCCAGAAGCCAAAACCTGAAAGGCCAATAGACAAACCACCGCGCAGGCTTTCCGCCATTGATTCGTAGTTAGCGTAACAGTCGCCACCCCAGTGTACCGGGAATTTCTGCGCACCGACGGAGGCCGAGCGGGCAAACAAGACTGCTTCTTCCTCTCCGACGGTTTCCTTGAGCACGTTCCACACCAGTTCGTTGTAGATGTATGCATAATGGTTATGCATTTTCTGTGGATCACAACCGTTAAACCACTGAACTTCTGTTGGAATACGTTCGCCAAAGTCGGTCTTAAAACAATCGACACCCATCGCGATCAGACCTTTCAGTTTATCGGCGTACCATTTGCAGGCATCCGGATTAGTAAAGTCATAAATCGCCAGCCCTGGCTGCCATTTATCCCATTGCCATAGCGAGCCGTCCGGGCGTTTGAGTAAATAGCCTTTCTCTTGTAACTCCTTAAAGACTGGAGATTTCTGCCCAATATAGGGGTTAATCCAGACGCAGATTTTCAGCCCTTTTGCTTTCAGGCGGCGGATCATGCCTTCCGGGTCCGGAAAGGTCAGCGGATCCCACTCAAAATCGCACCATTGGAAGGCTTTCATCCAGAAACAGTCAAAGTGGAAAACATGCAGCGGCAGATTGCGTTCCGCCATACCGTCGATAAAACTGTTAACCGTCGCTTCGTCGTAGTTAGTGGTAAATGAAGTGGTTAACCACAGACCGAAGGACCACGCGGGCGGCAGCGCCGGACGGCCGGTAAAACGGGTATAACGATCAAGTACCGCTTTCGGCGTCGGGCCGTCGATAACAAAGTATTCGAGGTATTCACTCTCCACGCTGAACTGCACTTTGGAGACTTTCTCCGATCCCACTTCAAAAGAGACGCATTGGGGATGATTGACCAGTACACCATAACCACGGTTAGTCATGTAGAACGGGATATTTTTATACGCCTGTTCAGTACTTGTGCCGCCATCCCGGTTCCAGGTTTCTACCGTCTGACCATTGCGCACCAGGGCAGTAAAACGCTCTCCCAGCCCGTAAACCGTTTCACCGACGCCAAGATCCAGCCGCTCAAACATATAATTTCGTTGATTATTAGTGTCCTGCACATAGCCATTATTTTTCACCTGGCTACCGGTAATACGTTCGCCATTACGCAGAAAATCCAGTGACCAGAACTCACCTTTACTGACACGCGCGCTTAAGTTGCCACTTTTAAACTCAGCGTAACTTTCTGTGTTTTCGATTGTGACATTCGCGTCCTGCAAAATATTGAGCGGATAATGAGGGCCGTTATCCAGCGCCCCCTGAAAATGCTCAATCCGTACACCGACAATACCTTCCTGTGGGGAGAAAAAACGCAGCGTAAATAAAGGCGTGTCAAGCTGCCAGGTACGTTCACGCACATCACGGGGGGCAGCATAGATCACCATTTCATTACCCTGCTGTTCAACCTCGAACACCTGAAGCGGGTGAATCAAATTAAGGCCAGGTTGAATCAACCAGTTTCCATCGCTAATTTTCATTGCCGTTCCTTAGTTCTGCACTTCTTGAGAGGTGAATTGCTGCTGGCAACGGCGTTTGCCCTGAGCCAACTGTTCCATAACGGTTTTCAGATTGTGCGTTGTGAGAGAGTAGTAGCGTTTAGCGACAATCGCGCTCAGCAAATAACAGATCGCCGGAACAATCGTGAATAGCGCGATAATGATGCTAATTGTGGCGCTGTTCTGCGCTTTTTCTGCTGCATCATATCCACCGTAAGCCAGCATCCATCCGATAAGTGCGCCTCCGAAGGCCAACCCCAGTTTGAGCACAAACAGCGTGCCAGCAAAACTGATCCCGGTGAGTCGTTTACCATTACACCACTCGCCGTAGTCAACGGTATCGGACATCATTACCCACTGGATAGGTGTCACCAGTTGATGCAACACACCAATCACGAAGATGAAGACAAACATGGTGATGCTGGCCTGCATGGGAACGAAGAACATCGCGAGGCTAATCACGGCCAGCAGGGCGTTCGTCCACCAGAAGACAGAGACTTTACATTTCCAGTCGGTCAGCGGTTTTGCCAGTGCGGAGCCAATCAGGTTACCCACGCAATAAGTGGTGAGAAAAGCGACAAACACTTCCGGCGTACCCAGAATCCACGTGACGTAATACATCATCGCCCCACCACGTACACACACCGCCAGAATATTAAAAATGGTGAGAATACCGACAATACGCCACTGGTCGTTTTGCCAGATATCACGTAAATCTTCCCGCATAGGCGTCGTCGTAGGTGGCGCTTCAACGCGTTCTTTAGTGGTGAAGAAACAGAAAGCCAGCATCATAAATGCCACCACGGAAAGCACCGCGATGCCGCCCTGGAAACCGAGTGGTTTATTATCACCACCAATTAAATTAACCAGCGGCATCATCAGCACAGTGGAGAGCATGCCTCCCGCGGTCGCCAGCACAAAACGCCAGGATTGCAGCGAGATACGCTGAGTCGGGTCATTGGTAATTACACCACCCAATGCGCAGTAAGGGATATTGACGACGGTATAAAGTAAGGTAAGTAGGGTATAAGTAATTGCTGCATAGATCATTTTACCGTTCATACTGAGATCTGGCGTGCTATATGCCAGTACACAGACCACACCAAATGGCAGTGCGCCAAACAGTACCCACGGTCGAAATTTACCCCAGCGAGAGCGCGTTCGATCGGCCAGCAACCCCATGCAAGGATCGGAAATCGCATCCAGTGCACGAGCGACCAAAAACATGGTTCCGACAAATCCGGCAGGAATACCAAAAATATCGGTGTAAAAGAACATCATATATAACATTACGTTATCGAAGATAATGTGGCTGGCGGCATCTCCCATGCCATAACCAATTTTCTCTTTAACGGACAACACTTCACTCTTCATCTGCTTTTCCTTGATGCTATGGGGGTGCTGAGACCGATAAAGAGTTTTGTAAACCATCCCTGCCAGAGTGAATATTCCGATATCTGGTTATTAATTTATGATTCTTGTTTTATGTGATCGTGGTAGCGATAAACCTACCCATATATCATTGGAATATATGATATTTATGTTAATTATAATGGGTTAGTGATAAAGCTTTGCGCATATTGCCCGGAAAAAAATGAACCAGGGGATGTAGAAACTCAAGGAAGTAGCTATAATGCGCCCCGCCTCCATGTAGCAATCGAGGCGCGGAAGATCGTCGTCTCCGGTGAGGCGGCTGGACTTCAAATCCAGTTGGGGCCGCCAGCGGTCCCGGGCAGGTTCGACTCCTGTGATCTTCCGCCAATTTGCCTCTTCTGAACTCTCCCGACATTCACAAAACCTCTTCTATTTCCTTATATACCTGGCTTTATTTGTATCCTGTGACCCGTCCTGAATAGCGTTATTTTTGGGGTATCAAGTTAGTTACTGGCGCACATCCCCCTGGATGATGGATTCGTCAAAAGCCGGAGGATGTCATGGCACTCGATTACCAGAAAGGCAGTGGGCATATCACATTCAAGCGGCTGGATCTGGTGGGTAAGATGAATGACATGGTGGCGAAGCACTATCCGTCAGCGTTATCAGCAAAATAACACTGTTCATATGCGGTTCTCTGGCATACTACGTGAGTTATAGCATTACGGATTTGATTCTAACGGAGGCGGCATGTCAGACAAAGACTTAACCCAGTCCCCAGAAGGCGAATTTATTATGTTTGCCAGCGGTGACGGAGAAGTGCGTGTTGAATGTCGCTTTGAACAAGAAACACTCTGGCTCCCTCAGGCAACCATCGCAAACCTTTATCAGATCACTCCTCAGGCCGTCACGCAGCACATTAAAGCGATCTATGAAGAAGGCGAACTTGACCAAAACGCAACCTGTAAGTCTTACTTACAAGTTCAACAGGAAGGTAACCGCCAGGTAAGTCGCAACAAGCTACATTACAGCCTGCCTGTAATACTCGCTGTTGGCTATCGCGTTCGCTCGCCTCGCGGCACTCAATTCCGTCAGTGGGCAACACAGACGCTTCAGGAATACCTGATCAAAGGTTTTGTGATGGACGATGAGCGACTGAAGAATCCCCCTGTCGGTTCATCGGTTGTGCCCGACTATTTTGATGAGATGCTCGAACGTATCCGCGATATTCGCGCCAGCGAGCGCCGGGTATATTTGCGGGTGCGGGAGATCTTTGCATTAGCTGCTGACTATCAGCCTTCGTTAAAAGAAACCACGCAATTTTTTCAAACCATCCAGAACAAACTGCATTTTGCCTGTACCGGGCATACCGCTGCTGAACTCATTCATCTGCGTGCCGATGCCAGCCAGCCGCATATGGGGCTGACCAGCTATAAAGGTGAAGAGGTGCGTAAGAGCGACGTGACGGTGGCAAAAAATTATCTCACCCAGGATGAAGTCAGCGAGCTTAATCGCGTGGTTAACATGTGGCTGGACTTTGCCGAGGATCAGGCCCGTCGTCGTCAGCAGGTCTTTTTGCGCGACTGGCAGGATAAGCTGGATCAGTTCCTGCAATTTAATGACCGTGAGGTTCTACACGGCGCGGGTAAAATCAGTAAGAAAATGGCCGATGAAAAAGCGCAGACGGAGTATGTTCAGTTTGCCAAACAACAACGGTGCTTAAAAGAGGCCGAAGGCGAGAAGGATATTGCCGCTTTGCTACAGTGGAATAAAGAGTCGAAAAAGTAGCTCAGAATGCCCCCAACTCCATATGCAAAACCATTTGGGGATACTTATGGGGGTTACTCATTTATCCAATTCAAAATATGAATATTAAATCAATAAATTAACCATCAAATACGACCCCGATAATCTTCCGCCAATTTGCCTCTTCTGAACTCTCCCGACATTCACAAAACCTCTTCTATTTCCTTATATACCAGGTTTTATTTGTATCCTGAGGTCAACCGACTTCAACCTGCGGCACGTTATTTTTGGGGGGGCATTGGGGGTATCTTACCTGACTGATCTGGCCGCAATCACCGGGAAATCCTGTTCCCCGATGCTGCTTCATATCGACCTGGCTTTACCTGCGCTAATGAAACAACGGGAGCTGAAGCTGGCATTCCCTGGGATTTCTGGCTTACTACTGCGCCTGTTTTTCAACAAATCAACAGCAAGCAGGAGAGATCGTCCCCGGTATTGATCATGTCGATCGCTTTATCCATCCGCTGATTGATAATTGGCGAATGCAAGGTTTTCTCAGCAAGGCTCGCCACAATCTTCAGCACCGTTGCCTCATCTGGAGTGACTTCCAGCGATATCACACTCAGCAAATGCTTTGTGTAGAAATAGTCGAGGATCAAACGGTAAACCTGGCGCATAACCGTTGAGAAATCAGCCTCAGGAAAATGGCTGTGGTAAATTTTGTAGGTCAGTAAATTGCGCAATACATGCGGAGCGCTGAGGATAGATTCCTGGCAAAGCTGTTGCCACTGCTTGTCCAGAACTGCAAACTTGTCAGCCAGAACCTGCTTATCCGGGCTGTTTGCTACGTCTAAATACACTGCCATCTTTCGATGCGCATCAGCAATAATACGATCCCTGCTGCTCTTATTCGCGACAAGCGAACCCAATACCGTCAGCGCACGCACCTTCAATCCCACCGACTCCGTAGGCGTTGATTGACTCATCAGGCTAATACCTGCCGCCAGCTCGCTTAATAACGCCTGATGGTACTGTTCAGCCTGCACAAAATAGCGGTGCAGATCGAACTCAATGCGCTGTAGGTAAACCATAAACTGTGCCAGCGCTATCAGATTCTCTTCAACGTTCAACGATGGCGACTGCAGGAGGTGCCAGGCAAAGAGATGCACAATCTGGTGGATCTGATTAACCGGCTGCCTGGCAGTGAAGGGGGTTTTCGCCTTCGCCAACAGCTCATCCTGTTCGTGCACTAACATGCTGTCGGCATCAAACAATACCAGTCGGGCTACTTCTGGACATGAGATCACCATCGAATGGCGAGTTGTATCCGCGTAGTGCCTTTTGTTACGTGGATAAGTAGAACAGTTTTCTGAAAGCGCTTCTTCTCCCAGATCGCGATGAACCAGGCAGAGTTTATTTTCATCGAGAAACGGACACTGCCCCTGCGCGTCCAGTTTGATTATCGAATAGCGGCTTTTACCATTTCGCACCCGTAATAGATTCTCTTTCGCCAACTGGGCAATTTTCGGGTGTTGTTCGTTGAGGTAAGTATGATGGGTTTTCTTGTCGATGTGTATATTCCATCCCTGACAGCAGGAAATCAGGCAGTTGGGACCGACGCAGGAAAACTTCTTCACAAACTCGGGGGTTATTACTTTATGGATTTGCATAACATTCTTCGCGTTTAAAAAGCGAACAATAGCACGCTGTCAGAACAAAATGATAACGTCATAATCTGACGGTTTAACAAGTATTTCACCCGTTTCATAAATGTCGCCCCATCAAATGACTGGTTTACCTGAAGAACCATCCTCGCCATTTTTGCTATCATGCCTGCAACATAAACGACAAAACAGTATGCAGAGGAAAATATGAGTTCCACCAGAAAGGGAATGCTGAACGTTCTAATTGCCGCCGTTTTGTGGGGGAGTTCAGGGGTCTGCGCACAATACATCATGGAGCAAAGCCAGATGTCATCGCAGTTTCTTACCATGACGCGACTGATATTTGCCGGGTTTATTCTGCTGACACTCTCATTTGTCCACGGCGATAAAGTCTTCTCAATCATTAGAAATCATAAAGATGCCATCAGCCTGCTGATTTTTTCCATCGTTGGCGCGCTGACCGTCCAGCTTACTTTCTTACTGACCATCGAAAAATCCAATGCCGCTACAGCAACGGTGCTGCAATTTTTATCACCAACGATTATCGTGGCCTGGTTCTCACTAGTACGTAAATCACGCCCCGGCATTCTGGTATTTACCGCGATTTTGACCTCTCTCGTGGGCACCTTTTTGTTGGTCACCCACGGTAATCCGACATCGTTATCGATCTCTCCCGCCGCGCTGTTCTGGGGGATAGCTTCAGCCTTCGCTGCCGCATTCTATACAACATACCCCTCAACGCTCATTGCCCGTTACGGCACGCTGCCCGTCGTTGGCTGGAGTATGCTCATTGGTGGTCTGATCCTGCTACCTTTTTATGCCGGGCAAGGAACAAATTTCGTGGTTAATGGCAGCCTGATCCTGGCGTTTTTCTATCTGGTGGTAATTGGAACTTCACTGACCTTTAGTCTGTATTTGAAGGGCGCACAGTTAATTGGCGGGCCGAAAGCCAGCATTTTGAGTTGCGCAGAACCGTTAAGTAGCGCGCTGCTTTCTTTGCTGTTACTGGGGATCACCTTCACATTACCAGACTGGTTAGGGACACTATTGATTCTTTCATCAGTAATATTAATTTCTGTAGATTCCCGCCGCCGCGCCAGAAAAATTTAACTATCCAGCGCGGTACGGTTGATGATTACCAGCCCGGCACCGCGCCACCGTTAAAGATAGTTTCTGCCGCTTTAGCCACTTCCGGTGATTGATAAGATTGCAAAAATTCCTTCACATTTTCTGCATCCTTATTATCTGCCCGCGCCACCAGAATATTCACATACGGCGAATTTTTATCTTCAATAAAAACGCTGTCATGCACCGGGGAAAGCCCTGTTTGCTGAATATAAGTCGTGCTGATAATTGCCACATCCACTTTCGGATCATCCAGCACTCGCGGTAATTGTGCCCCTTCCAGCTCCATTATCTGCAAATGGCGCGGGTTCCCGGTAATATCCAGCGCCGTTGGCAGTAAACCTTTTCCCTCTTGCAGGGTGATCAGTTTCTCTTTTTGCAGCAGTAACAGCGCACGACCCAGATTGGTCGGATCATTCGGAATTGCTACTGTCGCCCCATCTTCTAGCTGATCGACCGTTTTGATTTTTTTCGAATAACCAGCCATCGGGAAGACAAAGGTATTTCCCACCGCCACCAGCTTGTAACCATGAGCCTGATTATCCTGTTCAAGGAAAGGGCGATGCTGGAAAACGTTGGCATCCAGTTCACCATGATTTGTTGCATCATTAGGCAGCAATGAGCCACTAAATCCTACCAGTTCAACCTCAAGGCCATACTTCTCTTTGGCCACTTTTTTAGCGACTTCCGCCACATCCTGTTCAGCACCGTTAATTACGCCAACTTTAATGTGTTTTGTATCGCTGCTTTGCTGGTCGCAGCCTGCCAGCAAGATCCCCGCCAGTAATAATGCAGCCCCTGTCCGTAGATGATGTGTTGTCAGTTTCATTTTTTATCCTTTTATTAATGATTACCTGACTATAGCGGTAAGGTCGCTGCGGTTTAAAAAACGAAACGCTATCGATAAGAATAAAAAGGAATAAAAGAGGCATATAAGGTCTGGCACTTCTTACTGACTACACAAGCGCGTTTCGTACAGCATGATGAGAGCGAATAAAGCAAACTACACTTATGCTTTATTCGATGCGCATTTGTAAGAGGTTGAATCCATGAAATCAACGACACTACTGCTTATTTTCACCGTTTTTACTGTGCCAGATATCGTATACGCCGAGTCACCTTTTAGCTCATTACAATCCGCAAAAGAGAAAAATACGGTATTGCAGGATTTGCGGAAAATTTGCACCCCACAGGCTTCATTGTCAGATGAAGCATGGGAAAAGTTAATGTTGTCAGATGAAGGCAATAAACAACACATACGCGAAGCCATCGTGGCGATGGAGCGTAATAATCAGAATAACTACTGGGAAGCGTTGGGTCGGGTAGAATGCCCGGATATGTAAGAGTGGCAATGACCTCTGACTAACGCCTCTTTAACCTGACATCAGGATTTCTTCATTTTCACCTTTGCGGTAACCAACAGTGCGGTAAGCAACATCAACGTACCGGACAATATTAACGGCGAAGTCAGGCCAATGTTATCCAACGCATAACCGCCGATTGCCGCGCCACAGGTATTGGCAAGCTGAATAACGGCCACCTGAATAGACCCGGCTTTTTCTGCTTGATCAGCCAGTGAGCGGGTGATCCACGTTGACCAGCCAACGGGAATTAAAGCAAAGGTCAGCCCCCAGATAATCGCCACGCCGGTAGCAACAATTTTATCGCTTCCCCACAACACCAGTATCAGCGCGCTAAAGGCGAGCACTAACGGTGCGCCCGCTAAGGCCAGTTTTACCGAACGTTTAAGAATGATCGACGAAAGCGATGTACCGACAAAGCTGGCGAGACCAAAACTCAGCAGTACCAGCGTTAAGCCATCTACGCCGAATCCCGCCAGATTCATATACACAGGGCGAATATAAGTGAAGAAAGCGAATTGCCCCGCAAAGGACATAAAGATAGCGATCATCCCGGCCATCACCCCCGGACGCTGCAACAGGCGGAAGGTATTTTGCTTCTGATGTGACGGTTCGCCAGGCAGTGAGGGCAATGATTTAATAATCCAGAAAATACACAGAACGCCCATCACTGCCGCCGCGTTAAAGACATTGCGCCAGCCGATAAGCTCGCCTAAAAAGCTGCCTAACGGCGCGGCAATCACCAGCGCGATAGAAACGGCACCGAAGATCACCGACAGAGCCTTCGGCACCATTCGAGGCGGCACCAGCCGCATGGTCAGCGACGCTGACATTGCCCAGAACCCACCCAACGCCAGTCCCAGACAAGCGCGGCCGATTAACAACATCCTGAAGGAACTGGCAAAGGAAACCAGCAAGCAAGAGAGCGTCAGCAAAACGGCAAACAAAATAACAACGTAGCGACGGTCAGTGGCCTGAATTGTCTGGGTAATAAACAAACTGGCAAACATCGCTACAAAGGCGGTAACAGTCACCGATTGTCCGGCAACCCCTTCCGAAATACCTAAATCCTGAGCCATTGGCGTCAATAAACTGACAGGCAAAAACTCAACGATAATCAGACAGGCGACGCAAAACGCCACCGAGAAAACGGCTGACCAGTTCGGTCGGGTGATGGCACCCGCGCCGCGGTTTTCTGTAATAAATTCACTCATGGTGTTACTCGAGGCATGTTTCAGGGGAAAAGCCGACCACTTTAACATTGAAATGTGTGATGCATTTAACGTTTTTGCAACTTTTACGGTGTCGCATGAGGTAGGGGTAAGATTGAAACGGAACAAGACAAAGATTGCCGGATGCGGCGTGAACGCCTTATCCGTACTCGGTCTGTAGGCCTGATAAGACGCGCCAGCGTCGCATCAGGCAAAGCGGTTTTAATGCAGCCAGTGAACGCCCTCAGTAGGCTGAAAAAACGCGTTATAGCGCATCTGGAAAGCGGTAATTTCCTGCATTTCAGGCTCTGTCTCTCGTAGAAAACCCAGCGCCAGCCTCACCTGTGCATCGGTAATGGGTGCGGCGAGACGGGCTTTTTGCAAAATTCGATGCCACTGATGCAGGTTCTGTTCACTGCCATCGACAATGACAATTTGCCAGATGAGCAACACCTGCGCGGCGTTTTGCAAGTGCGACTCATCCGGGCGATGCAGATAACGTAAAAATTCGTCACCGGCTAATTTTCCCATCTGATCGACCATCGATTCGACAGGCACCACGTCAATATTCAGCCGATCGCTCAGGCGGCGAATCGCTTTTCTGGCCCCGGATGTCAGCACCCGAAAACCAACCACAAACACCACCGCCAGCGTGGCAAGCATTATCCAGATCATGAGTTCTCCTGCGTAAACGGCACTCATGATATCTGGAAACACTTATCAGATACTAATCCACCAGGATGATTTTCAACGCAAATAGCGCCGCTACCACCACCACACACAGGTTCAGATCGCGCCAGCGCCCGGTGCACACTTTCATGATGCAGTACGACATAAAGCCCAGCGCGATACCTTCAGTAATTGAAAAGGTAAAAGGCATCATTACCGTGGTAATAAATGCGGGCACCGATTCGGTAAAATCATCCCAGTTAACGCGCGCCAGACTTGAAGTCATCAACACACCAACAAAGATTAACGCCCCGGCGGTTGCGTAAGGAGGAACCATCGCCACCAGCGGCGAGAAAAACATAACCAGCAGGAACATAACGCCGACCACTACCGCAGTCAGCCCCGTGCGACCACCGACCGCCACACCAGAAGTACTTTCAATATAGGCGGTAACAGAAGAGGTGCCGATAAACGCGCCAGCCACCGAACTGACGCTATCGACATACAGCGCCTTATTCATATTCGGGAATTTACCGTGACTATCTATTAAGCCAGCTTTATCAGTTACGCCAATTAATGTTCCTGATGAATCAAATAGGTTGATCAACATAAAGGAGAAAATGATACCGGCCAGTTCAAGCGACAATGCTCCGCTCAAATCAACTTCACCAATAACACCGCTAATATCAGGTGGAATGGAATAGATGCCGCTAAAATGAACATCACCAAAAAATAATCCACAGCAGGAAGTAACAACAATAGAAACCAACACCGCGGCGTGAAAATTACGTGATGACAACACGGTTATAATAAAAAAACCTAAAATACCCAACAACACACCATGAGAACTTAAATCACCAATCATCACCAGCGTATCTTTATTGGCGACAATAACACCGGTGTTTTTTAATCCCATTAAGGCAATAAATAACCCGATGCCACTGGTGATACCAATACGTAAACTTAACGGAATGTTAGATATCATCCAGTAACGTATACGAAAAAGCGTGAGCAAAAATAGCCCTATTGCGCCCCAGAATATAGCGCCCATACCGGTCTGCCAGGAGATGCCCATTGCCCCCACCACCACAAACGCAAAGAAGGCATTCAGCCCCATTGCTGGAGCCAGCGCTACGGGTAAGTTAGCAAATATCCCCATCGCAATGCTGCCGATACCGGCAATCAGACAGGTGGTGACAAACACCACTTTCGGATCCATTTGCGCCGCACCGAGAATTTGCGGGTTAACGAAAACGATGTACACCATGGTTAAAAAAGTGGTCATCCCTGCAATCAATTCTGTGCGGACGGTGGTCCCATGTTGCGGCAGTTTAAATAATCGCGAAAGCGTCCCTGATTCATTACTCACGTAATCGGTATTGTCATTATTCATTTTTTTGTCCATTGAAGGAGATTTAATTCCTTGCTTTTGTAAAACAAATGACAACAACGGTTCAGTGATAATTATCACATTTCAATTGCACATTAATGGATATTCTTTAATAATCTCGCGACGTTTCTTTATGATAAATAATAATCAAACTGATAAAATCAAAATGAGAAAAACATGAATAATTCTATTAGCCATAAATTTCATCACATTAGTCGGGACGAATACCAGGAATTGTTAGCCGTATCCCGTGGAGAAGCCGTTGCCGATTATATTATTGATAATGTCTCTATTCTGGATCTGATCAATGGCGGAGAAATTTCCGGCCCGATTGTGATTAAAGGGCGTTACATTGCCGGTGTTGGCGCAGAATACGCCGACGCTCCGGCTTTGCATCGAATTGATGCTAACGGCGCAACGGCAGTGCCGGGGTTTATTGATGCTCACTTGCATATTGAATCCAGCATGATGACGCCAGTCACCTTTGAAACCGCCACCCTGCCGCGTGGCCTGACAACCGTCATTTGCGACCCTCATGAAATCGTCAACGTCATGGGTGAAGCCGGATTCGCCTGGTTTGCCCGCTGCGCTGAACAGGCAAGGCAGAATCAGTATTTGCAGGTCAGTTCTTGCGTTCCCGCCCTGGAAGGCTGCGATGTAAACGGTGCCAGTTTTACCCTCGAACAGATGCTCACCTGGCGGGATCATCCGCAGGTTACCGGTCTGGCCGAGATGATGGACTATCCAGGCGTGATTAGCGGCCAAAATGCGCTACTCGATAAACTGGACGCGTTTCGCCATCTGACGCTGGACGGTCACTGTCCCGGTTTGGGTGGTAAAGAACTTAACGCTTATATTGCTGCGGGTATTGAAAACTGCCACGAAAGTTATCTGCTGGAAGAAGGTCGCCGGAAATTACAACTCGGTATGTCGTTGATGATCCGCGAAGGGTCCGCCGCCCGCAATCTCAATGCACTGGCACCGTTGATCAACGAATTTAACAGCCCGCAATGCATGCTCTGTACCGATGACCGTAACCCGTGGGAAATTGCCCATGAAGGGCATATCGACGCCTTAATCCGCCGCCTGATCGAACAACACAATGTGCCGCTGCATGTGGCATATCGTGTAGCCAGTTGGTCGACGGCGCGTCATTTTGGTCTTAATCATCTCGGTTTACTGGCACCAGGCAAACAGGCCGATATCGTTCTGCTAAGTGACGCGCGTAAGGTCACAGTACAACAGGTACTGGTGAAAGGCGAACCGATTGACGCACAAACCTTACAGGCACAAGAGTCGGTAAGACTGGCGCAATCTGCCCCGCCGTATGGCAATACCATTGCCCGCCAGCCTGTTTCCGCCAGCGACTTTGCGCTGCAATTTACTCCCGGAAAACGCTATCGTGTCATTGACGTTATTCATAACGAACTGATTACGCACTCCCGCTCCTGCGTTTACAGCGAAAACGGTTTTGATCGCGATGATGTGTGCTTTATTGCCGTGCTTGAGCGCTACGGACAACGACTGACTCCGGCCTGTGGTTTGCTCGGCGGCTTTGGCCTGAACGAAGGCGCGATGGCGGCGACGGTCAGCCATGACAGCCATAATATTGTGGTGATCGGTCGTAGCACCGAAGAAATGGCGCTGGCGGTGAATCAGGTTATTCAGGACGGCGGTGGGCTTTGCGTAGTACGTAACGGTCAGGTACAGAGCCACCTGCCGTTGCCCATTGCCGGGCTGATGAGCACCGACACAGCGCAGTCACTGGCGGAACAAATTGACGCATTGAAAGTCGCCGCCCGTGAATGTGGTTCACTACCGGATGAACCGTTTATTCAGATGGCATTTCTTTCCCTGCCAGTGATCCCCGCGCTGAAACTGACCAGCCAGGGTTTGTTTGATGGCGAGACGTTTTCCTTCACTACGCTTGAGATCGTGGAATAAAAAAAGCCCGGCATCATGCCGGGCAAAAGTCACCAGTTACGTTTATGCCACTGTCAACTGCTGAATTTTTTTCTCGCGGCGGATTTTGCGTTCTTCCATCACCGCGACTATCGCCATCAGGCAGATACAGCCAATTGCGGCGATATCCAGCGCGGCGAAGGTTCCAGCCCAGCCGGTAAGGCCGAATACCGGAGTACCATCGGCAATCATCCCCAGACCTAACTTGGCAAAGCTGTCACCAATCAGGTAGGCGAAGGTGCCTTTAATCCCGTCGGCAGCGCCGATCGCTTTTTTCGGTACAAAGCCAACAGCCGCCACGCCAATCAACAGTTGCGGACCAAATACCAGGAAACCTAATGCAAAGAGAGAAGCCAGGTAGATATATTGATTGCTGGCGTGCTGATACACACCGAGTGTCGCGATAATCAGTGCCAGCGCGATGCAGGCCACCAGGCCACGGCGACCATTCGCCAGGTCGGAGAGCCAGCCCCACAGCAGCGTACCGACCAGTGCGCCTGCTTCAAACAGCGTAAAGCCCTGAATCGCTACCGCTTTAGAGAGTTTGAGTTCCTGGAAAGCGTAGACGGTTGACCACTGGTCGATACCAATACGCACCACGTACAGGAAGATGTTGGCGAAGCACAGCAGCCAGATCACTTTGTTTTTCAAAACATATTCGACAAAGATCTGCCACTTGGTCATATCCGTGGATTCCGTCTCTTTGTCCTCTTCGCTGATCTCTTCACCGAACAGTTCTTCGGCTTTGCCAAGACCATAAGCTTCAGGGGAGTCACTTCCGTAACGCAGACCGATAAAACCGACAATCAGTGCAATAATCGACGGGAAAATAAACATGCCAATCACGTGGCCATCGAACAGGTAATTTGCGCCGAACAGCGCCACACCCGCCGCACCCGCGCCGCCGAGGTTGTGGGAAATGTTCCAGAAACCGAGGAACGTCCCGCGCTTACGACGCGGCGTCCATTTGGTGATGGTGGAGTAACTGCACGAACCGCCGGTGCTCTGGAAAAAGCCGCTTAAGGCGTAGAAAGCAATCATCAGGAACAGGCTAACCGAGCCGCTGCCCATACTGGCGCTGAACCCCAGCATACAAATAGCTGAAAGGATCAGCATGAATGGCAGGAACTGCTTAGTATTTTTGCCGTCAGCGTAATAGGAAACCAGCGTTTTACCCACGCCATAGGTGATGGAGAAGCCCAGTCCTATCATCCCCAACTGCGTCATGCTCAGCCCGTAGGTGGAGATCATGTCGTTCTGCGCAATGTTAAAGTTCTTACGAATCAGGTACATCGTCAGGTAGCCAATAAAGACCACCAGGTAGGATTGCATGAACGGTTTGAACCACATTTTGCGCCGCACTTCGAGCGGAAGATCCAGAGTCGGCTTGCGAACCTGGTTGAGGAAAGCCAGCATGGGTTACTCCTGAAATGAATACCTGCGTGAGGTATTCATTGTAAAAATCAGCAGCAAATCAGGCCTGGGATAGCGTCCAGGCAAAACCAGGAAAATTTCTTAGTTTTGCCGGATATGAAGTAAAAAGGTGAGATGCATCACGCTTCGCGTGGTGCCTGAGCATTCAAAAAGGGCAGTAACAGCAGCGCCGAAATCCCGGCGGCGATAGCGATAACCACAAAAAAACCGCTCCAGTGCCAGGTATCGAGCACTTTCGCCAGCGGCCAACCGGCGAGCGATGCCCCAAGATAAGCAAACAAGCCGACAAACCCCGTCGCTGCCCCTGCCGCCTCTTTGTGAGAACACTCTGCCGCTGCCATGCCGATTAACATCTGCGGGCCAAAAACAAAAAAGCCAATGGTGAAAAAGCAGGTCGCCTGCATCACGTAACTGGCAAACGGCATCAGCCACAGCGAGCCGACAGAAAGCAAAATCCCCGCGGCGAATATCAAATTCATCGGCCCACGGTTACCGTTAAACAGTTTGTCCGATCCCCAGCCTGCAACCAGCGCACCGATAAATCCGCCCAGTTCAAACATGGTTACCGCGGTATTCGCCGTCACCAAATCGACGCCCAGCGTCTCGGACATGTACAAGTTGCCCCAGTCGTTAATCGCTGCACGAACCACGTAAACCAGCACGTAGCAGAACGAAAGCAGCCAGATGTATGGATTCAGCAACACATATTTGGTGAGGATCTCTTTACGTGTCAACCCCGCCCCTTCCTGTTGCTGGGCTACCTCCAGTGCGTCGTGCCGCCATTCTCCGACCGCCGGTAAACCTAACGCCTGCGGGCGGTCGCGTAGCCGCCAGCAGAGAAAAACCCCCACTATAATGGCTAAACTTCCGGCAATCATCATCCCGATACGCCAGCTATAATGCAGCGCAACTGCCGCCATCACGATGGGGATCAACGCACCGCCAACGTTATGTGCCGTATTCCACAGCGCCCACCAACCGCCACGCTCGGTACGTGAATACCAGGCAGTTAACAGACGCGCACAAACCGGCGACCCCCAGCCCTGGAAAAAGGCGTTCAACACCCAGAGCACGGCAAACGCCCATAGCGAAGTGGAAAATCCAAACAGAATGTTGATGATGCCAGTCGCGATAAGCCCAATCCCCATAAAATAACGCGCATTTGAGCGGTCGCTGACAATGCCGGAGACAAACTTCGACAAACCGTAGGTGATATAAAACAGGGTTGCTAACAGGCCAATATCGCTACGACTTAGCACGCCGGTAGCAAGGATTTCCGGCATAGCGGCGTTAAAACTTTTACGCGTGAAATAAAACAGCGCATAACCTAACCAGATGGTCAACAAAATATGCCGACGCCAGTAGCGGTAGCAGGCATCAATTTCACGTTTATCACTCATCAGCGGCGCGTCGGCAGGCGCTTTCAGAAACTGCAACATCATCAAGCCTTAGACATAACGTTGGGGGAGAGAGACACTGACGCGTGTGCCGTGCAGACAGGAGATGGTTAAGGTGCCGCCCAGCGCCGTTACACGCTCACGCATTCCGGTGAGGCCAAAACCGTGTTGCCCTGAGTCTGGCGGCAAACCGCTACCATCGTCTTCAATCACCAGCATTAACCGCTCATCCTGCTGCCAGCCTTGCAGCGTGACCGCACTGGCATCGGCATGTTTCACAATGTTGTTCAGCCCTTCCTGGCAGACACGAAACAGCGTTACTCGCTGGTTTTCACTTAACGCCGATTCATCTATCCGCCATTCGAGATGACTGATAATACCGCGCCCCTCCAGTTCCATTTCTCGCATCAGTGAACGAATGGCCTGCTCAAGAGTGAGGTCATCCAACTGACGTGGGCGTAACCGCCCTAACAAGCGGCGCACCGCGTCGTAAACGCCCAGCGATAGTTGTTCGATTAGCTGTCCACTCTGCTTCACACTGGCGTTATCCGCTGCCAGTCGCTGAACAATGCCCGCCTGGGTGCGAATAGCGGTGATGGTCTGGCCGATATCATCGTGCAGTTCACGCGCTACGTCGCGGCGCACGCTCTCTTCGGTTTCCAGCAAACGTTCGGCAAGATGCTGATTGCGCGCCAGTTCCTTTTGCAGCGACTGGTTAAGCTCGCGCAGTCGCTGAATACCTGCGCCAAGCAACAAGCCTGTAAGGCTTTGCACCAGCAGCGAGAGCAATAAATCCACCGGATGATCATGCCATGTCTGGCTGGCAATCAACGCAATGGCGTTCATCAGCGTCGCAATCAGCGCTCCTTGCCAGCCATAGTGCCAGGCCAGGGCAATAATCGGCAGCGCCAGGCAGAATGGCGTAAAGCGCGACAGTTCGTTCGGCAGCCCCAGTTGCAGCCAGAGACTGATAACAAACAGCAGCAAGTACCAGACCAGATGGCGTCCACGCCAGTTTATCGGCTGAGAAACCAGCGACGGCCCCAGCGGTAGCCAGGTGTTATTCGCCAGGTAATGCCAGAACACGAGACAAACAGGAGCCAGCGTCAGACCGCCAGTTAAGGTCAATAACAGCGCGTTCCACGACTCGTTTCCATATCTGTGCCAAAGCCAGGGCAGTGACTGTAACAACGCTGCCGCCGTCAACGCTGCTCCTTGTAACAGCAACGTGCGCCAGTCACGCTGATGGCGATAGCGAGAAATCAACGCCACGGGCAGTAACGTCAGTAAACTACCGATCATCAATAACGTAAAATGCGTTAACCCAACCGCCTGCATCAACCAGTAAATCAGCAACCATTCCGCGCCCAGCAATACGGGCCAGTATCCGCGCGGGCATTGCAACATCAGTCCCAGCCGCAAGCCAAACGGGAACAGCAGCACAGCCAGCTCCGGGCGTTCAACCAAATGCAGGCTGATACTCCACAGGCAAAACCACGCGGCAGAGAAAATAAAAAAGCAGGCAATAACGGTAATTAAGCGGGAAAAAAACGTCTTCATCACCAGCCATCAAACATACGGCGAGCCAGTTCAACGTCGTTACTGACGCCCAGTTTTTCCATCAGATTAGCGCGATGTACGTGCACCGTTTTAGGCGACAACCCCAGTTCAGCGGCGATCTCTTTTACTGCCATCCCTTGCGCCAGCTTTTCCGCCACCTGACGTTCGCGTTTGGTCAGTGGATCCTGGCGGCCGGATGCCAGCTTAATGGCGATGTCCGGCGTCAGATAACAGCCGCCCGTGGCAACTGTATGCACGGCGGCGATCAGTTCGTCCGGGCTACAACGTTTGGAGAGAAAACCGCGCGCGCCCGCATTAAGCGCCTGTTCAACCAGCGCCGGACTGTCATGAACGGAGAGCATAATTGTCGCCATCCCTTTTGGTAGCAGACTTAGCAACTCCAGCCCCGAAATATCCGGCATTGAGATGTCGCAAATACACACCTGCACACCGCGCCCAGGCAATCCGGCCAGCGCCTCGCGCCCCGAGCCAAACTCAGCAACTACCTGCAAATCAGGTTCCAGCCCCAGCAACTGCGCAAAGCCGGAGCGGACGATAAGGTGATCGTCTATAAGGGCAACGGTGATCATGGTCTTGTCCTGGCGGGTAAAAAAACGCGCTTACCTTAACGATAAGCGCGCCGCTGTTCAAGCCTTGAGCGGTTACTGAAAGAACACTGCAATCTTGTTAAACATGGTCGGGTCAGACTGATTACGCTGCACTTTGACCACATCTTCCAGTTTGTCGATTTGGCTTATCATCTGCTCCAGCCGCTGGTCATCATTAACCAGTAGCCAAATATGGCTTTTGTCGCTGTCCTGAATCGGCAGGCAGAGAATACCCTCGACGTTAAAGGCGCGGCGGGCAAAAAGCCCACAAACGTGGGTCATTACGCCCGGATGGTTGCGAACGGTGAGTTCCAGAATCACGTTGTCATGAGTTGTGTTTTGCATGGTTTATTCCCCCACCATTTCAGTATTCGCCGCACCTGGCGGCACCATCGGGTAAACTTTTTCTTCGGCATCAATGCGCACGTGGATCAGCGCCGGGCCAGGGCGATTAATAATTTCCTGCAACGCGGCCTGCGGATCGGCTTCGTTATTCAAATCACAGGTTTCGAGGCCGAATCCGGCGGCTATTTGCATAAAGTTGATTTTGCCCGGATAGGTGGCGGCAAAAACGCCCTGCTTGTAGAACAGGCTTTGCTGCTGATGCACCAACCCTAACGCTTCGTTGTTCATCAGAATGATTTTGACATCCAGTTGGTTTTCGCTGGCAGTGGCCATCTCCTGAATATTCATCATCAGACTGCCGTCACCGGAGAAACATAAAACTTTGCGATCCGGGTTTGCCAGCGCCGCGCCAATCGCCGCTGGCAGGCCAAAGCCCATGGTTCCCAGCCCACCGGAGGTCAGCCACTGACGAGGACGATTGAGCGGATACGCTTGTGCGGTCCACATCTGGTGCTGACCAACATCGGTCGTGATAATCGCGTTGTCATCCACACAGGCGGCAACGGCGTTGATCAGGCCGTAATGCGTTAACGGATCGCATGCTTTCGGGATAGGGCACGGGAATTCGCGTTGTAAATCAGCCACCTGTTGGTGCCACTCTGTACGCGGTTGGACTTCCACCTGTGGGATTAATTGCGACAACACATCATCAACATCCGCCTGAATCGCCACGTGCGCTTGCTTAACTTTGCCCAGCTCTGCGCGGTCGATATCAACATGAATGATTTTCGCGTTCGGGCAGAACTCCTCGGTTTTGCCTATCGCCCGATCATCAAAACGTGCACCGAGCACAATCAGCAGATCTGCCTCCTGCAAGATAAAGTTGGTGCTGCGTACACCGTGCATTCCCAGCATACCCAGCGACAGCGGATGCGCTTTTGGCAACATGCCCAGCGCCATTAAGGTCATGGTGGTGGGCAGTTGCGCTTTCTCTGCCAGTTCACGCACCCGCGCAGGCGCGTTGATCACACCGCCTCCCAGATAAAGCACCGGGCGTTTGGCTGCGTTAATCATCGCTGCCGCGTCACGAATGCTCTCTTCACTAAAGGCAGGCGCGGCGGCTTTTTCTACCGGAGCAGGTTGTTCTTCAATCTCAAAAACCGCTGTTTGCACATCCTTAGGAATGTCTATCCACACCGGGCCAGGGCGGCCTGATTGCGCAATGCGAAAGGCATCGCTCATGACCTGCGGAAGTTCTTCGATATGTCTGACCAGATAGTTATGTTTGGTGATGGGGATAGAGATGCCGTAGGTATCGACTTCCTGGAAGGCGTCGGTGCCAATCATTGAGGCCGGAACCTGACCGGTGATGCAAATCAGCGGAATGGAGTCCAGCCTCGCATCGGCAATGGCAGTCACCAGATTAGTCGCTCCCGGCCCACTGCAGGCCATGCAAACCGCTGGTTTTCCGTCGGTGCGCGCCATCCCCTGGGCGATAAATCCCGCTCCTTGTTCGTGACGGGCCAGAATATGGCGGATTTGTGTACTTTGGCTTAAGGCGTCATAGACAGGGAGAATTGAGCCACCAGGGATCCCCGTCACAACCTTAATGCCCTGTTGTTCCAGGAAATAAACGATAAATTCTGCGCCAGTAAAGCGCTTACGTGTCGATGTTGTGCCCGAACTTGCCATGCTCCAGTCCTTTTCTTCTGGGCCGACTTTCCGGGGGTGCTTAAACGAAAAACCCCGCCCGGTTTGCGCCGGCGGGGTTTTGGAATCGTGTGTTGTTCCAGTCCCTACGGCGCATTGCCGACGACCACCACCACACGCACGACGACCACTGCGGCGGATGGCGCAGTTGGTAGTAGTTTTGCGTTGAGCATGGAAGTAGTCATTGGGGACCTTGTTTGTTTTGTGTTTAACAATATTTATACAAGCACAGGTTTACAGGAGAGACAATGGAAAATTTTTCATCAGGGAAAAAATGAGGGACTGATCACGTTTTGTACTGAAACGTAAGAAGTAAAAGACCACCTCCTGAGGAGGTGGTCTTTTACATTCTGCTGGCAGATTCGTGTCGATGCGATGCTGACGCATCGTATCCACCCTACAGAATTTATTTAAACTACAATCCATTCCGGAAACATTTATTGCCGCTGTTGTTTATATATTCTGCCGCTTCGTTATTCATCATTCCATATATATATCTGGCTAACATTTATCAATGTGATAGATTCCTCTCCCGCATTTATTGGAATGCGTAGCAACTTATTCTAAATATTCTTATATAAGCATCTGTGATAATGAAAACGCATAGAAACATCAATTTATTATTGATGTTGGTATTACTCGTGGCTGTCGGTCAGATGGCACAAACTATTTATATTCCAGCTATTGCCGATATGGCGCGCGATCTCAACGTCCGTGAAGGGGCGGTGCAGAGCGTAATGGGCGCGTATCTGCTGACCTACGGTGTCTCACAACTGTTTTATGGCCCAATTTCCGACCGTGTGGGTCGCCGCCCGGTGATCCTCGTCGGAATGTCCATTTTTATGTTAGCAACGCTGGTGGCGGTCACCACCTCCAGCCTGACGGTATTAATTACTGCCAGCGCAATGCAGGGAATGGGAACCGGTGTCGGTGGTGTGATGGCGCGTACATTACCGCGTGATCTGTATGAACGGACACAGCTACGTCACGCTAATAGCATGTTAAATATGGGTATTCTCGTCAGCCCTTTGCTTGCGCCATTAATTGGCGGTCTGCTGAATACCATGTGGAACTGGCGGGCCTGTTACCTGTTTTTGTTGGTGCTCTGTGCCGGTGTGACGTTCAGTATGGCGCGCTGGATGCCGGAAACGCGCCCTGTCGATGCGCCACGCACGCGCCTACTGACCAGTTATAAAACTCTTTTCGGTAACGGCGGTTTTAACTGCTATTTACTGATGCTTATTGGCGGTCTGGCAGGAATTGCCGCTTTCGAAGCCTGTTCTGGTGTGTTGATGGGCGCAGTATTAGGGCTGAGCAGTATGACGGTCAGTATTTTATTTATTCTGCCAATCCCGGCGGCATTTTTCGGCGCATGGTTTGCCGGACGCCCGAATAAACGGTTCTCTTCGTTAATGTGGCAGTCAGTTATCTGTTGCCTGCTGGCAGGACTGATGATGTGGATCCCTGGCTGGTTTGGCGTGATGAATGTCTGGACACTACTCGTTCCCGCCGCGCTGTTCTTTTTTGGTGCCGGAATGCTATTTCCGCTGGCCACCAGCGGCGCGATGGAGCCGTTTCCATTCCTGGCAGGTACTGCTGGCGCACTGGTTGGCGGCCTGCAAAACATTGGTTCCGGCGTACTGGCGTCGCTCTCTGCGATGCTGCCGCAAACCGGCCAGGGAAGTCTGGGGCTGTTGATGACCTTAATGGGGTTATTGATTGTGCTTTGCTGGCTGCCGCTGGCAACGCGGATATCACACCAGGGGCAGGCCGTTTAAGCTCGCATCACCGCAGCATCGTCATCAACTCCATGGGAGAACGATGCTGCTTTATCAAGTCGCGCATCACCCGCATGTACGGTGCCGAGTGGGAATAAAAAGCTTGATAGCCAGCACAAAGCACGTCGTCCGGCTGATCATCCCATGCTTGTGGGCAAAGACGATGCCAGTCACATCCCTGACAGCCTCGCCGGGGTTGCAGTTTTTCGCTCCTGCACCATTTTTGCAGGGTGGCGTCGAAAAGCTCAATTGATATACGACTGATATCTGCCCGCACCCAACACTCGAACAGGGCAATTAAAAATTGCCCCCACAGCTTCTCTGTCATCGAAGCTGCCGTCAGCTCGCCCCGGTCATCAAATTCAATGTGGGGAATAAGTTGCACGGAGCGGATGCCTCGCTGTTTGAAATTTTGATAAAAATCGGCAGGTTGCAGAGCATCTTTATACTCTATAACCAATTTGTGCCTGTCCTCTTCAGCATTTCTAACCTGACTTCCTGTCATGTGATTCTCTCAATTAATACGATAATTTGATGTATATGCGTTACAGCAAACAGTATTGCAAGAGATAACACCGCGAGGGAGATCATAAATTTGTCACGGATTACGTAAAATTGGGAAAAATCGCTATTAGTGACATCCATTAAATTGCGATTGCGGGTATAGCGCCAGAGGATCAATGCCACAAAGGAAAGGATGCCAATAGAAATCCAGAACAATGTGTCTGACTGATGCCAGTTGTGTTTGATTGCCAACGCCATCAACGCACCGTAACCCAGCATGGTGCGAAACCATGCCAGCGATGTGCGTTCCGGCTGAAGACCCGGGTCGGCAATCCGTCTGGCTTTGCGGCTATCCGGCATACAGTACCAGTCCCATAACGATCACCGCCACAATCATCAATATTAAGCTAATGATTAATAAGCTGTTGGTGTAGGGTAAATCTTCTTTCAGACGCATCGCCTTTTCGTTACGTAGCCAGCGCAGGTAACCATACATCGCTAACCCGCCGGAAAACAGACACAACAACAATGCCAGCAGTTCGCGAATGACCGGCGTGGCGAAATCCGGCGCAAGCTGATCCAGCCCAACACCTGCCGCCAGAAAACCCAGCGCAGTTCGGATCCACGCCAGAAAGGTACGCTCATTAGCCAGAGAAAAACGGTAATCGGGCGCTTCTCCGAGTCGGGAAATTTTCACTATGGCTCCTTAGTCGTTTCGCAATAGCGATGTCTTATTCGTCTATTTTTAGGAATGTCGTCCGGCGCTTTCCTGATATGCTTGCCATCCGCTACAAGGAGGTCAGATGGGTATCATAGCGCAAAATAAAATCAGTTCACTGGGTATGCTGTTCGGTGCTATCGCTTTAATAATGGGCATTATCCACTTTTCATTCGGCCCTTTTTCCACGCCGCCGCCAACGCTGGAAAGCGTTATTGCAGAAAAAACGGCGGAAATTAAAAGAGGTCTTCTCGCCGGAATAAAAGGCGAAAAAATCACCACGACGCAGAAAAAAGAGGACGTTGATGTCGATAAAATCCTCGATCACGGCGGTATCGCCCTGGCCATTGCCGCGCTACTCTGCGCGTTTGTTGCCGGTATGCGTAAAGAAAATCGCTGGGGCATTCGCGGTGCACTGTTTTTTGGTAGCGGGACGCTGGCTTTCCATACCTTGCTTTTTGGTATCGGCATCATCTGTGGAATTGTGCTGATATTCCTGATCTTTTCTTTCCTGACCGGTGGTTCACTGGTTTAAGTAACTCAGTAATGTTCAGAAACGCCTGTGAATACCGGGTGGAGTACCATTTACGGCGACTCCACCCGGAAAAGGGTTAACCGATGCCCCAGAAAAGCACCGCAAGTAACTGTGGTGTGATGATGCGCAGAAACATGACTAATGGATACACCGTGGCGTAAGAGAGAGCCGCTGCACCACTGGTTGGATGAAGATTATTGGCAAACGCCAGCGCCGGTGGATCGGTCATTGAACCCGCCAACATCCCACACATAGTGAGATAATTCATTTTGGCTAACATCCGCGCCAGAATGCCGGCTGTGATCAGCGGAATCGCGGTAATCAATGCACCATAGCCTATCCAACTTAGCCCTTCGCCATTAACCAATGTATGGATAAAATCGCCGCCGGATTTCAGACCAACAACTGAAAGGAACAGTACGATACCCAGTTCGCGCAGTGCCAGGTTGGCACTTGGCGGCATAAACCAGTACAGCTTACCGATACTGCCGATACGTCCAAGGATCAGCGCCATAATCAGCGGACCACCCGCCAGCCCCAGCTTCAACGCCGCCGGGAATCCTGGCACGAACACCGGAATGGAGCCTAACAACACGCCAAGACCGATACCAATAAACACGGGTAACATCTGAACCTGTTGCAGTTTTTGCTGCGCATTACCTAATACATTGGCAACGGCATCAATAGCCGACGGGCGTCCAACCAGGTTGAGGATATCGCCAAATTGCAGGCTAATATCGCCACTGGCAACCAGTTCAACCCCGGCACGATTCAGTCGCGAAATGACGACATCATAGCGCTCCTTAAAATGCAGGTCGCGAATACGCTTGCCGAGCACATTTTCATTGGTGACCACCACGCGTTCGACACGCAAATCGGTGCCTTTCGTCGACAGCGAAGTATCCACTTCCTGACCAATCACCAGTTGTGCATTATGTAAATCCGCAGGCTGCCCCACCAGATGCAGTAAATCTCCCAACTGAATAATGGTCTCTGGTGAAGGTACTTTTAGGGTTTCTTCTCGTTTCAATCGCGAGCAGATAACTTTATCGCCATTGAGAATCGGCACATCTTTAATGGCTAAATTATGCAAATTAGGATTCTCAACACGGATATTAATCGTCCTGATTAGCGCACCGCCGTTGGTTCGTGTCGACTCGTGCTGCAGGGCTTCCGTCTCAACATTGACGCGAAAAATAACCCGCAGTATCCACATGGTGAACAAAATCCCGCAAATGCCGAATGGATACGCCATCGCATAGCTCATCCCCATCTGATCAACCATCTCCATCGGTGTGCCGAGGTCGCGTAAGATCTGCTGACCTGCGCCCAGCGCTGGCGTATTGGTGACCGCGCCGGAGAAAATACCCAGCACCACGGGAAGTGGGATATCGAACAATTTATGCAGGATGGCGGTGACCAGGCCACCGATGATGACAACCAAAACGGCAAACAAATTAAGGCGTAATCCGGAGACACGCAACGAGGCAAAGAATCCCGGCCCCACTTGAATGCCGATAGTGTAAACGAACAGGATCAGACCAAATTCCTGGATAACATGCAGCATGTCGCTACTTAATGTCATCCCAGCCTGTGAAACAAAATGGCCGACGATGATCCCACCGAATAGTACGCCGCCAATGCCCAATCCAACGCCGCGAAACTTGACGTTGCCGATAAACAAACCGACGACCGCCACCAAAGCCAGAATACTGACTGTTAATGCTATATCACTCATCGTCCATTTCTCTTGAGATAACATTTTAATTGCTATGGATTATGGCTGAATCGGTGAAGCAGATTTGCCTTATGGCGCACATTATCACGGGAAAGAGAGTGCAGGAACATCTTAAATTGGCGAAAATTAACACATTGTTGAAGATGGTAAATAAAAAAAGCCCCACCAGGCTGGCGGGGCAAAAAGAATAGCTAATTAGCTATTTAACGCGGGACGTTCGCTGATAGCGATACGCTGCGCTGCGATGGGTTCAGGCTCATTACGAATTAAATCAATATGCAGCAAACCATTTACGAAGGTTGCACCAGAGACTTCCATATTTTCTGCCAGCGTAAAACTCAGGCTAAAAGGCTGATTCATAAGACCTTGATGCAGCCATTTTTTCTCTTCTTTGGGCTGCTCCGGCGTGCCTTTTACGCTCAGGCGAGTACCTTCCAGTTGAATATCTAAATCTTCCTGACGGAAGCCCGCCAGCGCAAGAGTAATGCGGTAGTGGTTATCGTCGCTTTTCTCAATGTTGTACGGCGGGAAGCTCTGGCTTTCACCGGCGTTTTGCAGTGCGTTGGCCAGTTTGTCAAAACCGATCCATTGACGCATCAGTGGGGATAAATCGAAGTTACGCATAGTCATTTCTCCTTCTAAGAAGCGAGTAAGTACCTGCAAATCCGAGGATTCGCATATGCTCCCTGACGGCGAGCATGAAGTTGCCAGGCCGCGCCAGGCGGCCTTAGAGAATTAGTTGATTTCGATACGGCGCGGTTTTTTCGCTTCCGGAATCACGCGTTCGAGATCGATATACAGCAGACCGTTCACCAGGTTAGCGCCACGAACATGAATGTTTTCTGCTAACTGGAATTTGCGTTCGAAGTTGCGTTCAGCGATGCCCTGGTACAGATAGGTGCGCTCTTTTTGTTCGTCGGCGTGAGCACCTTTCACCACCAGCAGATTGTCCTGGGCGGTAATTTCCAGTTCACTCTCAGCAAAACCAGCTACAGCGATAGCAATGCGATAATGGTTTTCGTCTACCAGTTCAACGTTATACGGAGGGTAGCCACCATTACTCTGGCTCTGGTTGTTTTCTAAGTGGTTAAACAAACGGTCAAATCCAATTGCAGAACGATAAAGCGGGGATAAATCAAAGTTACGCATAATCAATAGCTCCTGAAATCAGCGAGAATGTAAGACCTTCCACAATGGACAGGTCGGATAGCCAGAACACCCATCAGGCGCGTTCTCATCGGCTACGGTATAAAAATGGGTCTGGATATGCACTTTTCAAGTCTTTCCAACGGACTTTTTTTTGCAGTTTATGGTCTATTGCATAGACTGAGGGGCAGCACGAAACGTTAAAGTGCGATAGCCGCCACAGTGCGACATGATGATGATGTTATTTTCAGCAAGGGATCGCTATAACACATCATGCCAACACCAACGATCAACTGATGAATTTATTATGATAAGAAATGTGTTGTTAGCACTCTTAATGTGCAGCGGGATGGCGTTAATGACAGGATGTTCCAGCGTGATGTCCCATACAGGGGGCAAAGAGGGAACATACCCTGGCACCCGTGCCAGCGCCACCATGATTGGTGACAATGAAACCAACTGGGGCACTAAGTCACTGGTGATTCTTGATATGCCGTTTACCGCTGTTATGGACACGCTTTTACTGCCGTGGGATGCATTCCGCAAAGACAGTTCAGTGCGCTCACGCGTGGAAAAAAGTGAAGCCGACGCGCAGGCCATCAATGCCGTCATTCCACCAGCCCGAATGCCAACGAACTGAATTAGTGGCCAGTTTCGGTGACCCACAACTGGCCAGCTTCCATCCACGCCAGCCATTGACCATCTGGCGAGAAGACCACGGCGTCTGCCGAAGGTTGGTTGGCGTGATTTTCGGTTAAATACTCAACTTCACCGCTTTGCGCATGTGCACAGGCAATACGATTATCCAGCACAAAACCCAGCCATTCTCCTGACGGATGCCAGTTAAACGCTGACTGAATATCCGTTTTGTTATCGGTTAACTGGCGCGGTTCGCCGCCCTGTGGGGAGATAAGCCACAATTGCACAATACCGTTATCGTCACGCATTAAAAACGCGATTTGCGTCCCCTGTGGGTTACAACGCACCCAATGGCGTGGAACGTTGACTAACCCTGGGTAAGTACGATGGTGAGTAAAGGTTAAACGTCGCTGCACGACACCACGCGGCGGCGCTGGCAGGGTTGATTCCGTGCCGCTTAACGGCTCCTCACCAGCCGCTTTCCAGCCGTTTTCATTTTGTGGCAGCTCTACAATAAACAGCTCCGGTACTTTCTCGCCGTTCAGCGAAAGTGTGTCGCCAATAAACGCCAGCGCGTGGTTTCCGACCCATCCCTCTTCATAAGCGCGATTGATTTCATCACTGCCCGGCTGCGGCGTGGGCGTGGTTTTACTTACCAGCACGCACCAGTGGCTGCCGCTGTATTCGCGCGGATGCTGTTTGTGTACGTTAACCGGGCCAAACGGTGCCGCAACCCCGACGTTTCGCAAATCCAGCGCCGGGCGGCATTCATGTAGTACATGGTCGTTATAGGTAAAACTCACCATTTCACCGTTCGGGCTAAAGACATGTACATGACTGCCGCCACGTAGCGCCCCAGGAGTGTACGGAACGGTAATATCCATGGCATCGAGATTGCTCATCTTTCCGCCTTCAACAATCACGCCGCGGCGGTGATGGAAATCGTAATGCCATGTTTCATCAGGATTTTCTGGGCCGTGGATGAAGACATATTTCTCCAGCTTCGGATGAACGGTCACCACGCCAACGTGTGCACCCTGTGACGCCTGGTAAATAACTTCAACCTCGCCGGTATGGATATTCACACGCTCAATTGTCTCGCCGGTAAACGACGCGCCAGAAGGCCGCACGTCAAATACCAGCCACTGGCTATCGGGTGTCCAGGTGTTGGTATTGGTGAGCAGGTGGTTTCGTGAAGCGTTGGTGAGTTGTTTCATGGCGTGATCCTGATACAAAACGGTTTCCGCCATCATACTTCACAAGGACTTCACTTTCAGACAATAGTCTTTTGCCATCGTGATGAATGTGAGTAAAAAGATGGAACATTTTGACGTAGCGATTATCGGCCTCGGCCCGGCGGGTTCCGCACTGGCGCGGCAGTTAGCAGGAAAAATGCAGGTGATTGCACTGGATAAAAAGCACCAGTGCGGTACAGAAGGTTTCAGCAAACCTTGCGGTGGTCTGCTGGCACCGGACGCGCAGCGTTCTTTTATTCGCGACGGGCTAACGCTCCCTGTCGATGTGATCGCCAACCCACAGATTTTCAGCGTCAAAACCGTCGACGTCACAGCATCGCTCACGCGTAACTACCAGCGAAGCTATATCAATATTAATCGTCATGCCTTCGACTTGTGGATGAAATCGCTGATCCCCACCAGCGTTGAGGTTTACCACGACAGCCTGTGCCGGAAAATCTGGCGTGAGGATGATAAATGGCATGTTATTTTTCGCGCCGATGGCTGGGAGCAACACATTACTGCCCGCTATCTGGTCGGTGCTGATGGTGCAAACTCGATGGTGCGGCGACATCTCTACCCGGATCATCAGATTCGTAAATATGTCGCTATCCAGCAGTGGTTCACAGAGAAACATCCGACGCCGTTCTACTCCTGTATCTTTGATAATGCGATAACTGACTGTTACTCATGGAGTATCAGCAAAGACGGTTATTTTATTTTTGGCGGTGCCTATCCGATGAAAGACGGCCAGGCGCGTTTTGCGGCGCTGAAAGAGAAAATGAACGCCTTTCAGTTCCAGTTTGGCAAAGCGGTGAAAAGTGAAAAATGCACCGTGTTGTTTCCCTCACGCTGGCAGGATTTTGTCTGCGGTAAGGACAATGCTTTTCTTATTGGCGAAGCGGCGGGATTTATCAGTGCCAGCTCGCTGGAGGGGATTAGCTATGCGCTGGATAGCGCGGAAATACTGCGTTCGGTGCTACTGAAGCAGCCGGAGAAAATCAATGCCGCTTACTGGCACGCCACCCGCAAACTGCGTTTAAAACTCTACGGCAAGATCCTGAAAAGCCGATGCCTGACCGCACCGGCCTTAAGAAAGTGGATTATGCGCAGTGGCATTGCACATATTCCACAGTTGAGAGATTACCCAACGCGCTTCACATCACCTACCAGCAGGATGTAAGAGAGCGCGCCAATCAACGCGACGGCGGAGATATAAACCAGTGCAGGTGCAAAACCGTAACCCTGCGCCAGGTAACCCACCACCAGCGGAACGGTGATACCCCCCAAACCACCGGCGAAGTTAAACACCCCGCCGGTTAAACCAATCAGGCGCATCGGTGCCAAAGAAGAGACCAGCGACCAGGTAATCGAAGCAAAACCGTTACCGAAGAATGCCAGCGCCATCAGACACATAATCATCATCGGGTCATTGGTATAGTTAGCACCCATAATGCAGGTGGAGATCAACAAGCCGCAGATTATTGGTGTTTTACGCGCAAAGCCCAGCGAAAAGCCCTTCCGCACCAGCAGATCCGCTACCCATCCTGAGAGCAGTACACCGACAAACGCAGCGAGAAATGGCACCGTGGTCATAAAACCCGCTTTCAACGCCGTTATCCCTTTTTCCTGGGTTAAATAGTTCGGGAACCAGGTTAAGAAGAACCACAGCGTAGACGCCACCGCAAATTGCCCGAGATAGACGCCGATCAGTTTACGATGGAACACCAGTTTCCAGTCTTTTGCCGTTAACGGCTGACGCGCCTCTTTTTTCACCGGCGCATCGCCATCCACCAGACCGCCACCATCACGAATGTAATCCAGCTCAGCTTTGCTGATGCCTTTGGTCAGGCGCGGCGGCTGGTAAACTTTAAACCAAATCAGCGACCAGATAATGCCGATACCGCCGGTGACAATGAACACCCAGTGCCAGCTCAACATCTCCTGAATCCAGATCAGCAGCGGAGTCAGAAACGCCAGACCGACAAACTGACCAGAGGTATAAAAACCAACGGCAGAAGCACGTTCATGTTCCGGGAACCAACTGGTCACCATACGGTTATTGGTCGGGAAAGCGGGCGCTTCGAAAATACCGGTTATCGCCCGCAGACCAATTAATGACATTAAGCCCGTGGCAAATCCCTGGAATAATGTCGCCACCGACCAGCCAAATATCGCAATAAAATAAGTCACACGTGAACCCACGCGATCTAAAAACCAACCGCCGGGGATCTGACATAAGGTATAAAGCCAGGCGAAGGCCGAAAATACATAGCCCATTTCGGCTTTAGTAATACCGAACTCTTCCTGAATATGGGCGGAAGCCACGGCCAGGTTGGCGCGATCGACATAACAAATCACTACCGTAATAAAAATCATCACTAACGTCAGATAACGCCGACGCCCCGGCTTTGCTGCATTTACGGGAATATCCATAGCGAGCTATCTCCTGATTTTGGGCATAGCGAGGCCGCTCACCATGCCCTGTAAGTTACAGAGGGTTATATTTTTGTATTGCTGTTTTAGTGCCCGATGAGGGGCTTACGTGGCAGGAATTACCACTCTGCTACGCTGTTATCTTCATGACGCCAGAGCGGATTACGCCAGTCCGGGGCATTTTTACTGAACTCAATGACTTTGGCTTCGTCGATTTCCACGCCTAAGCCCGGTTTCGTTAGCGGTTTAAAGAAGCCGCCGACCATGCTGAAGTCCTCTTTGTTTTTCACAAAGTCGAGTAACTCCGCGCCTTTGTTGTAATGAATGCCCATACTTTGTTCCTGAAGTACGGCGTTATAGGAGACAAAGTCGATATGCAGGCAAGCAGCCAGTGCAATGGGGCCGAGCGGACAGTGCGGCGCAAGAGTCACGTCATAGGCTTCCGCCATTCCGGCAATTTTGTAGCATTCGGTAATACCGCCCGCGTGGGAGAGATCCGGTTGCAGGATCGAAATGCCCCCCGCCTCCAGCACGCGTTTAAAATCGAAGCGCGAGAACATGCGCTCCCCCGCTGCCAGCGGAATGTGAGTTTGCGCCGCCAGTTTCGGGTAGTATTCGGCTTGTTCCGCCAGCACCGGCTCTTCAATAAATAGCGGGCGATACGGTTCCAGTTCTTTAATCAGCACTTTCGCCATCGGCGCGCTGACGCGACCGTGAAAATCAAGGCCAAACTCAATCTGATTACCAAAGGCTTCACGAATTTGTGCCACGGTGTTGACCGCCGCATCTACCGCGCGGGAGTTATCAATCAGACCCAGTTCTTCACAACCGTTCAGTTTGAAAGTATCGAAGCCGATTTCACGCAGGGTTTTAATGCCGTCGATAACATCCGCCGGACGATCGCCGCCGACCCAACTGTAGGCTTTGATTTTGTCGCGGACCAGGCCACCCATTAGTTGCCAGACGGGCGCATTCAGCACTTTGCCTTTGATATCCCATAACGCCTGGTCGATCCCGGCGATGGCGCTCATCAGAATGGGGCCGCCACGATAAAAACCGGCGCGATACATCACTTGCCATAAGTCGTTGATGCGCGATGGATCCTGACCAATAAGATAGTCACCCAGCTCGTGAACTGCCGCTTCCACCGTGCGGGCGCGGCCCTCGATCACCGGTTCGCCCCAACCGACCACGCCTTCATCGGTTTCAATTTTCAGGAACATCCAGCGGGGAGGTAAACGATACGTGGTAATTTTGGTAATTTTCATTGCACTGCCTCTCGATACGCCTTAACAAATGCTGCTGCCTGCTGCGCGGTACGTTCCACGGACTGTCCGGCGCGATAGAGATCGCTACCTAAGCCCGCTCCAGCACAACCAGCGTCTATCCACTGCGCCAGGTTTTCTGGCGTCACGCCGCCAACGGCAAAGACCGCGATGTCCTGCGGTAATACCGCTTTTAATGCTTTGATGTACTGCGGGCCAAAAGCCGATGACGGAAATATTTTCAGTGCCTGCGCGCCTGCTTCGAGCGCGCTAAAGGCTTCGGTCGCCGTCGCACAACCGGGGCAAACGGTCATGCCGTAACCCACCGCACGACGAATGACCTCACTATGGATATTGGGCGTAACGATGAGCTGGCAGCCCATCCTGGCGAGCGTATCAACCTGCTCAGGTTTCAGTACCGTACCTGCGCCAATCAACGCTTTGTCGCCGTATGCTTCAACGACTGCGGGAATGCTTTGCTCCCATTGGGGAGAATTCAGCGGGATTTCAACCGCGTCGAACCCGGCGTCAATCACCGCGCCAACATGCGCCAGCGCCTCGTCAGGCGTAATGCCGCGCAAAATGGCGATCAGCGGGAGTTTAGTTTGCCACTGCATGAGCAATGCTCCTTATACCAGCCAGAAATGCCGTGTCGCCCGCCACCGCCGTTACGTCGCAACCCATAGCCTGAAAGGCTTGTTGGTAACGCACGGTCAGCGATGTTCCGGCGACAAGGGTGATAGCCTGTTGATGAGCCACGTCGTCGCGCATACTGCCGACCTCAGCACCAATCAACAAACCAGAGAGAAATTCGCTGACCTGTTCGCGGGGAAGCGTTCCCAGCACATGCGAGGCGCGAACTTCAAAAAGTTGCGGCAATACGGCGGGAGCATTAAGGCCGCGTTCAAGACCGGCCGCGAAGGCATCGGCAGAGTTTTCCTGCGGCGGCAAACCAGCCCCAATCAATGACTGATTTAGCAGTAAATGGTGCAATTCACCGGTCATCACGGTGCGAAAATCGTTGATTTGCTGGCTATCGGCTTGCACCCATTTGCAATGCGTACCGGGCATAACATAAAGAGAGGAAGGAGCAAGAGCACGCGCGCCAAGCAATTGTGTTTCTTCGCCGCGCATCACATTGTGGTTATCATCATGAGAGACGCATAATCCGGGAATAATCCAGATATTGTCGCCAACAGACGTTAACTGTTCACCAATAGATGAGAAACAGGCAGGAACGGATAAATAAGGAGCGACTTTCCAGCCAACATTGCTGCCGACCATTCCTGCCATCACCACTGGCGTATTCTCTTCACGCCAGCCTGCTATCACTTCTGCTAACACCGCAGCCGGAGATTTTCCGTTCAGGCGCGTGACGCCTGCTTCTGATTGCCTGCTGTCCAGGCAGTTGTCGCTCTGATAAAGCCAGGCGCGCAGATTGGTCGATCCCCAGTCAATTGCGATGTAGCGAGCTGTCATGTGATTTCCTTTAATCTTCGTGTCGAGCTGGCGATCATGGTAAGCGCCGCCTGCTCTGCCGCATCGCCGTCCTGATGCCGTATCGCATCGAACAGCGCCTTATGTTCCTGAAGCGTTTGCGGCATGTTGGCCTCATCGCCCATCCAGGTTCGTTCAAAAACTGCCCGCTGCAGTGAACTAATCGCGATGCTAAGTTGCTGTAACACCGGGTTATGTACCGACTGAAGTACCGCCTCGTGGTAGCGAATATCAGCTTCGTTAAATGCCTCGCGATCCTGATTGTTAGCAATCATCTCGTTCAGCGCCGATTCAATCTGCGCCAGATCGCTGGAGGTCGCGCGCTCTGCCGCCCAACGGGCAATCGCCGGTTCCACCAGATTTCGCACTTCGCTCATTGCACTGATAAGCCGTGGGTCGTAGTCGTTTTCCAACACCCATTGCAGTACGTCAGTGTCGAGGTAATTCCACTGATTACGCGATGCCACAAATGCGCCGCGATAACGCTTCATTTCAATCAGCCGCTTCGCCATCAGCGAGCGGAACACTTCACGAATGATGTTGCGCGAGGTTTCAAACTCCTCACAGAGTTCCGCCTCGGCCGGAAGCGGCGAGCCAGGTACATATTTACCGTGAACGATCTGTTTACCCAGTGTAATGACAATGCGATCGGTTTTATTGAGAGTCATGGAGAGTCCTTGTGCTCTGTATGTTCTGCTCTACTTTACCCCGATCGATGCATAACGCGGCAACTTTGTAGTACCAGCATGATGATATTCGCGTTTACTGTGCGTGTAATGTAGTACAAACATGTATTGTTGTACTACAATTTAGATCACAAAAAGAACAATACATAAGAAAATGGCATCCATCAGGCACAAATCTGAAAAGGGTTGTCAGGGAGTAAACAGGCGGGGAAATAAAGGTATGCTTCCAACGGCTTAGCATTCTTGTTTAAAGGATTAATCATGCAATTGAATTTTCAGGGATTTATTAAAGCAGCCTGTTTATGTTCTTTAGCATTCGCGTTGACCGGATGTCTAACCGCTGGACTGGTTTTCAATACCGCAAGCTCTCCACATGCCCAGCAATGGCGCTCAGACACGATTAAGGGTCTATCGCTGGCAGAGGATAGTAACGGTACGAAAGGCTATGTTTTTGTTGGAGAGTCGCTGGACTACCTGTTGACCAACGGCGGCGATGAGGTGGTTAAAATGCTGAACGACCCGGTAATTCATGGCGAAAGAATCACCGTTTCCGATAACGCGAAATTTATTTTAAGCAGCGGTGATACGAATTTTTCTGGTGCCATAACGCTCTATTACGACTGGGATAATGAGGAAGATAAAGCACTGGCGACACAATATGGCTTTGTGTGTGATACCCAGCGTTGTACATGGATGCTGGACGGCCTGAAAGGCTCTATCCACCAGAAAAATAAAAAAGCGGATTACTCAAACGTGATGGTTTTCCATCAACCCTTTACAGTGGGATTTTATAAGTACAAAACAACAGATGGCGTCCCGCGCGGCCTCGCTAACGCGTTGCTGCCAGTCACTCTTACGCTGGATATAGTAACATCACCACTCCAGTTCCTGATTTTATGCACGACCAGAAATTGTTAATCGCTGCGGGCAAACGCGTTTATGCAGTTTGCCCGCCCACTGATTAATTCAGCACATACTTTTCAATAGCAAACGCCACGCCATCTTCAAGGTTGGATTTGGTGACAAAGTTCGCCACTTCTTTCACCGAAGGAATAGCGTTATCCATCGCCACACCGACGCCTGCATATTCAATCATTGCGATGTCGTTTTCCTGATCGCCAATCGCCATAATTTCTTCCGGTTTAATGCCCAGCACATCCGCCAGCGATTTCACACCGGTACCTTTATTGACGCGTTTGTCGAGGATTTCGAGGAAGTACGGCGCGCTTTTCAGTACGGTATATTTCTCTTTCACTTCCTGCGGAATACGCGCGATGGCCTGGTCGAGGATGGCGGGTTCATCAATCATCATCACTTTCAGGAGCTGTATATTGGGGTCCATTTTTTCCGCTTCGCAGAATACCAGCGGAATGGTGGCCACAAACGACTCATGTACCGTGTAATAGCTGATATCACGGTTAGCGGTGTACAGCGTGGTGCGGTCCAGCGCGTGGAAATGGGAACCGACTTCGCGAGAGAGTTTTTCCAGGAAACGATAGTCGTCATAGCTCAATGCTGTTTGCGCCACGGTGCTGCCATCAGCGGCCTTCTGCACCAGTGCGCCGTTATAAGTAATACAGTAGTCGCCCGGCTGTTCCATATGCAGCTCTTTCAGGTAGCTGTGAACACCTGCATAAGGACGACCTGTCGTCAGCACGACATTCACCCCGCGGGCGCGAGCTGCGGCAATCGCATTTTTAACGGCGGGTGAAATGGTGTGATCGGGCAGCAGAAGGGTGCCATCCATATCGATAGCAATGAGTTTGATAGCCATGAGTTCCCCAGGTAGATTGATTCCTGACCCATGCTAACGCGATTCCGCTCAAAAATCAGTACAACACCCGAGGGAAAAGGGGGATGCAACGCGCCTTGCGTGCTCCCCTTTTGCTTAGCGGAAGAGTTTCCCTTTCAGCAACTCCATGCCTGCGGAAAGCAGATCGTTATTGGCTTGCGGTGAAACTTCGCCCTGCGGAGATAGCGCATCAATAATCTTCGGCAATTGTTCCGCCAGCATGTTGGAAGCAGCACTGGTATCTACGCCGAGTTTTTGCCCGAGATCGGCTACTGCATTCGTACCCAGTGCCGATTCCAGTTGTTCGCCGCTAACCGGTTGATTGCCCTGTTGATTACTCAACCAGGTTGAGAGAATGGCACCTAAGCCGCCACTTTGCAGTTTCTCCAGCAGCACCTGGATGCCGCCCTGCTCTTCAACCCAGCTCAGAATGGCCTGATATTTCCCCGCATCGCCTTTCAGAAAGGCACCGACAACTTCATCGAAAAGTCCCATGATAATCACCTGTAAAGCGTTACGTGTTGACTCAGAAAGTATAGTTCTGCGGGATGATAGTTGCGGATTACAGGAGTAAAAAGGGCGGAGATCATCTCCGCCCTTTTCTTATAGCTTCTTGCCGGATGCGGCGTAACCGCCTTATCCGGCCTACAAAATCATGAAAATTCAATATTTTGCATGAGTATTGTAGGCCTGATAAGCGTAGCGCATCAGGCACGCTCGCATTGCTAATGCCATTAAATATCGATATTCGCCGCTTTCAGAGCGTTCTCTTCGATAAACGCACGACGCGGTTCAACAGCATCACCCATCAGAGTTGTGAACAACTGGTCGGCAGCAATCGCATCTTTAACGGTAACGCGCAGCATACGACGGCTTTCCGGATCCATAGTGGTTTCCCACAACTGCTCCGGGTTCATTTCGCCCAGACCTTTATAACGCTGGATGGAGAGGCCACGACGGGACTCTTTCACCAGCCAGTCCAGCGCCTGCTCGAAGCTGGCTACCGGCTGACGACGCTCACCACGTTCGATAAACGCATCTTCTTCCAGCAAGCCACGCAGTTTCTCGCCCAGCGTGCAGATACGACGATATTCGCCACCGGTGATGAACTCGTGATCCAGCGGGTAGTCAGTATCCACGCCGTGGGTACGCACGCGAACAATCGGCTCGAACAGGTTTTTCTCGGCATTGGTGTGGACATCAAACTTCCACTGGCTGCCATGCTGCTCTTTATCGTTCAGTTCTGTCACCAGCGCATTCACCCAACGGGTAACAACCTGCTCGTCAGAGAGATCCGCTTCCGTCAGCGTCGGCTGATAGATAAGCTCTTTCAGCATCGCCTTCGGATAACGACGTTCCATACGAACGATCATTTTCTGCGCCGCATTGTACTCAGACACCAGCTTTTCTAACGCTTCGCCAGCTAAAGCTGGTGCACTGGCGTTGGTATGCAAAGAAGCGCCATCCAGCGCGATGGAGATTTGGTACTGATCCATCGCCTCATCGTCTTTAATGTACTGTTCCTGCTTGCCTTTCTTCACTTTGTACAGCGGCGGCTGGGCAATGTAGACGTGACCGCGTTCAATGATTTCCGGCATCTGACGATAGAAGAAGGTCAACAGCAACGTACGAATGTGCGAGCCGTCGACGTCCGCATCGGTCATGATGATAATGCTGTGATAACGCAGTTTGTCCGGGTTGTACTCGTCACGACCGATACCGCAGCCAAGCGCGGTGATGAGCGTTGCCACTTCCTGGGAAGCCAGCATCTTATCGAAACGGGCTTTCTCGACGTTGAGGATTTTACCCTTCAACGGCAGAATCGCCTGGTTTTTGCGGTTACGCCCCTGCTTCGCAGAGCCGCCCGCGGAGTCCCCTTCCACAAGGTACAGTTCAGAAAGCGCCGGATCGCGTTCCTGGCAGTCCGCCAGTTTGCCCGGCAGGCCGGCTAAGTCCAGTGCACCTTTACGACGCGTCATTTCACGCGCACGACGTGCCGCTTCACGGGCGCGGGCAGCATCGATTATTTTACCAACCACGATTTTCGCATCGGTTGGGTTTTCCAGCAGGTATTCTGCCAGCAGTTCGTTCATCTGCTGTTCTACCGCCGATTTCACCTCAGAAGAAACCAGTTTGTCTTTAGTCTGGGAGGAGAATTTCGGATCTGGTACTTTCACGGACACAACCGCAATCAGGCCTTCACGCGCATCGTCGCCGGTGGCGCTGACTTTGGCTTTTTTGCTGTAACCTTCTTTGTCCATGTAGGCGTTCAGAGTACGGGTCATCGCCGCACGGAAGCCCGCCAGGTGAGTACCGCCATCACGCTGCGGAATGTTGTTGGTAAAGCAGTAGATGTTTTCCTGGAAGCCATCGTTCCACTGCAATGCCACTTCAACGCCGATACCGTCTTTTTCGGTGGAGAAGTAGAAGATGTTCGGGTGGATCGGCGTTTTATTCTTGTTCAGATACTCAACGAACGCCTTGATACCGCCTTCATAGTGGAAGTGGTCTTCTTTGCCGTCACGTTTGTCTTTCAGGCGAATGGAAACGCCGGAGTTAAGGAAGGATAACTCTCGCAGGCGTTTCGCCAGAATTTCATATTCAAACTCGGTTACATTGGTGAAGGTTTCGAGGCTCGGCCAGAAACGTACCATAGTGCCGGTTTTATCGGTATCGCCGGTAACCGCCAGCGGTGCCTGCGGTACACCGTGCACGTAGATCTGACGGTGAATTTTACCTTCACGCTGGATAACCAGCTCCAGTTTTTGCGACAGGGCGTTTACTACCGAAACACCAACGCCGTGCAGACCGCCGGACACTTTATAGGAGTTATCGTCAAATTTACCGCCTGCGTGCAGCACGGTCATGATCACTTCTGCCGCCGATACACCCTCTTCCGGGTGAATACCGGTCGGAATGCCACGCCCGTCATCCTGTACAGAGACGGAATTATCAGCATGAATAGTGACGATAATTTCTTTACAGTGACCCGCGAGCGCTTCGTCGATAGCGTTATCTACCACCTCGAATACCATGTGGTGCAGACCGGTGCCGTCATCCGTGTCGCCGATATACATACCAGGGCGCTTACGCACCGCATCCAGCCCTTTCAGGACTTTGATACTGGAGGAGTCATAAGAATTCGACATCAACGTTTCTCGCTCATTTATACTTGGGTTAATCCGTTATTTTACCCTTTTCCACGGTAAACATCTTCGAATTTTCGTCCGACATGTCTATAACGTGTTCAGCACTGATCGCGCTGACAAAGACCTGTGATTGCGTCGCTTTTAAGCGGCTGGCAAGCAGCCCGCGACGCTCATCATCAAGCTCAGAGGCAAAATCATCTATCAGGTAGAGACACCGCCGCCCGCTTTCACGGGTGAGGAACTCTCCTTGCGCCAGACGTAAGGCGCACATCAGCAGCTTAAGCTGCCCACGCGATAAGGTATCTTCCACCGGCGCACCGTCGGCGCGAATGCGTAAGTCCGCTTTATGCGGGCCGTGCGCGGTGTAGGTTAGCTGGCGATCGCGTTCAAAATTACGTTCCAGCACCTCAGCGTACTCTGTCTCTTTCTCCCAGCCGCGCTGGAAAGAGAAAGTCAGAGAAAACTCAGGGAGAAATTGCTTACAGGTATCGGCCATATCGGCGGCGATACCGGCGCTGTACTGGGCGCGCCAGGCGCTGATTTGCTCCGCCAGCGGGATCAGTTCTTTATCCCACGGGCGGAGCTGTTCGTAACGTGACACCTGCCTCAGCGCCGCATTACGCTGCTTGAGCAATCGCTTGAGATTGCTCCAGGCGGTGAAAAATCCGGGTTCGTTGTGAAAGCATCCCCAGTCGAGGAATGCTCTTCTGTATTTGGGGCCACCGTTGAGTAAAGTAAACCCCTCAGGCGTTATCAACTGCATCGGCATCAGGTGCGCCAGTTCCGCAACTTTATGCCCGTCAGTACCGTCAATACGGACTTTACTGTCGCCCTGTTTGTCTTTGGTTAAGCCAATCGCCGTCTCGCGCTCTGCGCCCTGTAAACGCCCGTGAAGAACAAACGCCTCCTGCTCGTGGCGAATGACGCGACCAATCTGCAAACTGCGAAACGCCCGGCCGTGGCCGAGCGTATAGATAGCTTCCAGCACGCTGGTTTTGCCACTGCCGTTGGCACCCACCAGAAAGTTAAAGCCGGGAGATAAAGCGAGATCCGCGGTTTCGATATTGCGGAAATCGCGGATCAACAAGCGGGTGAGGGACATTACAGTCTCATTGGCATGACAACATAAGCCGCACTCTGGCTGGCCGCATCTTCAATCTGCACGCTGGAAACTGAATCGGTCAGCATCATGCGCACGTTTTCACATTTCAGCGCGTTCAGAACATCCAGCACATAGCTGACGTTAAAGCCGATTTCCATCTCCGCGCCGCTGTAGGTGACGTCGAGGATCTCTTCCGCTTCTTCCTGTTCCGGGTTGTTGGCGGTGATCTTCAGTTGATTTTCACTGACATACAGACGCACGCCACGGAATTTCTCGTTAGAGAGAATTGCCGCACGAGCAAACGCCTGCTTGAGCAGATCGCAGCCTGCTTCCAGATGTTTGTCCGGGTTCTTCGGCAGAACGCGACGGTAATCCGGGAATCGACCATCCACCAGTTTGGAGGTAAAAATAAAGTCACCTACGTGGGCGCGAATGTTGTTGCTGCCAATCTGCACGCGCAGCGGATTGTCGCCGCCGTCGAGCATACGCATCAGTTCAATCACGCCTTTACGCGGCACGATCACCGAATGGCTCGGCAAAGACTGACCAATTGGCATTGAACAGACCGCCAGGCGGTGGCCGTCAGTCGCCACGGTGCGCAGTTCTTCACCTTCGGTTTCGAACAGCATACCATTTAAGTAATAGCGAACGTCCTGATGCGCCATCGAAAACTGGGTCGCTTCAATCAGACGTTTCATCGTTGCCTGCGGCAGGGTAAATTCAACTTCGCTCTGCCAGTCATCAAGGTTCGGGAAATCCGCCGCTGGCAGAGTAGAAAGCGAAAAACGGCTGCGCCCGGAGCGCACCAGCATCCGCTCACCTTCCAGTTGCACAGCAATTTCCGCGCCTTCAGGCAGACCACGGCAGATATCAAAGAATTTGCGCGCCGGAACGGTCGTCGCCCCTGGTTCGTGCGGCTGAATCAGCGCAACACGAGCCACCATTTCCATCTCGAGATCAGTACCGGTCAGCGACAACGTACCGTCAGCAACCTGTAACAGCAGATTACCGAGAATCGGTAGCGTAGGACGACCACCTAACGGACCGCTCACCTGTTGTAGCGGTTTTAATAAATGCTCACGTTCTACGGTAAATTTCATAGGTTTACGATGACAATGTTCTGATTAAATTTGAAAAATCTTCTTTGATATCATGGCTCTCTTCACGCAACTGCTCGATCTTACGGCAGGCATGAAGCACCGTTGTATGGTCACGACCGCCAAACGCATCACCGATCTCCGGCAGACTGTGGTTAGTCAGCTCTTTCGCCAACGCCATCGCCATCTGGCGCGGACGTGCCACCGAGCGAGATCGACGCTTGGAAAGGAGATCTGCGACTTTGATCTTGTAGTACTCCGCCACCGTCTTCTGAATATTGTCGATGGTGACCAGTTTTTCCTGCAATGCCAGCAAATCGCGCAACGCTTCGCGCACGAAGTCAATGGTGATCGCCCGTCCGGTAAAGTTGGCGTTAGCAATAACACGGTTCAGCGCCCCTTCCAGCTCACGCACATTAGAGCGTAGACGCTTGGCGATAAAGAATGCCACTTCACCCGGCAGACGAATGTCATTTTCGTCTGCCTTTTTCATCAGGATCGCCACACGGGTTTCCAGCTCTGGCGGTTCGATCGCCACAGTCAACCCCCAGCCGAAGCGGGATTTCAAACGATCCTCAACGCCGTTGATCTCTTTCGGATAACGATCCGAAGTAAGAATGATCTGTTGATTACCTTCCAGCAAGGCGTTAAAGGTGTGGAAAAACTCTTCCTGGGATCGTTCTTTATTAGCAAAAAACTGAATATCGTCGATCAGCAGCGCGTCAACAGAACGGTAGTAGCGTTTAAAGTCTTCGATCGCGTTGTTTTGCAGGGCTTTTACCATGTCCTGAACAAAGCGTTCGGAGTGCATATAAACCACTTTGGCATTCGGCTTGCGCGCCATAATGCCATTGCCCACCGCATGTAGCAGGTGAGTTTTACCCAGCCCCGTGCCGCCATAAAGGAACAGCGGGTTATAGGCACCGCCAGGGTTGTCTGCCACCTGACGAGCCGCCGCGCGCGCCAGTTGGTTAGATTTACCTTCGACGAAGTTATCAAATGTATGTTTAACGTTAACGTTGGAACGATAGGTCGGTTCTGCCGGAGCCGGAACGTTATCCCAACCTGAGCGCGTAGAAGGCGCAGCACGTTGCGGTTGCACCTGAGCAGCCTGAGCCGGTGCAACTGTATTGCTGGCAGGGACTTTCAGCGTTTGTGTCACGGGCTTTGTGCCCACTTCAAAACGCAACTGTGGGGCATCCGCTCCGCAGAAACTGGTTAGCAGTCCATTGATATTATTGAGGTACTTGTCCCGTACCCAATCGAGGACAAAACGGTTTGGCGCGTACAAGGCCAGCGTGTTATCGCTCAGTTCCGCCTGCAATGGGCGTATCCACATACTGAATTCTGTGGCTGGTAACTCATCCTGCAATCGGGCAAGACATTGCTGCCAAAGCGAAAGTGACACGGCGGACTCCACTCGAACAAAAGTCGATTATGACTAAGGCTGAAACATTCATGATTGTTGACGCACGTCGAAAAGACCCTGCATAAGGGTGACGCACGAACCGCTGTCTGCGGTTATATGCCCGATCAAGATCCTGCAAAACGATCGGGACCGCGGATCATAGCCTAAACTGCGCAAGAGATCTTCTGTTTCTCACAGATTTTCCCGATTTATCCACAGGATGATCCAGAACCCGCTAAGTGTAAACGATCCAGACACCAGGCGGGCACGATTTAAGCCGCATATTGGAAAATTTAATGACCATAGACAAAATTAGGCTTAATCGATCTAATAAAGATCCTGGACGATCCTTGCGCTTTATCCGGTAGCCCGTATAATCCTCCACCCGGCGCGTAATGCTGGTTTTCACCGGTATATAGTTGTACTTTTTCCCTGTGAAAAGGTGCGGAAAAGCGCGGTAAATAAGGAAAGAGAATTGACTCCGGAGTGTACAATTATTACAATCCGGCCTCTTTAATCACCCATGGCTTCGGTGTCCATCGTTCGGTTTTCGGGCGGATATCCAATAAAGCCATTGAATTTATTCAAGTTTAGGTAGAAATCGCCATGAAACGCACTTTTCAACCGTCTGTACTGAAGCGCAACCGTTCTCACGGCTTCCGTGCTCGTATGGCTACTAAAAATGGTCGTCAGGTACTGGCACGTCGTCGTGCTAAAGGCCGTGCTCGTCTGACCGTTTCTAAGTAATAAAGCTAACCCCTGAGTGGTTAAGCTCGCATTTCCCAGGGAGTTACGCTTGTTAACTCCCAGTCAATTCACATTCGTCTTCCAGCAGCCACAACGGGCTGGCACGCCGCAAATCACCATCCTCGGCCGCCTGAATTCGCTGGGGCATCCCCGTATCGGTCTTACAGTCGCCAAGAAAAACGTTCGACGAGCGCATGAACGCAATCGGATTAAACGTCTGACGCGTGAAAGCTTTCGTCTACGCCAACATGAACTCCCGGCTATGGATTTCGTGGTGGTGGCGAAAAAAGGGGTTGCCGACCTCGATAACCGTGCTCTCTCGGAAGCGTTGGAAAAATTATGGCGCCGCCACTGTCGCCTGGCTCGCGGGTCCTGATAGCCCTCATTCGGGTCTACCAACGCCTGATTAGTCCGCTACTCGGGCCGCATTGTCGTTTCACTCCAACTTGTTCAAGCTACGGAATTGAGGCATTGCGCAGGTTTGGAGTGATAAAAGGCAGTTGGTTGACGGTGAAACGCGTATTAAAATGCCACCCTTTACACCCTGGTGGTGACGATCCCGTCCCGCCCGGACCATTTGATACCAGAGAACACTAACGATGGATTCGCAACGCAATCTTTTAGTCATCGCTTTGCTGTTCGTGTCTTTCATGATCTGGCAAGCCTGGGAGCAGGATAAAAACCCGCAACCTCAGGCTCAACAGACCACGCAGACAACGACCACCGCAGCGGGTAGCGCCGCCGACCAGGGCGTACCGGCCAGTGGCCAGGGGAAACTTATTTCGGTAAAAACCGACGTGCTTGATCTGACCATCAACACCCGTGGTGGTGATGTTGAGCAGGCTCTGCTGCCGGCTTACCCGAAAGAGCTGAACTCTACCCAGCCGTTCCAGTTGCTGGAAACCTCACCGCAGTTTATTTATCAGGCACAGAGCGGTCTGACCGGTCGTGATGGCCCGGATAATCCGGCTAACGGCCCGCGTCCACTGTATAACGTCGAAAAAGACGCTTATGTGCTGGCCGAAGGTCAAAACGAACTGCAGGTGCCGATGACGTATACCGACGCAGCAGGCAACACGTTTACTAAAACGTTTGTCCTGAAACGTGGTGATTACGCTGTCAACGTCAACTACAACGTGCAGAACGCTGGCGAAAAACCGCTGGAGATCTCCACCTTTGGTCAGTTGAAGCAATCCATCACTCTGCCACCGCATCTCGACACCGGAAGCAGCAACTTCGCACTGCACACTTTCCGTGGCGCGGCGTACTCCACGCCTGACGAAAAATACGAGAAATACAAGTTCGATACTATTGCCGACAACGAAAACCTGAACATCTCTTCGAAAGGTGGTTGGGTCGCGATGCTGCAACAGTATTTCGCGACGGCATGGATCCCACATAACGACGGCACCAACAACTTCTATACCGCTAATCTGGGTAACGGCATCGCCGCTATCGGCTATAAGTCTCAGCCGGTACTGGTTCAGCCTGGTCAGACTGGCGCGATGAACAGCACCCTGTGGGTTGGCCCGGAAATCCAGGACAAAATGGCGGCAGTTGCTCCGCATCTGGATCTGACCGTTGATTACGGTTGGTTGTGGTTCATCTCTCAGCCGCTGTTCAAATTGCTGAAATGGATCCATAGCTTTGTGGGTAACTGGGGCTTCTCCATTATCATCATCACCTTTATCGTTCGTGGCATCATGTACCCGCTGACCAAAGCGCAGTACACCTCCATGGCGAAGATGCGTATGCTGCAGCCTAAGATTCAGGCCATGCGTGAGCGTCTGGGCGATGACAAACAGCGTATCAGCCAGGAAATGATGGCGCTGTACAAAGCTGAGAAGGTTAACCCGCTGGGCGGCTGCTTCCCGCTGCTGATCCAGATGCCAATCTTCCTGGCGTTGTACTACATGCTGATGGGTTCCGTTGAACTGCGTCAGGCACCGTTTGCACTGTGGATCCATGACCTGTCTGCACAGGACCCATACTACATCCTGCCGATCCTGATGGGCGTAACGATGTTCTTCATTCAGAAGATGTCACCGACCACCGTGACCGACCCGATGCAGCAGAAGATCATGACCTTTATGCCAGTCATCTTCACCGTGTTCTTCCTGTGGTTCCCGTCAGGTCTGGTGCTGTACTATATCGTCAGCAACCTGGTAACCATTATCCAGCAGCAGTTGATTTACCGTGGTCTGGAAAAACGTGGCCTGCATAGCCGCGAGAAGAAAAAATCCTGATTCGGTGAGTTTTCGCTAAAATAAGGGCGGTCAGTTGACCGCCTTTTTTCTTTTCGTAGGGCGGATAAGCACAGCGCATCCGCCAAACAAAGCAACAGGAACATCATGAGCGATAATGACACTATCGTAGCCCAGGCCACGCCTCCAGGACGTGGCGGTGTGGGTATCCTGCGCATCTCCGGCCTCAAAGCGCGCGAGGTTGCCGAAACCGTGCTGGGTAAGTTACCCAAACCGCGCTACGCCGATTATCTTCCGTTTAAAGACGCCGACGGCAGCGTGCTGGATCAGGGCATCGCGCTATGGTTCCCCGGCCCGAACTCGTTCACCGGCGAAGATGTGCTGGAGCTGCAAGGTCATGGCGGTCCGGTGATCCTCGACCTGCTGTTAAAACGTATCCTGACCATTCCAGGCCTGCGGATTGCCCGCCCAGGTGAGTTTTCAGAGCGCGCATTTCTCAACGATAAACTTGATTTAGCCCAGGCCGAAGCGATTGCGGATCTTATCGACGCCAGCTCCGAACAGGCGGCTCGCTCGGCGCTTAACTCACTGCAAGGCGCATTCTCTGCACGAGTTAATCATCTGGTAGAAGCCCTCACCCACTTGCGCATTTACGTCGAAGCGGCGATTGATTTCCCCGATGAAGAGATCGATTTCCTCTCCGACGGCAAAATTGAAGCCCAGCTTAATGACGTGATTGCCGATCTCGACGCGGTACGCGCCGAAGCACGTCAGGGCAGCCTGCTGCGTGAAGGCATGAAAGTGGTGATTGCCGGGCGTCCTAACGCCGGTAAATCGAGCCTGCTAAACGCGCTGGCGGGCCGTGAAGCCGCTATCGTTACCGATATCGCCGGAACCACGCGTGACGTACTGCGTGAGCATATCCACATTGATGGGATGCCGCTGCATATCATCGATACCGCCGGGTTACGCGAAGCCAGCGACGAAGTCGAACGCATTGGTATCGAGCGCGCATGGCAGGAAATTGAACAGGCCGACCGCGTGCTGTTTATGGTCGATGGCACCACGACAGACGCCGTAGATCCGGCAGAAATCTGGCCGGAATTTATTGCCCGTCTGCCTGCCAAACTGCCGATCACCGTGGTGCGCAATAAAGCCGATATTACTGGCGAAACGCTGGGGATGAGTGAAGTTAACGGCCATGCATTGATTCGCCTCTCAGCACGCACTGGCGAAGGTGTGGACGTTCTGCGTAACCATCTCAAACAGAGCATGGGCTTTGATACCAATATGGAAGGTGGTTTCCTGGCGCGTCGCCGTCACTTACAGGCGCTGGAGCAAGCGGCGGAGCATCTGCAGCAGGGTAAAGCGCAACTGCTGGGCGCATGGGCGGGTGAATTACTGGCGGAAGAACTGCGTCTGGCGCAGCAGAACTTAAGCGAGATCACAGGAGAGTTTACTTCTGACGATCTGCTGGGACGGATTTTCTCCAGCTTCTGTATTGGTAAGTAACCCGCAATTACGAAGCCGCATTCTGATTGTCAGATGCGGTTTCGCTTTCTTGTTGGCACTCTTATTATTAATCAACCCTTTTTATAAAAATTAAACTTCTCACATAATTTATTCTCTTAAAAAGAGCATTTAATATTGCTTCACGACCGTTTGTGATTCGATTCACATTTAAACAACTTCAGAATAGACAAAAATCTTGAGTATTATACTGTAGCGTCGTGTCTTTCGAGGATAAGTGCATTATGAATACCTTACATATATGTGTGACCTCAAAGTGGTTTAATATTGACAACAAGATTGTCGATCACCGCCCTTAATTTTCCCTTCTGTCGCCATCACCAGAGTCAAACCGATTAGATTCAATGTGATCTATGAGTTTGCTATATCTTTATTTTCCTTTTTATCTACATTATTTCCGTCTTAATTGCTTTATTAAGCTAATAATTGTAGATGTATATATTCTGGAAATTAATAGATATTGCAAATGTAATATTCACAGGGATCATTGCAATTAAAATAAATGAAGGATTATGTAATGGAAAACTTTAAACATCTCCCTGAACCGTTCCGCATTCGTGTTATTGAACCCGTAAAACGTACTACCCGCGCTTATCGTGAAGAAGCGATTATTAAATCCGGTATGAACCCGTTTCTGCTGGATAGCGAAGATGTGTTTATCGATTTACTGACCGACAGCGGCACCGGAGCGGTGACGCAGAGTATGCAGGCAGCGATGATGCGCGGCGACGAAGCCTACAGCGGCAGTCGTAGCTACTATGCATTAGCTGAGTCAGTAAAAAATATCTTTGGTTATCAATACACCATTCCAACGCACCAGGGCCGAGGTGCAGAGCAAATCTATATTCCGGTACTGATTAAAAAGCGTGAGCAGGAAAAAGGCCTGGATCGCAGCAAAATGGTGGCGTTCTCTAACTATTTCTTCGACACCACTCAGGGCCATAGCCAGATTAACGGCTGTACCGTACGCAACGTCTATATCAAAGAAGCCTTCGATACTGGCGTGCGTTATGACTTTAAAGGTAACTTTGACCTTGAAGGATTAGAACGCGGTATTGAAGAAGTTGGCCCGAATAATGTGCCATATATCGTCGCGACCATCACCAGTAACTCCGCAGGCGGCCAGCCGGTTTCACTGGCGAACATGAAAGCGATGTACAGCATTGCGAAGAAATATGACATTCCAGTGGTAATGGACTCCGCACGCTTTGCCGAAAACGCCTATTTCATCAAACAGCGCGAAGCGGAATATAAAGACTGGACTATCGAGCAGATCACCCGTGAAACCTACAAATATGCCGATATGCTGGCGATGTCCGCCAAGAAAGATGCGATGGTGCCAATGGGTGGCCTGCTGTGCGTGAAAGATGACAGCTTCTTCGATGTCTACACCGAGTGCAGAACTCTTTGCGTGGTGCAGGAAGGCTTCCCGACATATGGCGGTCTGGAAGGCGGCGCAATGGAACGTCTGGCGGTAGGTCTGTATGACGGCATGAATCTGGACTGGCTGGCCTATCGTATTGCGCAGGTGCAGTATCTGGTCGATGGCCTGGAAGAGATTGGCGTAGTGTGTCAGCAGGCGGGCGGTCACGCGGCATTCGTGGATGCCGGTAAACTGTTGCCGCATATCCCTGCAGACCAGTTTCCGGCACAGGCGCTGGCCTGCGAGCTGTATAAAGTCGCGGGGATTCGTGCGGTAGAAATTGGGTCTTTCCTGTTAGGTCGCGATCCGAAAACCGGTAAACAATTACCATGTCCGGCTGAGCTGCTGCGTTTAACCATTCCACGCGCAACTTATACGCAAACACATATGGACTTCATTATTGAAGCCTTCAAACATGTGAAAGAGAACGCGGCAAATATTAAAGGGTTAACCTTTACATACGAACCAAAAGTATTACGTCACTTCACCGCAAAACTGAAAGAAGTTTAATTAATATACTCAGAGTGGCTATAAGGATGTTAGCCACTCTTATTCTCTACATCCTCAATAACAAAAATAGCCTTCCTCTAAAGGTGGCATCATGACTGAACAATCAGAAAAAAAACACTCTGCATTTTGGGGTGTCATGGTTATAGCGGGTACAGTAATTGGTGGAGGTATGTTTGCTTTACCTGTTGATCTAGCTGGTGCCTGGTTTTTTTGGGGCGCATTTATCCTCATCATTGCCTGGTTTTCAATGCTACATTCTGGGTTATTGTTATTAGAAGCAAATTTAAATTATCCCGTCGGCTCCAGTTTTAATACCATCACCAAAGATTTAATCGGTAACACCTGGAACATTATTAGTGGTATTACGGTTGCTTTCGTTCTCTATATTCTCACCTACGCCTATATCTCCGCTAACGGCGCAATCATTAGCGAAACGATATCGATGAATTTCGGCTATCACGCTAATCCTCGCATTGTTGGGATCTGCACGGCCATTTTCGTCGCCAGCGTACTGTGGATAAGTTCGTTAGCCGCCAGTCGTATTACCTCGTTGTTTCTCGGCCTGAAAATTATCTCCTTTGTGATTGTGTTTGGTTCTTTCTTCTTCCAGGTCGATTATTCCATTCTGCGCGATGCCACCAGCACGACTTCGGGGACGTCTTACTTCCCGTATATCTTTATGGCTTTGCCGGTATGCCTGGCGTCATTTGGTTTCCACGGCAATATTCCCAGCCTGATTATTTGCTATGGCAAACGCAAAGATAAGCTAATCAAAAGCGTGATCTTCGGCTCGCTGCTGGCGTTGGTGATTTATCTCTTCTGGCTGTATTGCACAATGGGGAATATTCCGCGAGAAAGCTTTAAGGCGATTATCTCTTCGGGCGGCAATGTTGATTCGCTGGTAAAATCGTTCCTCGGCACCAAACAGCATGGCATTATCGAGTTTTGCCTGCTGGTGTTCTCAAACTTAGCTGTTGCCAGTTCATTTTTTGGCGTCACGCTGGGGCTGTTCGATTATCTGGCGGATCTGTTTAAGATTGATAACTCCCACGCCGGACGTTGCAAAACCGTGCTGTTAACCTTCCTGCCACCCGCTTTGTTGTATCTGGTCTTCCCTAATGGCTTTATTTACGGGATCGGCGGTGCCGGGTTGTGCGCCACCATCTGGGCGGTGATTATCCCCGCGGTACTGGCTATCAAAGCCCGCAAGAAATTTCCCAACCAGATATTCACAGTTTGGGGCGGTAATCTTATTCCGGCGATTGTTATTCTCTTTGGCATAACCGTGATTTTGTGCTGGTTTGGTAACGTCTTTAATGTGTTACCCAAATTTGGTTAAGCACTTCAAAAAGCCAGCGGTCATTCGCTGGCTTTTTGCCTGTCAGGAAATCACTCATGTCCAAATGGCAACTCGCCTGATTCTCTTTCACCACGTATGCTTTGCGTCACCTTACCGTCAGGACGCTAGCCCATGTCCCGTTTTTTGATTTGTAGTTTTGCTCTGGTTTTACTTTATCCCGCAGGTATTGATATGTATCTGGTCGGCTTGCCACGCATTGCCGCCGATCTCAATGCCAGCGAAGCGCAGTTGCATATAGCTTTCTCGGTTTATCTGGCGGGGATGGCGGCAGCAATGCTGTTTGCCGGTAAAGTGGCCGATCGTTCAGGAAGAAAACCTGTCGCCATTCCCGGCGCGGCGCTATTTATTATCGCCTCTGTGCTCTGTTCACTGTCTGAAACCAGCACGCTATTTCTTGTCGGACGCTTTATGCAAGGGCTGGGCGCTGGCTGCTGTTATGTCGTCGCATTCGCGATTTTACGCGACACGCTGGATGATCGACGCAGAGCAAAAGTGCTGTCATTGCTCAATGGTATTACCTGCATCATTCCGGTGTTAGCTCCGGTACTCGGGCACCTGATTATGCTCAAATTTCCGTGGCAGAGCCTGTTCTGGACAATGGCGATGATGGGCATCACTGTACTCATGTTGTCTTTGTTTATTTTAAAAGAAACACGCCCTGCTGCACCTGCTGCTTCGGACAGACCACGAGAGAATACCGAGTCGCTGCTTAATCGTTTTTTCCTTAGCCGTGTGCTTATCACCACTCTCAGCGTTTCCGTGATTCTTACCTTCGTGAATACGTCGCCTGTATTGATGATGGAAATTATGGGCTTCGAACGTGGTGAATACGCCACCATTATGGCGTTAACCGCAGGCGTCAGCATGACCGTTTCGTTTTCCACGCCGTTTGCATTGGGAATTTTTAAGCCGCGCACACTGATGATCACCTCGCAAATGTTATTCCTGGCGGCGGGTATCATCCTTGCAGTTTCGCCTTCCCATGCGGTTTCGCTGTTTGGCATCACGCTGATTTGCGCCGGTTTCTCAGTGGGCTTCGGCGTGGCAATGAGCCAGGCATTAGGCCCGTTTTCATTACGCGCAGGCGTGGCCAGCTCGACGTTAGGCATTGCACAGGTTTGTGGCTCGTCACTGTGGATTTGGCTGGCAGCAGTGATTGGCATCAGCGCCTGGAATATGCTGATCGGGATTCTGATTGCCTGTAGCATAGTAAGCCTGTTGCTGATTATGCTCGTCGCACCTGGACGCCCTGTTGCCGCTCATGAAGAAATCCATCACCACGCTTGATCTCAATTTACTGCTCTGCCTGCAATTACTGATGCAGGAGCGCAGCGTGACCAAAGCGGCGAAGCGGATGAACGTAACACCTTCGGCAGTGAGTAAATCGCTGGCAAAGCTTCGGACATGGTTTGATGATCCGCTCTTTGTGAACTCCCCGTTGGGTCTGACGCCCACACCGCTGATGGTCAGCATGGAGCAAAATCTGGCGGAGTGGATGCAAATGAGTAATCAACTGCTGGACAAACCGCATCATGAAACGCCGCGCGGCCTGAAATTTGAGCTGGCGGCGGAGTCGCCGCTGATGATGATCATGTTTAATGCGCTATCGAAACAGATCTACCAGCGTTACCCCCAGGCGACTATTAAATTACGTAACTGGGATTACGATTCGCTGGATGCCATTACTCGTGGTGAAGTGGATATCGGTTTTTCCGGGCGTGAAAGTCATCCACGCTCCCGGGAACTGCTAAGTTCACTGCCGTTATCCATTGATTATGAAGTGCTATTTAGCGATTTACCCTGCGTCTGGCTGCGTAAAGATCATCCGGTGCTGAATGAAGCGTGGAACCTGGACTCGTTTCTGCGTTATCCGCATATCAGCATTTGCTGGGAACAGAGCGATACCTGGGCGCTGGACAATGTATTGCAAGAATCAGGACGCGAACGCACGATTGCTATGAGTCTACCGGAATTTGAGCAGGCGCTATTTATGGCGGCGCAGCCTGACAATCTGCTACTGGCGACCGCGCCACGCTACTGTCAGTACTACAACCAGCTCCACCAGCTTCCGCTGGTTGCTCTCCCTCTCCCGTTTGATGAAATCCAGCAAAAAAAGCTGGAAGTACCGTTTACTCTGCTGTGGCACAAACGGAATAGCCATAACCCGAAGATTGTCTGGTTACGAGAAACCATTAAAAATCTTTACGCCTCGATGGCATAATCAAGTTGTATGAAATACGACCATATCTCGCGTTTAAATGTAAAATATATGTAATAAGTTTATCCGAATCGAACTTTTCGCCGCTTTAGTCTGTCCATAGTTCCAGTAAATGATTACTCTTGTATTCATAATGGACCATTAAGCATGGAGCGAAAAATGGCGACTCACTTTGCCCGAGGAACGTTAACGGAAGGACATCTGATATCTGTTCGCCTACCCTCGCAGTGTCATCAAGAAACCCAAAATATTCCCCCTCATCGTCAAAGCCGTTTCCTGGCGTCCAGAGGTTTACTCGCAGAACTGATGTTCATGCTGTATGGCATTAGTGAATTGCCGGAAATCGTTACCCAGGCTAAAGGAAAGCCAGTTTTCCGCGATAAAAGTTTGCCATCATTTTCAATATCCTATGCCGGAAATATCGTCGGTGTGGCGTTAACAACCGAAGGCGAATGCGGCCTCGATATGGAACTCCAGCGCGCGACACGCGGGTTTCATAGCCCCCATGCACCCGATAACCCTATTTTTTCCAGCAATGAATCATTATGGATCAGCAAACAGAACGATCCTAACGAAGCACGAGCGCAACTCATTACTTTGCGTCGAAGCGTGCTAAAACTTACCGGCGATGTACTGAATGACGACCCGCGCGATCTGCAATTGATGCCCATTGCGGGACGCCTGAAATGTGCCCATCTCAATCATGTAGAAGTATTATGCGACGCAGAGGACGTGCTGGTGTGGTCCGTGGCAGTCACTCCGGCAATTGAAAAGCTCAATGTCTGGGAGTTTGATGGCAAACAAGGCTGGAAAAGCCTGCCTGATATTCACAACCGTGCCAACAACCCCACCAGCCGGATGATGCGTTTTGCCCAGCTCTCTACCGTGAAGTCTTTTTCGCCAAATTAATAAACAACCACAGGAGTCATCATGTCTGAAAAATTGAAGGTGGTTACGTTATTGGGGAGCCTGCGTAAAGGTTCATTTAATGGCATGGTTGCACGTACGCTGCCGAAAATTGCCCCGGCGGGTATGGAAGTCAACGCGTTGCCTTCCATTGCCGATATTCCCCTGTATGACGCAGATGTTCAGCAGGAAGAAGGCTTTCCCGCGACAGTTGAAGCTCTGGCGGAACAGATCCGTCAGGCTGACGGTGTGGTGATTGTCACGCCGGAATATAACTACTCGGTGCCGGGTGGGCTGAAAAATGCCATCGACTGGCTATCTCGCCTGCCGGATCAACCGTTGGCCGGTAAACCGGTGCTGATTCAGACCAGTTCAATGGGTGTGATTGGCGGCGCACGTTGTCAGTATCACCTGCGCCAGATTCTGGTCTTCCTCGATGCGATGGTAATGAACAAACCTGAGTTTATGGGCGGCGTGATTCAGAACAAAGTCGATCCGCAAACCAGAGAGGTGATTGATCAGGGAACGCTGGATCACCTGGCCGGGCAGTTAACTGCGTTTGGCGAGTTTATTCAGCGGGTGAAAATCTAAATAAAAAACCCGCCAGCAATAACGCATGGCGGGTTTTTTAGCGTGCTATCGATTTTAATGAGCGTCAATAAACACAATTTTCAGGATAAACAGCAGTGCAACGATGACTACGCACGGGCTTAGATCACGCAGACGTCCTGTGCCGATCTTCATCACGCAGTAGGAGATAAAGCCCAGCGCGATACCTTCGGTAATCGAGAAACTGAACGGCATCATCACAGCGGTAATAAACGCCGGAACGGATTCAGTCAGATCCTGCCATTTCACGCGTGCTAAACTGGAAGTCATCAGTACGCCAACGTAAATCAGCGCACCAGCAGCAGCATAGCCAGGCACCATTCCCGCCAGCGGCGACAAGAAGATAACCAGCAGGAACAGCAAACCAACAACCACTGCCGTCAGACCGGTACGACCGCCAACGGAAACACCAGAAGAAGATTCAATATACGCCGTGACAGAAGATGTACCGATAAACGAACCGGTAACAGAAGAGATACTGTCGACATACAGCGCCTGCTTCATGCGCGGGAATTTACCCTTTTCATCAGCCAGACCCGCCTTATCGGTCACGCCAATCAGGGTGCCGGAGGAGTCAAACAGGTTGACCAGCATGAAAGAGAAAATTACGCCTGCCAGGCCGAGGTTAAACGACCCGGCCAAATCCACGTGCCCCACCACCGTCATTACGCTCGGCGGCGCAGAGACGATGCCGTTGTAGTGCACATCACCCAGCATCCAGCCCAGAAGCGTCGTCACCACGATGGAAACCAGCACCGCCGCGTGAATGTTGCGCGAGGCCAGAATAGCAATGATGAAGAAGCCGAGGATACCCAGCAGTACGCTGTGAGATGTCAGGTTACCGATACTCACCAGCGTTTCCGGGTTAGCAACAATCACCCCCGCGTTTTTCAGCCCCATCATACCAATGAACAGACCGATACCGCTGGTAATGCCCACACGCAGACTTACTGGAATGTTGGCAATCATCCAGTAGCGAACGCGGAAAATAGTCAGCAGCAGCAGACCAATCGCGCCCCAGAAAATTGCGCCCATCCCGACTTGCCACGGCAAGCCCATCGCCTGCACCACTACAAAAGCGAAGAACGCGTTCAGGCCCATAGCGGGAGCCAGCGCGACTGGCAGGTTAGCAAACAGCCCCATCAGAATACTGCCGAACGCAGCAATCAGACAGGTGGTGACGAAGACGGCGCTGGTGTCCATGCCAGCTACGCCAAGAATTTGCGGGTTAACAAAAACGATGTAAACCATCGTCAGGAAAGTGGTAAAACCGGCGATCACTTCGGTCCGTGCCGTCGTGCCATGTTCGCGCAGTTTAAACACGCGTTCCAGCATCCCCTGGCCAGAAGCCTGGGTTGTGTGTTGTTGACTCATTATCTATTTCCGAACAAGGAGGGAAAATCCGTCGCTATCCTATACCAAAATGAGACAATATGGACGGCTGAAGATAACTTTTTTTAATTGTATTTGCTTATACGGCAACGATTGCGTCACTCAAATCTGCATGACGAAAACGTTAAACTAACGATAAAGGAAAGACATGTCCCAGATAGAAGCGGTATTTTTCGACTGCGACGGTACGCTGGTCGACAGCGAGGTTATTTGCTCTCGTGCCTATGTCACGATGTTCAAAGAGTTTGGCATTAACGTTGACCTTGAAGAGATTTTTACCCGCTTTAAAGGCGTAAAACTCTACGAAATCATCGACATCATTAGCAAAGAACAGGGTGTAGAAATAGTCCGTGCCGATGCCGAACACGTTTATCGTGCAGAGGTGGCGCGTCTGTTTGATAGCGAACTGGAGGTGATTGCGGGAGCAAACGCCTTACTGGAAAGCGTGAAAGTGCCGATGTGCGTCGTCTCTAACGGTCCGGTCAACAAAATGCAGCATTCACTCGGCAAGCTCAACATGCTGCACTATTTCCCGGAAAAACTGTTCAGCGGTTACGACATTCAGCGTTGGAAACCCGATCCGGCATTAATGTTCCACGCCGCAAAAGCAATGAATGTGAACGTTGAAAACTGCATTCTGGTCGATGACTCCAGCGCAGGAGCACAGTCAGGAATCGATGCCGGTATGGAAGTGTTTTACTTCTGCGCTGACCCGCACAATAAGCCGATCGTTCATCCGAAAGTCACTACCTTTACCCATCTTTCGCAATTGCCGGAACTGTGGAAGGCGCGTGGCTGGGATATTACACGGTAAATAAAGAAACCCGGTGATATGTTCACCGGGCAGATTACGTATTCACATTTTGCCGGATGCGGCGTAAACGCCTTATCCGTCCTACAGTTAGCGTTACTTTTTCGGTTCTTTTTCTGCCAGCAGTTTATCCAGCTCATCACCGCCTACGTGGCGGAAATCTTGCCCCTTCACGTAGTAGAAGATGTATTCGCAGATATTCTGGCAGCGGTCACCAATACGTTCGATGGAGCGTGCACAGAACAGCGCGGTAAGTACGCTCGGAATGGTGCGCGAATCTTCCATCATGTAGGTCATCAGTTGACGAACAATACCTTCGTACTCCTGATCAACTTTTTTATCTTCACGATAGATTCGCACGGCTTCGTCAATGTCCATGCGCGCGAACGCGTCCAGCACGTCGTGCAGCATTTGGATGGTGTGACGCCCCAGCGACTCCAGACTGACTAACAATGGCTGATGCTGCTGGGAGAATTTCTCCAGCGCAGTACGGCAGATTTTGTCCGCCACATCACCAATACGCTCCAGCTCAGCGATAGTTTTACTGATCACCATCACCAGACGCAGGTCGCTCGCCGTCGGCTGACGTTTGGCAATAATGCGCACGCAGGCTTCATCGATCGCCACTTCCATCATGTTGACGTTTTTGTCGCCTTCGATCACGCGCTTCGCCAGATCGCTGTCCTGGTTGTGCATCGCAGTGATGGCATCGGTAAGCTGTTGCTCCACCATCCCGCCCATGGTCATCACCTGCGTGCGGATGCTTTCCAGTTCAGCGTTGAACTGGCCGGAAATATGTTTATTAAGATTGAGACTGTCCATAACGCACTCCTGAATCAACCGTAACGGCCGGTGATGTAGTCTTCTGTTTGTTTCTTCGCTGGCTTGGTGAACAGATCGTCCGTGTTGCTGAACTCAATCAATTCGCCCAGGTACATAAACGCCGTGTGGTCAGAACAACGCGCAGCCTGCTGCATGTTGTGAGTTACGATCACTACGGTGTAATCCTGCTTCAATTCGGTGATCAGCTCTTCAATACGCCCGGTGGAGATAGGGTCGAGTGCCGAACACGGTTCATCGAGCAACAACACCTCCGGGCGAATAGCGATACCACGCGCAATGCACAGACGTTGTTGCTGACCACCAGAGAGAGAGTAACCACTCTGGTGTAATTTATCTTTGGTTTCGTTCCACAATGCGGCCTTGGTCAATGCCCACTGTACACGCTCGTCCATGTCGGCACGGGAGAGTTTCTCAAACAGACGGACACCAAAGGCAATGTTGTCGTAAATGGACATCGGGAACGGCGTCGGTTTCTGGAACACCATGCCCACTTTCGCACGCAGCAGGGCGATATCCTGAGTGTTGGTCAGGATGTTGTCGCCATCAAGCAGAATTTCACCTTCCGCACGCTGCTCCGGATACAGTTCAAACATTTTGTTGAAGGTACGCAGCAGCGTCGATTTACCGCAGCCAGACGGCCCGATAAACGCCGTAACCTGGTTTTTAGCGATATCCAGGTTGATGTTTTTCAGGGCATGGAATTTGCCGTAGTAGAAGTTCAAATTACGAACCTGAATTTTACTCGGGGCAGTTTCAACCATACTCATTGCAATCTTTTCCTCATCGTGCCTGATGCACTTCGCTAATCAGGCTTACCGTAGGCCGGATAAGGCGTTCACGCCGCATCCGGCAAAGTGTTAACCGTGTTTATTCTTGGCAAAAACAACGCGCGCCAGAATGTTCAGCAGCAGTACGCACAGGGTAATGATCAACACACCAGCCCAGGCCAGTTGCTGCCATTCCGCAAACGGGCTCATCGCGAACTTAAAGATCGTTACCGGCAGGTTAGCGATCGGCTGCATCATGTCCGTGCTCCAGAACTGGTTGGAGAGCGCGGTAAACAGCAGCGGCGCGGTTTCACCCGCAATACGAGCAATCGCCAGCAGAATACCGGTCATAATCCCGGAGACCGACGCTTTCAGAGTAATCGCGGAGATCATCTTCCACTTCGGCGTCCCCAGCGCATAAGCCGCTTCACGCAGGCTGTCCGGCACCAGTTTCAGCATGTTCTCGGTGGTGCGGATAACAATCGGCACCTGCAACAGTGCCAGGGCAATCACGCCAGCCCAACCGGAGAAGTGCTCCATCTGAGCCACCACGATGGTATAAACAAACAGACCAACAACAATCGACGGCGCGGAGAGCAGAATGTCGTTAATGAAGCGAATAACTTCAGCCAGCCAGGATTTACGTCCATATTCCGCCAGATAAATCCCCGCCATAATCCCCAGCGGCGTACCGAATACCGTGGCCCACAAAATTAACAGGCCGCTACCCGCCAGGGCGTTCGCCAGGCCACCACCTTCTGTATTTGGCGGCGGCGTCATTTCGGTGAACAGCGCCAGAGACATACCGTCGATACCGCGGGTGATGGTGGACATTAAAATCCAGATCAGCCAGAACAGACCGAAAGCCATCGTCGCCATTGAGAGCGTCAGCGCAATACGGTTTTTGAGGCGGCGACGCGCCTGCATTTTGCGGCGGGATTCTGCCAGCGCCGCGGTAGTTTGTGTTTCAACCATAGCCATTAGCGTGCCCCCTCATTCTTAGCCAGGCGCATAATCATAAACTTCGATGCGGCCAGGACGATGAAGGTAATCACAAACAGGATCAGGCCGAGTTCCATCAGTGCAGCCACGTGCAGACCGGATTCTGCTTCCGCAAATTCGTTCGCCAACGCGGAAGTAATACTGTTACCTGGCATATACAGCGAGGCGCTGTCGAGCTGGTAGGTGTTACCGATGATAAAGGTCACCGCCATCGTTTCACCGAGCGCGCGCCCCAGACCCAGCATAATGCCGCCGATCACACCATTTTTGGTGAACGGAAGAACGATACGCCAGATAACTTCCCAGGTGGTGCAGCCGATACCGTAGGCTGACTCTTTCATCATCACAGGGGTTTGTTCGAAGACATCGCGCATTACCGCCGCAATGTACGGAATGATCATAATGGCGAGGATCACGCCCGCCGCGAGGATACCGATACCAAATGCCGGGCCGGAGAACAGCGCGCCAACAATCGGGATATTCGACATGATATTGCCGACTGGTTCCTGGAAGTAGACGGCAAACAGCGGTGCAAAAATAAACAGCCCCCACATGCCGTAAACGATACTTGGAATGGCTGCCAGCAGTTCAATGGCGATACCCAGCGGGCGCTTCAGCCAGCCTGGCGCAAGCTCTGTCAGGAACAGGGCAATCCCGAAACTCACCGGGACGGCGATCAGCAGCGCGATAAACGAAGTCACCAGCGTACCGTAGATCGGCACCAGCGCCCCGTAAATATCGTTCGGCGCATCCCACTCTTTGGTCCACAGGAAAGCCAGACCAAATTTCTGAATGCTCGGCCAGGAGGAGATGATCAGAGAGACAATAATGCCACCCAACATCAATAGCACAATCAGCGCCGCCAGTTTTACCAGCACGCTGAAAATTATGTCGCCCTTTTTACCCGGTGGGTTAAAAGCAGGCTTGGTTGCAGCCATAAGTTACTCTTCAGTTAAACGCGTTTACAAAGTCATTTTGTAATGCCGGATACGGTGTAAAACGCCTTATCCGGCCTGGAGTTTTATTAGTACAGTGGCTTACCGCTACTGTCTTTAATATTGGTCTTCCACGCAGCGCGAACCTGTTCAACTACGCTATCCGGCAGGCTGGCGTAATCCAGGTCGTTGGCCTGTTTAGCTCCGGTTTTGTATGCCCAGTCGAAGAACTTCAGCACTTCTGCACCTTGCTCTGGTTTCTTCTGATCTTTGTGAACCAGAATGAACGTGGTAGAGGTGATCGGCCACGCATCTTCGCCTTTCTGGTTGGTCAGATCCTGAGCGAATGTTTTGCTCCAGTCTGCGCCTTTTGCCGCATTTGCGAAGTTCTCTTCGGTCGGCGCAACAGGTTTACCATCAGCGGAGATCAGTTTGGTGTAGGCTAGGTTGTTTTGCTTCGCGTAAGCATATTCAACGTAGCCAATTGCCCCCGGCAGACGCTGAACAAATGCGGCAATACCGTCGTTACCTTTACCACCAAGACCGATCGGCCATTTTACGGTAGAGCCAGTACCAACGCTGTTTTTCCACTCTTCATTTACTTTCGCCAGGTAGCTGGTGAAAACGAAAGAAGTCCCGGAGCCATCTGCGCGGCGCACCACGGCGATGTTCTGTGAAGGCAGTTTCAGACCCGGATTCAGTTTGACGATCGCTTCGTCATCCCACTTTTTAATTTTGCCCAGGTAGATGTCACCGAGGGTTTTACCATCCAGCACCAGTTCGCCAGATTTAAGACCCGGCAGGTTAACTGCCAGCACGACGCCGCCAATCACGGTCGGAAATTGGAACAGTCCTTCCTGAGCCAGTTTTTCGTCAGACAGCGGTGCGTCAGAAGCACCGAAATCAACGGTGTTAGCGATAATCTGTTTTACGCCACCAGAAGAACCAATCCCCTGGTAGTTAACTTTATTACCGGTTTCTTTCTGGTAAGTGTCAGCCCATTTGGCATACACCGGCGCAGGGAAGGTTGCACCTGCACCTGTCAGGCTTGCTTCTGCAAACACAGAGAAAGCACTCATCGATAAGGTCGCGGCGACAACAGTTGCGACGGTGGTACGCATAACTTTCATAATGTCTCCTGGGAGGATTCATAAAGCATTGTTTGTTGGCTACAAGAAGCAAAATAGGACAAACAGGTGACAGTTATATGTAAGGTTTATGACAGTTTTATGACAGAGAAAGAAAGCCTTCACTCTTATTTAAATAACCATTTAAATTCAGTATGTTACAAATATTAATAAAGAAGAGATAACAGAAAATTTTCACTCTGTGACAGTGAAAAAATAGCCGAAGATGACGATTTGTCACATGACGTGGGCTGGATGTTTGATTAAAAACATAACAGGAAAAAATGCCCTGCGAAAGCAGGGCATCTGTGTATTACTCAACCGTAACCGATTTTGCCAGGTTACGCGGCTGGTCAACGTCGGTGCCTTTGATCAGCGCGACGTGGTACGCCAATAGTTGCAGCGGAACGGTATAGAAGATCGGAGCAATCACTTCTTCCACATGCGGCATCTCGATGATGTGCATGTTATCGCTGCTCACAAATCCTGCATCCTGATCGGCAAAGACGTACAACTGACCGCCACGCGCACGAACTTCTTCGATGTTGGATTTTAGTTTTTCCAGCAGTTCGTTGTTCGGTGCAACGACGATAACCGGCATATCAGCGTCAATCAGCGCCAGCGGGCCGTGTTTCAGTTCGCCCGCAGCATAGGCTTCGGCGTGAATGTAGGAGATCTCTTTCAGCTTCAATGCGCCTTCCAGCGCGATGGGGTACTGATCGCCACGGCCCAGGAACAACGCGTGGTGTTTATCAGAGAAATCTTCCGCCAGAGCTTCAATACGTTTGTCCTGAGACAGCATCTGCTCGATACGGCTCGGCAGCGCCTGCAGACCATGCACGATGTCATGTTCAATGGAGGCATCCAGGCCTTTCAGGCGGGACAGTTTTGCCACCAGCATCAACAGCACAGTTAACTGAGTGGTGAATGCTTTGGTGGACGCCACGCCAATTTCAGTACCTGCGTTGGTCATCAGCGCCAAATCGGATTCACGAACCAGAGAAGAGCCTGCAACGTTACAGATCGCCAGCGAGCCGAGATATCCCAGCTCTTTCGACAGGCGCAGGCCAGCCAGTGTATCCGCGGTTTCTCCCGACTGCGACAGGGTGATCATCAGACTGTTACGGCGAACAGCAGATTTGCGATAGCGGAATTCAGAGGCGATTTCGACGTCGCACGGAATACCAGCCAGCGATTCAAACCAGTAACGGGAAACCATACCTGAATTGTACGAAGTACCACAGGCGAGGATCTGAATATGCTCAACCTTCGACAGCAGTTCATCTGCGTTCGGCCCCAGTTCACTTAGATCCACCTGACCGTGGCTGATACGCCCGGCAAGAGTGTTTTTGATCGCGTTCGGCTGTTCGTAGATCTCTTTCTGCATGTAATGACGGTAAATGCCTTTATCGCCCGCATCATATTGCAGATTGGATTCGATATCCTGGCGTTTAACTTCCGCGCCAGATTTATCGAAGATGTTTACTGAACGGCGAGTGATTTCCGCAATATCACCCTCTTCAAGGAAGATAAAGCGACGGGTCACCGGCAGCAGTGCCAGTTGGTCAGAAGCGATAAAGTTTTCGCCCATGCCAAGGCCGATAACCAGCGGACTACCGGAACGAGCCGCCAGCAGGGTATCCGGGTGACGGGTATCCATAATTACCGTGCCGTAAGCGCCACGCAGTTGCGGGATAGCACGCAGAACAGCTTCACGCAGGGTGCCGCCCTGTTTCAGTTCCCAGTTAACCAAATGCGCAATCACTTCGGTGTCGGTTTCAGAAACGAAGGTATAGCCACGCGCTTTTAACTCTTCACGCAGTGGTTCATGGTTTTCGATGATGCCGTTATGCACCACCACAATGTGTTCAGAAACATGCGGATGCGCATTCACTTCTGAAGGTTCACCGTGGGTCGCCCAACGGGTATGAGCAATACCCGTTCCGCCATGCAGAGGATGTTCTTCCGCTGCCTGGGCCAGCATTTGCACTTTACCGAGACGACGCAGACGGGTCATATTACCGTCCGCATCGACTACTGCCAGGCCAGCAGAGTCATAACCGCGGTATTCCAGACGACGTAAACCTTCAAGAAGGATTTCAGCTACATCACGTTGCGCGATCGCGCCAACAATTCCACACATAGTTTTTAATTCCGATTGATATCGTTGTCGGTCAACCTGTATGCCCGTTTTTCCGGGCGCCCCGAGCCTTGTAGAGAGTGGGGTTATTTTTATTGTTACTGCTTGCAGGCGGGAGATTATGTTATCTCCTCATCCCAGGAGGCCGGATTACCCGGCCAGAATTACTTTTTCTTTACTGGACGACGCCAACCTTCTTTTTGCGACTGCGGCACGCGGCTAATTGCCAGAGCGTTTTCACCAACATTGCGCGTTACGGTAGTACCCGCAGCAATAGTCGCGCCTTTACCAACCGTTACCGGTGCAACAAGTTGGGTGTCAGAGCCGACAAACACATCGTCGCCAATAATGGTTTTAAATTTATTCGCACCATCATAGTTGCAGGTAATGGTTCCTGCACCGATGTTAACGTTATCACCGATTTCCGCATCGCCCAGATAAGTCAGATGACCGGCTTTTGAACCTTTACCCAGACGCGCTTTTTTCATCTCAACAAAGTTACCGACGTGTGCGCCTTCAAGCAGCTCTGCCCCCGGGCGCAGACGGGCAAACGGGCCAATGGTACAGGCCGCTGCCAGATTCGCGTCTTCCACCACTGTATATGGGCTGATTTCGCAATCATCACCAATCACGCTGTTTTTAATCACGCAACCAGTGCCAATTTTCACACGATTGCCGAGAGTAACATTACCCTCGATGATAACGTTAGTATCAATTTCAACATCACGCCCGTGAGTAAGCGTTCCGCGCAGATCAAAACGGGCCGGATCGCGTAGCATAACCCCTGCCAACAGCAGTTTTTCAGCCTGTTCGGACTGATAAACGCGCTCCAGACGGGAGAGTTGCAGGCGGTTATTCACGCCTTCAACTTCGCTTAAGCGTTGCGGATGTACAGCGACGATTTCACGCCCTTCCTGATACGCCAGCGCAATAATATCGGTGATGTAGTATTCGCCCTGAGCGTTATTGTTAGTCAGCTTCGCCAGCCAGCGTTTCATATCTGCGCCGTTGGCGATCAGAATGCCGGTGTTGATTTCCTGAATCTGACGCTGCTCATCGGTGGCATCTTTATGTTCAACAATGCCAGTAACTTTGCCGTTTTCACGGGTGATACGACCATAACCGGTCGGGTCATCCAGTTTCACCGTCAACAGGCCAATGCCGCCCTGCGGTTTAGCATCGCGCAGACGCTGGAGTGTTTCGACAGAGATCAGCGGTACGTCGCCGTAAAGCATTAAAATGTCTTCATCATCGGCAAAGAAAGGCGCAGCCTGCTGCATCGCATGACCAGTACCCAGTTGCTCTGCCTGAAGTACCCAGTTCAGGTTGTCATCTTTCAGCGCCTGTTTAAGCAGATCGCCACCGTGACCATACACCAGATGAACGTGTGCTGCGCCTAATTCATTCGCAGCATCAATGACATGCTGAACCATCGCTTTCCCGGCAAGGGTATGCAGCACTTTCGGAAGATCGGAATACATGCGAGTGCCTTTGCCCGCGGCAAGGATCACTACGCTCATAGCATTATTCAACATACGCGTCCTGACTGTAATTTGAGAACGAATTTAAACCGCTTCACCTTGAAAAAACTACATTTTTTTCATCGTGAAATGGACAGAGGATAAATTGTTCAATAACGGATTATCCTCGCTGGCGAAAGCACCATTTTCGACCATCGTCACGCCTTTTGTCTGCATAAAAGTAAGGCATCACCTTCATTTAAGCGTCAGCCTGATGTTTTTGCTCTTATTTCGATCAATGAATAAACAAGAAAACCAACGAAGGATTTCGCTGAGTTATAAAGACGGTTTAATTGCGGGATATAAAAACATAGCAGAACAAATCTCGCGGCGACGCGCGAAAAAAAAGCCAGCCTGTTTCCAGACTGGCTTTTGTGCTTTTCAAGCCGGTGTTACATCGCTTTTTTAGTCAACTCGATAACGCGCAACTGCGCGATCGCTTTGGCCAGTTCCGCAGACGCCTGAGCGTAATCTACGTCGCCGTGAGAGCTGCTAATGTGCTCTTCAGCCTTACGTTTCGCTTCCATGGCTCGCGCTTCGTCGAGATCCTGGCCGCGAATTGCGGTGTCGGCCAGAACGGTCACGTTGCCAGGCTGCACTTCAAGAATGCCGCCAGACAGATAGATAAACTCTTCGTGACCGTGCTGTTTCACGATGCGAATCATACCAGGCTTAATGGCGGTGAGCAGCGGTGCGTGGCCCGGGTAAATTCCCAGTTCACCTTCGCTACCCGTTACCTGGATTTTCTCGACCAGACCAGAGAACATTTGTTGCTCTGCGCTGACGACGTCCAGGTGGTAAGTCATTGCCATATCACCCTCCGATTAAGGCGTTAAAGTTTTTTGGCTTTTTCCACAGCTTCTTCGATGGAACCGACCATGTAGAACGCCTGCTCCGGCAGGTGATCGTATTCGCCTTCCATGATGCCTTTAAAGCCACGGATGGTGTCTTTCAGGGAGACGTATTTACCCGGAGAACCGGTGAATACTTCTGCCACGAAGAACGGCTGGGACAGGAAGCGCTGGATCTTACGAGCGCGCGCTACCACCAGTTTATCTTCTTCAGACAGTTCATCCATACCCAGGATGGCGATGATGTCTTTCAGTTCCTGATAACGTTGCAGGATGGACTGTACGCCACGCGCGGTGTCGTAGTGTTCCTGACCAACTACCAGCGGGTCCAACTGACGGCTGGTGGAGTCCAGCGGGTCAACGGCCGGGTAGATACCCAGAGACGCGATCTGACGGCTCAGTACCACGGTTGCGTCAAGGTGCGCAAAGGTGGTGGCCGGTGATGGGTCAGTCAAGTCATCCGCAGGTACGTATACCGCCTGAACGGAGGTGATAGAACCTGTTTTGGTGGAGGTGATACGTTCCTGCAGAACACCCATCTCTTCCGCCAGGGTCGGCTGATAACCTACCGCTGAAGGCATACGGCCAAGCAGTGCGGATACTTCCGTACCGGCCAGGGTGTAACGATAGATGTTGTCAACGAACAGCAGAACGTCACGACCTTCGTCACGGAATTTCTCCGCCATGGTCAGGCCGGTCAGTGCAACGCGCAGACGGTTTCCCGGCGGCTCGTTCATCTGGCCATACACCAGGGATACTTTATCGATAACGTTGGAGTCGGTCATTTCGTGGTAGAAGTCGTTACCCTCACGAGTACGTTCACCTACGCCCGCAAACACAGAGTAACCGGAGTGCTCGATCGCGATGTTACGAATAAGCTCCATCATGTTTACGGTTTTACCAACACCCGCACCACCGAACAGACCAACTTTACCGCCCTTCGCGAACGGACACATCAGGTCGATAACTTTGATACCGGTTTCCAGCAGTTCCTGAGAGTTTGACAGCTCTTCGTAGGAAGGTGCTGCGCGGTGAATCGCCCAACGCTCTTCTTCACCGATCTCGCCTTTCATGTCGACCGGTTCGCCCAGTACGTTCATGATACGGCCCAGAGTCGCTTTACCTACCGGGACTTCGATCGGGTGTTCGAGGTCTTTTACATCCAGACCGCGACGCAGACCGTCGGAGGAACCCATTGCGATGGTACGCACGATACCGCCGCCGAGCTGCTGCTGAACTTCCAGCACCAGACGCTCATTACCATTTTGCACCTCAAGAGCATCGTACACGCGCGGTACGGCATCCTGAGGGAATTCGACGTCAACTACGGCGCCGATTACCTGGACAATCTTTCCAGTAGCCATCTTAAATCCTCTACGAAATAACCTGTTTAAACCGCGGCGGCCCCCGAGACGATCTCGGTGAGTTCCTGAGTAATGCTGGCCTGACGAGCTTTGTTGTATACCAACTGCAGCTCTTTAATCAGGCTGCCGCCATTGTCGGTCGCGGCTTTCATCGCCACCATACGGGCGGCCTGCTCGCTGGCCAGGTTTTCAACCACGCCCTGATAAACCTGAGATTCGACATAACGACGCAGCAGGGTATCCAGCAACGCCTTCGGATCGGGTTCGTACAGGTAATCCCAGGATTTATGTTTCAGATCATCATCATCTGACGCCGGTAACGGCAGCAGTTGGCTGATAGTCGGAACCTGAGACATGGTGTTAATAAATTTGTTGCTGACAATGTAAAGCTTGTCCAGACGGCCTTCGTCGTAGGCCTGCAACATCACTTTTACCGGACCGATCAGTTCGGACAGGGAAGGGTTATCCCCCATACCTGTAACCTGGGCAACAACATTGCCGCCCACGGAGTTGAAGAACGACACACCTTTCGAGCCGATCATTGCGAGGTCGCATTGAACGCCTTTGTCGGTCCAGGTCTTCATTTCCGCCAGCAGTTTTTTGAACAGGTTAATGTTCAAACCACCGCACAAACCACGGTCGGTCGACACCACCAGGTAGCCCACGCGTTTAACGTCGCGATCTTCCAGGTATGGGTGCTTATATTCCAGATTACCGTGTGCAAGGTGACCAATCACTTTGCGCATGGTTTCTGCATAAGGACGGCTGGCCGCCATGCGATCCTGCGATTTACGCATTTTGGAAGCGGCGACCATCTCCATCGCTTTAGTGATCTTTTGCGTGTTCTGGACGCTTGCGATCTTACTACGTATCTCTTTTGCGCCGGCCATGAGCTTCTCCTCAATGCCTTGCGGCCTGCCCTAAGGCAAGCCGCCAGACGTTACCAGGATTGGGTTGCTTTGAAGGAATCGAGGATGCCTTTCAGCTTGCCTTCGATTTCGTCGTTGTAGCCACCGGTCTGGTTGATCTCTTGCATCAACGGAGCGTGATCACGGTCGACGTAAGCCAGCAGAGCGGCTTCGAAGCTGCCGATTTTCGACAGTTCAACATCCGCCAGGTAACCACGTTCTGCTGCGAACAGAACCAGAGACTGCTGCGCAACGGACATCGGCGCATACTGTTTCTGTTTCAGCAGTTCGGTCACTTTCTGACCGTGGTCAAGCTGCTTACGCGTTGCATCGTCAAGGTCGGATGCAAACTGAGAGAACGCTGCCAGTTCACGATACTGCGCCAGAGCGGTACGGATACCACCGGACAGTTTTTTCATGATCTTGGTCTGTGCTGCACCACCAACACGGGATACGGAGATACCCGGGTTAACCGCAGGACGAATACCGGCGTTGAACAGGTTGGTTTCCAGGAAGATCTGACCATCGGTAATAGAGATTACGTTGGTCGGAACGAACGCAGAAACGTCACCAGCCTGAGTTTCGATAATCGGCAGCGCGGTCAGAGAACCGGTTTTCCCTTTCACTTCACCTTTGGTGAAAGCTTCAACGTATTCGGCGTTAACACGCGCAGCACGCTCCAGCAGACGAGAGTGGAGGTAGAATACGTCACCCGGGAATGCTTCACGTCCTGGCGGACGACGGAGCAGCAGGGAGATCTGACGGTAAGCAACAGCCTGTTTAGACAGATCATCGTAAATGATCAGCGCATCTTCACCACGGTCACGGAAGTATTCGCCCATTGCGCAACCCGCATACGGTGCCAGGTATTGCAGTGCAGCGGATTCAGACGCGGTTGCTACCACAACGATGGTGTTAGCCAGTGCGCCGTGCTCTTCCAGTTTACGTACCACGTTAGAAATGGTGGACGCTTTCTGACCGATAGCAACATAGATACATTTGATACCGGAATCGCGCTGGTTGATGATGGCATCGATAGCCAGTGCGGTTTTACCGGTCTGACGGTCACCGATGATCAATTCACGCTGACCACGACCGATTGGGATCATGGAGTCAACAGCTTTATAACCAGTCTGTACCGGCTGATCTACGGACTGACGTTCGATAACGCCCGGAGCGATAGCTTCTACAGCAGAGAAGCCGTCGTGATCCAGCGGACCTTTACCGTCGATTGGCGCACCCAGAGTGTTAACCACACGGCCCAGCAGGCCACGGCCAACCGGAACTTCCAGGATACGGCCAGTACACTTAACTTTCATGCCTTCGGCAAGGTCAGCGTACGGACCCATAACAACCGCACCTACAGAGTCGCGCTCGAGGTTCAGTGCGATAGCGTAACGGTTACCCGGCAGGGAGATCATTTCACCCTGCATACAATCGGCCAGGCCGTGGATGCGGATAACACCGTCACTTACAGAAACAATAGTACCTTCGTTGTGAGCTTCACTCACAACATTGAACTGAGCAATGCGCTGCTTGATCAGTTCGCTGATTTCGGTGGAATTCAGTTGCATGCTCCAGTCCCCTTAAGACTGCAAGACGTCTGCAAGGCGCTCAAGACGACCGCGTACGCTGCCATCAATGACCATATCACCCGCTCGGATGATAACGCCTGCCATTACAGACTTATCGATTTTGCAATTCAGCTTAACTTTGCGTGACAGACGTTTTTCCATCGCAGCAGAAATTTTCGCGAGCTGTTGTTCACTCAGCGCGGCAGCGGAAATGACGTCTACCTCAGCGGTAGCCTCACTCACAGCACGCAGGTGAATAAACTGCTCCAGAACATCCGGGAGCGCGTTAAGACGACCATTTTCAGCCATAACCCGAATCAGGTTCTGACCGTTTTCGTCCAGTTGCTCACCACAAACTGCGATAAACGACCCGGCGAGCGTTTCTGGTGCCAGTGCACCAGACAGAAGCTCTGCCATCTGTTCGTTTTTGGTTACCTCGGCGGCAAACGCCAGCATGTCCTGCCAGCGTTCTACACTTTGGTGTTCGACGGCAAAGTCAAAAGCTGCTTTGGCGTAGGGGCGAGCTACCGTAATAAATTCAGACATCAGCCCCTCCCTCCTTACAGTTCAGCGACAAGTTTATCCACGATGTCGCTGTTAGCAGCTTCATCCACGGAACGTTCGATGATCTTCTCGGCGCCAGCAACAGCCAGGATAGCAACTTGCTTACGCAGCTCTTCACGGGCACGTTTACGCTCGGCTTCAATTTCCGCCTGCGCCTGAGCCACGATTTTAGTACGTTCCTGTTCTGCCTCAGCTTTAGCTTCGTCCAGAATCTGAGAGCGACGTTTGTTCGCCTGCTCGATGATTACCTGGGCTTCCGCTTTCGCTTTTTTCAGCTGGTCGGTCGCGCTGGCCTTTGCAAGGTCAAGGTCCTTGTGTGCTCGTTCTGCGGAAGCAAGACCGTCAGCAATTTCTTTTTGACGTTTTTCGATGGCAGCCATTAATGGCGGCCATACGTACTTCATGCAGAACAGAACGAACAGGACAAACGCGATGGCCTGGCCGAGGATTGTTGCGTTAAGATTCACAGCACAATGCCTCTATTTAGTTAACGTTCTGATATTGCTCTTTAAATAAAAGCAACGCTTACTACGCGACAGCGAACATCACGTACAGACCCAGACCTACAGCGATCATCGGGATAGCATCCACCAGACCCATAACGATAAAGAACTGAGTACGCAGCAGTGGAATCAGATCCGGTTGACGCGCTGCGCCTTCCAGGAATTTACCCCCGAGGATGCCGATACCGATCGCAGCACCGATTGCCGCCAGACCCATCATCACAGCGGCAGCCATGTACAGCAGATCCATATTCAGGTTTTCCATGACAGTCTCCAGTTTGTTTCAGTTAAAACGTAGTAGTGTTGGTAAATTAATGTTCTTCAGACGCCATCGACAGATAGACGATCGTCAGAACCATGAAGATGAAGGCTTGCAGCGTAATAATCAGGATGTGGAAAATGGCCCACGGCACATTCAGGATCCACTGTGACCACCACGGCAACAGACCAGCAATCAGAATGAAAATCAGCTCACCCGCGTACATGTTACCGAACAGTCGCAAACCGAGTGAAACAGGTTTGGACAGCAGGCTTACCCCTTCAAGGATTAAGTTGACAGGAATGAACGCCCAGTGATTGAACGGCTGCAGCGTCAACTCTTTCGTGAAGCCGCCGATGCCTTTCATTTTGATGCTGTAGAACAGAATCAGGATAAATACGCCCAGTGCCATAGACAGCGTTACGTTCACGTCAGCAGACGGAACCACACGCAGAGCAGGCAGCCCCAGTACATGTTCAGCAATGTACGGCAGCAGATCGATAGGCAGTAAGTCCATCAGGTTCATCAGGAACACCCAGACAAAAATCGTCAGGGCCAGCGGAGCAATCAGCTTACTTTTGCCATGGTACATGTCTTTCACGCTACCATTAACAAAGCCGATTACCAGCTCAATCGCGGTCTGAAACTTACCTGGTACGCCGCTGGTTGCCTTTTTGGCTACGCTACGGAATAAAACCAGGAACAACAGACCCAGCACCACCGAGAAGAACATGGAGTCAATATTAATTGTCCAGAAGGTGGCTGGGGGGTTATGCGGATCCACCAGCGAGAATGTACGCAGGTCCAACTGAAGGTTATTCAGGTGGTGTCCTATGTAATCCTGCGGCGTCATATTTTCTGAAGCCATGATGCCTTTTACCCTTTGTTGTTAATTACAGCCGGCGCCAGTATCTGAACCACCAGCACCAAAACCCACGTAACGATCAGCGGCAAGAATACCGCCTTTAAAACCGCCAACGCCACCACCAGTAACACCAACATTGCCAGAACTTTGAAAGCTTCGCCTAAAGCGAATGTCCAGGCTACCCGGCCTTTCGCTGGTGTATGCGCCTGGTGACGCCAGGCAAATATCATAAACAAAACGTTAGGCAGAAAGACTGCCAGGCCCCCGCTTAACGCAGAGACGCCCCAGAAGGGGTCTTTGAGGCTGAACAGCAATCCACTTGCTATCACCACCAGTAACTGAACGAGCAGAAGCTTCCGAGCAACGTTTCGACTCAAGAGCGACACAGACATCACGTTTTTCACTCCTGCTCCCTTCGAGGTATGCCGCGTGTCGTATAAAACTTTCTTTAAGGCTTAGAGTCAAGCATCAAAAAGCGGTCAAATTATACGGTGCGCCCCCGTGATTTCAAACAATAAGTAGCCAAAAGGTGAATAAATGTTTAAATATTTTTCCAGTGCATACAATTGCGACTTTTCTGCTAACCATGTCGGATCATGAAAAACTGTAAATAACGCGTAAACACTGGTGATAAAGCGTGCTTCAGATCACATATCGCGCATGTTCGCGCACAGCATATTTATTTACTTGGCAAATGATGCCATTGCAAGCTTCTGATATTTCAGTCTAAAAACAGATACTGTTTTCATAAATGACATTTACATAACAAAAACCAGCCATTGACATTCTTAATAATATTTTAACAGCAAGTTATGCTTCTTAGCGCCGATTTTTAGCCGGCTGATATTTTCACTAATGACTTATTTTCTGCTTATCAAAAAAAGCCACGTTACAGTATTGAATCAAAATCGTGAACGTGGCGTTAAATGTAACCAGTTATATCAGTAAAAAACCCGGTTGTTGTTAACAGTCAAACCGATTAATTTTTTATGATTTTTTTGATAAAAATTAAATTTTATTTGCTTTAATCACCACCAGATGACGTTCGCCATCCAGAGCCGGAACCTGAAGTTTAACCACTGATTCAACCTGATATTCTGCTGGTAGCAGGGCCATTTCATCTTCTGGCATTTGGCCTTTCAGCGCATAAAAACGACCTTGTTCACCAGGAAGATGATGGCACCAGCTCACCATATCGTTCAGAGAGGCAAAAGCACGGCTAATCACACCATCAAACGGTGGCTCTGACGGAAACTCTTCTACCCTACTCTGTACTGGCTCAATGTTCTCCAGTTTTAACTCATGTTGCACCTGACGAAGGAAGCGCACGCGTTTACCGAGGCTATCCAGCAACGTGAAGTGGGCCTCAGGACGCACAATAGAGAGTGGAATACCTGGCAGACCCGGTCCTGTACCGACATCGATAAAACGTTCACCTTGCAGATACGGTGCCACGACAATGCTGTCGAGAATATGGCGTACCAGCATCTCATTAGGATCGCGGACCGAAGTCAGGTTGTACGCCTTATTCCATTTATGCAGCATATTTACGTAGGCAATAAGCTGATTTTTCTGGTGATCGGTAAGCGAAATTCCTGCGTCTTTCAGCAGTGAAGAGAGTTTGTTGAGCACGGTGATTACCTGTTCTTGATGCGTTGCCCGGTAAGCGGGTGCTTACCAGGCATTTTTAATGCGTTATGCGCTACGACGCAGCATACCTTGTTTTTTCAGCCACACCAGCAGAATGGAGATGGCCGCAGGCGTGACGCCAGAAATACGCGAAGCCTGACCAATAGAGGCCGGTTTGTGATCGTTGAGTTTAGCGATCACTTCGTTAGACAGACCGGATACCTGGCGGTAATCCAGTGTCGCAGGCAGCAGTGTGTTCTCGTTACGCTGCTGTTTTTCGATCTCATCCTGTTGGCGCGCAATATAACCCTCATATTTAACCTGAATCTCAACCTGTTCCGCCGCCTGCTCGTCTGTCAACGCAGGGGCAAACGGCGTCAGCGAGGTTAATTTTTCATAGGTCATTTCCGGACGACGCAACAGATCTTCACCACTGGCTTCACGGGAAAGCGGCGCAGTCAGGTGAGCATTCACTTCGGCAGCAGCTTCCGCCGACGGGGTTACCCAAGTGGATTTCAGACGCTGACGCTCACGCTCGATATTTTCGAGTTTCTCGTTAAAGCGCGCCCAACGTTCATCGTCAACCAGCCCCAGATCACGTCCGATTTCAGTCAGACGCAGGTCGGCGTTATCTTCGCGCAGCATCAGACGATATTCCGCACGAGAGGTAAACATACGATACGGTTCTTTAGTACCCAGTGTGCAGAGGTCATCTACCAGTACGCCGAGGTACGCCTGGGAGCGCGCCGGTGCCCAGCCTTCTTTGTCTGCAGACAGGCGAGCGGCGTTAAGACCGGCCAGCAAACCTTGCGCCGCCGCTTCTTCGTAACCTGTAGTGCCATTAATTTGACCGGCAAAGAACAGCCCCTGGATAAACTTGCTCTCCAGCGTAGGTTTCAGGTCACGCGGATCGAAGAAGTCATATTCAATGGCATAACCCGGACGCACGATCTTCGCGTTTTCCATCCCCTGCATGGAGCGGACGATTTGCATCTGCACATCGAACGGCAGGCTGGTGGAGATACCGTTCGGATAAATTTCGTTAGACGTTAACCCTTCTGGCTCAAGGAAGATCTGATGCTGGTTTCTGTCAGCAAAGCGCATGACTTTGTCTTCGATCGACGGACAGTAGCGTGGGCCGACACCTTCGATCACTCCGGCATACATCGGACTGCGATCGAGGTTACTGCGGATCACGTCATGCGTTTTTTCGTTGGTATGGGTGATGTAGCACGGCACCTGCTGTGGATGCTGGGCCGCATTGCCCATAAACGAGAACACCGGCATCGGGTTATCGCCATGCTGTTGTGCAAGGACGCTAAAGTCGATGGTACGCGCATCAATACGCGGCGGTGTCCCGGTTTTCAGACGACCAACACGCAGCGGAAGTTCACGTAAACGGCGCGAGAGCGGAATGGATGGAGGATCGCCAGCACGACCACCGCTGTAATTATCCAGACCGATATGAATCTTACCGTCAAGGAAAGTCCCGACAGTAAGAACGACAGCTTTGGCACGGAATTTCAGGCCCATTTGGGTAACAGCGCCGACCACGCGATCGTTTTCGACAATAAGATCTTCAACCGCCTGCTGGAAGATCATCAGGTTCGGTTGATTCTCCAAAGCAGTACGTACCGCTTGACGATAGAGCACGCGATCCGCCTGTGCCCGGGTAGCCCGAACCGCTGGCCCCTTGCTGGCGTTTAGTATCCTAAACTGAATACCTGCATGGTCGATCGCTTTTGCCATCAGACCGCCGAGTGCATCCACTTCTTTTACCAGATGTCCCTTCCCAATACCGCCGATCGCCGGGTTGCAGCTCATCTGCCCCAGAGTGTCGATATTGTGTGTCAAAAGCAGAGTCTGTTGACCCATACGCGCCGCGGCCATCGCTGCCTCGGTGCCTGCATGACCCCCGCCAATGATGATGACGTCAAAAGGATCCGGATAAAACATGGTGATTGCCTCGCATAACGCGGTATGAAAATGGATTGAAGCCCGGGCCGTGGATTCTACTCAACTTTGACGGCTTGAGAAAGACCTGGGATCCTGAGTATTAAAAAGAAGATCTTTTTATTTAGAGATCTGTTCTATTGTGATCTCTTATTAGGATCGACCTGGTCTGTGGATAACAAGGATCTGGCTTTTAAGATCAATGACCTGCTGAGGATCATTAGCTGTGAATGATCGGTGATCCTGGTCAGTATAAGCTGGGATCAGAATGAGGAGTTATGCACAACTCAAAAACTGAACAACAGTTGTTCTTTGGATAACTACCGGTTGATCCAAGCTTCCTACCAGAGTTATCCACAGTAGATCGCACGATCTGTATAGTTATTTGAGTAAATTAACCCACGATCCCAGCCATTCTTCTGCCGGATCTTCCGGAATGTCATGATCAAGGATGTTGATCTTCAGTGTTTCGCCAATCTGTTTCGCACCGGAATTTTTGAGTTCAGCATCGAGTTTATCGATAGCACCACAAAAAGTGTCGTATTCACGACTACCAATGCCGATTGCGCCAAAGCGTACCGCAGAAAGATCGGTTTTTTGTTCCAGCAATGCTTCATAGAAAGGAGAGAGGTTGTCCGGAATGTCTCCGGCACCGTGGGTAGAACTGATAACCAGCCAGATCCCAGAGGTAGATAACTCTTCTAACAACGGGCCGTGCAGCGTTTCGGTGGTAAAACCTGCCTCTTCCAGCTTTTCAGCCAGGTGTTCTGCCACATATTCGGCACCACCGAGGGTGCTACCGCTGATAAGAGTAATATCTGCCATAAACCGCCACCTTTTTTAAGAGTGGCGTATTGTACGCTGTGAACGCTTTGGGATCTACCTGTGGAAAAGTATGGGATTAAAAAAGTCGATCATGGCTTGATAGTACGCATGATCGGGTTCTGCAGTACGATCAGAGTTTCAGTGGACTGAATTTCATCAATTGTTTGGATCTTGTTGATAAGTACATGCTGGAGAGCGTCGATCGAGCGGCACATTACCTTAATAAAGATGCTGTAGTGGCCGGTGGTGTAATAGGCTTCAGTTACTTCATCAAGGCTTTCCAGTTTTGCCAGCGCGGAAGGATAGTCTTTGGCGCTCTTCAATATAATGCCGATAAAGCAGCCTACGTCATAACCGAGCTGTTTCGGGCTAACATCAATCCGAGCACCAGTAATAATCCCTGCCTGCTTCATTTTCTCTACGCGAACGTGGATCGTTCCCGGACTGACGCCAAATTGTTTCGCCAGTTCGGCGTAAGCGGTACGCGCATTGCCCATTAATGCTTCCAGAATGCCGCGGTCCAGATTGTCGATTTGATAATTTTCCATAGATTTTTCTTATGAATATTAATGATTCAGTCTATTTTAGACTTAATTTTTAATGAATCAAAAGTAAGTAAGGCTTTTTATTGAATGATTATTGCATGTGTGCCGGTTTTTGTTGCTTAATCATAAGCAACAGGACGCAGGAGTATAAAAAATGAAAACCGCTTACATTGCCAAACAACGTCAAATTAGCTTCGTGAAATCTCACTTTTCTCGTCAACTGGAAGAACGCTTAGGGCTGATTGAAGTCCAGGCGCCAATCCTTAGCCGTGTGGGGGATGGCACGCAGGATAACTTGTCGGGCTGTGAAAAAGCGGTGCAGGTAAAAGTGAAAGCGCTGCCTGACGCCCAGTTCGAAGTGGTTCATTCACTGGCGAAGTGGAAACGTCAGACATTAGGGCAACACGACTTCAGCGTGGGCGAAGGGCTTTACACGCACATGAAAGCCCTTCGCCCCGATGAAGACCGTCTTTCCCCGTTGCACTCGGTCTATGTTGATCAGTGGGATTGGGAACGCGTAATGGGCGACGGTGAGCGCCAATTCTCCACTCTGAAAAGCACGGTAGAGGCGATCTGGGCGGGAATTAAAGCGACCGAAGCCGCAGTTAGCAAAGAGTTTGGCCTGGCACCGTTCCTGCCGGATCAGATCCACTTTGTACATAGTCAGGAATTACTGTCCCGTTATCCGGATCTTGATGCCAAAGGGCGTGAGCGGGCGATTGCGAAAGATCTTGGCGCGGTATTCCTCGTCGGAATTGGCGGCAAGTTAAGCGATGGCCACCGCCACGACGTGCGCGCACCGGATTATGATGACTGGAGTACTCCTTCAGAGCTTGGATATGCGGGGTTGAACGGCGATATTCTGGTGTGGAACCCCGTACTGGAAGATGCGTTTGAGCTTTCTTCAATGGGTATCCGTGTGGATGCCGAGACGTTGAAACATCAACTGGCGCTGACCGGTGATGAAGATCGTCTGCAACTGGAGTGGCATCAGGCGCTGCTGCGCGGCGAAATGCCACAGACTATCGGCGGCGGTATCGGTCAGTCTCGTTTAACCATGTTGTTGCTGCAACTGCCACATATTGGGCAGGTTCAGTGCGGCGTATGGCCTGCGGCCGTTCGCGAGAGCGTCTCTTCTCTGTTGTAATGACTTATCGCCGCCAGCGTCTGAGCAGGCGGCTACGCATCCCGGTATCAAAGCGCCAGATATGATCGAAAATGCGCATGATGCCGGGTTTGCCGTGCGCCGACATCGCCACGGCATGAAAGCGATGCTGATGTACCCGCTGCAACTCTTTTACTTTACTCGTCACGTCGTCAGGCAACCGTTGGGCGATAAAATCAGAAATCACCACCGCATCGGCGTCAAACCATTCCCGGCTTTGCAAGCGCTCCATAATGGCGCGAAAACAACTGGCAAGATCGGTGCCGCCACGAAACTGCTGGCTTAAAAAACGGATCGCTTGTTCGATGCCTTGTGGGCCTGAAAGCTCATAACGGACGATCTCGGTGGAAAATAACATAATAAAGCAGCGCCTATTTTCAGCGAGGGCAATGCGCATCAAGGCCAGACAGAACGCTTTCGCGCACTGTTCATTAAAGCCGCCCATTGAGCCAGATGTATCTACGCAGACAATAAACGGCCCGCGCGGCTGTTCGTCATAATCTTTATGGACGACCGGACGTTCGATAACTTTTTCACGCCATGATTCACCGTGCAGGCGATAAGTGAGCAACTGTTTTTCCACCAGCCGACGGTAAAATTCATACTCCAGTTCAGTAATGCCCAGAGTCGCCAGTTCCGGCGGCAGAAGGCGTAAAATATCATCGCTTTGCTGCAAGCCATCAACCTGCTCAGGAACGGTCGCTGGTTCGCGTACCATTGTGCGGAAGGTTTCCATCTGCGCATCGTTGCGGGGGATCGATTTTGCTTCCCGTGAACGCCCTAACTGTTCTGCCAGACGTTTCAGCTCCGGCTGCTCGTTAAGAAATTCACCATATTTCACAATTAACTGATAGTCGCCGCGTTTGAGCTGACCGGCGCTCATATCCCACAGGCGACCGGCTGCGGTGTTGTTTTCCGCCAGAACCGGTTCAAGTTGACCGCTTAACGTCATGCGTTCCTGAACCTCGCTCAACAGTTGTTCGCGTTCTTCTTCTAATAATTGTTGATTTAACGTCGTCGCTTGCACGATCAGACTTAAGCGCCAACGTTGGAGAAAAAGCGTGTGTAATGCTGGGGTGATCGTGTTGTTGGCATCAACCAACTGCCGGGCTTGTTCGGCCCATGGGGAATTTAGTCGATGCAGTAAGTCCAGGATCTGCGGTAACTGCACAATAAATTTCGGTGTGGAGAGAAGTTGGCTTTGCTGATAGCACATGACCTCTTCAGTGAGTTCCTGTGGGACGCGTGCATCTTTCAGCCGACTGCGCAGCGCCTCACGCCAGCGGGGAATATCATCAGTGATTGCCGCCTTCAGGCGTGGGAATTTTTCAAAGAAAACAGCCAGTTGTGGCGAGGCCAACAGCGTGATGATCATCTCTTCGATCAATCCCTCTTCGCTGACGGCCAGCATTACATTAAGCGTATCCAGTGTTAGCATTGTTGCGCCTGGCGAATCTGGGCACCGACATCCTGTAGGCTGGCTTCAATGCGACCTAACCAGTCGCTATGGATAAACAGACATTTTTGCTGTTCGCTGAATAAAACTTGTTGTTTACGCCAGTCACTTTCAAGCTCTTCCAGTTGTTGTTTTATTTCGCCAGGCAGGCCTTCTGCAGATGTGCCGGGGAGAGCCAGTGTCGTACCCTGCAAACTGACATCACGGACAACAAGATGTTGGGCGCTATCAACTTCCATATTCAGCTTCTGGGCAAAACCAATACCATTTAATTTGCCGCGAATTTCACCGCCTTTGTTCAGCCACTGTTCCAGTGCGCTACGCTCAAAAGCGATATGAACCACTTCCATATCATGCAGTTTTAATGGTTTTTGCAGCAGCAGGGTCAACGTGGAAGCGGTAACGTTGGCTGGAAGTTGATATTGTGGGCGACGGCTGAACATACCGCCCTGACGAATCACGGTAAAAGCCGTTTTATCGCTTTGTTGTTGCTGAAGTTGCAGGCGACGCTGCACAATCGCGCCCAGGCGAGTCAACATCCCTTGCTGTTGCCATGCGTGACCGGTCATCAATACATCAATTTGTTGTTGAATCAAATTCAGGCTTTGCGCGTCATACCACAGGCAATCTTTCAGCAAGATCAGATCAATCGGGGCAACCGCATTGCGACCGCTAAAAAAGGCGCTGGCCTGCAGTAAACGGATCGCTTTTTTCCAGCGGCGATCGGAAATATAGGGGGCATCCGGCAATTTATCCAGTTGTTGGCGCAGCATAAAAATCAGCTCAAATACATGATCGGGCAGCGTAATTTCACTAATCTCTTTCTGCCAGCGTTCATATTCCTCATCTGTAACCTGTAGAGAGGGAGGAACGGGATTGTCATTTTCATCCTGTTGGCTGGTCAACATGGAGCGGAAATTCGCTTTATCCTGCACTTTATCTAACCACAGACGAATCAGCATACGGTCATATAACGCTTCCAGGCTACTGTCTGCTTCCGGCAGTTCGTTGGAGGCCGCCACCAGCAAGCGCATAGGAATTTTTTCGACATGTGCACCGTTGCGGAAGTGGCGTTCATTAATAGCGGTCAGTAGGGTATTAAGAATCGCTGGCCCGGCTTTCCAGATCTCATCAAGAAAGACGATTTCTGCTTCCGGCAGGTAACCGCTGGTTAAACGCTCATAGCGGCCTTCATCTTTTAGCGCCTGAATGGAAAGCGGGCCAAAAACTTCTTCCGGGGTGGAGAAGCGGGTCATCAGATATTCAAACGCGCGAGCATTTTGAAAGGCGAATTTTAAACGCCGGGCAATCAGACTTTTGGCAATACCTGGCGGGCCGAGCAGGAATACGCTTTCGCCGCTTAATGCCGCTAACAAACACAGGCGGATGGCGTGGCTACGTTCATAAAGCCCCTTTTCCAGCGAACTGCTCAGGCGGGAAATTCTTTCCGCTAATAAATGAGGGTGAGCCATAATGAAGTGGCGTCCTTTCGTCAAAAGTTCTGCGTAAACTGCGAGTATAGACGTTTCTTGATGGTGGCAAAAATAGTCTCAAAGGAGGGCTATTTTTCTTTGAGCCAGGTTAATGTGACCGCATTTAGGAGTACGATTTTGCCGTTAATCGTGCATACTGAACGCTTTTTTGTGGGCCAAGGGACTACGCACACATTTCATATTTCAACGAAAGACTAGTCTATGAGCACTGATAATAAGCAATCGTTGCCCGCGATTACCCTCGCGGCGATTGGAGTTGTCTACGGCGATATTGGTACCAGCCCGTTATATACGCTTCGTGAATGTTTGTCCGGCCAGTTTGGTTTTGGCGTTGAACGCGATGCCGTGTTTGGCTTTTTATCGCTGATCTTCTGGCTGCTAATCTTTGTGGTTTCCATAAAATATCTCACCTTCGTGATGCGTGCAGATAACGCCGGTGAAGGGGGAATTCTGACGCTGATGTCGCTTGCCGGGCGCAATACGTCGGCGCGAACGACCTCAATTCTGGTGATTATGGGGCTAATAGGCGGCAGCTTTTTCTATGGTGAAGTTGTCATAACACCCGCCATTTCGGTAATGTCTGCCATCGAAGGTCTGGAAATCGTCGCCCCACAACTGGACACCTGGATTGTTCCCCTCTCAATCATCGTTCTCACGTTACTGTTTATGATTCAAAAACATGGCACTGCTATGGTCGGTAAGCTTTTTGCGCCGATTATGCTGACCTGGTTTTTGATTCTGGCAGCTCTTGGGTTACGTAGCATTATTGCCAATCCAGAAGTGTTGCATGCCTTAAACCCAATGTGGGCGGTGCATTTCTTCCTTGAATATAAAACCGTTTCCTTTATTGCGTTAGGCGCGGTGGTTCTGTCGATTACCGGTGTTGAGGCGCTGTACGCTGATATGGGGCACTTTGGTAAGTTCCCGATTCGCCTGGCATGGTTTACCGTCGTACTGCCTTCTTTAACCCTTAACTACTTCGGTCAGGGGGCGCTGCTGTTAAAGAACCCGGAAGCGATTAAAAACCCGTTTTTTCTGTTGGCACCGGACTGGGCGCTGATCCCGCTGCTGATCATCGCCGCACTGGCAACGGTAATTGCCTCGCAGGCGGTTATCTCTGGTGTCTTCTCATTGACGCGTCAGGCGGTACGTCTGGGCTATTTGTCTCCGATGCGCATTATTCACACTTCTGAAATGGAATCGGGGCAAATCTACATTCCATTTGTGAACTGGATGCTTTATGTCGCAGTCGTGATTGTGATAGTCAGCTTTGAGCACTCCAGTAACCTGGCGGCGGCATATGGGATTGCAGTTACCGGAACTATGGTACTGACGTCTATTCTTTCAACTACCGTGGCGCGCCAGAACTGGCACTGGAATAAGTATTTTGTTGCGCTGATTCTGATTGCCTTCTTGTGTGTTGATATCCCGCTGTTTACCGCTAACCTCGATAAACTGCTCTCCGGTGGCTGGTTGCCATTGAGCCTCGGTACGGTGATGTTTATCGTGATGACCACCTGGAAGAGTGAGCGTTTCCGCCTGCTGCGGCGGATGCATGAACATGGTAACTCTCTGGAGGCGATGATTGCTTCGCTGGAGAAATCACCGCCTGTTCGTGTGCCCGGAACTGCGGTGTATATGTCGCGCGCAATCAATGTCATTCCCTTTGCTCTAATGCATAACCTCAAACATAACAAGGTATTGCACGAGCGGGTTATTCTGTTAACTCTGCGTACTGAAGACGCGCCATATGTCCATAACGTCCGTCGGGTACAGATTGAACAACTGTCGCCTACTTTCTGGCGCGTGGTGGCAAGTTACGGCTGGCGGGAAACGCCAAACGTAGAAGAAGTTTTCCACCGCTGTGGTCTGGAAGGGTTAAGTTGTCGAATGATGGAAACGTCCTTCTTTATGTCACATGAATCACTGATCCTCGGCAAACGTCCGTGGTACTTACGTTTGCGCGGCAAGCTGTATTTGCTGTTGCAACGTAATGCGTTGCGCGCTCCGGATCAGTTTGAAATCCCACCAAACCGGGTTATCGAGTTGGGTACACAGGTCGAGATCTAACCCCAGACGCCTCCTTTCTCCATAAGGGGGCGTTTTTATTTTCATTGTTTGCTCTCGATATAAAACGTTTCGATGTTGATCACATTTCTGCAACGTCGCGATGGTTTTCCTTAATTAGACGGGATTAAACTGCGGGTCAGCGAAACGTTTCGCTGATGGAGAAAAAAATGAAAAAAGGCGCCGTTCTTAATTCAGGTATTTCGTCGGTGATCTCCCGCCTGGGGCATACCGATACGCTGGTGGTGTGTGATGCTGGTTTACCTATCCCCAAAAGTACAACGCGTATCGATATGGCATTAACCCAGGGCGTACCTTCTTTTATGCAGGTGCTGGGCGTCGTCACAAGTGAAATGCAGGTCGAGGCTGCCATTATCGCGGAAGAGATCAAACAACATAATCCGCAACTCCATGAAACGTTGCTCTCACATCTTGAGACGCTGCAAAAACACCAGGGAAATTTCATTGAAATTCGTTACATCACGCATGAACAATTCAAACAACAAACCGCAAACAGTCAGGCGGTAATTCGCAGCGGGGAGTGTTCCCCGTATGCGAATATCATTCTCTGTGCTGGCGTGACGTTCTGAGGCCGCCATGGAAGCATTACTACAGCTTAAAGGTATCGATAAAGCCTTCCCGGGCGTAAAAGCGCTTTCGGGAGCCGCGCTAAATGTCTATCCGGGTCGCGTGATGGCGCTGGTAGGTGAAAATGGCGCGGGTAAATCCACCATGATGAAAGTGCTTACCGGTATCTATACCCGTGATGCTGGTACGCTTTTATGGCTGGGCAAAGAAACGACGTTTACCGGGCCGAAATCTTCTCAGGAAGCTGGAATTGGCATTATCCACCAGGAACTGAATCTGATCCCGCAACTGACCATTGCGGAAAATATTTTCCTCGGCCGAGAGTTTGTGAATCGTTTTGGCAAAATTGACTGGAAAACCATGTATGCCGAAGCGGATAAATTGCTGGCTAAACTTAATCTGCGGTTTAAAAGCGACAAGCTGGTGGGCGATCTTTCCATCGGTGACCAGCAGATGGTTGAAATCGCGAAGGTATTAAGCTTTGAGTCGAAAGTTATCATTATGGATGAACCGACCGATGCGCTGACCGATACCGAAACCGAATCCCTGTTCCGCGTCATTCGCGAGCTGAAATTGCAAGGGCGCGGCGTTGTCTATATTTCCCACCGTATGAAAGAAATCTTCGAGATTTGTGATGACGTTACGGTTTTTCGTGACGGGCAATTTATTGCCGAGCGTGAAGTGGCATCACTAACCGAAGATTCGCTGATTGAGATGATGGTGGGTCGCAAACTGGAAGAACAATATCCACACCTGGAAAAAGCGCCGGGAGATATCCGTCTGAAAGTTGATAATCTCTGCGGACCTGGCGTTAACGATGTCTCTTTTACCCTACGTAAAGGTGAAATTCTCGGCGTCTCTGGTTTGATGGGCGCCGGCCGCACCGAACTGATGAAAGTGCTCTACGGCGCGCTGCCGCGCACCAGCGGTTACGTCACTCTGGATGGGCATGAAGTTGTTACCCGTTCACCGCAGGATGGCCTGGCAAATGGCATTGTGTATATCTCCGAAGACCGCAAACGCGACGGTTTAGTGCTGGGCATGTCAGTAAAAGAGAACATGTCGCTAACTGCCCTGCGTTACTTCAGCCGTGCTGATGGCAGTCTGAAGCATGCCGATGAGCAACAGGCGGTGAGTGATTTTATTCGTCTGTTCAATGTGAAAACGCCGTCGATGGAACAGGCAATTGGTCTGCTTTCCGGTGGCAATCAGCAAAAAGTGGCGATTGCCCGCGGTCTGATGACGCGCCCGAAAGTGCTTATCCTTGATGAACCCACCCGTGGCGTGGATGTCGGCGCGAAAAAAGAGATTTATCAACTGATCAACCAGTTCAAAGCCGATGGTTTGAGCATCATTCTGGTGTCATCGGAAATGCCAGAAGTATTAGGCATGAGCGATCGCATCATCGTTATGCATGAAGGGCATCTCAGCGGGGAATTTACTCGTGAGCAGGCCACCCAGGAAGTGTTAATGGCTGCCGCTGTGGGCAAGCTTAATCGCGTGAATCAGGAGTAAAAAAATGACAACCCAGACTGTCTCTGGTCGCCGTTATTTCACGAAAGCGTGGCTGATGGAGCAGAAATCGCTTATCGCTCTGCTGGTGCTGATCGCGATTGTCTCGACGTTAAGTCCGAACTTTTTCACCGTTAATAACTTATTCAATATTCTCCAGCAAACCTCGGTTAACGCCATTATGGCGGTCGGCATGACGCTGGTGATCCTGACGTCGGGTATCGACCTGTCCGTCGGTTCTCTGCTGGCGCTAACTGGCGCAGTTGCTGCCTCCATCGTTGGCATTGAAGTTAACGCGTTGGTGGCTGTTGCTGCCGCACTGGCATTAGGAGCTGCAATTGGCGCGGTAACCGGGGTGATTGTAGCGAAAGGCCGCGTCCAGGCGTTTATCGCTACCCTGGTGATGATGCTTTTACTGCGTGGCGTGACGATGGTTTACACCAACGGTAGCCCGGTGAATACCGGCTTTACCGAGAACGCCGACCTGTTTGGCTGGTTTGGTATTGGTCGTCCGCTGGGCGTACCGACGCCTGTGTGGATCATGGGTATTGTCTTCCTCGCGGCCTGGTACATGCTGCATCACACGCGTCTGGGGCGTTACATCTACGCGCTGGGTGGCAACGAAGCGGCAACGCGTCTTTCTGGTATCAATGTCAATAGAATCAAAATCATCGTCTACTCTCTTTGTGGACTGCTGGCATCGCTGGCTGGGATCATTGAAGTAGCGCGTCTTTCCTCTGCGCAACCGACGGCGGGGACTGGCTACGAGCTGGATGCCATTGCCGCGGTGGTTCTGGGGGGTACGAGTCTGGCAGGCGGAAAAGGTCGCATTGTTGGGACATTGATCGGCGCATTAATTCTTGGCTTCCTTAATAATGGTTTGAATTTGTTAGGTGTTTCCTCCTATTACCAGATGATCGTCAAAGCGGTGGTGATTTTGCTGGCGGTGCTGGTAGACAACAAAAAGCAGTAATAACGACTACAGGACATCTTGAATATGAACATGAAAAAACTGGCTACCCTGGTTTCTGCTGTTGCGTTAAGCGCCACCGTCAGTGCGAATGCAATGGCAAAAGATACCATTGCGCTGGTGGTTTCCACGCTCAATAACCCGTTCTTTGTATCGCTGAAAGATGGCGCGCAGAAAGAGGCGGATAAACTCGGCTATAACCTGGTGGTGCTGGACTCCCAGAACAACCCGGCAAAAGAACTGGCGAATGTGCAGGACTTAACTGTTCGCGGCACCAAAATTCTGCTGATTAACCCGACCGACTCCGACGCGGTAGGTAACGCCGTGAAGATGGCCAACCAGGCGAACATCCCGGTAATCACTCTTGACCGCCAGGCAACGAAAGGCGACGTTGTTAGCCACATTGCTTCCGATAACGTACTGGGCGGCAAAATTGCCGGTGATTACATCGCGAAGAAAGCAGGTGAAGGGGCGAAAGTTATCGAATTGCAGGGCATCGCCGGTACATCCGCTGCTCGCGAACGTGGCGAAGGCTTCCAGCAGGCCGTTGCAGCTCACAAATTTAACGTTCTCGCCAGCCAGCCAGCAGACTTCGACCGTACCAAAGGTCTGAACGTGATGCAGAATTTGCTGACGGCGCACCCGGATGTGCAGGCTGTATTCGCGCAGAACGATGAAATGGCGCTGGGCGCACTGCGCGCTCTGCAAACTGCCGGTAAATCGGATGTGATGGTCGTCGGATTTGACGGTACGCCGGATGGCGAAAAAGCGGTTAATGATGGCAAACTAGCAGCGACTATCGCTCAGTTACCCGATCAGATTGGCGCGAAAGGCGTCGAAACCGCCGATAAAGTGCTGAAAGGCGAGAAAGTTCAGGCTAAGTATCCGGTTGATCTGAAACTGGTTGTTAAGCAGTAGTCTTTAATCAGGTTTTATAACCTGATGGTGGCATAAATACGGCATCGACAGATGAACGTGTAATATAAAGAAAAGCAGGGCACGCGCCACCCTAACCCGGTGGCGCATTTTATGGACATCCCGAATATGCAAAATGCAGGCAGCCTCGTTGTTCTTGGCAGCATTAATGCTGACCATATCCTTAATCTTCAATCTTTTCCTACTCCAGGCGAAACCGTAACCGGTAACCACTATCAGGTCGCATTCGGCGGTAAAGGCGCGAATCAGGCTGTGGCCGCAGGGCGTAGTGGCGCGAATATTGCGTTCATTGCCTGCACAGGGGATGACAGCATTGGTGAGAGTGTTCGTCAGCAACTCGCCACTGATAATATTGATATTTCTCCGGTCAGCGTGATCAAGGGCGAATCGACAGGCGTAGCGCTGATTTTTGTTAATGCCGAAGGCGAGAACGTTATCGGCATTCATGCCGGGGCTAACGCAGCCCTTTCCCCAACGCTGGTGGAAGCGCAACGTGAGCGTATTGCCAACGCGTCGGCATTATTAATGCAGTTGGAATCACCACTCGAAAGTGTGATGGCAGCGGCGAAAATCGCCCATCAAAATAAAACTATCGTTGCACTTAACCCGGCTCCGGCTCGTGAACTTCCTGACGAATTGCTGGCGCTGGTGGACATCATCACGCCAAACGAAACGGAAGCAGAAAAGCTCACCGGTATTCGTGTTGAAAATGATGAAGATGCGGCGAAAGCTGCGCAGATACTACATGAGAAAGGTATCCGTACTGTACTGATTACCTTAGGGAGCCGTGGCGTGTGGGCCAGTGTGAATGGCGAAGGTCAGCGCGTACCTGGATTCCGGGTTCAGGCTGTTGATACTATTGCTGCCGGAGATACTTTTAATGGCGCGTTAATCACGGCGTTGCTGGAAGAAAAAACATTGCCTGAGGCGATTCGTTTTGCCCATGCTGCCGCTGCGATTGCTGTGACACGTAAAGGTGCACAACCTTCCGTTCCCTGGCGTGAAGAGATCGATACCTTCTTAGACAGGCAGAGGTGACGCTTGGCTACAATGAAAGATGTTGCCCGTCTGGCGGGCGTTTCTACATCGACAGTTTCTCACGTCATCAATAAAGATCGCTTCGTCAGCGAAGCGATTACCGCCAAAGTTGAAGCGGCGATTAAAGAACTCAATTACGCGCCATCAGCTCTGGCACGTAGTCTCAAGCTCAATCAAACACATACTATTGGCATGTTGATCACTGCCAGTACCAATCCTTTCTATTCTGAACTGGTGCGTGGCGTTGAACGCAGTTGCTTTGAACGCGGTTATAGCCTTGTTCTCTGCAATACCGAAGGCGATGAGCAGCGAATGAATCGCAATCTGGAAACGTTGATGCAAAAACGTGTCGATGGTTTGCTATTACTCTGTACTGAAACACACCAGCCTTCGCGTGAGATCATGCAACGCTATCCAACAATTCCTACCGTGATGATGGACTGGGCGCCGTTCGATGGCGACAGCGATCTCATTCAGGATAACTCGTTTCTGGGGGGGGATTTAGCGACGCAATATCTGATCGACAAAGGCTATACCCGTATTGCCTGTATTACCGGCCCGCTGGATAAAACGCCTGCACGTTTGCGGCTGGAAGGTTACCGGGCGGCAATGGATCGTGCTGGACTGGAAGTTCCTGATGGCTATGAAGTGACAGGCGATTTTGAATTTAACGGCGGGTTTGACGCGATGCAGCAGTTATTATCGCATCCGTTACGTCCCCAGGCTGTGTTTACTGGAAATGACGCGATGGCGGTCGGTGTGTACCAGGCGTTATACCAGGCTGGGTTACATGTTCCGCAGGACATCGCGGTGATTGGTTATGACGATATTGAACTGGCACGTTATATGACGCCACCGCTCACCACAATTCATCAACCGAAAGATGAACTGGGAGAGCTGGCAATTGATGTACTTATCCACCGGATGGCTCAACCAACCTTACAGCAACAACGATTACAACTCACCCCGATTCTGATGGAGCGCGGTTCTGCTTAGATTTTAAGCAAAATATTGCCGCCGTTAACGTATAACTGATAATGGCCGATTGCATGGCAAGGGGTGAGCGATTGAGGCTATGAGCGATAGCGGGGAAGGAAGTATTCAGAATGGCGGCATCGAGAGTCTGCATAAAGAAGGTCATTGCCGCAATCCACAATAAACTCGCCATACCACGCTTTTTATCGCTCATTCAGTGTTTCGTTAGGCTGTCTCACTTCTCGAGGGGAAGTAGCAGTGCCTGACAAGCTTTGAAAGCTGCGTTGCCATCACTATGGATTATCGCATCAACGATCGCCTGGTGCTGATCCAGTTTTATTACAGTGTTGCTGGTTATCGATGTAAAGTAGGTGTGATAAACCGAATGAAATAACGAGGCGAAAGAGGTCAAAAACGGGTTAGCACTCATTTTATAAATGTGTTCATGCCAGGCCATATCAACCTCAACCCAACGTTCCCGGCGGAAATTTTCTTTTAATGCCACCATTTCGGCCATCAGCGTATTAAGATGTGCCTTCTGTTCTGCGGTGCCCATCGTTGCTGCCAGTAAGCAGGCTTGCGGTTCCAGACAGATACGCATAACCAGAAAATGATCAATAACTTGATGAAAGTTATCTTCCGTCATCCACCAGGTAAGCAACTCTTGATCAAGAAAGTTCCAGTTGGATTGCGGCATGACACGCGTACCAATTCGTGGACGTGGCAAAACCATTCCTTTTGCCGTTAACGTCTTGACCGCTTCGCGTACCGCAGTACGGCTCACTCCAAATTGCTCACCCAGCTCAATTTCACCAGGCAGAATGGTGCCGGGTGCGTATTCACCTTTTAAGATCCGTTGCGCCAGCTTCTCAGCCAGAACATACGAAAGGTTTTTCTGTGCAGCTAACTGTTGTGCGCTTAATGGCATACTCATCTTCCTTATTCTTTTTTTCATCCTTAGTATGCCACCAGGAAGTGTGATTGCGGTTGCAAAAACGGCAAATTGCTTGTTTTATGGCGCATTAACAGGTGTTTTGATGAAAAAACACGCATTCGGAAAATTATTTTAAATTTCCTCTTGTCAGGCCGGAATAACTCCCTATAATGCGCCACCACTGACACGGAACAACGGCAA
>NZ_KE137293.1:288208-387301 GCF_000408805.1 Escherichia sp. KTE159
GTAGGTGAAGCGACTTGCTCGTGGAGCTGAAATCAGTCGAAGATACCAGCTGGCTGCAACTGTTTATTAAAAACACAGCACTGTGCAAACACGAAAGTGGACGTATACGGTGTGACGCCTGCCCGGTGCCGGAAGGTTAATTGATGGGGTCAGCCGCAAGGCGAAGCTCTTGATCGAAGCCCCGGTAAACGGCGGCCGTAACTATAACGGTCCTAAGGTAGCGAAATTCCTTGTCGGGTAAGTTCCGACCTGCACGAATGGCGTAATGATGGCCAGGCTGTCTCCACCCGAGACTCAGTGAAATTGAACTCGCTGTGAAGATGCAGTGTACCCGCGGCAAGACGGAAAGACCCCGTGAACCTTTACTATAGCTTGACACTGAACATTGAGCCTTGATGTGTAGGATAGGTGGGAGGCTTTGAAGTGTGGACGCCAGTCTGCATGGAGCCGACCTTGAAATACCACCCTTTAATGTTTGATGTTCTAACGTGGACCCGTGATCCGGGTTGCGGACAGTGTCTGGTGGGTAGTTTGACTGGGGCGGTCTCCTCCTAAAGAGTAACGGAGGAGCACGAAGGTTGGCTAATCCTGGTCGGACATCAGGAGGTTAGTGCAATGGCATAAGCCAGCTTGACTGCGAGCGTGACGGCGCGAGCAGGTGCGAAAGCAGGTCATAGTGATCCGGTGGTTCTGAATGGAAGGGCCATCGCTCAACGGATAAAAGGTACTCCGGGGATAACAGGCTGATACCGCCCAAGAGTTCATATCGACGGCGGTGTTTGGCACCTCGATGTCGGCTCATCACATCCTGGGGCTGAAGTAGGTCCCAAGGGTATGGCTGTTCGCCATTTAAAGTGGTACGCGAGCTGGGTTTAGAACGTCGTGAGACAGTTCGGTCCCTATCTGCCGTGGGCGCTGGAGAACTGAGGGGGGCTGCTCCTAGTACGAGAGGACCGGAGTGGACGCATCACTGGTGTTCGGGTTGTCATGCCAATGGCACTGCCCGGTAGCTAAATGCGGAAGAGATAAGTGCTGAAAGCATCTAAGCACGAAACTTGCCCCGAGATGAGTTCTCCCTGAGACTTTAAGTCTCCTGAAGGAACGTTGAAGACGACGACGTTGATAGGCCGGGTGTGTAAGCGCAGCGATGCGTTGAGCTAACCGGTACTAATGAACCGTGAGGCTTAACCTTACAACGCCGAAGATGTTTTGGCGGATGAGAGAAGATTTTCAGCCTGATACAGATTAGATTAGCCGGCGATAAGCGGGTTAATAAACAGAATTTGCCTGGCGGCAGTAGCGCGGTGGTCCCACCTGACCCCATGCCGAACTCAGAAGTGAAACGCCGTAGCGCCGATGGTAGTGTGGGGTCTCCCCATGCGAGAGTAGGGAACTGCCAGGCATCAAATTTAGCAGTAAGCCGGTCATAAAACTGGTGGTTGTAAAAGAATTCGGTGGAGCGGTAGTTCAGTCGGTTAGAATACCTGCCTGTCACGCAGGGGGTCGCGGGTTCGAGTCCCGTCCGTTCCGCCACCCTAATTAGGGGCGTAGTTCAATTGGTAGAGCACCGGTCTCCAAAACCGGGTGTTGGGAGTTCGAGTCTCTCCGCCCCTGCCAGAAATCATCCTTAGCGAAAGCTAAGGATTTTTTTTATCTGTAATAAATTCATCCAAAGTAAAACCTTCTTCCGGCATCCTTGCCAGCTATTTTAATTAATACACATCATCCAGAACGTTAATTTTCAATAGATCGCGAATCAACGCGTGTTTATCACTATTTTGCAGCCATATAGCATAGAGAGGACGTGAAAGCGTTGTGCTGTCGACAACAGTATGCAATCCGCCTTTTTTGCGAGCCCAACTTACTGGTAGCCAGGTACAACAATTAAGCATTGCAATCTGTTGCTGTGCCAGTTCGGCAGAACTGGTTGTCAGGATTGGAACTTCATCAGCACCGATTAAACCGGCCTCATGTTGTTGAAAATCTGGCCCCCATTCCAGTCGCAGATAGTTAAGATCTCCTTTTAATTTAGAAGGGGTGCTGGCATAAAGTGCCAAAGTAAAATGCCCCAGCAACTGGCTACTAAACTCGTCCATTTTGGGCGCTTCAGTGGTAATAAGAAGATCAAGCTGACGTTCATGCAGTTGTTTTACCAGTGACTGCCGTTGGGCGATCCGCGCTTCGAACTGCAACCCTGTGTGGGCATCCTGATTTTGATACAAACGTCCCAGCCACTGATTAAGCATACATTCCCACAACGAGGCGCTGGCACCGATGGAGAACTCATTATGTCGTGAGGTATGTGCCACTTCCTTACGGGCGGCCTGCCAGGTACTCATGAGCGTTTCTGCATAAGGCAGGAGCTTTTCTCCTGCAGCGGTCAAACGGATATTATTCCTGTGGCGGGTGAAAAGGTTCACACCCAGTTGATTTTCCAGTTGCCTGATCCGAAAACTCACAGCTGATTGGGTCAGATAGAGCGATTCAGCCGCTCGACCAAAGTGACGTGTTCGGCTAACTTCCAGGAAAGTTTTTAACAATTCCGTATCCACAGTGCTCTCCGCAAAATTATTTGTCGTTATGATTTAAATGTTTTGTTTTACACTCTGTCAAGCGTAACTAATACTCCGCGCCATAACTAGCTCGGTCAAAGAATTAGGAGCGTGCAGGATGGCGGAAAGCTTTACGACGACTAATCGATATTTCGACAATAAACATTATCCACGTGGGTTCTCTCGTCATGGTGATTTCACCATCAAAGAGGCACAACTGCTTGAACGTCATGGTTATGCCTTCAATGAGCTGGATCTCGGTAAACGCGAGCCGGTGACCGAAGAAGAGAAACTCTTCGTAGCAGTATGCCGTGGCGAACGTGAGCCAGTGACAGAAGCAGAACGCGTGTGGTCTAAATATATGACGCGTATCAAGCGTCCAAAACGTTTTCACACTCTTTCCGGCGGTAAACCGCAGGTCGAAGGTGCTGAAGACTACACCGATTCCGACGATTAATAAAAAAGGGCGAAATGCCCTTTTTTTATGCCAGTAGTTTTTGCAAATGGATTAACAAGCGGTCGATAGCTCGATAGCTAACCGCCTCCTGCAGATGCGGGCGTGTGATGGTCTCAGACTGATCAATATCCGCAATGGTTCTTGATACTTTCAGTAACCGCTGCCAGGCACGAATAGATAATCCCAGATGGATCAGCGTTTCTTCCAGCCACTGTGCGTCTTCACTCTCAAGCTTGCAGAATTGTCGTATTTCTGGGCTATCCAGCCAGGCATTCAGTTTATTCTGCCGCTTAAATTGGCGCTCTCTGGCAGCTATTACGCGTTGTTTAACGGTGGCGCTGTTTTCCCCCAGAACTACCGCTTTACTCAGAATACCGGGCGGTGGGAGAGGGATCTCCAGTGAGAGATCAAAGCGGTCGAGAAAGGGACCTGAGAGTCGGTTGAGATAACGTAATGTTTGTTCTGGCGTACAGCGGTTATGGTTCCCCTGATAATGTCCGGTAGGGCTGGGATTCATCGCCGCGACAAGCTGGAAACGTGCCGGATAGGTTATTTTCGCTCGCGTGCGTGAAAGATGGATCTGGCCTGACTCTATGGGCTCCCGCAAGGCATCCAATGTACGCCGTTCAAATTCAGGTAGCTCATCAAGAAAAAGCACGCCGTTATGCGCCAGCGAAATTTCACCAGGCCCGGGAATTGCACCACCGCCAACCATCGCAGTTAACGACGCACTGTGATGTGGTGAACGGAACGGGCGTTGCCGCCACTGTTTTTGTACCGATTCGGCATTTACCAGACTTAATATCGCAGCACTCTCCAGTGCCTCTTCATTACTTAAATCTGGCAACAGACCATTAATACGGCTGGCGAGCATTGTTTTACCCGTTCCCGGCGGCCCAATCAGTAAAAGGTTGTGCCCGCCAGCGGCGGTAATTTCCAGCCCTCGCTTTCCTTGCTCCTGACCGACAACATCACTGAGATCATGTTGTAATACCCAGGATTCCGCATCTGTTGGTTTTGGGCGTTCGAGAGCATGTTTACCTTCCAGAAATGCACAGACCGCTTGTAGATGATCGGCTATCAGGCATCCTTCACCGTTAATTAGCCCTACTTCCGCTTCATTGTCTTTCGCGACGATAATCTTTCTGCCCGACTTAATAGCTTCAGTTGCACTGGAGATTGCGCCGGGAACGCCACGCAAAGCGCCTGTAAGCGCCAGTTCCCCAACTAATTCATATTCATCCAACTTATTGGCTGTAAGCTGTTCAGAGGCAGCCAGCAACGCAATGGCGATAGGTAAATCATATCTTCCACCTTCTTTCGGTAGATCGGCAGGCGCAAGATTTATGGTGATTTTTTTCGACGGATATTCATATCCGCTATTGATAATGGCGCTACGCACGCGATCGCGTGCTTCTTTTACCGTTGTTTCTGGTAAGCCCACCATCGTTAATCCGGGTAGACCTTTACTGATATGTACCTCAACAGTGATCGGCGGAGCGTTTACTCCCAGCGCGGCACGGGTATGAACAATTGACAGTGACATAAGTCCTCCTTAAGTCACCATTATGAACATAAGAGATCGCTGCTGTAGCCTGCTAAATTGTGTTATTTGGCGGTAGATTCCTGTTTATTTATGCAAAGTGATTTGAGTTGTATTAGCGATGGATTAACGCTCGCAAAAATGAGGCGTGCAAGAATTAGTCTTTAAGAAAGGGCAAGAATTATACGGAAATTGAATTTTTTTCATTCACTATTTTTTATATAAAAAACAATGGTTTTTATAGAAATTATTATATTTGTCATAAAAAGCGACCAAAAAATATCTTGTGCCATTCGCAAAATCTATGGTAACTCTTTAGGTATTCCTTCGAACAAGATGCAAGAAAAGACAAAATGACAGCCCTTCTACGAGTGATTAGCCTGGTCGTGATTAGCGTGGTGGTGATTATTATCCCACCGTGCGGGGCTGCACTTGGACGAGGAAAGGCTTAGAGATCAAGCCTTAACGAACTAAGACCCCCGCACCGAAAGGTCCGGGGGTTTTTTTTGACCTTAAAAACATAACCGAGAAGCAGACAATGAATAACAGCACAAAATTCTGTTTCTCAAGATTCAGGACGGGGAACTAACTATGAATGGCGCACAATGGGTGGTACATGCGTTGCGGGCACAGGGGGTGAATACCGTTTTTGGTTATCCGGGTGGCGCAATTATGCCGGTTTATGATGCATTGTATGACGGCGGCGTGGAGCACTTGTTGTGCCGACATGAGCAAGGGGCGGCAATGGCAGCTATCGGCTATGCTCGTGCTACCGGCAAAACCGGTGTATGCATTGCCACGTCTGGCCCTGGTGCAACCAATCTGATCACCGGACTGGCGGATGCGCTGTTAGATTCTGTTCCGGTTGTTGCCATCACCGGTCAGGTGTCCACACCGTTTATCGGCACCGACGCATTTCAGGAAGTGGATGTACTGGGATTGTCGTTAGCCTGTACCAAACACAGCTTCCTGGTGCAGTCGCTGGAAGAATTACCACGCATCATGGCGGAAGCGTTTGATGTCGCCAGCTCAGGTCGTCCCGGCCCGGTTCTGGTTGATATCCCAAAAGATATTCAGTTAGCCAGTGGCGATCTGGAACCGTGGTTCACCACCGTTGAAAACGAAGTGACTTTTCCACATGCAGAAGTTGAGCAAGCGCGACAGATGCTGACTAAAGCGCAAAAGCCGATGTTGTATGTCGGCGGCGGTGTCGGTATGGCGCAGGCTGTTCCTGCTCTGCGTGAGTTTCTCACGACCACAAAAATGCCTGTCACCTGTACGTTGAAAGGGCTGGGCGCAGTCGAGACGGATTATCCGTACTATCTGGGAATGTTGGGGATGCACGGCACCAAAGCGGCGAACTTCGCGGTACAGGAGTGTGATCTGCTGATCGCCGTGGGTGCACGTTTTGATGACCGGGTTACCGGCAAACTGAATACCTTCGCACCACATGCCTGCGTGATCCATATGGATATCGACCCAGCAGAAATGAACAAACTGCGTCAGGCGCATGTGGCATTACAGGGCGATTTGAATGCTTTGTTACCGGCATTACAGCAGTCGTTAAATATCAATGGCTGGCAGCAATATTGCGCACAACTGCGTGATGAACATGCCTGGCGCTACGATCACCCCGGAGAGGCTATCTACGCGCCGTTGTTGTTAAAACAACTGTCGGATCGTAAGGCTGCGGATTGTGTTGTGACCACGGATGTGGGACAGCATCAGATGTGGGCCGCGCAGCACATTGCCCATACTCGTCCGGAAAATTTCATCACATCCAGTGGGTTAGGCACCATGGGTTTCGGTTTACCAGCGGCGGTTGGCGCGCAAGTCGCGCGACCGAACGATACCGTTGTTTGTATCTCCGGTGACGGCTCTTTCATGATGAATGTGCAAGAGTTGGGCACCGTAAAACGCAAGCAATTACCGTTGAAAATCGTCTTACTCGATAACCAACGGTTAGGGATGGTTCGACAATGGCAGCAACTGTTTTTCCAGGAAAGATACAGCGAAACCACCCTTACCGATAACCCCGATTTCCTCATGTTAGCCAGAGCCTTCGGTATCCCTGGCCAACACATCACCCGTAAAGACCAGGTTGAAGCGGCACTCGACACCATGCTGAACAGTGATGGGCCATACCTGCTTCATGTCTCAATCGACGAACTTGAGAACGTCTGGCCACTGGTGCCGCCTGGTGCCAGTAATTCAGAAATGTTGGAGAAATTATCATGATGCAACATCAGGTTAATGTATCGGCTCGCTTCAATCCGGAAACCTTAGAACGTGTTTTACGCGTGGTGCGCCATCGTGGTTTCCATGTTTGCTCAATGAATATGGCCGCCGCCAGTGATGCACAAAATATAAATATCGAATTGACCGTTGCCAGCCCACGGTCGGTCGACTTACTGTTTAGTCAGTTAAATAAACTGGTGGACGTCGCACACGTTGCCATCTGCCAGAGCACAACAACATCACAACAAATCCGCGCCTGAGCGCAAAAGGAATATAAAAATGACCACGAAGAAAGCTGATTACATTTGGTTCAATGGGGAGATGGTTCGCTGGGAAGACGCGAAGGTGCATGTAATGTCGCACGCGCTGCACTATGGCACCTCGGTTTTTGAAGGTATCCGTTGCTACGACTCACATAAAGGACCGGTTGTATTCCGTCATCGTGAGCATATGCAGCGTCTGCATGACTCCGCAAAAATCTATCGCTTCCCGGTTTCACAGAGTATTGATGAGCTGATGGAAGCCTGCCGCGACGTAATCCGCAAAAATAATCTCACCAGTGCCTATATCCGTCCGCTGATTTTTGTCGGTGACGTTGGCATGGGCGTAAACCCGCCAGCGGGATACTCCACCGACGTGATTATCGCCGCTTTCCCGTGGGGAGCGTATCTGGGCGCAGAAGCGCTGGAGCAGGGGATCGATGCGATGGTTTCCTCCTGGAACCGCGCAGCACCAAACACCATCCCAACTGCGGCGAAAGCGGGTGGTAATTACCTCTCTTCCCTGCTGGTGGGTAGCGAAGCGCGCCGCCATGGCTATCAGGAAGGTATCGCGCTGGATGTGAATGGTTACATCTCTGAAGGTGCAGGCGAAAACCTGTTTGAAGTGAAAGATGGCGTGCTGTTCACCCCGCCGTTTACCTCATCCGCATTACCGGGCATTACCCGTGACGCCATCATCAAACTGGCGAAAGAGCTGGGAATTGAAGTGCGTGAGCAAGTTCTGTCGCGCGAATCACTCTATCTGGCAGATGAAGTCTTTATGTCCGGTACTGCGGCTGAAATCACGCCAGTGCGCAGTGTAGACGGTATTCAGGTAGGCGAAGGTCGTTGTGGCCCGGTTACCAAACGTATTCAGCAAGCCTTCTTTGGCCTCTTCACCGGCGAAACCGAAGATAAATGGGGCTGGTTGGATCAAGTTAATCAATAAATACAAAAATGGGATGGCACGCACCGTCCCATTTACGAGACAGACACTGGGAGTAAATAAAGTATGCCTAAGTACCGTTCCGCCACCACCACTCATGGCCGTAATATGGCGGGGGCTCGTGCGCTGTGGCGCGCCACCGGAATGACCGACGCCGATTTTGGCAAACCGATTATCGCGGTTGTGAACTCGTTCACCCAATTTGTACCGGGCCACGTCCATCTGCGCGATCTCGGTAAACTGGTCGCTGAACAAATTGAAGCGGCTGGCGGTGTTGCCAAAGAGTTCAACACCATTGCGGTGGATGATGGGATCGCCATGGGCCACGGGGGCATGCTTTATTCACTGCCATCTCGCGAACTGATCGCTGATTCCGTTGAGTATATGGTGAACGCCCACTGCGCCGACGCGATGGTCTGTATCTCCAACTGCGACAAAATCACCCCAGGGATGCTGATGGCCTCCCTACGCCTGAATATTCCGGTGATCTTTGTTTCCGGTGGTCCGATGGAGGCCGGAAAAACCAAACTGTCCGATCAGATCATCAAACTTGATCTGGTTGATGCGATGATCCAGGGGGCAGATCCGAAAGTCTCTGACTCCCAGAGCGATCAGGTTGAGCGTTCAGCCTGCCCAACTTGCGGCTCCTGCTCCGGGATGTTCACCGCCAACTCGATGAACTGCCTGACCGAAGCGCTGGGCTTGTCGCAGCCGGGTAACGGCTCACTGCTGGCAACCCACGCTGACCGTAAGCAATTGTTCCTTAACGCCGGTAAACGCATTGTCGAGCTGACCAAACGTTACTACGAGCAAAACGATGAAAGCGCCCTGCCGCGTAATATTGCCAGCAAAGCGGCATTTGAAAACGCCATGACGCTGGATATCGCGATGGGTGGTTCCACTAACACCGTTCTCCATCTGCTGGCAGCGGCGCAGGAAGCAGAAATCGATTTCACGATGAGTGATATCGATAAACTTTCACGCAAAGTCCCGCAGTTGTGCAAAGTTGCGCCGAGCACTCAGAAATACCATATGGAAGATGTTCACCGTGCTGGTGGCGTTATCGGTATCCTCGGGGAACTGGATCGCGCGGGATTACTGAATCGCAATGTGAAAAACGTGCTCGGTCTGACGTTGCCGCAAACGCTGGAACACTACGACGTCATGTTGACCCAGGATGATGCGGTAAAAAATATGTTTCGTGCAGGCCCGGCGGGTATCCGTACCACCCAGGCGTTCTCGCAGGATTGCCGTTGGGACTCCCTCGATGACGACCGTGCTAACGGTTGTATCCGCTCACTGGAACACGCCTACAGCCAGGACGGTGGTCTGGCTGTACTTTACGGTAACTTCGCGGAAAACGGCTGTATTGTTAAAACCGCGGGCGTCGATGACAGCATCCTGAAATTTACCGGTCCGGCGAAAGTGTATGAAAGTCAGGACGACGCGGTAGAAGCGATCCTCGGTGGCAAAGTTGTGGCAGGCGACGTAGTCGTGATCCGCTACGAAGGGCCGAAAGGCGGTCCGGGGATGCAAGAAATGCTCTACCCAACCAGCTTCCTGAAATCGATGGGCCTCGGTAAAGCCTGTGCACTGATCACCGACGGTCGCTTCTCTGGCGGCACCTCTGGTCTTTCCATCGGTCACGTCTCACCGGAAGCGGCAAGTGGCGGCAGCATTGGCCTGATTGAAGACGGTGACCTGATCGCCATCGACATTCCGAACCGCAGCATTCAGTTACAAGTAAGTGATGCAGAACTGGCGGCACGTCGTGAAGCGCAGGAAGCCCGTGGTGATAAAGCCTGGACGCCGAAAAACCGTGAACGTCAGGTCTCCTTTGCTCTGCGCGCTTACGCCAGCCTGGCGACCAGTGCCGACAAAGGTGCGGTACGCGATAAATCGAAACTGGGGGGTTAATAATGGCAGACTCACTACCCCTGTCTGGCGCACCGGAAGGCGCTGAGTATTTACGGGCGGTGCTACGCGCGCCGGTCTATGAAGCGGCGCAGGTCACGCCGCTGCAGAAAATGGAAAAACTCTCGTCGCGTCTTGATAACGTCATTCTGGTAAAGCGCGAAGACCGCCAGCCAGTGCACAGCTTTAAGCTGCGCGGCGCATACGCCATGATGGCGGGCCTGACGGAAGAACAGAAAGCGCACGGCGTGATCACTGCTTCTGCGGGTAACCACGCGCAGGGCGTTGCGTTCTCCTCCGCACGATTAGGCGTGAAGGCGCTAATCGTCATGCCAACCGCCACCGCTGATATCAAAGTTGATGCGGTACGCGGCTTCGGCGGCGAAGTGTTGCTTCACGGTGCGAACTTTGATGAAGCAAAAGCCAAAGCGATTGAACTGTCGCAGCAGCAGGGCTTCACCTGGGTTCCGCCATTTGATCATCCGATGGTGATTGCCGGACAGGGCACGCTGGCGCTGGAATTGCTCCAGCAGGACGCCCATCTTGATCGCGTATTTGTGCCGGTCGGCGGCGGCGGTCTGGCGGCGGGTGTGGCGGTGCTGATCAAACAACTGATGCCGCAAATCAAAGTGATAGCCGTGGAAGCGGAAGATTCAGCCTGCCTGAAAGCGGCGCTGGATGCAGGTCATCCTGTTGACCTGCCGCGCGTAGGTTTGTTTGCTGAGGGGGTCGCGGTCAAGCGCATTGGTGACGAAACGTTCCGTCTGTGTCAGGAGTATCTCGACGACATCATCACCGTTGATAGCGATGCCATCTGTGCGGCGATGAAAGACCTGTTCGAAGATGTGCGCGCGGTGGCGGAGCCGTCTGGCGCGTTGGCGCTGGCGGGAATGAAAAAATATATCGCCCAGCACAACATTCGTGGTGAGCGCCTGGCGCATGTGCTCTCGGGAGCTAACGTCAATTTCCACGGCCTGCGCTACGTCTCGGAACGTTGCGAACTGGGTGAACAGCGCGAAGCATTGCTGGCGGTGACCATTCCGGAAGAAAAAGGCAGTTTCCTTAAATTTTGCCAGCTACTCGGTGGGCGCTCGGTCACAGAGTTCAACTATCGCTTTGCAGATGCCAAAAATGCCTGCATTTTTGTCGGCGTGCGCTTAAGCCGCGGCCTTGAGGAGCGCAAAGAAATTTTGCAGATGCTCAACGAAGGCGGCTACAGCGTGGTTGATCTCTCCGATGACGAAATGGCGAAGCTACATGTGCGCTATATGGTCGGCGGGCGTCCATCGCATCCGTTGCAGGAACGCCTCTACAGCTTCGAATTCCCGGAATCACCGGGCGCGCTGCTGCGCTTTCTTAACACGCTGGGTACGCACTGGAATATCTCTTTGTTCCACTATCGCAGTCATGGCACCGACTACGGGCGCGTACTGGCGGCGTTCGAACTTGGCGACCATGAACCGGATTTCGAAACCCGGCTGAATGAGCTGGGCTACGATTGTCACGACGAAACCAATAACCCGGCGTTCAGGTTCTTTTTGGCGGGTTAGGGAAAAATGCCTGATGGCGCTTCGCTTATCAGGCCTACCCACGCGTCAACGTTATTTGTGGTTGGGTAAAATCTTCCAGAACGCCTCAATCAGCGGCTCATGTAGCCGCTTTTTTTGTGCGCAAACGCCCAGTTCAAACGGTGTTTTCTCATCGCTGCGATCAAGAATCATCACACGGTTGCGTACAGGTTCAGGACTATTATCCAACACAACTTCCGGTAACAATGCCACGCCACAGCCTAGCGCCACCATCGATACCATCGCTTCATGCCCGCCGACCGTGGCGTAAATCATCGGGTTGCTGATTTTATTGCGTCGGAACCACAGTTCAATGCGGCGGCGCACTGGTCCCTGATCGGCCATGATAAACGGCACCGTCGACCAGTCCGGCTTCTCTACAGATACCTGATTACGAACCGGGCAGGGCAGCGCAGGTGCGATCAGCACTACCGCCAGATTCTCCAGCATCGAAAATGCCACTGCACCGGGTAACGTCTCTGGCTTACCGGCAATCGCCAAATCCGCTTCGCCGGTGACAACTTTTTCCATCGCATCCGCCGCATCACCGGTGGTGAGCTTGATCTCCACCGACGGGTGTTCCGCGCGGAAGCGATCAAGAATCGGCGGAAGATGGCTGTAAGCAGCGGTCACCGAGCAGAAAATATGTAACTCGCCAGAGAGCGACGGCCCTTGCTGGTCGATGGTGTGGCGCAGTTGCTGATATTGCAACAGCGTTTGCTGGGCGAAAACACGCAGCTCTTCGCCCGCTTCGGTCAGCGTTACCGTCCGGTTATCGCGTATAAATAGCGGTTGGCCGAGATCTTCTTCCAGGCGCTGAATCTGCCGTGAAAGTGTCGATGGGCTGACGTGCATCGCCCGCGCGCTGCGCCCAAAATGACGGCTTTCCGCCAGATGTAGAAACATTTTCAGATCGCGTAAATCCACAGGCACAGCCCTCGATTTTGACGTTGCAGAAATTGCAATATGACGTTGTGAATATATCAATTTCCGCAATAAGTTTCCTGACATATAGTGAATTTAATCTCGCAAATGCGAACCGAACAATAAGAAGCACAACATCATGAGGAATCACCATGGCTAACTACTTCAATACACTGAATCTGCGCCAGCAACTGGCGCAGTTGGGTAAATGTCGCTTTATGGGCCGCGAAGAATTCGCTGACGGCGCGAGCTACCTTCAGGGTAAAAAAGTGGTCATCGTCGGTTGTGGTGCACAGGGTCTGAACCAGGGCCTGAACATGCGTGATTCTGGTCTGGACATCTCTTATGCCCTGCGTAAAGAGGCGATCGCTGAGAAACGCGCTTCCTGGCGTAAAGCGACCGAAAACGGTTTTAAAGTCGGCACTTACGAAGAGCTGATCCCGCAGGCGGATCTGGTGGTTAACCTGACGCCGGATAAGCAGCACTCCGACGTAGTGCGTTCTGTTCAGCCGCTGATGAAAGACGGTGCGGCGCTGGGTTACTCCCATGGCTTCAACATCGTAGAAGTGGGTGAGCAGATCCGTAAAGACATCACTGTGGTGATGGTTGCACCGAAATGCCCGGGCACTGAAGTGCGTGAAGAGTACAAACGTGGGTTTGGCGTACCGACGCTGATTGCCGTTCACCCGGAAAACGATCCGAAAGGCGAAGGTATGGCGATTGCCAAAGCCTGGGCTGCGGCTACCGGTGGTCACCGTGCGGGCGTGCTGGAATCCTCCTTCGTTGCGGAAGTGAAATCTGACCTGATGGGCGAACAAACCATACTGTGCGGTATGTTGCAGGCTGGTTCTCTGCTGTGCTTCGACAAGCTGGTGGAAGAAGGCACCGACCCGGCATATGCAGAAAAACTGATTCAGTTCGGTTGGGAAACCATCACCGAAGCTCTGAAGCAGGGTGGCATCACCCTGATGATGGACAGGCTCTCTAACCCGGCAAAACTGCGTGCTTATGCGCTCTCTGAACAACTGAAAGAGATCATGGCACCGCTGTTCCAGAAACATATGGACGACATCATCTCCGGCGAATTCTCCTCCGGCATGATGGCTGACTGGGCCAATGATGATAAGAAACTGCTGACCTGGCGTGAAGAGACCGGCAAAACCGCGTTCGAAACCGCGCCGCAGTTTGAAGGCAAAATCGGTGAGCAGGAGTACTTCGATAAAGGCGTACTGATGATCGCGATGGTAAAAGCAGGCGTTGAACTGGCGTTCGAAACCATGGTTGATTCCGGCATCATTGAAGAGTCGGCTTACTACGAATCACTGCACGAACTGCCGCTGATTGCCAACACCATCGCCCGTAAGCGTCTGTACGAAATGAACGTCGTTATCTCTGATACCGCCGAGTATGGTAACTACTTGTTCTCTTACGCCTGCGTGCCGCTGCTGAAACCGTTTATGGCAGAGCTGCAACCGGGCGATCTGGGTAAAGCTATTCCGGAAGGTGCCGTTGATAACGCGCAACTGCGTGATGTGAATGAAGCCATTCGCAGCCATGCTATCGAGCAGGTAGGTAAGAAACTGCGTGGCTATATGACGGATATGAAACGTATTGCGGTTGCAGGCTAAGCGGCTACATACGGTGCCGGATGGCGGCGTAAACGCCTTATCCGGCCTACAAAAAGTGCACGTTCTGTAGGCCTGATAAGCGCAGCGCCATCAGGCAAAAACCCGGTGTTCAAATGCACCGGGTTTTTTTGTTAGTTACGGTACAGCACCTTAATGATGTGATAGCCGAACTGGGTGTGCAGCGGGCCGGTTGGCTCCAGTACCGGACAAGAGAAAACCACTTTATCGAATGCCGGAACCATCTGACCCTGGCGGAACTCACCTAAATCACCGCCGCGTTTGCCTGACGGGCAAATGGAGTGCTTCTTCGCCAGCTTGCCGAAATCAGCGCCGTTCTTAATCTGTTCCAGAAGTTCCAGAGCCAGTTTCTCTTCTTTTACAAGGATATGCAGTGCTGCTGCCGTTTTTGCCATGATCGTGCCTTGAGTGGTATGGATGAGGCTGGCTATACTACCACGCTGTTATTTTCCCCTCCCGACTTTCATTGAGCGATTTTTCTATGCGTCTAAACCCCGGCCAACAACAAGCTGTCGAATTCGTTACCGGCCCCTGCTTGGTGCTGGCGGGCGCGGGTTCCGGTAAAACTCGTGTTATCACCAATAAAATCGCCCATCTGATCCGCGGTTGCGGTTACCAGGCGCGACATATTGCAGCGGTGACCTTTACCAATAAGGCGGCACGCGAGATGAAAGAGCGTGTTGGGCAGACGCTGGGGCGCAAAGAGGCGCGTGGGTTGATGATCTCCACCTTCCATACATTAGGGCTGGATATCATCAAGCGCGAATATGCGGCGCTGGGAATGAAAGCGAACTTTTCGCTGTTTGACGATACCGATCAGATGGCGTTGCTCAAAGAGCTGACCGAGGGTCTGATTGAAGATGACAAAGTTCTCCTGCAACAGTTGATTTCGACCATCTCTAACTGGAAGAACGATCTGAAAACTCCGGCGCAGGCGGCGGCAGAGGCAAAGGGCGAGCGGGATCGTATTTTTGCCCATTGTTATGGACTGTATGATGCGCACCTGAAAGCGTGCAACGTTCTCGACTTCGATGACCTGATTTTGCTGCCAACGTTGTTGTTGCAACGCAATGAAGAAGTACGCGAACGCTGGCAGAACAAAATTCGCTACCTGCTGGTGGATGAGTATCAGGACACCAACACCAGCCAGTATGAACTGGTGAAACTGCTGGTGGGTAGCCGCGCGCGCTTTACCGTGGTGGGCGATGACGATCAGTCAATCTACTCATGGCGTGGTGCCCGTCCGCAAAATCTGGTGCTGTTGAGCCAGGATTTCCCGGCGTTGAAGGTGATTAAGCTGGAGCAGAACTACCGCTCTTCCGGACGTATTCTGAAAGCGGCCAACATCCTTATCGCTAATAACCCGCACGTCTTTGAAAAGCGCCTGTTCTCCGAACTGGGCTACGGCGCGGAGCTAAAAGTATTAAGCGCGAATAATGAAGAACATGAAGCCGAGCGCGTTACTGGCGAGCTGATTGCGCATCACTTCGTCAATAAAACACAGTACAAAGATTACGCCATTCTCTATCGCGGTAATCATCAGTCGCGAGTGTTTGAAAAATTCCTGATGCAAAACCGCATCCCGTACAAAATTTCCGGCGGTACTTCATTCTTCTCCCGCCCGGAAATCAAGGATTTGCTGGCTTATCTGCGTGTGCTGACTAACCCGGACGATGACAGTGCGTTCCTGCGTATCGTCAACACGCCGAAACGAGAGATTGGCCCGGCAACGCTGAAAAAGCTGGGCGAGTGGGCGATGACCCGCAATAAAAGTATGTTTACCGCCAGTTTTGATATGGGATTGAGTCAAACACTGAGTGGGCGTGGTTATGAAGCGTTGACTCGCTTTACTCATTGGCTGGCGGAAATCCAGCGTCTGGCGGAGCGGGAGCCGATTGCTGCGGTGCGCGATCTGATCCACGGCATGGATTATGAATCCTGGCTGTACGAAACATCGCCCAGCCCGAAAGCCGCCGAAATGCGCATGAAGAACGTCAACCAACTGTTTAGCTGGATGACGGAGATGCTGGAAGGCAGCGAACTGGATGAGCCGATGACGTTAACCCAGGTGGTGACGCGCTTTACTCTGCGCGACATGATGGAGCGAGGTGAAAGCGAGGAAGAACTGGATCAGGTGCAACTGATGACTCTCCACGCATCGAAAGGGCTGGAGTTTCCCTATGTTTTCATGGTCGGTATGGAAGAAGGATTTTTACCGCACCAGAGCAGCATCGATGAAGACAATATTGATGAGGAGCGGCGGCTGGCCTATGTAGGGATCACCCGCGCCCAGAAGGAATTGACCTTTACGCTGTGTAAAGAGCGTCGTCAGTACGGTGAACTGGTGCGCCCGGAGCCGAGTCGCTTCCTGTTAGAGTTACCGCAGGATGATCTGATTTGGGAGCAGGAGCGCAAAGTGGTCAGCGCGGAAGAACGGATGCAGAAAGGGCAAAGCCATCTGGCAAATCTGAAAGCGATGATGGCAGCAAAACGAGGGAAATAGTTAAGGGGCACGGAATTATCGCCGGATAGAATGCGTTAGCATCGCATCCGGCACATTACTCGTTAATATACTTCCAGCGGCCAATGAACATAACTCTGCCATTGGCTTTCTTGCTCGATAATCTCTTTACCCAGCGGATGTTGGGCTAACCACCCTTGCGGCAGCGTCAAGGTCAACTGTTCATGGCTGGCCTGTAATTGAATCTTCGGCACTAAATCGTCACGGCGACGGCTGGCAAAAATGATGGCCAGGCGCAGTAAACGACAGAGTTGTTCCGCAACGCGCGGAGGGACGGCATTTTGTTGATGCAGCGATGAGAGATCGACCGGATTAGTTTGGTTGAGCAACAGCGTCGCCAGCAGCTTTTTCTGCGCGGGAGTAAAACCAGGAAGATCCAGGTTTCGCACCAGATAAGCAGCATGTTGCGGCGCTTGTTTGAAATCAACGCTCAGGCCAATTTCATGAAGTTGACAGGCACTGATTAGCAAATCGCGGCTAATTGCTTCAAGATGCCATGCATTTTCCACCTGATCGAAGAAGTTAGCCGCAACGCTGGCTACGCGCTGTGCCTGATCAATATCGATCATAAAGCGGCGCTGAATATTACGCAGCGTACGGCTGCGAATATCCTGCTCGACGGCCAGATGCAACATGCCGTAAACCAGGCCTTCACGCAGTGCGCCGCCAGCCAGCGTCATACACTGAATATTCAGTTCGGTAAAAATGGCTATCAGGATCGCCAGACCACTCGGGAATACTAACGCGCGTTCCAGCGTCAGCCCGTCGATCTCCAGCTCCTCCAGCCGACCGCAATGAATGGCGCGCTGTTTCAGTTGTTGCAACTTTTCCAGGGTAATGCGTTCATCCATTCCCTGCGCCATCATGATTTCTTGCAAGGCCTGCACGGTTCCGGAAGCGCCAACGCACACTTTCCAGCCGTGATAACGCAATTCATCGGCAACCGGACGTAACACTTCGCGTGCCGCTTTTTCTGCGGCATCAAAATTTTCCTGCCCCAGATTACGATCGGCAAAATAGCGTTCCAGCCAGGTGACGCAGCCCATCGACAGACTGAACAGAGAGGTGGTTTGTGCACCCGTGCCGGTTACCAGTTCAGTACTGGCTCCCCCGATATCCACCACCAGGCGCTGATCGGCTCCACCGGTAGTGTGAGCAACGCCCTGATAAATCAGACGAGCTTCCTCTTCACCGCTGATCACCTGCACCGGACAACCAAGAATTTCCTGCGCTTTGGCAATAAAATCACCAGCGTTGACAGCAAGACGTAACGTCGCCGTAGCAACAACGCGAATTTGCGAAGGAGGGATATCTTGCAGACGTTCAGCAAACAGGCGCAGGCATTGCCAGCCGCGCTCCATTGCTTCATTAGACAGGGCATTTTCGCTGTTCAGACCAGCAGCCAGACGTACTTTGCGTTTAATTCGCGTCAGCGTCTGGATACTACCAGCCACCTCGCGCACAACCAGCATATGAAAACTATTCGAACCGAGATCAATGGCTGCATAAAGCGACGAGGTGGAACTCATACTCTTCATCCTTCAATCTGTCTCTGCGTTGGCTGTGTTCTTTCACCCGAATCACTTACTACAGTAAGCTCATCGGGATTCATTCTCTTGCCATCTTGATGCAGTTTGAATGATTTTGAGTATGACATTATTTATTTAACCTGAACGACGACGATTACGTGGAGCGCCTGTACGACGCGGACCGTTGCCTGTGCGCGGGCGCGTCAAGCGTAGCGGTTTTGGCAGATCGGTCATCAATGCGTCCGGATTGTATTTGCTTACCGGAATAGAATGACCAATATAGGTCTCAATGGCAGGCAAATTCAATGCATACTCTTCACACGCCAGGCTGATGGAATGACCACTTGCACCAGCGCGGCCAGTACGGCCGATACGGTGAACGTAATCTTCACAGTCATCGGGTAAATCGTAGTTAAAGACGTGGGTTACGGCCGGAATATGCAAACCACGTGCGGCTACGTCGGTAGCAACCAGAATATCCAGATCGCCACGGGTAAATTCATCAAGAATACGCAGACGTTTTTTCTGCGCCACATCGCCCGTCAACAGCCCGACACGATGACCATCTGCCGCCAGGTGACCCCAGATCTCTTCGCAACGATGTTTGGTGTTGGCGAAAATAATCGCTCTGTCTGGCCACTCTTCTTCGATCAGCGTTTGCAGCAAACGCATTTTTTCTTCGTTAGAAGGGTAGAAAAGCTCTTCTTTAATGCGGTGGCCCGTTTTCTGTTCCGGTTCCACTTCGATGTATTCGGCGTTATTCATCTGCTCGAACGCCAGTTCACGTACCCGGTACGAAAGCGTGGCGGAGAACAGCATGTTGAGGCGCTGATTTGCTGGCGGCATACGGCGAAACAGCCAGCGAATATCTTTAATAAAGCCCAGATCGTACATACGATCGGCTTCGTCCAGCACCACGACCTGAATAGCGCCAAGGTTAATGTGATTCTGTTTGGCGTAGTCGATTAAACGACCCGTGGTGCCAATCAGGATGTCAACGCCGCTTTCCAGCACTTTTAGCTGTTTGTCGTAGCCGTCGCCGCCATAAGCCAGGCCCAGCTTCAGACCGGTAGCTTGCGCCAGCGGCTCCGCGTCGGCGTGGATCTGCACGGCAAGTTCACGCGTCGGTGCCATAATTAAGGCACGTGGCTGGTTCACCTTGCGATCGGCAATGGTGGGATGAGAGAGAAGGTAATGAAACGTTGACGTCAGGAACGCCATCGTTTTCCCAGTACCGGTTTGCGCCTGCCCGGCTACGTCACGACCTTCCAGCGTTAGCGGAAGGGCCAGTGCCTGAATGGGCGTACAGTTATGAAACCCTTTTTTTTCAAGGGCTTCTACAACTTTCGGATGCAGGGCGAAGTCGGAAAACTTCTGTTCTGTTAAATGTGTTTTGCTCATAGTGTGATAGAATATCAGCTTACTATTGCTTTACGAAAGCGTATCCGGTGAAATAAAGTCAACCTTTAGTTGGTTAATGTTACACCAACAACGAAACCAACACGCCAGGCTTATTCCTGTGGAGTTATATATGAGCGATAAAATTATTCACCTGACTGACGACAGTTTTGATACGGATGTACTCAAAGCGGACGGGGCGATCCTCGTCGATTTCTGGGCAGAGTGGTGCGGTCCGTGCAAAATGATCGCCCCGATTCTGGATGAAATCGCTGACGAATATCAGGGTAAACTGACCGTTGCAAAACTGAACATCGATCAAAACCCTGGCACTGCGCCGAAATATGGCATCCGTGGTATCCCGACTCTGTTGCTGTTCAAAAACGGTGAAGTCGCGGCAACCAAAGTGGGTGCACTGTCCAAAGGTCAGTTGAAAGAGTTCCTCGACGCCAACCTGGCATAAGGGAACGTCATGTTCGGGTGCCCCGTCGCTAAAAACTGGACGCCCGGCGTGAGCCATGCTAACTTAATGTTGACTTCGTATTAAACTTACCTTATTAAGTTTGAATCTTGTAATATCCAACGCTTCCCGTTTTTATCTAATGCGAAGTGAACAGATTTCTGGTTTGTCACTCAATCCGTCTTGTCGTTTCAGTTCTGCGTACTCTCCTGTGACCAGACAGCGAAAAGACATGAGTCGATGACCGTAAACAGGCATGGATGATCCTGCCATACCATTCACAACATTAAGTTCGAGATTTACCCCAAGTTTAAGAACTCACACCACTATGAATCTTACCGAATTAAAGAATACGCCGGTTTCTGAGCTGATCACTCTCGGCGAAAATATGGGGCTGGAAAATCTGGCCCGTATGCGTAAGCAGGACATTATTTTTGCCATCCTGAAGCAGCACGCAAAGAGTGGCGAAGATATCTTTGGTGATGGCGTACTGGAGATATTGCAGGATGGATTTGGTTTCCTCCGTTCCGCAGACAGCTCCTACCTCGCCGGTCCTGATGACATCTACGTTTCTCCCAGCCAAATCCGCCGTTTCAACCTCCGCACTGGTGATACCATCTCTGGTAAGATTCGCCCGCCGAAAGAAGGTGAACGCTATTTTGCGCTGCTGAAAGTTAATGAAGTTAACTTCGACAAACCTGAAAACGCTCGCAACAAAATCCTCTTTGAGAACTTAACCCCGCTGCACGCAAACTCTCGTCTGCGTATGGAACGTGGTAACGGTTCTACTGAAGATTTGACCGCACGCGTGCTGGATCTGGCTTCACCAATCGGGCGTGGCCAACGTGGTCTGATTGTGGCACCGCCGAAAGCGGGTAAAACCATGCTGCTGCAGAACATCGCCCAGAGCATTGCTTACAACCACCCAGACTGTGTGCTGATGGTTCTGCTGATCGACGAACGTCCGGAAGAAGTAACCGAGATGCAGCGTCTGGTTAAAGGTGAAGTTGTCGCTTCTACCTTCGACGAACCGGCATCTCGCCACGTTCAGGTTGCGGAAATGGTGATCGAGAAGGCAAAACGCCTGGTTGAGCACAAGAAAGACGTTATCATTCTGCTCGACTCCATCACCCGTCTGGCGCGCGCCTACAACACTGTTGTTCCTGCGTCTGGTAAAGTGCTGACCGGTGGTGTGGATGCTAACGCACTGCACCGTCCGAAACGCTTCTTCGGTGCGGCGCGTAACGTAGAAGAGGGCGGCAGCCTGACCATCATCGCGACGGCGTTGATCGACACCGGTTCCAAAATGGACGAAGTTATCTACGAAGAGTTTAAAGGTACAGGTAACATGGAACTGCACCTTTCTCGTAAGATCGCAGAAAAACGCGTCTTCCCGGCTATCGACTACAACCGTTCCGGTACGCGTAAAGAAGAGTTGCTCACCACTCAGGAAGAGCTACAGAAAATGTGGATCCTGCGCAAAATCATTCACCCGATGGGCGAAATCGATGCAATGGAATTCCTCATTAATAAACTGGCAATGACCAAGACCAATGACGATTTCTTCGATATGATGAAACGTTCATAAATTTGTCTTATGCCAAAAACGCCACGTGTTTACGTGGCGTTTTGCTTTTATATCTGTAATCTTAGCGGCATGCCTGTGATAGTGGGAAAATTCCTGGTTATTGCGGGTATTTTATACAATTTTTATGGTGAATGATTAATTTTTGCACAGGGCTGATAGGTTCAGAAAGGAGTTTCCCTTCTGAATAAAGGTCTTCGTGGGTATACTTCTGCTAATAATTTTCTCTGAGAGCATGCATTGTGAATTTACTGACAGTGAGTACTGATCTCATCAGTATTTTTTTATTCACGACACTGTTTCTGTTTTTTGCCCGTAAGGTGGCAAAAAAAGTCGGTTTAGTGGATAAACCTAACTTCCGCAAACGTCACCAGGGATTGATACCGCTCGTTGGGGGTATTTCAGTTTTCGCAGGGATTTGCTTTACGTTCGGAATTGTTGATTACTACATTCCGCATGCAGCTCTCTACCTCGCCTGTGCGGGCGTCCTGGTGTTCATCGGCGCACTGGATGACCGTTTCGATATTAGTGTAAAAATCCGTGCCACCATACAGGCTGCTGTTGGCATCGTTATGATGGTGTTTGGCAAACTTTATCTCAGTAGCCTGGGCTATATTTTTGGCTCCTGGGAGATGGTGCTTGGGCCGTTTGGTTATTTCCTGACGTTGTTTGCCGTCTGGGCGGCAATTAATGCTTTCAACATGGTTGATGGCATTGATGGTCTGCTGGGTGGGTTGTCCTGCGTCTCGTTTGCGGCAATTGGCATGATTTTGTGGTTCGACGGGCAAACCAGCCTCGCTATCTGGTGCTTTGCGATGATCGCCGCCATCCTGCCATACATCATGCTCAACCTCGGTATTCTGGGGCGTCGCTACAAAGTGTTTATGGGCGATGCGGGCAGTACATTGATTGGTTTTACCGTAATCTGGATCCTGCTTGAAACTACTCAGGGCAAAACACATCCGATTAGCCCGGTGACTGCATTATGGATTATCGCTATTCCGCTGATGGATATGGTGGCGATTATGTATCGTCGCCTGCGTAAAGGCATGAGTCCATTCTCGCCTGATCGCCAGCATATTCATCATTTGATCATGCGTGCCGGCTTTACTTCTCGTCAGGCATTTGTGCTGATTACCCTTGCTGCTGCACTGCTTGCTTCCATTGGCGTACTGGCAGAATATTCTCATTTTGTCCCTGAATGGGTCATGCTGGTGCTCTTTTTGCTAGCATTCTTCCTCTATGGCTATTGCATTAAGCGCGCCTGGAAGGTTGCTCGCTTTATTAAGCGTGTGAAACGCCGACTGCGCAGAAATCGTGGTGGCAGCCCCAACTTAACCAAATAAACGAGGATGTAATGACGCAACCAATGCCTGGGAAACCAGCCGAAAATGCTGAAAATGAACTGGATATTCGTGGGTTGTTTCGTACCTTGTGGGCTGGGAAGCTGTGGATTGTTGGCATGGGGCTGGCGTTTGCGTTAATTGCGCTGGCGTATACATTTTTCGCCCGTCAGGAGTGGAGCGCGACGGCGATTACCGATCGTCCAACGGTCAATATGCTGGGCGGATACTACTCGCAGCAGCAGTTTCTACGTAACCTGGATGTTCGTTCGAACATGGCTTCTGCCGATCAACCATCGGTCATGGACGAAGCCTATAAAGAGTTTGTTATGCAACTGGCGTCGTGGGACACCCGCCGTGATTTCTGGTTGCAGACCGACTATTACAAACAGCGGATGGTTGGCAACAGCAAAGCCGATGCGGCTCTGCTGGATGAAATGATCAACAACATCCAGTTTATTCCCGGTGATTTCACCCGAGCGATCAACGATAACGTTAAATTGATTGCTGAAACTGCCCCCGATGCCAATAATCTGCTGCGTCAATATGTCGCATTCGCCAGTCAGCGCGCGGCCAGCCATCTGAATGATGAGCTGAAAGGTGCATGGGCAGCGCGCACTATCCAAATGAAAGCCCAGGTGAAGCGTCAGGAAGAAGTCGCGAAAGCGATCTACGACCGCCGGGTAAACAGCATTGAGCAGGCACTCAAAATCGCTGAGCAACATAATATCTCTCGCAGCGCGACAGATGTCCCGGCGGATGAATTGCCTGATTCAGAAATGTTTTTGTTGGGTCGCCCGATGCTGCAGGCGCGATTAGAAAATTTACAGGCCGTCGGCCCGGCCTTTGATCTCGACTATGATCAGAATCGGGCCATGTTAAACACCCTTAATGTTGGTCCAACCCTGGATCCGCGTTTTCAGACCTATCGCTATTTGCGTACACCGGAAGAACCGGTAAAACGCGATAGCCCACGCCGTGCCTTCCTGATGATTATGTGGGGCATTGTCGGGGGGCTGATCGGGGCTGGTGTCGCATTAACCCGCCGTTGCTCGAAATAGCAACACAGTTGCGGTGAGCACAAAGGCGCTCGCCGCTTATTCAAAGAGAATCGATGTGAAAGTACTGACTGTATTTGGTACGCGCCCGGAAGCCATCAAGATGGCGCCGTTGGTGCATGCGTTGGCAAAAGATCCTTTTTTTGAGGCTAAAGTTTGCGTCACTGCGCAGCATCGGGAGATGCTCGATCAGGTGCTGAAACTCTTTTCCATTGTACCTGACTACGATCTCAACATAATGCAGCCAGGACAGGGACTGACAGAGATAACCTGTCGAATTCTTGAGGGATTAAAACCTATTCTTGCCGAGTTCAAACCAGACGTTGTACTGGTACACGGCGATACCACCACGACGCTGGCCACCAGTCTGGCGGCGTTTTATCAGCGCATTCCTGTTGGTCACGTTGAGGCCGGGCTACGCACGGGCGATCTTTACTCGCCGTGGCCGGAAGAAGCTAACCGCACGCTGACCGGTCATCTGGCAATGTACCATTTCTCCCCAACTGAGACCTCACGGCAAAACCTGCTACGTGAAAACGTCGCTGATAGCCGAATATTCATTACCGGCAATACAGTTATCGACGCTTTGTTGTGGGTGCGCGATCAAGTGATGAGCAGCGAGATGCTGCGTTCAGAACTGGCGGCAAATTACCCGTTTATCGACCCTGATAAGAAGATGATTCTGGTGACCGGTCACAGGCGTGAAAGCTTCGGTCGTGGCTTTGAGGAGATTTGCCATGCGCTGGCAGAAATAGCCACCACTCATCAGGACATCCAGATTGTTTATCCGGTACATCTCAACCCGAATGTCAGAGAACCGGTTAGTCGCATTCTGGGGCACGTAAAAAACGTCATTCTGATCGATCCCCAGGAGTATTTACCGTTTGTCTGGCTGATGAATCACGCATGGTTGATTTTGACTGACTCTGGCGGTATTCAGGAAGAAGCGCCTTCGCTGGGTAAACCGGTGCTGGTGATGCGTGACACCACCGAGCGCCCGGAAGCTGTTACCGCTGGAACGGTGCGTCTGGTGGGGACGGATAAACAACGGATCGTTGAGGAAGTGACACGTCTTCTCAACGACGACAACGAATATCAAATGATGAGCCGCGCCCATAACCCCTATGGTGATGGTCAGGCATGCTCTCGCATTCTGGAAGCGTTAAAAAATAATCGGATATCACTATGAGTTTTGCGACCATTTCTGTCATCGGACTGGGTTACATTGGGCTGCCGACAGCCGCTGCGTTTGCCTCACGGCAAAAACAGGTGATTGGTGTCGATATCAACCAACAAACGGTTGATACTATCAATCGTGGCGAAATCCATATCGTCGAGCCTGATTTGGCGAGTGTAGTAAAAACTGCCGTAGAAGGTGGCTTTTTGCGAGCGAGCACAACGCCCGTTGAGGCTGATGCCTGGCTGATTGCGGTACCAACGCCGTTTAAAGGCGATCATGAGCCGGATATGGCTTACGTCGAATCGGCTGCCCGCTCCATTGCGCCAGTGCTGAAAAAAGGTGCGCTGGTGATCCTTGAGTCCACCTCTCCGGTGGGTTCAACCGAGAAAATGGCAGAATGGTTAGCAGAAATGCGTCCGGACCTGACTTTCCCGCAGCAGGTGGGCGAACAGGCCGACGTGAATATTGCCTATTGCCCGGAACGCGTGTTACCGGGGCAGGTGATGGTCGAGCTGATTAAAAATGACCGTGTAATAGGTGGCATGACACCGGTTTGCTCGGCGCGCGCCAGTGAACTGTACAAAATTTTCCTCGAAGGTGAGTGTGTTGTCACTAACTCCCGGACGGCGGAAATGTGTAAGCTCACCGAAAATAGCTTCCGCGATGTGAATATCGCGTTTGCTAACGAACTGTCGCTGATTTGCGCCGGGCAGGGAATTAACGTCTGGGAGCTGATTCGTCTGGCGAATCGCCACCCTCGCGTCAATATTCTTCAGCCAGGCCCTGGCGTGGGCGGTCACTGTATTGCCGTTGATCCGTGGTTTATCGTAGCGCAGAACCCGCAGCAGGCGCGGCTTATCCGTACAGCCAGGGAAGTGAACGATCACAAACCTTTTTGGGTAATTGATCAGGTGAAAGCGGCGGTTGCCGATTGCCTGGCCGCTACCGATAAACGCGCCAGCGAAGTGAAAATTGCCTGCTTTGGGCTGGCATTTAAACCGAATATTGATGACCTGCGCGAAAGCCCGGCGATGGAAATCGCTGAACTGATCGCCCAGTGGCATAGCGGCGAGACGCTGGTCGTTGAACCGAACATTCACCAGTTGCCGAAAAAACTGGCCGGGCTTTGCACGCTGGCGCAGCTTGACGAAGCGCTGGCGACGGCAGACGTGCTGGTGATGTTGGTCGATCACAGTCAGTTCAAAGCCATCAGCGGCGATCATGTTAAGCAGCAGTATGTAGTCGATACCAAAGGGGTCTGGCGCTGATACAGATTGCAGTGAATGACTGTTTTGAGGGAGCCACACTATGCCCGTCCGCGCCAGTATTGAGCCACTCACCTGGGAAAATGCCTTCTTTGGTGTTAATAGCGCCATCGTGCGTATTAACCCTGACGCGCCACTCCTGACACCAGACGCTTTAGCGCCGTGGTCACGGGTGCAGGCCAAAATAGTCGCATCAAATATCGGTGAACTGGATGCCCTGCAACAGTTGGGATTCTCACTGGTAGAAGGTGAAGTTGATTTGGCGCTACCCGTGACCAGAGCCAGTGATAGCGGCGCAGAAGTGGCACAAGAGACAGATATTCCAGTACTACGCCAGTTAGCGAGTGAGGCATTTGCGCAAAGCCGTTTTCGTGCACCGTGGTATGCGCCTGAAGCCAGTGGGCGCTTTTATGCGCAGTGGATTGAAAACGCCGTGCACGGCACCTTTGATCATCAATGTCTGATCTTACGCACGCCATCCGGCGATATTCGTGGCTATGTCTCTTTACGTGAGCTCAATGCGACAGACGTGCGTATTGGCCTGCTGGCAGGACGCGGTGCAGGTGCAGAGCTGATGCAAACGGCGCTAAACTGGGCGTATGCTCGCGGTAAAACAACATTGCGGGTGGCGACCCAGATGGGCAACACCGCCGCGCTTAAACGATACATAAAAAGTGGTGCAAATGTAGAAAGCACCGCGTACTGGTTATACAGGTGATCACATGATTCCATTTAACGCACCGCCGGTGGTGGGAACCGAACTCGATTATATGCAGTCGGCAATGGGTAGCGGAAAACTGTGTGGCGATGGTGGTTTTACCCGTCGCTGCCAGCAGTGGCTGGAGCAACGTTTTGGCAGCGCCAAAGCGCTGTTGACGCCGTCCTGCACCGCTTCTCTGGAGATGGCGGCGCTGTTGTTGGATATCCAGCCTGGCGATGAAGTGATCATGCCGAGTTATACCTTTGTCTCCACCGCCAACGCCTTCGTGCTGCGTGGAGCGAAAATCGTTTTTGTGGATGTTCGCCCGGACACTATGAACATCGACGAAACGCTGATTGAAGCGGCGATCACCGACAAAACGCGCGTTATCGTGCCGGTGCATTACGCGGGCGTGGCCTGTGAAATGGACACCATTATGGCGTTGGCGAAAAAATATAACCTGTTTGTGGTGGAAGATGCCGCTCAGGGGGTGATGTCCACTTACAAAGGGCGTGCGCTGGGAACCATTGGTCATATTGGCTGCTTTAGCTTCCATGAAACCAAAAACTACACCGCGGGTGGTGAAGGCGGCGCTACGTTGATTAATGATAAAAAATTGATTGAGCGCGCCGAGATCATCCGTGAAAAAGGCACTAATCGTAGCCAGTTCTTCCGTGGTCAGGTGGATAAATACACCTGGCGCGATATCGGCTCCAGCTATTTGATGTCCGATCTGCAAGCCGCATATCTGTGGGCGCAACTGGAAGCAGCGGATCGTATCAACCAGCAGCGTCTGGCGCTGTGGCAAAACTATTACGATGCACTGGCACCACTGGCGAAAGCCGGGCGTATCGAACTACCGTCGATTCCGGATAGCTGCGTGCAGAACGCGCATATGTTCTACATTAAGCTGCGTGATATTGATGACCGGAATGCGTTGATTAACTTCCTGAAAGAAGCAGAAATCATGGCGGTGTTCCATTACATTCCGCTGCACGCAAGCCCGGCGGGTGAACGGTTTGGTGAGTTCCACGGTGAAGATCGCTACACCACCAAAGAGAGCGAGCGCTTACTGCGTCTGCCGCTGTTCTACAATCTGTCGCCCGTCAATCAACGCACGGTAATTGCGACCTTGCTGAACTACTTCTCCTGATATGTCGCTGGCGAAAGCGTCCTTATGGACGGCGGCCAGTACGCTGGTCAAGATTGGTGCCGGGTTACTGGTCGGTAAGCTGCTGGCGGTATCATTTGGTCCGGCAGGGCTGGGGCTGGCGGCTAACTTCCGTCAGTTGATTACCGTACTCGGCGTGCTTGCCGGGGCGGGCATTTTTAACGGCGTAACCAAATACGTTGCCCAGTATCATGATAATCCGCAGCAGCTACGTCGTGTGGTGGGTACATCATCAGCGATGGTGCTTGGTTTCTCCACGCTGATGGCGCTGATTTTTGTGCTGGCAGCCGCTCCGATCAGCCAGGGATTGTTCGGGAATACTGACTACCAGGGGCTGGTACGTTTAGTGGCGCTGGTGCAAATGGGTATCGCCTGGGGCAACCTGTTGCTGGCGCTGATGAAAGGCTTTCGCGATGCCGCGGGTAATGCGTTATCGCTGATTGTTGGCAGCCTGATTGGTGTTATCGCTTACTACGTCAGTTACCGTTTTGGTGGCTATGAAGGCGCGTTGCTTGGGCTGGCGCTGATTCCTGCGTTGGTGGTGATTCCGGCTGCCATCATGTTGATCAAACGTGGCGCTATCCCGTTAAGCTATCTGAAACCCAGTTGGGATAGCGGTCTGGCGGGGCAGTTGAGTAAGTTCACGTTAATGGCGCTGATTACTTCGGTGACCTTGCCCGTTGCTTACATCATGATGCGTAAGTTACTGGCGGCGCAGTATAGCTGGGATGAGGTGGGGATCTGGCAAGGCGTAAGTAGTATTTCCGACGCCTACCTGCAATTCATTACCGCCTCTTTTAGCGTGTATTTACTGCCCACTCTGTCACGGCTAACGGAAAAGCGCGATATCACCCGCGAAGTGGTGAAGTCTCTGAAATTCGTTCTACCGGCGGTGGCAGCGGCGAGTTTTACAGTCTGGTTGCTGCGTGACTTTGCCATCTGGCTACTTTTATCGAACAAATTTACCGCCATGCGCGATCTCTTTGCCTGGCAGTTGGTTGGCGATGTGTTAAAAGTGGGCGCTTATGTCTTTGGTTATCTGGTGATCGCCAAAGCGTCGCTCCGGTTTTATATTCTGGCGGAAGTCAGTCAGTTCACGTTGTTGATGGTATTTGCCCACGGGTTGATCCCCGCGCATGGCGCGCTGGGCGCGGCGCAGGCATATATGGCAACCTATATCGTCTATTTTTCTCTTTGTTGTGGCGTGTTTTTACTCTGGCGTAGGCGGGCATGACTGTACTGATTCACGTTTTGGGATCGGATATCCCTCACCATAACCAAACCGTTTTGCGTTTTTTCAACGACGCGCTGGCTGCGACAAGCGAGCACGCGCGCGAGTTTATGGTTGCAGGCAAGGACGACGGCTTAAGTGATAGCTGTCCGGCGCTCACTATCCGCTTTTTTGCAGACAAAAAATCACTGGCTGAAGCGGTTATCGCGAAAGCGAAAGCTAACCGTCAACAGCGGTTTTTCTTCCATGGCCAGTTCAATCCAAAACTATGGCTGGCGCTGCTTAGCGGCGGAATCAAGCCCAGCCAGTTTTACTGGCATATATGGGGCGCTGATTTGTATGAACTTTCCAGTGGCTTGAGATATAAGCTCTTTTATCCGCTGCGCCGCCTGGCACAAAAGCGGGTGGGCTGTGTATTTGCCACTCGGGGAGACTTGAGCTTTTTTGCCAGAACGCATCCAAAGGTGCGAGGCGAACTGATTTACTTCCCAACCCGGATGGATCCTTCTCTCAATACGATGGCTAACGATCGGCAACGTGAAGGGAAAATGACTATTCTGGTGGGGAACTCCGGCGATCGCAGTAATGAACACATCGCTGCCTTACGCGCTGTGCATCGGCAGTTTGGCGATACGGTGAAAGTGGTGGTGCCGATGGGATATCCGGCCAACAACGATGCGTATATCAACGAAGTTCGTCAGGCGGGGCTGGAATTATTCAGCGAAGAAAATCTGCAAATTCTGAGCGAAAAAATGGATTTTGACGCTTATCTGGCACTACTTCGCCAGTGCGATCTCGGCTACTTTATTTTTGCCCGTCAGCAGGGTATCGGTACGCTGTGCTTGTTGATTCAGGCTGGTATTCCCTGCGTACTTAATCGGGAAAACCCGTTCTGGCAGGATATGACGGAGCAACATTTGCCGGTGCTGTTTACCACTGACGATCTCAACGAGGATATTGTGCGTGAAGCGCAGCGCCAGTTGGCGTCGGTAGATAAAAACCACATTGCCTTCTTTAGTCCAAACTATCTGCAAGGCTGGCATCGGGCGCTGGCAATTGCCGCTGGGGAGGTCGCATGAGCCTGCTGCAATTCAGCGGCCTGTTTGTTGTCTGGCTGCTCTGTACGCTGTTTATCGCCACGCTGACCTGGTTTGAGTTTCGCCGCGTGCGGTTTAACTTCAATATCTTCTTTTCATTGCTTTTTTTGCTGACGTTTTTCTTCGGATTTCCGCTGACCAGCGTACTGGTATTCCGCTTTGATGTTGGTGTCGCGCCGCCAGAAATCTTGTTGCAGGCGTTGCTTTCTGCGGGCTGCTTTTACGCGGTTTATTACGTCACCTACAAAACCCGCTTACGCAAAAGTGTTGCCGATGCACCGCGCCGTCCAGTGTTTACCATGAATCGCGTGGAAACCAATCTTACCTGGTTTCTCCTGATGGGCATCGCGTTGGTCAGTGTCGGCATCTTCTTCATGCACAACGGCTTTTTGTTGTTCCGACTTAACTCCTACAGTCAGATCTTTTCCAGTGAAGTCTCCGGCGTGGCGTTAAAGCGCTTCTTTTACTTTTTTATCCCGGCGATGCTGGTGGTCTATTTTCTGCGCCAGGACAGCAAAGCGTGGCTGTTTTTCCTCGTCAGTACCGTTGCCTTTGGATTGCTGACCTACATGATTGTCGGTGGCACTCGCGCCAATATCATTATCGCGTTCGCTATCTTCCTGTTTATCGGCATTATTCGCGGTTGGATTTCACTGTGGATGCTGGCAGCGGCAGGCGTGCTGGGGATTGTCGGTATGTTCTGGCTGGCGCTAAAACGCTACGGAATGAACGTGAGCGGTGATGAAGCTTTCTACACGTTTCTCTATCTCACCCGCGACACTTTCTCGCCGTGGGAGAATCTGGCGTTGCTATTGCAGAACTACGACAACATCGACTTCCAGGGGCTGGCACCGATTGTCCGTGATTTCTATGTCTTTATTCCTTCCTGGCTGTGGCCGGGTCGGCCCAGTATGGTGCTGAACTCCGCCAACTATTTCACCTGGGAAGTGCTGAATAATCACTCCGGGCTGGCTATCTCACCTACGCTTATCGGCTCACTGGTGGTGATGGGCGGTGTGTTGTTTATTCCGCTTGGGGCGATTGTGGTTGGCCTGATTATAAAATGGTTCGACTGGCTGTATGAGCTGGGCAACCGCGAAACCAATCGCTATAAGGCAGCGATTTTGCACAGTTTCTGCTTTGGGGCGATCTTCAATATGATCGTGCTGGCGCGCGAAGGACTGGATTCATTTGTCTCGCGGGTGGTCTTTTTTATCGTGGTCTTCGGTGCAAGCCTGATGATTGCAAAACTACTGTACTGGCTTTTTGATAGCGCCGGACTCATTCATAAACGAATAAAATCATCGCTCCGGACGCAGATTGAAGGATAACAATGAATAACAACACCACAGCACCGACCTATACGCTGCGTGGCTTACAGTTGATCGGTTGGCGTGATATGCAGCATGCCCTCGATTATCTGTTCGCTGATGGGCAGCTTAAGCAGGGAACGCTGGTTGCCATTAATGCCGAAAAAATGCTGACCATTGAAGATAACGCCGAGGTCAGGGCGTTAATTAACGCTGCCGAATTTAAATATGCCGATGGCATTAGCGTCGTGCGTTCGGTACGTAAAAAATATCCTCAGTCACAGGTTTCCCGCGTAGCTGGAGCCGATCTCTGGGAAGAGCTGATGGCTCGCGCAGGAAAAGAAGGGACGCCCGTTTTTCTTGTTGGCGGCAAACCTGAAGTACTGACGCAGACCGAAACTAAACTGCGCGGCCAGTGGAATGTGAATATCGTTGGCAGCCAGGATGGTTATTTCAAACCCGAGCAGCGTCAGGCGCTGTTTGAGCGTATCCATGCCAGTGGCGCGCAAATCGTCACTGTCGCAATGGGATCGCCAAAACAGGAAATCTTCATGCGCGACTGCCGTCAGGTGCATCCTGATGCGCTTTATATGGGCATTGGCGGAACGTACGATGTTTTTACTGGCCATGTGAAACGCGCGCCGAAAATCTGGCAAAAACTGGGGTTGGAGTGGCTCTATCGCCTGCTTTCGCAGCCGAGTCGCATTAAGCGTCAGCTCCGTTTACTGCGCTATTTACGCTGGCATTACACCGGCAACCTCTGATTTTCCCTCTCTTGCTGGCGGCATAAGTGTTCACAATGTCGCCTGTTCTTCACCTTCCTGCTGTTTTATTACACAAAGCATTCAAATTTTTAATGCTTCATTTGCCATTTCTCCTGAATTACGAAAACATTCGCAACACTCGATGTACCCATAACGATAACCGGTAACACCGGAAAAACATGCAAACACAACACGAGGATTTATGGCAGATAATAAACCAGAGCTACAGCGTGGGCTGGAAGCTCGACATATCGAACTCATCGCCCTGGGGGGCACCATTGGCGTTGGTCTGTTTATGGGGGCCGCCAGCACCCTAAAATGGGCTGGGCCATCTGTATTGTTGGCCTATATCATCGCCGGGCTGTTCGTCTTTTTCATCATGCGCTCAATGGGCGAAATGTTATTCCTTGAGCCGGTTACCGGTTCGTTCGCCGTTTACGCACATCGTTATATGAGCCCGTTTTTTGGCTATCTCACTGCCTGGTCTTACTGGTTCATGTGGATGGCGGTGGGGATCTCGGAAATCACTGCCATTGGCGTCTACGTCCAGTTCTGGTTCCCGGAGATGGCACAGTGGATACCTGCATTGATCGCGGTGGCGCTGGTGGCGCTGGCGAATCTGGCGGCGGTCAGACTGTATGGTGAAATCGAGTTTTGGTTCGCGATGATCAAAGTCACCACGATCATCGTTATGATAGTCATTGGCCTGGGCGTGATTTTCTTTGGCTTTGGCAATGGCGGGCAGTCGATTGGTTTTGGCAATCTCACTGAGCATGGCGGTTTCTTTGCGGGTGGCTGGAAAGGGTTCCTGACGGCGCTGTGTATCGTGGTGGCGTCCTACCAGGGTGTGGAGCTGATTGGTATTACTGCCGGTGAAGCGAAAAATCCGCAGGTGACGTTGCGCAGTGCGGTAGGCAAAGTGCTGTGGCGAATCCTTATTTTCTACGTAGGCGCGATCTTCGTTATCGTCACCATCTTCCCGTGGAATGAAATTGGCAGCAATGGCAGCCCGTTTGTACTGACTTTCGCCAAAATTGGCATTACCGCAGCCGCGGGTATTATCAACTTTGTGGTACTGACGGCGGCGCTTTCTGGCTGTAACAGCGGTATGTACAGTTGCGGACGTATGCTTTATGCACTGGCGAAAAACCGTCAGTTACCGGCGGCGATGGCAAAAGTTTCTCGTCACGGCGTGCCGGTTGCGGGAGTAGCGGTATCCATTGCCATCCTGTTAATTGGCTCGTGCCTGAACTACATCATTCCCAATCCGCAGCGTGTGTTTGTTTACGTCTACAGCGCCAGCGTGCTGCCGGGGATGGTGCCGTGGTTTGTGATCCTGATAAGCCAACTGCGTTTTCGTCGTGCGCACAAAGCGGCGATTGCCAGCCATCCGTTCCGCTCCATTCTGTTCCCGTGGGCAAATTATGTGACAATGGCGTTCCTTATTTGCGTTTTGATCGGCATGTACTTTAATGAAGATACTCGTATGTCGCTGTTTGTCGGCATCATCTTCATGCTGGCGGTGACGGCGATTTACAAAGTTTTTGGGCTTAATCGCCACGGTAAAGCGCATAAACTGGAGGAATAAGCAGCAAAATGCGCAAAGCGTAACCAAACGCGCATTTTATTTAAAAAGGGACTAGACAGAGGGGTGGGAAGTCCGTATTATCCACCCCCGCAACGGCGCTAAGCGCCCGTAGCTCAGCTGGATAGAGCGCTGCCCTCCGGAGGCAGAGGTCTCAGGTTCGAATCCTGTCGGGCGCGCCATTTAGTCCCGGCGCTTGAGCTGCGGTGGTAGTAATACCGCGTAACAAGATTTGTAGTGGTGGCTATAGCTCAGTTGGTAGAGCCCTGGATTGTGATTCCAGTTGTCGTGGGTTCGAATCCCATTAGCCACCCCATTATTAGAAGTTGTGAAAATGCGAAGGTGGCGGAATTGGTAGACGCGCTAGCTTCAGGTGTTAGTGTCCTTACGGACGTGGGGGTTCAAGTCCCCCCCCTCGCACCACGACTTTAAAGAATTGAACTAAAAATTCAAAAAGCAGTATTTCGGCGAGTAGCGCAGCTTGGTAGCGCAACTGGTTTGGGACCAGTGGGTCGGAGGTTCGAATCCTCTCTCGCCGACCAATTTTGAACCCCGCTTCGGCGGGGTTTTTTGTTTTCTGTGTATTCCATCACTCTCCCTTCGCAATAAACGCCCGTAGTAACTCATTGCCACACGGTATGATTTCGCCCTTAACTTATTGAAGGACGATTTCAGGCAAGGAGCGACTATGCTGCAACAGGTTCCAACGCGTGCTTTTCATGTGATGGCGAAACCGAGCGGTTCCGATTGTAATCTGAACTGTGACTACTGTTTTTATCTCGAAAAACACTCTCTCTACCGCGAACATCCTGTCACACATATGGACGATGACACGCTGGAAGCGTATGTCCGCCACTATATCGCTGCCAGTGAACCACAAAACGAAGTTGCTTTTACCTGGCAAGGCGGAGAGCCAACGCTGCCGGGGTTGGAATTTTACCGCCGCGCTGTGGCACTACAGGCAAAATATGGTGCAGGCAGGCGGGTAAGTAACAGCTTCCAGACTAACGGCGTGCTGCTGGATGACGAATGGTGTGCGTTTCTGGCAGAAAATCATTTTCTGGTTGGCTTATCGCTGGACGGCCCGGCAGAGATCCATAATCAATACCGCGTTACCAAAGGCGGCAGACCAACGCATAAACTGGTAATGCGCGCGCTTAAACTACTGCAAAAATATCACGTTGATTATAACGTTCTGGCGTGCGTCAATCGCACCAGCGTGCTGCAACCGTTGCAGGTCTATGAATTTTTGCGTGATGCGGGCGTTGAGTTCATCCAGTTTATTCCGGTGGTGGAACGTCTGGCAGATGAAACAGCAGCCCACGACGGACTGAAATTACGAGCGCCTGGCGATATTCAGGGGGAACTGACGGAATGGTCGGTGCGCCCGCAAGAGTTCGGTGAATTTCTGGTGACGATTTTCGATCACTGGATCAAACGCGACGTCGGTAAGATTTTCGTGATGAATATCGAATGGGCATTTGCCAATTTTGTCGGCGCGCCTGGCGCGGTTTGCCATCATCAGCCAACCTGCGGGCGTTCGGTGATTGTTGAGCACAACGGCGATGTTTACACCTGTGATCACTTTGTCTATCCGCAATATCGACTGGGGAATATGCTTCAGCAGACGATTGCAGAAATGGTAGATTCCCCGCAACAGCAGGCGTTTGGTGAAGATAAATTTAAGCAGTTACCGGCGCAGTGTCGCAGTTGCAACGTGTTAAAAGCGTGCTGGGGAGGTTGCCCGAAACACCGCTTTATGCTCGATGCCAGCGGCAAACCGGGGCTGAATTATTTGTGCGTTGGTTATCAGTGTTATTTCCGCCATCTACCGCCATATCTTAAAGCAATGGCTGATTTGCTGGCGCACGGCCGCCCGGCCAGCGACATTATGCAGGCGCATTTGATGGTGGTGAATAAGTAAAAATCGGCGGCCATTTTGTGGCCGCCTGCGGTTGATTGCCGGATGCGATGCTGACGCATCTTATCCGGCCTACAGGACGCTGCAATTTATTGAATTTGCACGATTTCGTAGGCCGGATAAGGCGTTCACGCCGCATCCGGCAAGAGCAGTGCAGCCCGATTTAGCGATAGCGCCGGCTTAGTCAGATTTAATCTGTGCGCGTGGCGGATATTTTTTCAGGATCTCCATATACGCATGCATTTCGGTCTGTAGCGGTACTCCCATCGGAATATGCCGCACGCCGATAGAGTCGCTTTCCTGCGGATCGGTGTACAAGTTAAACACCGACGATCCGGCCGTTTGCATTATCGTACCGGTGAATCCACCCTGATACCCGCTCTGTGTATACGCGTATGGTTGCTGAATGAGAACATGATATTTGAACTCATCCATACGTACAGCGGCGAGTTTGCCGTTGAGGAAGTAGTGTTCAGCCTTGCGGTTAGACTGACCGTTTGTTCCGAGGAAGAAAGAGGTCTGGTCTACGCCATCGATAAAGGTCGTTTTCGGCACTAAATTCGCCACTTTCGCTCCAGGATGCCCTGCCAGATCCAGCGAGGTTGGGAAGGGATCGGCCAGATCGACAATACCGTCGGATTTACGCGGTTGGATCATGCCTTTCCAGTACACGAAGGTGGGTACGCGAACGCCGCCTTCCCAGGTAGAACCTTTCGCGCCACGGAACGGTGTGCGACCGTGCGGTGGCACTTCGGCTTCCGGACCGTTATCGGAGGTAAAGACAATCAGCGTGTTATCAAGCTGACCATTTTTCTCCAGTGCTTTATAGAGATTAGCGAACACATCGTTCATTTCTACCATGCAGTCGCCGTAAGAGGTGCGTGCCGGAGAACTACCGGCATATTTGGCATTCGGGTAGTTATCGAAGTGGCAGCCGCGCGTACCGTAATACAAGAAGAATGGTTTATCGCTCTTCGCCATTTTGTCGAGGAACTTAACGCCATATTCCATCCAGCGTTGATCAAGATCTTCCATATACTTCGGCGTAATATCGGCAATGGCTTGCTGCTCACCGCCGCGCACCGCATGAACGTCATCTTTGCTGAACGGTAATTGCTTGATGTACTCAGAACGGTCCGGACTCAGGGCGACTTCCGGATTGACGTGAACATCGCGCCATTCGGTATACATATCAGACACCGAGTTAAAGCCGCGGAAATCATCAAAGCCGACGTTCTGTGGCTGCGACTCTTTGTTTTCTCCCATATGCCATTTACCGATGGCCTGAGTGACGTAACCTTGATCATGCAATAATTGCGGCAGGGTAGTTAACCCTTGCAGACCACCTGGTTGTCCGTACATCGGCGGCATCAAAATGCCGTGGTGGATAGAATACTGTCCGGTGAGAATCGTCGCGCGGGTTGGTGAAGAACTGGGTTGAGAATACGCGGAGGTTAAAATCAGCCCCTGGCTGGCAACGGCGTCAATATCTGGTGTTGGGTTACCCACCGCCACACCGCCACCATTAAAGCCAACATCCATCCAGCCCACGTCATCCAGCAAGAAAATAACCACATTCGGTTTCTTACCGGTTTTTTTCTCTAATTCTGCCAGCTTCTGCTGAGTTTCTTTATCCTGCGCCGGATGCTGCATTACCGGCATCATATTATCGGCAATGGTGGTTGCCGGTTTAACCAGGTATTGATTTGGGTGATCGTAACCAGCAAATCCTTTGCGTGCGGTGGCGGTTGACGGGGTATCTGCAGCGCTGGCCATTAATGGAAGAGCGGCGGCGACAGCGACAACAAGAAGCTTGGGTGAGAACGAAAATTCCATGCAAAATGCTCCGATTTAATGTCATCAAAATGATGGCGTAGTTAAGCATTGATAATTGAGGTCCCTCTCCCTGACAGGATGATTTCATAAATAATGATGATGAAAATAAATTATCTATTTATCTTAAGAATAAATTGAAATATCAGGAGAGCGTTTTCAATCCTACCCCCCGTGCATGCGATATGTAAGGCGTGTTTATTATATCGCGTTGATTATTGATGCTGTTTTTAGTTTTGTTTGTAATTAATATGCGTGTCATTAATTGCTTATATTTAATCATTCATATCACATATAAAAAGCATCAGGCTAAGGGAAGGATTTACTCGGTAATTTATTAAATATGAAGAAAAAAGGGTTACAGATTTTTCTCATAACAAGTATTAGGGGATGTTATTACCCCATCCTCTGTGGCATAATAACTGAGTAGATGCTCATTCCATCTCTTATGTTCGCCTTAGTGCCTCATAAACTCAGGAATGACGCAGAGCCGTTTACGGTGCTTATCGTCCACTGACAGATGTCGCTTTTGCCTCATCAGACACCATGGACACAACGTTGAGTGAAGCACCCACTTGTTGTCATACAGACCTGTTTTAACGCCTGCTCCGTAATAAGAGCAGGCGTTTTTTTATCTATTCAGGAAAGGCCCGGAGGCTCTGCGCCTCCAGGTGAGAAAGGATTACTGCGGTGGGTTGTTCTGTAACGTCAGCATCAAACCGTCGCGGCGCATTGCAGCGGCTTCTTCCGGCTTGTGCAGTCTGTCCAGCGCATCGGCAAGCCATGCGTAATCGTAGGCGTCCGGACGTTGTTTCAGCGCCGCGCGGAAGGCGAGGGATGCTTCCTGCCATTCGCCGTGCTTCATCAGTGACTGGCCCAATGTGCTCCACAACAGTGGGCGATCACCGACGCTTTTGATTTGCTGGCGTAGCACTTTTTCAAGCTGTTCCGGATTGTTGGTTTTCAGTCGTGGGATCGGCAGCAGCAGGCGATCGTCATACTGGCGTTTCAGGCCGTCAATGATAATTTGCTGGGCGGTGTCATGATCGTCACACTCAATAAGATGTTCTGCCATTGCCACCTGCAACGCCACCTGATGACGCGTTTTCCGGCTTTGATTTTTCCACCAGTTTCGCAAACCTTCACTACCGTCATCAGCACGAGCCTGATCCATCAGGCCAATCCATGCCTGTTGTTCCAGCATTGCGCGATGTTCTTCATCACCAACGTGAGCTTTTGCCATTGACGGGATGATGTCCAGCAGCGAACTCCACGCACCGGTGCGGATATAAGCTTGTTCCGCCAGACGCAGCACTTCAGGATGGCGTGGCGTGACTTCCAGCAACTTATCTACGCCGTGGCGTGCAGCATGATTTTCATTGCGTGCCAGTTGCAGGCGCACGCGGGCAATTTCTACCGGAATGGTGTCATTGCCTGCAAGTTCTGCTGCGCGTTCCAGATGCTGATTGGCGCGCGCTTCATCGCCGCGTTGTTGTGCGGCTTCAGCAGCCAGCAGGTAGTTCACTACCGGTTGTTCAGCGTGATCGGCATTTTTCGCCATCAGCTTTTCAACCTGCTGGTAATCACCTTCCGCCAGTTTCAGCAGCGCCTGTTCGGTCTGCTTACGTGCGCGGCGGCGTTTACGCCCGACAAACCAACCGCGGGTGTGCGCGCCGGTGCGGAAAATCCGTCGCAGTAGCCACTCGATAGCAAACAGCACCACCATTGCCAGTATAAAAATGATCGCCAGACCCGTGACGCTGGTTTCGATATTGTAGTTGTCGGTTTGAATCAGTACGTAACCCTGATGCCCGGCAATCATCGGACCAACCACGATCCCCGCAATAAGCAGAACAAAGAGTAACAACACTTTTAGCATGGTTATTCTCCTTGCGGCGCGGCTGCCGGAGTATCAGCTTGCGGTGCAGGTGCAGGTGCAGGTGCAGATTTAGCTTCCGTTGCTGGTGCTACAGGCTGTGCCAACAGATTACGCACGCGGGTTTGCATCAGCTTTTCCAGCATTGCCTGGCTTTGCAGGGTTTCCGGGAGATCCATCGAAATATTCTGCTGACTTAGCTGATCCACTTCGTCGAGAAACGCTTTGGTAGTGGCATCGTCAGTGTCGTAATAAGCACGTACCCAGGTAGAGACGTTTTCCAGCGCCTGGCGGTAGGTTTCTTCCTGATGACGCGGTACAGCTTGTGCTGCGACCAGCAGACGGGAACGAATATTTTCGCGCAGGTAGATATCTTGATTCGGCGCTAACAGGGGTACGGCGGTGTCATCACGACGCCGAATCGTAATGAAGTTATCCATAAAGTTCTGCCAGCTCTTTTGCAGATTGATACGCCATTCGCTGATGGAGCTGGAAAGCTCTTCACCATTGGAATCCATTGGTGAACCGTCACTGTCATTGTCGGCCAGACGCAGGTTATCTACCTGATTAGAAAGTTGATTCAACTTGAGGATGATACCGTCATAATCGACCTGTGATACCGCAGAAAGGCTGGCGATGTCATCGGTAATTGCCCGGCGAACGGTAATAAGACTTGGGTCATTCATATCGGCCAGGCTGGCATCTGCGCTTTTCAGTAGCGCAGCGGCGGTGGTGACGTCCTGATCGCTCCACAGCTTACGTCCGGCGAGCTTCACCAGAAAATCTGCCTGCGCCAGCAGCCAGGTTTTAGCATCGCTTCCGGAAATGGTGGCGACCTTTTGTTGAACTTCATCCAGTTGTTTTGCTAACGCTTCTTGCTGACGGTTTGCCTGCTCTAACTGCGTAGCCTGTTGTTTGATGATACCTTCCAGTTCTGCTTTTTGGCTCTCCTGGGCTTTTTGTAGCGCAGTGAGCTGGTTAGCGAGGACATCGCTGGTGGCCGTCTGATTGACGGCCTGTTGTTTACCCCAGCCATACAAACCGACACCTGCAGCCAGAGCAATAGCGATAGCCACCGCACTTAAAATCAGAGCAGTACTGTTATTACTCTTTTTTTCTACTGTGACAGATTGTGGCGTGGTGTCCACGGCCTCCCTGGTCTCTTCAACCACGGCGGAGGTTTTTTCTTGTTCCGTCATTATGGCTTCCTGTTATGAGAGTTATTGTAATGCCCGTAAAAGCGCATCGTTGTCAGCGTTATCAGCGACCTGAATGTCTTGCCAACCCAGTTCCCGGGCGAGTTTCGCCAGACGCTCGCTGACGACCAGTAGTCGACAGCGTAGTAACCAGTGCTCACGATACCATCGTGGAATCAGCGACCAGAGCTGTTGCAACATTTCACCGCTGGTAACAACGACCGTTGTCACTTCGCGGGACTGCCAGCGCATCGCTTCTTCTGCACCATCGTAATGAATGGCGCATCGTTGATAACATTCGCAAAAAGTAACTTCAGCCTCGCGTGCCGTCAGGGTTTCCCCAATCAGCTCACGACCGCCGTTGCCACGTAAAATTAGCGCACGTTTTCCCGCAATATTTTGTAATTCAGGTAATTGTAGCAAGACTTCGCTGATTTCCCGATCATGCGGATAACGAACTTCATGTCCGCTCACGGTATGCAGCACCAGCGCCGTGGTACGGCCAATAGCGAAATAAGTGGGTAGGGTGGGCCACTTAAGACCTTGCTGATGTAGCTGTGACTGGGCAAAAGCAACGGCATGTTGCGAAAGGGCAAACAACAGATCGCCTTCGCTCAGCTCCGCCAGCCGGTCGGCAAGTTGTGGCAATTGCCGACCAGGGGAAAACTCAATCAGCGGAAAATGCCAGGCCACCTGCCCCAGTGTGCGCAGACGGCTCACTAACTCTTCTCCAGCGGGAGACGGGCGGGTGACCAGGATACTCATGCCGGAGCGTCTCCGTTATAGACTTCAGCAAGGATTTCACGTGCGCCGTTATTCAATAGCTCTTCTGCCAGCGAAATGCCCATTTGCCCGGCATCTTGCGGCGCACCACGGCGTTCACCGCGAATAATCTGCGAACCGTCCGGTGCGCCGACCAGTGCACGCAGCCAGATTTCGCCATCAATAAGTTCGGCGTAGCTACCAATCGGCACCTGGCAACCGCCTTCAAGACGGGTATTCATGGCGCGTTCGGCGGTGACGCGCAGTGCAGTTTCGTGGTGATTGAGCGCGGCAAGAAGCTCGCGGGTGCGCGTATCATCAAGGCGGCATTCAATGCCCACCGCACCTTGTCCTACAGCCGGAAGAGAAACTTCTGGCGGCAGCGCGGCGCGAATGCGTGACTCCAGCCCTAAACGTTTTAAGCCAGCCACGGCAAGAATAATGGCATCGTATTCGCCATTATCCAGTTTACTCAGACGAGTACCGACATTGCCGCGCAGAGAACGGATAATGAGATCCGGACGGCGTTCAGCCAGTTGGCACTGACGGCGTAAGCTGGAAGTTCCGACGATGCTGCCCGCAGGTAACGCATCCAGACTGTCATAGTTATTGGAGACAAAGGCATCGCGAGGATCTTCACGCTCGCAAATGGTGACCAGCCCAAGACCTTGCGGAAATTCAACCGGCACATCTTTCATTGAATGTACGGCGATATCGGCACGGTTTTCCAGGAGCGCGACTTCCAGCTCTTTCACAAATAAGCCTTTCCCGCCTACCTTCGCCAGCGGCGTATCAAGAATCACATCGCCGCGCGTCACCATCGGCACCAGTTCAACCACCAGCCCTGGATGGCTCGCCATCAACTTGTCTTTGACATAATGTGCCTGCCAGAGTGCAAGTGGGCTTTGGCGTGTGGCAATTCTTAAAACATTGTCTAACATGCTTGTTACCGTCATTATCATCCATGGTCCATCCTAACATCCTTGCCGGAGCGATGTCAGTGTTGTGGTGAAACGTAGATGCCTGAGCAAAACGTAAAATATAGCCAGGCGGTGGATCCTGACAGGCGCTTCAAGCCGTCGTAATAAGGAATTTACAGAGAATAAACAGTGCTACACTTGTATGTAGCGCATCTTTCTTTACGGTCAACCAGCAAGGTGTTAAATTGATCACGTTTTAGACCATTTTTTCGTCGTGAAACTAAAAAAACCAGGCGCGGAAAGTGGTACGGTTACCTTTGACATACGAAATATCCCGAATGCCGCGTGTTTCCGTTGATGTTGCCGGAATCACAGACATGACGGGTAGCAAATCAGGCGATACGTCTTGTACCTCTATATTGAGACTCTGAAACAGAGACTGGATGCCATAAATCAATTGCGCGTGGATCGCGCGCTTGCTGCTATGGGGCCTGCATTCCAACAGGTCTACAGTCTGCTGCCGACATTGTTGCACTATCACCATCCGCTAATGCCGGGTTACCTTGATGGTAACGTTCCCAAGGGCATTTGCCTTTATACGCCTGATGAAACCCAACGCCACTACCTGAACGAACTGGAACTGTATCGTGGAATGTCAGTACAGGACCCGCCAAAAGGCGAGCTTCCAATTACTGGCGTATACACAATGGGCAGCACCTCGTCCATAGGGCAAAGTTGTTCCTCTGATCTGGATATCTGGGTCTGCCATCAATCGTGGCTGGATAGCGAAGAGCGTCAGTTACTGCAACGTAAATGCAGCTTGCTGGAAAGCTGGGCCGCCTCATTGGGGGTGGAAGTTAGCTTCTTCCTGATTGATGAAAACCGTTTCCGCCACAACGAAAGTGGCAGTCTGGGGGGCGAAGATTGTGGCTCCACCCAGCATATACTGCTACTTGATGAATTTTACCGTACCGCCGTGCGTCTCGCCGGTAAGCGTATTCTGTGGAATATGGTGCCGTGCGACGAAGAAGAGCATTACGATGATTATGTAATGACGCTTTACGCGCAGGGCGTACTGACGCCAAATGAATGGCTGGATCTCGGTGGTTTAAGCTCGCTTTCTGCTGAAGAGTACTTCGGTGCCAGCCTTTGGCAGCTCTACAAAAGTATCGACTCCCCGTACAAAGCGGTGCTGAAAACACTGCTGCTGGAAGCCTATTCCTGGGAATACCCTAATCCACGCCTGCTGGCGAAAGATATCAAACAGCGTTTGCACGACGGCGAGATAGTGTCATTTGGCCTCGATCCGTACTGCATGATGCTGGAGCGCGTTACCGAATATTTGACGGCGATTGAAGATTTCACCCGTCTGGATTTGGTGCGCCGCTGCTTTTATTTAAAAGTGTGCGAAAAATTAAGCCGCGAACGCGCCTGCGTGGGCTGGCGTCGTGAAGTGTTAAGCCAACTGGTGAAAGAGTGGAGTTGGGACGAATCTCGCCTGACGATGCTGGATAACCGCGCTAACTGGAAGATTGATCAGGTGCGTGAAGCGCACAACGAACTGCTCGATGCGATGATGCAGAGTTACCGTAATCTGATCCGCTTTGCGCGTCGCAATAACCTTAGCGTTTCTGCCAGCCCGCAGGATATCGGTGTGCTGACGCGTAAACTGTACGCTGCGTTTGAAGCATTACCGGGGAAAGTGACGCTGGTAAACCCGCAGATTTCACCGGATCTTTCCGAGCCAAATCTGACCTTTATTTATGTACCGCCGGGGCGTGCTAATCGCTCTGGCTGGTATTTGTATAACCGTGCGCCGACAATTGAGTCGATCATCAGCCATCAACCGCTGGAATATAACCGTTACCTGAACAAATTGGTGGCGTGGGCATGGTTTAACGGACTGCTGACCTCGCGCACCCGTTTGTACATTAAAGGCAACGGCATTGTCGATCTGCCTAAGCTGCAAGAGATGGTGGCTGATGTGTCGCACCATTTCCCGTTGCGCTTACCTGCGCCGACACCGAAAGCGCTCTACAGTCCTTGTGAGATCCGCCATCTGGCGATTATCGTCAACCTGGAATATGACCCGACGACAGCGTTTCGTAATCAGGTAGTACATTTCGATTTCCGTAAGCTGGACGTCTTCAGCTTTGGCGAAGAGCAAAAATGTCTGGTGGGTAGTGTTGACCTGCTGTATCGCAACTCATGGAATGAAGTGCGCACGCTGCATTTCAACGGCGAGCAGTCGATGATTGAAGCCCTGAAAACCATCCTCGGCAAAATGCATCAGGACGCTGCACCCCCTGATAGCGTGGAAGTGTTCTGTTATAGCCAGCATTTGCGTGGATTAATCCGTACTCGCGTGCAGCAACTGGTTTCTGAGTGCATTGAACTGCGTCTTTCCAGCACCCGCCAGGAAACCGGGCGCTTTAAAGCGTTGCGCGTTTCTGGCCAGACCTGGGGTTTGTTCTTCGAACGCCTGAATGTATCGGTACAGAAACTGGAAAATGCCATCGAGTTTTATGGCGCGATCTCGCATAACAAACTGCATGGTTTGTCAGTGCAGGTTGAGACTAATCACGTTAAATTACCGGCGGTGGTGGACGGCTTCGCCAGCGAAGGGATCATCCAGTTCTTCTTCGAAGAAACACACGATGAGAACGGCTTTAATATCTACATTCTCGACGAAAGTAACCGCGTTGAGGTGTATCATCACTGCGAGGGTAGCAAAGAGGAGTTGGTGCGTGATGTCAGTCGCTTCTACTCGTCATCGCACGATCGTTTCACTTACGGCTCCAGTTTCATCAACTTTAACCTGCCGCAGTTTTACCAGATTGTGAAGGTCGATGGTCGCGAACAGGTCATTCCGTTCCGTACCAAATCTATTGGCAACATGCCGCCAGCCAATCAGGACAACGATACGCCGCTGTTACAGCAGTATTTTTCGTGATGAGCGTGCCGGATAATTCAATTTCCGCCTCTGACTTCACGCTGATTTCATTTTCCCTCACTAAAGTTGCTCCCTGAAATTACATCAGGGAGAGGACATTATGCACAGTGACTGGGGAATGACGAGCCTGTCTATTATTTGGGGTGTCATAGAGGCGCTGCTCAGCGTCATCTTTATGTTTAGTTACCCAATATTTCGTAAGTTATGGGCGGGTTGTTTGTTATCGCTCGTAGCGAGTGGAGTAAGTATTCTGGTATGGCGAGAGTCTTATTATGAACGATGGGGTGATGGCGGTAAGTACGGTGTTGAGTGCCCCGACGTGCTGATTTCCTGTGATAACTACCACGTTTTGTATGAATTGAGTTGGTGGTTATATGGAGCAGGTTTTCTTTTTTTTATAGTGGCTCTTGTTGGGGGGGGATTTTCGCGGTGGCGAGTGGTTATTCCAGATGGCGAAGCTGATGTATAGCGGCAAACTCCCTATATGATCCGCTAAATGCGCTTTTCACCCAACTCTATAATTTTGCAGGATTTGTAGGCCGGATAAGGCGTTTACGCCGCATCCGGCAAAGAATTTTAGCGGAAGCTCACCGCTTCTCCTGCCTGCTGCGTCGCGGCCTGTTCCAGCAAATCCCAGAAGGTTTCGCCGCTACGGTCGCAAATCCACTCATCGCCTTTCAGGTCAAAATGGTAGCCGCCCTGTTTGGTTGCCAGCCACACCTGGTGCAGCGGTTCCTGGCGGTTGATAATGATTTTGCTGCCGTTTTCAAAGGTAATGGTCAGCACGCCGCCGTTGATTTCGCAGTCGATATCGCTGTCGCCATCCCAGTCGTCCAGGCGTTCTTCAATGGTCAGCCACAGTTGATCTGCCAGGCGATGAAATTCACTGTCGTTCATTGTTGTATCCTGTTTTTAAGTGATGGCGGCAGTATAAGTTGTTTCGTCTAACAGTGAAATCAACATGGTTCGGCTATAAAACTTAACCTTCATACCTCGTCCCATTCCAACGCAAGATTGTATCCTCGTCGCATAACAGGTCGTGTAGGCCATGATTCTTTTCTTTCATCAGGCTAATTTTGCTACAAAAATAATCAATGTTAATTCTGGAGTTATCTGGGGTCATAATACTGCAAGCCATAGTTGGTGCGTCACTCGCGGTATATCCACAATCATCTTTCCCGCAGGCAGCGGGAGGCGTGGAAGGTGAATACGTGCAGTTAAGCGTTTCGGAAATGCCATCATCATTAATGTCGAGGGGACGGCTAATCTCATCGCTGTCAGTGCTTAATGTCGTTGCATCCAGGATGACGTTTAGTTTTTGTATCTTGCTTGTGGCCGCGTAATTGAAGCTGCTTGCGGCCATTATGCTTAGAGCTATGCCAATCCGTAAGGCTATTTTTTGCATCCTGGTTCCTCTGTAATAATCATAATGTCGTTGTTATGAATTTCACGGACATTCTCTTCTCTGACGCGTGTTTTCGCCGGGCAGGGGGAGGGTGTAATCCTTACCTCTGTATCGGTCCATGTATAAACATTGCGATCGTCATAAGCAAAGCGCTCGTTTTTAGTTAGCGGACCGTTAACTGGAATAATTTGCACGCTTTTTGACCGTAATTGGCGGATAAAATAAGCATGTTGTTTGCCGCTATTAAATGAGCGATCAATGACCAGGTCTGGCGTATCCAGCGGGATTATCTCAAGCTGGTCTTCACCAAATGTCGATAATTTTGTTACATACAGCCGATCTTTATACTGCGCAATATTGCCAGTAATCAGATGAAATTGTTCAGGTTCAATACCTGGTAGGTCTATCCACTGGCTCCACTGACGGTCGGGCGTGAGCTGTTTACGCCAGCGAACGCGACTTTCCCCTACTTCAAAAGAGACGTCATCATCTACGGGTATTGCCTTGCCTGATAATTGACCAAAGGGATAACGATGCAAACCATTGTTGTCGCGAAAAACCAGCAGTGAATGAGGTATCCAGCGAATTATCTCAAATGAGTCTGCATTCGCTGCAAGGCGAACACCATTTAAATAAATGTTCTGCCCACTGCGGATAAGCAGACCATTGGAATACATTTCTCTGTTTACACCCATAAGACGTGGATTAATACCCCACCATCTTTTTTCTAATACAGTAACATCACTGCTGCTTCCCTGACGTCGACCAGACAAATAGAGATTTTTACTATCCACCAACGTGGTAGTGTTACCTTCGATAGATTTTAGCGTCGCCAGATCAACACGTGACGCGCCGCTATTACTTTCGGTGCGTTGTCCGTCAAAATAGAGGCTATATTTATCGACCGCAAAGCGGCCCATAGCCTGAAAGCTGGCAATATCGACAGTAGGTGTTCCCGGTGGGTTGCTAACAATTTTGCCACGCCAGAGAATAACGCGGCCATCTGTCACCCAGTGGTATTCCTCATTTTCTATGCTTATTTCATCGGAAGGTATATAACCCGTCTCCCCGGATATATTTTTCACAAGGCGCAAATCGGCCCTGTTCATCTCCGGAAATTGGGCAATGATTTTCTTATCCTCCCAATTACCTTTACCGTAAGACATGACACCGTGATCATTGTAATAGTCGAACCCTATGGCCTGTACGGCAGGTGTCAGAAATACGTGCCCCAACAGGATGAGTGCAAGTGTGATTATTTGACTATTCATTTTGTCGCCTCATTGCGCGGGGCAGGAATAAATTCGCCGTCATCGGTAATTTTTCCGTCCAGATATCCCGTTTTGTAATCTACGCCATAGCCATATCCCGAATGTTGTTCCTTCCAGATTAAGCGAACTTGTTTCGGATCAGCGGTGCGGTATCGCCAGAGCTGCGCGCCATCAAAGCTGTAAACGTAGCGGTTATCGCGGGCATACCATCTGCGTAAAAAGGGATGGTCATTAAGATGGGCTTCGCGTTCATCCGGAGAGCGGTTATCCAGTAAGATCAGCGGTCCGTCAGATTCAAACACGTGTAAACTGGAATGGTTTGGCCACCCTTCGGCACGCGTAAGTAAATAGCCGTGGCGCTTCCCGGCGTTGAAACGTTTGTTGATAATAAGATTGGGATCATCAAGTTTCACGATCTCCAGCTTGCGGTCACCAGACTCTGTTTCGATGATGGTATAAAGCGAGTCCTGATACTGGGCGACAGCATCACTGATGGGGTGGAACTGTTCAGGATCGAGTCCGGGTAATTCTTCCTGTTTACAAGCAGGCCCTTTACGCCAGAACACTTTCTTTTCCAGCAGAGAAAAATCCAGACAGTGCTTTGTTAAATCCTCATACCAGGCCAGATTTTCCTTGTCGAGGACCTTACGCTGCAGCCCGTTTTTATCACGCCAGGTCAAGAGTGAGCCGGGCATCCAGCGCACGACGGAAAAGGTGTCCGGGTCGGCATCCAGTTGTTCGCCGTTGATCAGGATTTTGGTCCGTGTTCGGGCAAGGGTATCCCAGGGGCCAAATGGGGCAGGAAGGCAGGGATTGAATGCTGTAGAGAATTTACCGCGCTGATCCCATGACTTTTGTGCCAGTACCGTAAAGGTGTTGGGATCATCAAGGCGCTGACCATTTGCGTAAAGATAGTGCTTGTCACGGAGAATCAAACCTAGCCAGTCTGGTTTCCATTGCGGGTTAAATTCTACCTGACGCAACGTTCGGCGGTTTAGTTGCTGGTTGCTATCGGTGCGTTTGCCTTCGTAATAGAGGCTGTACTTATCTGCGGCAAAATCCCCCCATGCCTGAAATGACGAGATATCGACTGGCGGCGTGCCTGGAGGGTTTTGCACCACCTCACCAGCGTAGAGAATAGCGCGACCATCGCTATAGTAAGAGTAATGGGGAAATGTTGCGTTTACGCCGCTGTAGACAACGTCTGTCGTGAGATCGGTTGCCGGGGGCACCGTTTCCCAATCTTCCAGTTTTGTTGGGTCAATTAACAAATTCGGTAACAGATGCAGACGCTTGTAGTTAATCTGCGGTAGCGAAAGATTGGTCTTTTCATAAGGGCGCAAGTACACCACGCCTTTTTCCTGTTGCTGGTAAATATTATGTTCAGGCTCATCAAGCCGACATCCCCATGCTGACGATAAGAACAGCGAACAAGACAACAAACAAACCACATTGCGATAGTGCATAAAGCCATCCTGGCGCGAGGTGTCGATCACGAAACCACCAGCAAAACATAAATCCCTGCGTGTAAGCGTTATACTCGCAGCAATTCCTCACTTTTCAGACTTCATAAAGAGTCGCTAAACGCTTGCTTTTACGTCTTCTCCTGCGATGATAGAAAGCAGAAAGCGATGAACTTTACAGGCAATCCATAATGAAAAACGTGTTTAAGGCACTCACTGTATTACTGACTCTTTTCAGCCTGACGGGCTGCGGTCTGAAAGGTCCGCTCTATTTCCCGCCCGCAGATAAAAACGCGCCACCGCCGACCAAACCGGTAGATACGCAAACGCAATCCACGTTGCCGGATAAAAACGACCGCGCCACTGGCGATGGCCCATCTCAGGTGAATTACTAAAAGTCAGTTTCTGTACCCGCGTGAATGGAGTAGATAATGCAGTTCTCGAAAATGCATGGCCTTGGCAACGATTTTATGGTCGTCGACGCGGTAACGCAGAATGTCTTTTTTTCACCGGATCTGATTCGTCGTCTGGCGGATCGGCACCTGGGTGTGGGTTTTGATCAGCTATTGGTGGTCGAGCCGCCTTACGATCCAGAACTCGATTTCCACTATCGTATTTTTAATGCTGACGGTAGTGAAGTGGCGCAGTGCGGCAACGGCGCACGCTGCTTTGCCCGCTTTGTACGCCTGAAAGGGCTGACCAATAAGCGTGATATTCGCGTTAGCACCGCCAATGGTCGGATGGTGCTGACCGTCACCGATGATGATCTGGTGCGGGTAAATATGGGCGAACCAAATTTCGAACCTTCCGCCGTGCCGTTTCGCGCCAACAAAGCGGAAAAGACCTATATTATGCGCGCCGCCGAGCAGACAATCTTATGCGGCGTGGTGTCAATGGGTAATCCACACTGCGTGATTCAGGTCGATGATGTCGATACTGCGGCGGTAGAAACACTAGGCCCTGTTCTGGAAAACCACGAACGCTTCCCGGAACGTGCCAATATCGGTTTTATGCAAGTGGTTAAGCGCGAGCATATTCGTTTACGAGTCTATGAACGTGGGGCAGGAGAAACTCAGGCCTGTGGCAGCGGCGCGTGTGCGGCAGTAGCGGTAGGGATTCAGCAAGGTTTGCTGGCCGAAGAAGTACGTGTGGAACTCCCTGGCGGTCGCCTTGATATCGCCTGGAAAGGTCCGGGTCATCCGTTATATATGACGGGTCCGGCAGTACATGTTTACGACGGATTTATTCATCTATGAAGCAACCAGGGGAAGAACTACAGGAAACACTCACGGAGCTTGATGACCGAGCGGTTGTCGATTATCTGATTAAAAATCCTGAGTTTTTTATCCGCAATGCGCACGCAGTAGAGGCAATTCGGGTGCCGCATCCGGTACGTGGCACCGTTTCGCTCGTCGAATGGCATATGGCCCGCGCGCGTAACCATATTCATGTTCTGGAAGAGAATATGGCGCTGTTGATGGAACAGGCTACCGCCAACGAAGGCCTGTTTTATCGCTTACTTTATCTGCAGCGCACTCTCACTGCTGCCAGCAGTCTCGACGATATGCTAATGCGCTTTCACCGTTGGGCACGCGATCTCGGTCTGGCGGGCGCGAGTCTGCGTCTGTTCCCGGATCGCTGGCGTTTAGGCGCGCCGTCGAACTATACCTATCTGGCATTGAGTCGTCAGGCTTTTGAACCACTGCGTATTCAGCGTCTGGGGCAGGAACAGCATTATCTGGGGCCGCTTAACGGGCCTGAACTGCTGGTGGTGCTGCCGGAAGCGAAAGCGGTGGGATCAGTAGCGATGTCGATGTTGGGAAGTGATGCTGATTTAGGTGTCGTACTGTTCACCAGCCGGGATGCCAGTCACTATCAACAAGGGCAAGGAACGCAGTTACTCCATGAAATTGCGCTGATGATGCCGGAGCTTCTGGAGCGTTGGATTGAACGCGTATGATCGATTTACATACCGATGTGGAACGCTATCTACGCTATCTGAGCGTGGAGCGTCAACTTAGCCCGATAACTCTGCTTAACTACCGACGCCAGCTTGAGGCGATCATCAATTTTGCCAGTGAAAACGACCTGCAAAGCTGGCAACAATGTGATGTGACGATGGTGCGTAATTTTGCTGTACGCAGTCGTCGTAAAGGGCTGGGAGCAGCAAGCCTCGCATTACGCCTCTCTGCGCTACGTAGCTTTTTTGACTGGCTGGTCAGCCAGAACGAACTCAAAGCCAACCCGGCGAAAGGTGTTTCGGCACCGAAAGCGGCACGCCATCTGCCAAAAAATATCGATGTCGATGATATGAATCGGCTGCTGGATATTGATATCAATGATCCCCTCGCCGTGCGCGACCGGGCAATGCTGGAAGTGATGTACGGTGCAGGTCTGCGTCTTTCCGAACTGGTGGGGCTGGACATCAAACACCTCGACCTGGAGTCCGGTGAAGTATGGGTGATGGGTAAAGGCAGCAAAGAACGTCGTTTGCCGATTGGTCGCAACGCGGTGGCGTGGATTGAGCACTGGCTTGATTTGCGTGACCTGTTTGGTTGCGAAGACGATGCGCTTTTCCTGTCGAAACAGGGGAAACGCATATCCGCGCGTAATGTGCAAAAACGCTTTGCCGAATGGGGCATAAAACAAGGGCTGAATAATCACGTTCACCCGCATAAATTACGTCACTCGTTCGCCACGCATATGCTGGAGTCGAGCGGCGATCTTCGTGGTGTGCAGGAGCTGCTGGGCCATGCCAACCTCTCCACCACGCAAATCTATACTCATCTTGATTTTCAACACCTTGCCTCGGTGTACGATGCGGCGCATCCACGCGCTAAACGGGGGAAATAATGCGTTTTTACCGGCCTTTGGGGCGCATCTCGGCGCTCACTTTTGACCTGGATGATACCCTTTACGATAACCGTCCGGTGATCCAACGTACCGAGCAAGAAGCACTTATCTTTGTGCAAAATTATCATCCGGCGCTGCGTAGCTTCCAGAATGAAGATCTGCAACGTCTGCGCCAGGCGGTACGGGAAGCGGAACCAGAGATTTATCATGATGTGACGCGCTGGCGTTTTCGTTCTATCGAACAAGCCATGCTCGACGCCGGGCTGAGTGCCGAAGAGGCCAGTGCAGGCGCACACGCGGCGATGATCAACTTTGCTAAATGGCGCAGCCGTATTGATGTGCCGCAGCAAACTCACGACACCTTAAAACAACTGGCGAAGAAATGGCCGCTGGTGGCGATCACCAACGGTAATGCCCAGCCTGAATTGTTTGGCCTGGGCGATTACTTTGAGTTCGTGCTGCGTGCTGGCCCGCACGGGCGCTCGAAACCGTTCAGCGATATGTACTTTCTGGCGGCAGAAAAACTCAATGTGCCGATCGGTGAGATCCTGCATGTTGGCGATGATCTCACCACCGACGTTGGTGGGGCAATTCGCAGCGGAATGCAGGCGTGCTGGATCAAACCGGAAAATGGCGATCTGATGCAAACCTGGGACAGCCGTTTACTGCCGCATCTGGAAATTTCCCGGTTGGCATCTCTGACCTCGCTGATATAATCAGCAACTCTGTATATATACCCAGCTTTTTGGCGGAGGGCGTTGCGCTTCTCCGCCCCAACATTTTTACGCGGCGGTGCCAATGGACGTTTCTTACCTGCTCGAAAGCCTTAATGACAAACAGCGCGAAGCGGTGGCCGCGCCACGCAGCAATCTTCTGGTGCTGGCGGGCGCGGGCAGTGGTAAGACGCGCGTTCTGGTGCATCGTATTGCGTGGCTGATGAGCGTGGAAAACTGCTCGCCGTACTCGATTATGGCGGTGACGTTTACCAACAAAGCGGCGGCGGAAATGCGCCATCGCATCGGGCAATTGATGGGCACCAGCCAGGGCGGCATGTGGGTTGGCACCTTCCACGGGCTGGCGCACCGCCTGCTGCGTGCGCACCATATGGACGCTAACCTACCGCAGGATTTCCAGATCCTCGATAGCGAAGACCAACTGCGCCTGCTCAAGCGTTTGATCAAAGCGATGAACCTCGACGAGAAGCAGTGGCCGCCGCGCCAGGCAATGTGGTACATCAACAGCCAGAAAGACGAAGGCCTGCGGCCGCATCATATTCAGAGCTACGGTAACCCGGTAGAGCAAACCTGGCAGAAGGTTTATCAGGCGTATCAGGAAGCGTGTGACCGCGCGGGCCTGGTGGACTTCGCTGAACTGCTGCTGCGCGCCCACGAACTGTGGCTTAACAAGCCGCATATCCTGCAACACTACCGCGAACGTTTTACCAATATCCTTGTGGACGAATTCCAGGATACCAACAACATTCAGTACGCGTGGATCCGCCTGCTGGCGGGTGATACCGGCAAAGTGATGATCGTCGGTGATGATGACCAGTCAATTTATGGCTGGCGCGGCGCGCAGGTCGAGAATATTCAGCGTTTCCTCAATGATTTCCCTGGTGCCGAAACTATTCGTCTGGAGCAGAACTATCGCTCCACCAGTAACATTCTGAGCGCCGCCAACGCCCTGATTGAAAACAACAATGGACGCTTAGGTAAAAAATTGTGGACCGATGGCGCGGACGGTGAGCCGATTTCCCTTTATTGTGCCTTTAACGAACTCGATGAAGCGCGTTTTGTGGTTAACCGCATCAAAACCTGGCAGGACAATGGCGGGGCGCTCGCTGAGTGCGCCATTCTCTACCGTAGCAACGCCCAGTCGCGTGTGCTGGAAGAGGCCTTATTGCAGGCCAGTATGCCGTACCGTATTTATGGCGGTATGCGCTTCTTCGAACGCCAGGAAATCAAAGATGCGCTCTCGTATCTGCGCCTGATTGCCAACCGTAACGATGACGCGGCATTTGAGCGCGTGGTGAATACGCCAACGCGGGGTATTGGTGATCGGACGCTGGACGTAGTTCGCCAGACATCGCGCGATCGCCAGCTAACTCTCTGGCAGGCGTGTCGTGAACTGTTACAGGAAAAAGCCCTCGCTGGGCGCGCTGCCAGCGCCTTGCAACGGTTTATGGAACTGATTGACGCCTTAGCGCAAGAAACTGCCGATATGCCGCTGCATGTACAGACTGACCGGGTAATTAAAGACTCTGGCCTGCGTACCATGTATGAACAGGAGAAAGGCGAAAAAGGCCAGACGCGTATTGAAAACTTAGAGGAACTGGTGACAGCAACGCGCCAGTTCAGCTACAACGAAGAAGATGAAGATTTAATGCCGCTGCAGGCTTTCCTCTCGCATGCGGCACTGGAAGCGGGTGAAGGGCAGGCGGATACCTGGCAGGATGCGGTGCAGTTGATGACTTTGCACTCAGCGAAAGGGCTGGAGTTCCCGCAGGTATTTATCGTCGGTATGGAAGAGGGAATGTTCCCCAGCCAGATGTCGCTGGATGAAGGCGGGCGTCTGGAAGAAGAACGTCGTCTGGCCTACGTTGGGGTAACCCGTGCGATGCAGAAACTGACGCTGACCTATGCGGAAACTCGCCGTCTGTATGGCAAAGAGGTTTACCATCGCCCGTCGCGCTTTATTGGTGAGCTGCCGGAAGAATGTGTGGAAGAGGTGCGATTACGCGCTACGGTGAGTCGTCCGGTCAGTCATCAGCGTATGGGTACGCCACTGGCTGAGAACGACAGCGGTTACAAACTCGGCCAGCGTGTGCGCCATGCCAAGTTTGGTGAAGGGACTATCGTCAATATGGAAGGCAGCGGCGAGCATAGCCGCCTGCAGGTGGCGTTCCAGGGCCAGGGTATTAAATGGCTGGTGGCGGCTTACGCCCGGCTGGAGACGGTGTAATTTACGATTCCGTTGCCGGATGCGGTGCTGCGCACCTTATCCGGCCTACAAAATCATGCAGATTCAATAAATTGCAACGTCATGTAGGCCGGATAAGGCGTTTACGCCGCATCCGGCATCTGCACCATATTCAGTATCTGACATAAAACTATCGTTCTAACTTTTCCGCTCGACGGAAATCATGGTGACGAAGGGATAACGTTGCCAGGGGATCGTGCCGCCTTTCACATACATATGTGAGATAGTGCCATCAAGATAAAGCAACTGCCCGACATCCAGTTTCGCTTTGGCATAGCAGGCAAAATCATAAAAGTTTGTCGCCTGCTGACTGAGCAAAAATACTGCGTTACCTTGTTTATTAATCCCTACACCGTTACGGATTTTGCGCGACGCGACGTTGGGGTGAATACGCGAATTTATCACGCCATTCTCCAGCAACATCGGCCCCGACTGCACCGCAAACTGAATATCTTTACTGGCTTTAAATGCCTGCAGCGGAACGATAGCGGCTTTATCTCCCGTAACATAAAACACGCCGCCAGGACGAATAAAGAAATTACCTTCCCCCGAGGTGAGATTTAACGCTACCTTCTGTTGACCGTTTTCGATGTACAAACCGAGAGGCGCATAACCTTCATCATAAATACCTCCGTTCATCACCATCTGCACTTGCCCCAGGCTGTCAACATCAGCCAGCAGCGCATGAAATGTTCCCCACGCTTCGCCATTAGTTTTTTGCCAGTACATTTTCACCCGTTCTGTCTGGGGATTGACGGTATACGCTTGTACGGTCAGCGTCGGATCGGAGAGCGTGCAGTCATCAGCGGCAACAGCAAACAAGGGGAGTAAGGTGAGAGTGAGAAAAATCCGTTTGAGATTCAAGGTGATCATTCCTTTACCAATGAGTAGTCAATGCGCCATTATAGGTTCTGGATGTGGGATTTTTTTATCCTGTTAATGACCTTGACGAGTACCGAAAAGCGCGAAGTTCAACTATTGTTCTGTGGTGTTCCGTTGCGTGTTGACGGCAAAATTTTGCTGGCGTAACATGCGCGCACGATCACTCTAAGAGGACATTCGCCTTGGACACACCCAGTAGATACTGGCTCACTATCCTGTCATCCAGGATCAACTCCTAAGGCTATCCCCTTTTGCTGATAGCCTTAGCGGTTGTCAGCGACCTCAATTTTTCCCGTCGCGCTGAGTCAGGCTGTTTAATGGTCTGAAACCCAATATGTTTCTGTGTGCCCACCGAACTGTCCGATATTTTAAGCATTGGGAGTCCCGGTCATGCTGAGCGCATTTCAACTGGAAAATAACCGACTGACCCGGCTGGAAGTCGAAGAGTCACAACCCCTTGTCAATGCAGTATGGATTGATCTTGTCGAACCGGATGACGACGAGCGACTGCGCGTACAATCTGAACTTGGCCAGAGCCTGGCAACTCGCCCGGAACTGGAAGACATCGAAGCATCGGCACGTTTCTTTGAAGACGATGACGGCCTGCATATTCACTCCTTCTTCTTCTTTGAAGATGCGGAAGATCACGCCGGTAACTCCACCGTGGCATTTACCATCCGTGATGGCCGCCTGTTTACCCTGCGTGAGCGTGAGTTGCCTGCATTCCGTCTGTATCGTATGCGCGCCCGTAGCCAGTCGATGGTTGACGGTAACGCCTACGAGTTACTGCTGGATTTGTTCGAAACCAAAATTGAACAGTTGGCAGATGAAATTGAAAACATCTACAGCGATCTGGAGCAACTGAGCCGGGTGATTATGGAAGGGCGTCAGGGCGATGAGTACGACGAGGCGCTCTCCACGTTGGCAGAACTGGAAGATATCGGTTGGAAAGTTCGCCTGTGTCTGATGGATACCCAGCGTGCGCTCAACTTCCTGGTGCGCAAAGCGCGCTTACCGGGTGGGCAACTGGAGCAGGCGCGCGAGATCCTGCGAGATATCGAATCCCTGTTGCCACATAACGAGTCTCTGTTCCAGAAGGTGAACTTCCTGATGCAGGCGGCGATGGGCTTTATCAACATCGAGCAGAACCGCATCATCAAGATCTTCTCGGTGGTATCCGTTGTGTTCCTGCCGCCGACGCTGGTCGCTTCCAGCTACGGGATGAACTTCGAGTTTATGCCGGAACTGAAGTGGACTTTCGGCTACCCGGGCGCAATTATCTTTATGATCCTCGCGGGCCTGGCGCCGTATCTGTACTTTAAGCGGAAGAACTGGTTGTAAAAAACGAGAATGGTGGTTTAGCCAGGCTAAGCCACCGGTCATTCAAAGGCTCCAGGTATTTAATCCTTTTACCTCTTTCTCATAGAACCATTTATTCGTGTTAACAGCAACATAGGCTACTACAACAATTCCCAGAATGTTAACGCCAATTAATGCACCGACAAATAGAGATAAAATGCCAAGTAATAGAACTATAATCGCTTTTTTCCATAACCCGAGAACAAATAAATACATCCAGGAAAAGAAGAAAGCAATAAAATTCATTTGAATAGTTAATCGTTGTCTTATTTTTAATTCTTTATATGCTGTTTTATATTCAGGTGTTGCTCCCCAGAATCCAGGAAAACCATGTTTTTCATAAAAATTAAATCGAAATTTCCATTTTTCAGTTAATGAACCATCGTTCATATATTCCTTACTCATAAATACTCCCTTAACTATTGTTTTGATGAATCAGTAGGTGCAAGCATTAGCATACTGAAAGTGGAAAAGTAGCAAATTAAGAAAATCATCGAACCAGTGCCTGAACAGTCAAAATGTTCGGCAATCATTGTGATGAAAGAGACGATATAGACTGCTAATGTACCAAAAATATAAGTTTTTATATACGTGAACCCACTATCACGGAGTCGTTGGCAACTCATGTTGATGACGAGATAATGGAGTAAGAGAGTAGAGGCTATAACAAGAAAATTTGCTTCCACATTTGCAAAGAAGACAATAAGAAAGGTGCAGATTAGGTTTGTCAAAGTAAATGACAATATATAATGGCGTCTTGAAATCCTACCATCAGATGTTGGAATAAATACACGTAACATTAATTTTACATCCTTGTCTTAATCTCCTGCCAGCATGACAATACGCCCACTCTCGTGCAAGAGCAGGCATATTTTTTCAGAATATATTTATTTTTTATTTGGTCGTTCTACGCTGCGTATAAATCGCATCCATCACAAAAATCGCCAGCGCCACCCAAATAAAGGCAAATGTCACCATTTTATCGGCACCCGGTTTTTCACCATAAAACGTTACTGCCAGCAGGAACATTAGCGTCGGGCCAATATACTGGAAAAAGCCCAGAGTGGAGAGACGCAGGCGCGTGGCGGCGGCGGTAAAGCACAACAGCGGAACGGTGGTGACAACTCCAGCAGCGATCAGCAGTAAATTCAGCGACATTGGGTTTTGCACCATATGGCTGGTAGAACTGTCAGCAATAGCAAACAGATAAATCGCCGCCACGGGCAGCAGCCACATGGTTTCGATTAACATGCCAGTTTGTGCTTCTACCGCTATCTTCTTACGCACCAGACCATAGAAGGCAAAGCTAAATGCCAGACCCAGCGCGATGATTGGCAGCGAACCAAAAGTCCAGAGCTGGACCAGCACACCACACACCGCCAGAATTACCGCCAGCCACTGCATCCGGCGGAACCGCTCACCGAGGAAAATCATTCCCAGCACAATGTTCACCAACGGGTTAATAAAGTAACCGAGACTCGCCTCCAGCATATGGTGATTGTTCACTGCCCAGATAAACAGTAGCCAGTTGCCACCAATCAGCACAGCAGAGACTGCCAGCATAAAGATTTTCTGTGGCGTCTGAATCAGGGTTTTTAAATAGGACCACTGGCGGCTGATGCTCATCAGCACCACCATAAAGAAAAACGACCAGATTACACGATGCGTCAGGATCTCATCAGCAGGTACGTAATAAATCAGCTTGAAGTACGCAGGAGCAATACCCCAAATAAAATAAGCGGCAAGAGCGAGTAATACGCCCTGCCGCGTTTGTTTGGTATCCATTGGAAAAACTCATTTTTAATTGTTAACGGCAGCTTATCTGCTCAGATTGCTGACAAAGTGCGCTTTGCCCATGCTGGATGCGGTGTTAACGCCTTATCTGGCCTACAAAATCATGCAAACTCAATATATTGCATTTCTCTGGTAGGCCTGATAAGCGTAGCGCATCAGGCAATTTGCGTTTGTTATCAGTCTCAGCAGTTTACCTGCTTTTAGATTTTCAACCCACCATATAGGTGGCGGTAGCACTGGCAATATAAAGTTGTTCTTCATTGTGCAGTTCAACGCGGGCGACGGCGACTTTATTACCCGCACGTAACAGGCTGCTGGTGGCTGTAAAACGCTCGCCTCTGCCTGGGCGCAGATAATCGACGCGAAGATCAATGGTTCCCATCCGCGATAACCGCTGGCGCAGTTCATCTTCACTGATGGTTTCGTGGCGGGTTAAGGTACTACCTACACATACCAGGCCAGCGGCGACATCCAGCGCCGACGCAATCACCCCGCCGTGCAAAATGCTTTGTGCCCAGTTACCAACCATCATTGGCTGATTGTTAAAGGCCAGTTGCGCAAATTCTTTCTCGTAACGCTCCAGTTCCATCCCCAATGCCCGATTAAACGGCATGTGATAAACAAACATCTCACCCACTAATTTCAGGGCTTTTTCGGCAGTCAGTACGGCAGACATATCATCCTTACACTTCAGTGGTTAATGAAATGTTGATTTTATGCTTCTTTGTTGTTGGTTTCTACTTTAGGAAGGGATAACTAACGGCAATTGAGTTAAGTATGTAAAATAGCCCGCAGAAAAAATATTCATCTAATCAATAATTCGTTACGGAGAACACGATCGATGCGGACTCTACTGGGCTGCTTGTTGCCGGTGTGTATGCTGCCGATAGTGGCAAATGCGCAAGAGGCAACGGTGAAAGATGTGCATGATGCGCCTGCAGTACGTGGCAGCATTATCGCCAATATGTTGCAGGAGCATGATAATCCTTTCACCCTTTATCCTTATGACACCAACTACATCATCTATACCCAGACCAGCGATCTGAATAAAGAAGCGATTGCCAGCTACGACTGGGCAGAAAACGCGCGTAAGGATGAAGTGAAATTCCAGTTGAGTCTGGCGTTTCCGCTGTGGCGGGGGATTTTGGGACCAAACTCTGTACTGGGCGCTTCCTACACCCAGAAATCCTGGTGGCAGCTTTCTAATAGCGAAGAGTCATCGCCGTTTCGTGAAACCAACTATGAACCGCAATTGTTCCTCGGTTTTGCTACCGATTACCGTTTTGCAGGCTGGACACTGCGCGATGTGGAGATGGGCTACAACCATGACTCGAACGGGCGTTCTGACCCAACGTCCCGTAGCTGGAACCGCCTTTATACCCGCCTGATGGCAGAAAATGGTAACTGGCTGGTAGAAGTGAAGCCGTGGTATGTGGTGGGTAATACGGACGATAACCCGGATATCACCAAATATATGGGTTACTACCAGCTTAAAATCGGCTATCACCTCGGTGATGCGGTATTGAGCGCGAAAGGGCAGTATAACTGGAACACCGGTTACGGCGGCGCAGAGTTAGGCTTAAGTTACCCAATCACCAAACATGTGCGTCTTTATACTCAGGTCTACAGTGGTTACGGCGAATCACTTATCGACTATAACTTTAACCAGACCCGCGTCGGTGTGGGGGTTATGCTAAACGACCTGTTCTAATGCGAGTTGAGCGGCAGGCAAAACTGGAATCTTACTTCCAACGTTATCCATCCTGGCGCTAAAAGCATTGCAGTTTCTCGCTCAGGCGCTGAAAATAGCGCCTGTTTTTATTTCAGGCAATCGGGGTGAATGTGGCGCAGGCGGAAGTGTTGAATCTGGAGTCCGGAGCTAAACAGGTTTTACAAGAAACCTTTGGCTACCAACAGTTTCGCCCAGGCCAGGAAGAAATTATCGACACCGTACTTTCCGGTCGCGATTGCCTCGTCGTTATGCCAACCGGCGGCGGCAAATCTCTGTGTTATCAAATTCCTGCGTTGTTATTGAACGGCCTGACCGTTGTTGTTTCACCACTGATTTCGTTGATGAAAGACCAAGTGGATCAACTGCAAGCCAACGGTGTGGCGGCGGCGTGCCTTAACTCAACGCAAACCCGCGAGCAGCAGCTTGAAGTGATGACTGGCTGCCGTACCGGGCAAATTCGCCTGCTGTATATCGCACCAGAACGCCTGATGCTGGATAACTTCCTTGAGCATCTGGCGCACTGGAATCCTGTCTTATTAGCCGTTGATGAAGCGCACTGTATTTCCCAATGGGGACACGATTTCCGCCCGGAATATGCCGCGCTTGGTCAACTGCGCCAGCGTTTCCCGATGCTGCCATTTATGGCGCTGACAGCCACCGCCGACGACACCACGCGACAAGATATTGTGCGCCTGCTCGGGTTGAACGATCCGCTGATTCAAATCAGCAGTTTTGACCGCCCGAATATTCGCTACATGTTGATGGAGAAGTTCAAACCACTCGATCAACTGATGCGTTACGTGCAGGAACAGCGGGGTAAGTCCGGCATTATTTACTGCAACAGTCGGGCGAAAGTGGAAGACACCGCCGCGCGTCTGCAAAGCAAGGGGATTAGCGCAGCAGCGTATCACGCCGGACTGGAAAACGATGTCCGCGCCGATGTGCAGGAGAAATTCCAGCGCGATGATCTGCAAATTGTCGTGGCGACCGTGGCGTTTGGCATGGGCATCAACAAGCCTAACGTTCGCTTCGTGGTGCATTTTGATATTCCGCGCAACATTGAATCCTATTATCAGGAAACCGGTCGCGCCGGGCGTGATGGCCTGCCAGCGGAAGCGATGCTGTTTTACGATCCGGCCGATATGGCGTGGCTGCGTCGTTGTCTGGAAGAAAAGCCACAAGGGCAGTTGCAGGATATCGAGCGCCATAAACTCAATGCGATGGGCGCATTTGCCGAAGCGCAAACCTGTCGCCGTCTGGTGTTGCTGAACTATTTTGGCGAAGGTCGTCAGGAGCCGTGCGGTAACTGCGATATCTGCCTCGATCCGCCGAAACAATACGACGGTTCAACCGATGCGCAGATTGCGCTTTCCACCATTGGCCGGGTGAATCAGCGTTTTGGTATGGGCTATGTGGTGGAAGTGATTCGCGGTGCCAATAACCAGCGTATCCGCGACTACGGTCACGACAAACTGAAAGTCTATGGCATGGGGCGTGAGAAAAGCCATGAGCACTGGGTGAGCGTAATTCGCCAACTGATTCACCTCGGTCTGGTGACACAAAACATCGCCCAGCATTCTGCCCTACAACTGACAGAAGCCGCGCGCCCGGTGCTGCGTGGCGAATCCCCTCTGCAACTCGCCGTGCCGCGTATTGTGGCGCTTAAACCGAAGGTGATGCAGAAATCATTCGGCGGCAATTATGACCGCAAGCTGTTCGCTAAATTACGCAAACTGCGGAAGTCTATTGCTGATGAAAGCAATGTTCCGCCATATGTCGTGTTTAACGATGCAACGCTGATTGAGATGGCAGAGCAGATGCCGATCACCGCCAGCGAAATGTTGAGCGTTAACGGTGTCGGGATGCGTAAGCTGGAACGCTTTGGCAAACCGTTTATGACGCTGATCCGCGCGCATGTCGACGGCGATGACGAAGAGTAGTCATCGGCATAAAAAAGTGCCAGGATGAATATTCCGTAAACGTTTTCCCCACGAGTCAAATGTATGTTGATGTTATTCCTCACCGTTGCCATGGTGCATATTGTGGCGCTTATGAGTCCCGGTCCCGATTTCTTTTTTGTCTCTCAGACTGCCGTTAGTCGTTCCCGTAAAGAAGCGATGATGGGCGTGTTGGGTATTACCTGTGGTGTAATGGTTTGGGCAGGGATCGCGCTGCTTGGCTTGCATCTGATTATCGAAAAAATGGCCTGGCTGCATACGCTGATTATGGTTGGCGGTGGGCTGTATCTCTGCTGGATGGGTTACCAGATGCTGCGCGGCGCACTGAAAAAAGAGACGGTTTCTGCGCCTGCACCACAGGTGGAACTGGCGAAAAGTGGACGCAGTTTCCTGAAAGGTTTGCTGACGAATCTCGCCAATCCTAAAGCGATTATCTACTTTGGTTCGGTGTTCTCGCTGTTTGTCGGTGATAACGTCGGCACCACCGCTCGTTGGGGCATTTTCGCGCTGATCATTATCGAAACGCTGGCGTGGTTTACCGTCGTTGCCAGCCTGTTTGCCTTGCCGAAGATGCGCCGTGGTTATCAGCGCCTGTCGAAGTGGATCGATGGTTTTGCCGGAGCGTTATTTGCCGGATTTGGCATACATTTGATTATTTCGCGTTGATACCTGACGCGTCATCAGAGTAAGTCGGATAAGGCGTTTCGCCGTATCCGACATGATTTTCAGGCATGTCTGGCCGATGCCAACAGTGCTCCCACCAGCATAAACAACGAGCCGAAAATCTTATTCAACGCCTTCATTTGTTTTGGCCCTTTAATCCAGAGTGCAATCCGTTGGGCGAGGGTGGCGTAACCGATCATCACAATAATATCGACCACAATGGTGGTGACGCCGAGCACGATATACTGCATCAGTTGTGGCTGCTGGGGCATGATGAATTGTGGAAATAGCGCCGCCAGAAACACAATACTTTTGGGATTAGTAAGATTCACAAACACGGCTCGCTGAAACAGATGACGGCGAGATTGGGTTGGGGACAGCGACTTGAGGTCGATAGCTCCGGCGGCGCGCCATTGCTGAATTCCCAGCCAAATCAGGTAGGCGGCACCTGCCCATTTTAATATTTCAAAAGCAATAACCGAGCGTGAAAATAGCGTACCCAAACCCACACCAACCAATACAATATGAATCGCCAGTCCGGTTTGCAGTCCAGCGATAGACGCTAACGCACCGCGATAACCGTGGTTAAGTGAGGTCGTCATGGTGTTGATTGCGCCAGAGCCTGGCGAGAGGCTTAAAATGATCGATGTCAGCAAGTAGGCGAACCACCATTCAAAGGTCATGGGAATCTCCCGGATAGTCTATTTTTGTGCCACAATACGCTACTGTCGCGGCGTTGTGTCAGACACGCTTAAAAAAACGATTTTACGTGGTTTAAGAGGCAGATTACCCGATGTTTCAGCAGCAAAAAGACTGGGAAACAAGAGAAAAAGCGTTTGCTGCTTTTACGATGGGGCCACTGACTGACTTCTGGCGTCAGCGGGACGAGGCAGAGTTTATTGGCGTGGATGATATTCCGGTGCGCTATGTCCGTTTTTGCGCTCCGCAACATGACCGGGTAGTCGTCGTTTGTCCGGGGCGCATTGAGAGCTATGTAAAGTATGCCGAACTAGCCTATGACCTGTTCCATCTGGGGTTTGATGTGTTAATCATCGACCATCGAGGGCAGGGACGCTCCGGTCGTCTGTTAGCCGATCCGCATCTCGGACACGTGAACCAGTTTAATGATTATGTCGATGACCTGGCGGCATTCTGGCAACAAGAGATCCAGCCAGGCCCGTGGCGTAAACGCTATATACTGGCACATTCGATGGGCGGCGCGATCTCCACATTATTTCTGCAACGCCATCCAGGTGTATGTGACGCCATTGCGCTAACTGCACCAATGTTCGGTATTGTGATTCGTATGCCGTCATTTATGGCGCGGAAAATCCTTAACTGGGCTGAAGCGCACCCACGTTTTCGTGATGGCTATGCAATAGGCACCGGTCGCTGGCGCGCGCTGCCGTTTGCCATCAATGTACTGACCCACAGCAGACAGCGATATCGACGTAATTTACGCTTCTATGCTGATGATCCAACGATTCGCGTCGGTGGGCCGACCTACCATTGGGTACGCGAAAGTATTCTGGCTGGCGAACAGGTGTTAGCCGGTGCGGGTGATGACGCCACACCAACGCTTCTCTTGCAGGCCGAAGAAGAACGTGTGGTAGATAACCGTATGCACGACCGTTTTTGTGAACTCCGCGCCGCAGCGGGTCATCCTGTAGAAGGGGAGCGACCGCTGGTAATTAAAGGTGCGTACCACGAGATCCTTTTTGAAAAGGACGCAATGCGCTCAGTCGCGCTCCACGCCATCGTCGAATTTTTCGACCGGCATAACACATCCAGCGGAAGTCGCTCGTTATAGAGGTTTAAATTTCTTATGTATCAGGTTGTTGCGTCTGATTTAGATGGTACGTTACTTTCCCCCGACCATACGTTGTCCCCTTACGCCAAAGAAACGCTGAAATTGCTCACTGCGCGCGGTATCAACTTTGTGTTTGCGACCGGTCGCCACCACGTCGATGTGGGGCAAATTCGCGATAATCTGGAGATTAAGTCGTACATGATCACCTCCAATGGCGCGCGCGTTCACGACCTCGATGGCAATCTGATTTTTGCTCATAACCTGGATCATGACATTGCCAGCGATCTGTTTGGCGTGGTCAACGACAACCCGGACATCATTACTAACGTTTATCGTGATGATGAATGGTTTATGAACCGCCACCGCCCGGAAGAGATGCGCTTTTTTAAAGAAGCGGTATTCAAATATGCTCTGTATGAGCCGGGATTGCTGGAGCCGGAAGGCGTCAGCAAAGTATTCTTCACCTGCGATTCTCATGAAAAATTGTTACCACTTGAGCAAGCAATCAATGCTCGCTGGGGCGATCGCGTCAACGTCAGCTTCTCCACGCTCACCTGTCTGGAAGTGATGGCTGGCGGTGTTTCTAAAGGCCATGCGCTGGAAGCGGTGGCGAAGAAACTGGGTTACAGTCTGAAGGATTGCATTGCCTTTGGCGACGGGATGAACGACGCCGAAATGCTGTCGATGGCGGGGAAAGGTTGCATTATGGGCAGCGCGCACCAGCGTCTGAAAGATCTGCATCCGGAACTGGAAGTCATTGGGACTAATGCCGAAGACGCGGTGCCGCATTATCTGCGTAAGCTCTATTTATCGTAATCGTTCTTTATTTGTTCAGTTGTCAACCTGATACTTCGCTACAATGGATACTCGTTAATCAAAGAGTTTTCCATTGTGGCGCTACTAATCATCACCACTATTCTGTGGGCCTTCTCCTTTAGCTTTTACGGCGAGTACCTTGCGGGGCACGTCGACAGCTATTTTTCGGTGCTGGTACGCGTTGGCCTGGCGGCGCTCGTTTTCCTGCCGTTCCTGCGTACCCGAGGCAATAGCCTGAAAACCATTGGCCTGTATATGCTGGTGGGCGCGATGCAGCTTGGCATTATGTATATGCTTAGTTTCCGTGCCTATCTTTACCTGACTGTCTCTGAACTGCTGTTATTTACCGTCCTGACGCCGCTCTACATCACGCTGATTTATGACATCATGAGTAAGCGCCGTCTGCGCTGGGGCTACGCTTTTAGCGCCTTGCTTGCAGTTATTGGTGCCGGTATTATTCGTTACGATCAGGTCACTGACCATTTCTGGACTGGCCTGCTGCTGGTGCAACTCTCCAATATCACTTTCGCGATTGGTATGGTGGGCTATAAACGCCTGATGGAAACCCGCCCGATGCCGCAGCATAACGCCTTTGCGTGGTTCTATCTCGGCGCGTTCCTGGTGGCGGTGATTGCATGGTTCTTGCTGGGCAATACGCAGAAAATGCCGGAAACTACGCTGCAATGGAGCATTCTGGTGTTTCTTGGCGTGGTGGCCTCCGGGATTGGTTACTTTATGTGGAACTACGGCGCGACTCAGGTGGACGCCGGAACGCTGGGTATTATGAATAATATGCATGTTCCGGCAGGGCTGCTGGTTAACCTGGCAATCTGGCACCAACAGCCGCACTGGCCAACGTTTATTACAGGCGCGCTGGTGATCCTGGCCTCACTGTGGGTGCATCGTAAGTGGGTCGCTCCGCGCTCTTCACAAACGGCAGATGATCGCAGGCGTGATTGCGCGTTGAGCGAATAAACGCTTCCGTAACCGGCTGACGCTGCTCGCCATCGCGAACGGCGGCGTACAGTCGGCTCCACAATCCTTCGCCAAGGGTTTTAGTCACTACCAAACCCTGGCGTTCAAAGCTCTCCACCACCCAATGCGGCAGGGCGGCAATACCCATCCGCGCGGCAACCATCTGAATCAACAATAAGGTGTTATCGACGCTTTTCAGTGACGGACTGACGCCTGCGGGCTGAAGAAAATGCCGCCAGACATCCAGTCGGCTACGCTGCACCGGATAAATTAACAGCGTCTCGCTGGCGAGATCTTCCGGCGTGATCCGCGTTTTCGCAGCCAGTGGATGGTCAGGTGCTAACACCAGACGCACTTCATAATCGAACATTGGCGAGTAATGCAGGCCACTGCGCGGCAGAATATCGGATGTCATCACCAGATCCAGCTCGCCCTGTTGCAACGCGGGCTGCGGGTCAAAGGTTACGCCCGATTTAAAATCCGTCTCGACCTGCGGCCAGTTCTTATGAAAGTTTTCTAACGCGGGCGTCAGCCACTGAATACAGCTATGACATTCGATGGCGATACGCAGGCGAGTCTGCTGCGGTTCATTGCAGGCTTGCAGTGCCTGACTGATTTGCGGCAGTACCTGGTTTGCCAGTTGTAACAGGATTTCTCCCTGCGGCGTAAAGCGTAGCGGCTGGCTTTTACGCACAAATAGCCGGAAGCCAAGACGTTGTTCCAGATCGCTAAACTGGTGAGACAGGGCGGATTGCGTCTGATGCAACGTCGCCGCAGCGGCTGCGAGCGAGCCGCAGTTCCGCAACGCTTGTAGCGTTTTCAGGTGTTTTACTTCGATCATGAAAGTCCTTCACTTCGGCATGAATAATTTGCGCTTGAGGAATATACAGTAACCGCCAATTATGGATGTGTAAACATCTGGACGTCTAAATACTAAAAATTCCATAAGGGGCATATAATGACAATTCTTAATCACACCCTCGGTTTTCCTCGCGTTGGCCTGCGTCGCGAGCTGAAAAAAGCACAAGAAAGTTATTGGGCGGGGAACTCCACGCGTGAAGAATTACTGACGGTGGGGCGTGAATTGCGTGCCCGTCACTGGGATCAACAAAAGCAGGCCGGTATCGACTTGCTGCCGGTGGGCGACTTTGCCTGGTACGATCATGTTCTGACCACCAGCCTGTTGCTGGGTAACGTTCCGGCGCGTCATCAGAACAAAGATGGTTCTGTAGATATCGACACCCTTTTCCGTATTGGTCGTGGACGTGCGCCAACTGGCGAACCTGCGGCGGCGGCGGAAATGACCAAATGGTTTAACACCAACTATCACTACATGGTGCCGGAGTTCGTTAAAGGGCAGCAATTCAAACTGACCTGGACGCAGTTGCTGGATGAAGTGGATGAGGCGCAGGCGCTGGGTCACAAGGTGAAACCTGTGCTACTGGGACCGGTCACCTACCTGTGGCTGGGTAAAGTGAAAGGTGAACAGTTTGATCGCCTGAGTCTGCTGAATGACATTCTGCCGGTTTATCAACAAGTTCTGGCGGAACTGGCAAAACGTGGCATTGAGTGGGTACAGATCGACGAACCGGCGCTGGTACTGGAACTGCCGCAGGCGTGGCTGGACGCGTATAAACCTGCTTACGATGCACTGCAGGGGCAGGTGAAACTGCTGTTGACCACCTATTTTGAAGGCGTAACACCGAACCTCGACACGATTACTGCGCTGCCTGTTCAGGGTCTGCATGTCGACCTCGTACATGGCAAAGATGATGTAGCAGAACTACACAAGCGCCTGCCTTCTGACTGGCTGCTGTCTGCCGGACTGGTCAATGGTCGTAACGTCTGGCGCGCCGATCTCACCGAGAAATATGCGCAAATTAAGGACATTGTCGGTAAACGTGATTTATGGGTGGCATCTTCCTGCTCACTGCTTCATAGCCCTATCGACCTGAGCGTGGAAACGCGCCTTGATGCAGAAGTGAAAAGCTGGTTTGCCTTCGCCCTGCAAAAATGTCATGAACTGGCACTGCTACGCGATGCGTTGAACAGTGGTGACACGGCAGCTCTGGCAGAGTGGAGCGCACCGATTCAGGCGCGCCGTCACTCAACCCGCGTACATAATCCGGCGGTAGAAAAACGTCTGGCAGCCATTACCGCCCAGGACAGTCAGCGTGCGAATGTCTATGAAGTGCGTGCTGAAGCCCAGCGTGCGCGTTTTAAACTGCCCGCATGGCCGACCACCACGATTGGTTCCTTCCCGCAAACCACGGAAATTCGTACCCTGCGTCTGGATTTCAAAAAGGGCAATCTTGACGCCAACAACTACCGCACGGGTATTGCGGAACATATCAAGCAGGCCATTGTTGAGCAGGAACGTTTGGGATTGGATGTGCTGGTGCACGGCGAAGCTGAACGTAACGACATGGTGGAATACTTTGGCGAGCATCTCGACGGTTTTGTCTTCACACAAAACGGTTGGGTACAGAGCTACGGTTCCCGCTGCGTTAAGCCGCCGATTGTCATTGGTGACGTTAGCCGTCCGGCGCCGATTACCGTTGAGTGGGCAAAGTATGCGCAATCGCTGACTGACAAACCGGTGAAAGGGATGCTGACGGGGCCGGTGACGATTCTCTGCTGGTCGTTCCCGCGTGAAGATGTCAGCCGTGAAACCATCGCTAAACAGATCGCTTTGGCGCTGCGTGATGAAGTGGCGGATCTGGAAGCCGCTGGAATTGGCATCATCCAGATTGACGAACCGGCACTGCGCGAAGGTTTACCGCTGCGTCGCAGCGACTGGGATGCCTATCTCCAGTGGGGCGTAGAGGCCTTCCGTATCAACGCCGCCGTGGCGAAGGATGAAACGCAAATTCACACCCACATGTGTTATTGCGAGTTCAACGACATCATGGATTCGATTGCGGCGCTGGACGCAGACGTCATTACCATTGAAACCTCGCGTTCCGACATGGAGTTGCTGGAGTCGTTTGAAGAGTTTGATTATCCGAATGAAATCGGTCCTGGCGTTTATGACATTCACTCGCCAAACGTACCGAGCGTGGAATGGATTGAATCCCTGCTGAAGAAAGCGGCACAACGTATTCCGGCAGAGCGCCTGTGGGTCAACCCGGACTGCGGCCTGAAAACGCGTGGTTGGCCAGAAACCCGCGCGGCACTGGCGAACATGGTGCAGGCGGCGCAGAACTTGCGTCGGGGGTGATGAGTATTAACGAGTCACTGTAAATTGCAGTACGATGATGGCTTCCAGCACTGGAAGCCATTTTGCTATGTGTGCTTGGTATTAAGTGGATCTTCAGGAGCAGAAAATTAATTGCGGATTTCTTAAATACTCAATGCACCACTGACAGGCTTTGCCCATACCATCGGAACGAGCGGCAAGAAATAACTTGGTGGCGTGTTTATGTTCGCGCATCGGCTTTTTCAGTAATTTACCGCTATTTAATAACGGCAATGCCAGATGATGTGGAATATAACCAATACCGACGTTTTGTTCTATTAAGGCGATTGCCGTAGTGAAGTCAGGAACAAAAATGGGTTTTTGTCCTTCCAGTAGCCAGGCTTGCATCGGGGGGAAATTAACGGAGGTATCGCGGATACAAACCGCCGGATAATGACGCAATTCACTGTTTTCTAATGGATGCCGCTTCGCTGCCAGTGGGTGGAGTGGGCTGACGACAAAATCCCATTCCATTTGTCCGACCGGTTCGCTAATGATGCCTTCACTGCTTGGCACTGCATGAGGAGCACCGTAGACCAGATCGGCACGCTTACTGTACAGCGCATCCCAGCAGCCGTTGTATACCTCAAGATCTACCGTCAGTGTTGTTGATGTGAATTGCCGTTCAAAATCTCGAATGAATGCCACCAGCAAATCACCAGGAATAATATTGTTCACCGCAATTGTCAGTTCACGTTCAATACCATCGTGAATCAGCACTGTGTTGCGCTTTAATGCTTCCAGGTCGCCCAGAATAGTTTTGCTATGTTCGATGAAGTAACTCCCAGCCGGAGATAATTCAATATAGCGTCCCTTACGAATGAACAGTTCAACGCCCAGACTCTCTTCTGCTTTCTTAATGGTGTAGCTGATGGCGGAAGGAACTTTATTTAACTGCTCGGCTGCGGTGGTAATGCTCTGGTGTCTGGCGACCAGATGAATAACACGAAGCGTTTCGTCTGAGATGAACATAAGGCTCCCTGGTCAGTGGTAAAGTGGCTGAATCACTCCAGATTCAGCCGTAATCATTGCTTGAGTATACCCAGGAATTAGCGGTGTTGACTTACCCGACTGAGAATCGCATACGCGATGCATGCCACCAGAATAGAGTCCACCGAAGGGATCGTCGTCAGGGTGAATAAGCCTTTTACCGTCATAAAGCCAACCGCAGCGCCTATGATCCAGGCTGCGAATGTCAGCACTTTAATCTGTGACTCCTGGGCTAATACTGACTCTTGATAGCCATTACGGCGATAAAGGAAAAAGTCAGCGATATAAATTCCGGCAACGGGTGGCGTGGCGATACCGAGGAACAGTAGAAACGGAATAAACCACGCCATAATATCCAGACTGCCTACGATGGCGGAAAGGATACCCAGCGCCACGGTAATCTGCCATTTTGGAAAGCGGGTAAGCAGCGTGGAAACCACCAGCGTGCCCTGGAACATATTGCCCGCGTTACCGGTGACGCAGGCGAAAATCAATAACAGCGCCGCGGGCAGAACCGCACCGAATACCGCCATTGCACCCAGTAAAGATCCCTGACCGCTAATGGCGCTCGGCGTTGCACCCGCCCAGTAGAGCAGAGGGTAGGCAACCAGAAACGTCACGCCTGCGGCAATCAGCGCATGTTTGCGGTTATGCACAAAGCTACCGAAATCAGGCAGTGTGGCAACCAGTACAATAATCGTACCAACAACGGTGGAAACGGCGACACCCGTATTCATCTCCACTATCGCTGCTGGTGCTGCTACTTCGGTATGGGTTGCCACATAGAGGATGTAACACAGCACCAGCGCGATAACTGGCACGGCAATCTGGGCAATTTTTCCCAGAACGGCAAAACCAAATGCCGTAGAGGCGACAAAAATGACACAACCAAGCGCCACTAACAGTGCCAGTGGAACTTCCAGCCCATGCTGGGCCAGTAAGTCATGTACCGAATGACCAAACATATTGGCGGTAACGGCAATCCAGCCGAACAGACTTATCGCCATCAACATGTTAATGGCAATGGCCCCTTTTTCGCCAAACGAATATTTCACAATGCCATACGTTGGCAGGCGGGCTTTTTCTCCAACGCTAATGGTGATGGTAGAAAGTAAGGTCAGAATGACGCCGCCTAACAATACGACGCTAATTAAACTGCCGCTGGAAAGTTGATTGCCGAGGCTTGAGGATGACAACAGCACAGGTGTGACGGCAATACCCAGCAAAATCATGGCAATACGCAATCCTGATGCCGTATTCAGATTCTCTTCTTTTTTACGCATAGTATGTTCCCTTTATAAATGCGCGTTACACAGTATGAAAATGCCCGGTGTATTTGCGCCAGCTACCCAGTTCTGTAATTTCCCGTTGGCCTTCCGTCAGCCAGTTTTCTGCCAGTACGCCCAGCACTTCGCTACCATCGGCAAGTTTGATTTTGCCAATTGCCAGTCCGGCAGGTTCACTCATTAATAGAGCGGCAAAACTGGCCAGTGGCAGTTGCCAAATTTCTACGTCGACGTGTGTTCCCCCTTCATTCACGCGAATCATTCCCGGATGGCGATCGTTAATACTCCACAACCGGTAATGGGCGTCAGTTCGGTCTTCACGGACAAAAATGCCGCCCGCTTTTTGCATATTTGGGTTGAGTTCCAGGCCGCGCATCAGCGTTCCGTTAACGGCTAAAAGTGTTGTAGTCATTGAGTTCTCCAGAGAATTAAAGGGTTATCCATGTGCCGCTCTGATGCGAAAGGGCTGCTTTTATGGTTTGCGGTGAAGTAATCAGGCCGCTGGCCTGTTTGCCTTGTTGCAGGCTGGTATTGATGAAATCAACAATGGCTTCCACTTTTGGTTGCATACTGCCGATACCAAATTGACCTTCCCGCAACAGCGTTTGTGCTTCGGCAACGCTGATAGCATCGAGCCACTGTTGTTGTGGTGTACCAAAGTTAATCGCCACTTTTTCTACACCGGTGGGGATCACCAGTAGATCCGCGGCCAACTGACTGGCGAGCAGCGCGGAGGCCAGATCTTTATCGATCACAGCTTCCACACCTTTCAGTTGTTGCCCGTCTCGCACCACCGGAATACCACCACCGCCGCAGGCAATGACCAGATATCCCTGGCGCACCAGATGAGCGATGGTGCCATGTTCAATAATTTCCAGTGGCGCAGGAGAGGGAACCGTACGCCGCCATCCGCGCCCGGCATCCTCCATCAGAGTCCAGCCGAGTTGTTGTTGGCGTTGTTGAGCCGTTACTTCATCGAGAAATGCGCCAATCGGTTTACTGGGGCTGGTGAAAGCATCGTCATGTGGGTTGACTCGCGTTTGTGTCACCAGCGCAATTACCGGTTTGTTTATGCCACGGCGAGCCAGTTCGTTATGCAGTGCCTTCTGGAACATGTAGCCAATAGCACCTTGTGTATCACCCACGGCGTAATCAAGCGGAACCGGAGAAACTTCGTTACTGGCAAGTTCTGAGCGGCGCAGAATAAAGCCCACCTGCGGCCCATTACCGTGGGTTAGCACCAGATCCCATCCGGCTTCAACCATATCAACGATATGCTGCACGCTTTCCATCACTGCAACATATTGATCGGGGATACTATTGTGCTGATCGTCTTGGATGAGCGCATTGCCGCCAACCGCGACAACAGCCAGAGGCTTAACCATGATGATTCTCCTTTGCGACGATCTCAGCCAGTGCACGTACAGCGGCGACAAAACAGGCCATTGGCGCAGTGGTGATCCCGGCACCAATTTGCCCGACCCCCGCTTGTTTGTGGGCGATACCCGTATTGATGACCGGTAAAATGCCGCGGTCGGTCACTTTACGCGCATCAATCCCTGCTGCGGTGGGGGCAAAATTGAGAGCCGGAAGTGTAAATGCGGGATTGCCGCCGAGGGTGATTGCCTGCATCCGGCGGCTGTTATTGGTGGCATCGGCAGGGGTGCCTCCCACAAATTTGACGATCGCCGGAGATGACGCCATCGCGAAGCCACCCACACCTGCGGTTTCGGTAATTGCGCTATCGCCCAGGTCAGCAGCGGCGTCGTCAACGCCAAATCCGGGGAAGAACAGACCTTCAACTGCATTGGCGGGAGCCTGGAACCAGCGATCGCCAGTACCGGAAAGCCGAATACCAAAATTCACCCCGTTACGCGCCATTACCGTAACCATTGAACTGAACGGTACATTGGCGGCGGCATCCATCATCGCTTTGCAGGCAGCCATCGACAGATTAAGGAAGAAGTGATCGTTACTGGTGATAAATGCCACGGCGCGCTGGATATGTTCTTGTGGAAGAGAGCTGGCCAGCAATGCCGGAAGAAGACGCTTAATCAGCAAACCGGTAGCAGCGGCATTGCGATTATGAACTTCATCCCCCATATGCAGCGCCTGCGCCATTAATGGCTTGAGTTCCAGCTCGCCGTGTTGTGCGATTGCTGCTTTCATTGCCGGAGCCAGCTCATCGCGCATCCAGGCCAGACGATTGAGAACTTCGTCGTTATTGGCACCAAAACGGAGAACCTTACCCAGACCTTCATTGAAATTGCTAAAAGTACGGTGGCCGTTGGTTTTGTTTTCTACCACCCATAACGGCATTGACGGGCTGATGATGCCTGCCATTGGGCCAACCGCGTGATAATGATGACAAGGGGCAAGGTCGATATCGCCTGCGGTTATCTGGTTTTCTGCATCTTGCTGGTTGGTGGCCCAACCTTCGTACAGCATGGCACCAATAATCGCTCCTTTTACCGGACCACACATCTCTTCCCAGGCAATCGGCGGACCAGAGTGCAAAATACGTTTTTGTTCAGCCATTGCTGGAATGGCCTCTTTAGCGAGCATGACATCCACCAGCACAGGTTGTGCTTCGAGATAACGTGTCATGGCGATTTGGTTGGCATTTTCTACCAGTGGATGACGTAGCAACGATGCCAGATCCAATCCAGCGTCAATATCGCCTTGTGCTGGTGGCTGCCAGTTGAGGGCAATTGCGCTTCCCCCGGCGTGTTGAATATTGTCAGCAAAACTGTGTAGTCCCGCGTTCACGACCTTCAAAGGCTGATTAAATAAGGTGTTCATGCGTTTAGCCCCTTTTTCTGCAACTGAGTCTGCGCAACGGTGCTGGCCCATAGCGCCGCCTGTGCATTACTGCTGGCGATGATGACGCCTGCGTTTTGCAGCGCACTTATCTGTTGGCTGCGTACTTGTGGATCAGCTTCTGTTCCGCAAACGTGCGCAATCAGCAACGGTGCGTTATTCATGTTGATGTGTGAAAGTTGCTCCAGTAATTCGCTGGCAGGCATAGCGGAAGCGCCATAACCAAGTACCAGGTCGAATAACACGACGGCAGTGTGTGAGTCGTTGAGTTCGTTGAGCAGACGTTGATTGCGCAGAGTCGGGTCGATCATTGGATGCGGTTTGCCACGGGTGAAATCATCGTCGCCCATATCGATCAGCGTGTGTTCTTCGCTTTGCCAGATATTTGCCAGTGTGCGATTACCCGCAACTGGCGTATTGGAGGCTGCGCTGAATCCCTTTTGTTGGCAGATAAGTTGCGCTTCGTAACAGAAGGTTCCTCCGGCGAAAACTCCGCGTATCGCCTGGCGATGGGCTGACAGATGTTGGCTGGCGTGTTCTAACATTGCGAGATCGGCAGAGGAAACCTCTGTCTCAACAGCCGGAAGAGGCTGAGCATTTAGCAACGCCACGGCGATATCCGCAGCGCTGGCCAGCGTGGTGGCAGCGGTGATATTGGGGCGTGCCAGATCGTGCGGATTTGCACCGAGGAAATTCACTACCACGGGTTTTCCACAAGCCTCGGCACGCTCCAGAATATTTTGGGCAACGATGGGTGACGGCGGTTTTGAAATCAGCACAATCACGCGCGTTTCATCATCTTGCGCCAGTGCATCTAAAGCAAAGAGCATCGATATTCCACCAATCTCTTCACGGAGATCATGCCCACCTGTTCCCAGAGCCTGAGAAATGCCTGCTCCGAGCCGGTCGATTCGGCAAGTCACTTCCTGTAACCCGGTGCCGGATGCACCGATAACACCAATTGCTCCGCGTTTCACCACATTGGCGAAGCCTAACGGAATTCCGTTAACAATGGCGGTTCCACAGTCCGGCCCCATTACGATGCGCTGACGTTCCCGGGCTAGAGTTTTGATGGATTTTTCCTGCTCGATACTGACGTTATCGCTGAACATCATCACGTTCATTCCGAGGTTTAACGCTTTAATCGCTTCGGCGGCGGCGTAGTCTCCCGGTACAGAAATGAGTGCCAGGTTGGCTTCGGGTTCGGCTTCCAGTGCCATTTCCAGACTGACCTTTTCCGGTGTTTTAATGCCACTATCCGTTTCATCATCAGGCTTGCTGGTCAGACGTTGTTGGGCCAGCACCAGTGCTTCATTGCAAATCTCTTCTTCACCCATAACCGCGATCACTAAATCATTGGGGCTGGCGTTGATTTCGTCGCCCAGACCCGCATCGCGCAATTGTTCGAGATTATTGGGCGTTCCCATGACGACCGAGGCCTGTTGAATACCGGGCAACTTGCTGATTTGCGCGGAAATCTGCATCAGAGACACTGAGTCCTGATAAAGATTGCTGAAAACTTTATATTTAACTTTCATGCTGTTATGCCTGTTTCATTCCGCCCGATAGCAAAATTCGGGCAAAGCATCCCCGTGTAGCGCCATAAACGGGCTACGGGAGAAAAGGTTGAAATCAATTCATGGTGTTCAGGGTTCGAAAGCCATGCAGCATTCCTGCAAGGCAGTCCACTCCTGACGTTGCGCCAAATTGCATGACCCGTTCAGCACAAGATGCGATGGTCATTGCCGATGCGCCCCCAACCAGTTGTGCGAGTAACTGGCAAATCGGTTCTGAAAAATGTCCCTGAAGTGCACGCTCCAGATAATGACGACTAATATCCGTGGTGTTGTGTGCATGTTGGTTAATTGCCTGCTGCAACCGGTATTGATGATCGGCAAGTGGTGCAGGTAGTTGCCATAACCAGAGCGCCGCCAGATAGCCCAGCAAATAGTCATCACCATCGGGCGTTAAGCCTTTGCCAAAGCCGATCAGTTGTGGCACCTGGCGTTCCAGCGCATCTGGATGTTCCATAATCTCTAATCCCTCGTGCATGAGGCTATCCGGCAGGTGCAATGTGCTTTGAACGTTATGCTCCAGACAAAATAAAAGCCGTTGCGATGCCATTGTTGGGTAGTGCTGTAAAACCAAAGGGAACGCCTCAAGTGTCAACATCCCCCCCACAAATGGCGGCTGCCAGAGTGTTGTGTTATGAAGCACCACGTAAAAGCGAGGTGTTTGTAGCAAGCCAGGGGTTAACTGAACAGGATCTGAACGGGCGATCTCTCTTCGCCAGTCCCAACGCTCAGGCAGGATGACTCTGGCGGCATCAGGGAGATTCAGATACGTTTGCGCACACAGCAGGGTGATGAATGTTCCCGCTTCTGAAGACAGATTTACCGCATGCTTAAAAGCACTATGCAGACGTAAATTTTGCGTTTCATTCCGCGGAAAAAGATACCCCAACGACGATGCGCAAAGCGTAACCTGTACCATCGGTGTTAGCCTTCCAGACCTGCAATAATGGCTTTGGAATCAGTTACCCAACCGAAAATGGCACCTTGTGCTTTGATCATTTCCAGGGCGTATTTCTGGAATTCCGGGAAATAGGAGCCAACACAATCTTCCGGGATGATGCATTCATAGCCACGGTCATTTGCTTCGCGCACGGTGGTGGTTACGCAAACTTCGGTAGTCACACCACAAACAATCAGCGTCTTGATACCGTGGTTTTGCAAAATCAGATGTAAGTCGGTTTGATAAAAAGCGCCTTTGCCAGGTTTATCAATCACCGGTTCGCCTGCTACCGGGTACAGTTCAGGAATGATGTCATGACCTGCTTCACCTCTGACCAGAATGCGTCCCATCGGTCCTGGTTCACCAATAAAGGTTTTACCACCGCGTGTCAGTTTGGCTGGTGGGCAGTCGCTTAAGTCAGCGCGATGGCCTTCACGGGTATGAATAACCATAATTCCTTTCTGACGTGCGGCTGCCAGCACCTCTGTACATGGCGCGATAGCCGTGCGAACCAGCGAAACATCATTACCCAATGCCTCACCGAAGCCTCCTGCCTCGACAAAGTCACGCTGCATGTCGATCATGACCAGTGCAGTCGTACACGGATCAAAAGGTAATTCAAAGGGTTGGGCCTGAAAAATGGATTGCGTCATGGTAAATCTCCTGTCTGATGTTTAAACGATCCGGTTGTTCTGAGAGCGAGTATTCAGGAGAAAAGCGGTATAAAACAGGAAAAAAGTTTGCCGCACAGCAACGAAATTTTTGCATTCAGCAGGTGGTGTGATGACGAATGTGAAGGGGGTCAAATAGTGGCATACAGCAACAAATTTTTTGATGCTGTATGTTTTTGAGATTAAAAAAATCGTTGAAATTGTGTGAGCTTAATCATCAGATTTAGCGGCAATGGCGTTACTTTTTAACACCATACTGCGTAAACCATTCCAGCATTCGCTGCCAGCCGTCTTGCGCAGACTCGGCATGATAGCTCGGGCGATAATCGGCGTTGAATGCATGTCCGGCATCCGGGTAAACGATAATCTCCGCTTTCGCGTTCGCTGCCCGCAGCGCCTGGCGCATGGTTTCAACGCTCTCCTGCGGAATGCTGTTATCCTGACCGCCGTACAACCCGAGAACCGGGGCATTAAGGTCAGTCGCGATATCAACAGGCTGTTTCGGTGAATTTAATGTTTTGTCGCCCGTCAGTTTGCCATACCACGCTACTGCCGCTTTCAGTTGCGGGTTATGCGCGGCATACAGCCAGGCCATTCGCCCACCCCAGCAAAATCCAGTGATCATTAAGCGATGCACATCACCGCCATTGCGTGACGCCCAACTGGCGACGTGATCGAGATCGGCAAGCACCTGTGAGTCAGGTACTTTTGCTACCAGACCACTTAATAGCGTCGGGATGTCGGTGAAATCATTCGGATCGCCTTCGCGGAAGTAAAGTTCTGGTGCGATAGCCAGATACCCCTCCAGCGCCAGACGGCGACAAATGTCGCGGATATGTTCATGCACACCAAAAATTTCCTGCACTACAATGACCACAGGTAGTGGGCCATCGCTCTGCTTTGGACGAGCATGATAAGCAGGCATGTTATCCCCTTGTGAAGGGATAGAGGTGAACCCTGCCACAATCGTATCGTCCGGGGTATGAACAATTGTTGAGGCGAGGGGTGATGCAGCAGGTGCAAATCCGGATTGTTGTGTTGTTGTCATGGGATTCTCCGTACCCTTATGAAAATTTTGCGCAATGTTAACTATAGTCAGCGTGCAACAATTCACATTGCCTCAAATGGCTCATCTTTTAAGCAGCCTTACTGACTTAAGAGCAAATTATGTGATTTAAGTCACCTTTGATGAGTAAATGTATGCAACACATTTGCATCATAGTGATGATTATCACGAAAAAATGTTAATCCCTTCGGTAAAGTATCTTTTTGCTTCTTCTGACTAAACCGATTCACAGAGGAGTTGTATATGTCCAAGTCTGATGTTTTTCATCTCGGCCTCACTAAAAACGATTTACAAGGGGCTACGCTAGCCATCGTTCCTGGCGACCCGGATCGTGTGGAAAAGATCGCCGCGCTAATGGATAAGCCGGTTAAACTGGCATCTCACCGCGAATTCACCACCTGGCGTGCAGAGCTGGATGGTAAACCTGTTATCGTTTGTTCTACCGGTATCGGTGGTCCGTCGACTTCTATTGCCGTTGAAGAACTGGCACAGCTTGGCATTCGCACTTTCCTGCGTATCGGTACGACTGGCGCTATTCAGCCGCATATTAATGTTGGTGATGTACTGGTTACTACGGCGTCTGTTCGTCTGGATGGCGCGAGCCTGCATTTCGCACCGCTGGAATTCCCGGCAGTGGCTGATTTCGAATGTACTACCGCGCTGGTTGAAGCAGCGAAGTCTATTGGTGCAACCACTCACGTGGGTGTGACTGCCTCTTCTGACACTTTCTACCCGGGCCAGGAACGTTACGACACTTATTCTGGCCGTGTAGTCCGTCACTTTAAAGGCTCTATGGAAGAGTGGCAGGCGATGGGCGTAATGAATTATGAGATGGAATCTGCAACTCTGCTGACCATGTGTGCAAGCCAGGGTCTGCGTGCCGGTATGGTAGCTGGCGTTATTGTTAACCGCACCCAGCAAGAGATCCCGAATGCTGAGACGATGAAACAAACCGAAAGCCATGCGGTGAAAATCGTGGTGGAAGCGGCGCGTCGTCTGCTGTAATTCTCTTCTCCTGTCTGAAGGCCGATACGTTCGGCCTTTTGTATTTTTGCGTAGCGCCTCGCAGGAAATGCCTTTCCAACTGGACGTTTGTACAGCACAATTCTATTTTGTGCGGGTAAGTTGTTGCGTCAGGAGGCTTTGTGGATTTCTCAATCATTGTTTATGCCATTATTGCACTGGTCAGTGTGGCCATCGGCTGGCTGTTTGCCAGTTATCAACATGCACAGCAAAAAGCCGAGCAACTAGCCGAACGTGAAGAGATGGTTGCGGAGTTAAGTGCGGCAAAACAACAAATTACCCAAAGTGAGCACTGGCGTGAAGAGTGTGAACTACTCAATAACGAAGTGCGCAGCCTGCAAAGTATTAACACCTCGCTGGAGGCCGATCTGCGTGAAGTGACCACGCGGATGGAAGCCGCACAGCAACATGCTGACGATAAAATTCGCCAGATGATCAACAGCGAACAGCGTTTAAGCGAGCAGTTTGAAAACCTCGCTAACCGTATTTTTGAACACAGCAATCGCCGGGTTGATGAACAAAATCGCCAGAGTCTGAACAGCCTTTTGTCGCCGCTGCGTGAACAACTGGATGGTTTTCGCCGTCAGGTTCAGGACAGTTTTGGTAAAGAAGCACAAGAACGCCATACCCTGACCCACGAAATTCGCAATCTCCAACAACTCAACGCCCAAATGGCCCAGGAAGCAATCAACCTGACACGGGCGCTAAAAGGCGACAATAAAACCCAGGGTAACTGGGGCGAAGTGGTATTAACGCGAGTACTGGAGGCTTCCGGGTTGCGTGAGGGGTATGAATATGAAACCCAGGTCAGCATCGAAAATGACGCCCGCTCGCGGATGCAACCAGATGTCATCGTGCGCTTACCACAGGGGAAAGATGTGGTTATCGACGCCAAAATGACGCTGGTCGCTTATGAACGCTACTTCAATGCGGAAGACGACTACACCCGCGAAAGCGCATTGCAGGAACATATCGCGTCGGTGCGTAACCATATCCGCTTGTTGGGGCGTAAAGATTATCAGCAGCTTCCGGGGCTAAGAACCCTGGATTACGTGCTGATGTTTATCCCCGTCGAACCGGCATTCTTACTGGCGCTGGACAGGCAGCCGGAGCTAATCACCGAAGCGTTGAAAAACAATATTATGCTGGTTAGCCCCACCACGCTGCTGGTGGCGTTGCGTACTATCGCCAACCTGTGGCGTTATGAGCATCAAAGCCGTAACGCTCAGCAAATCGCTGATCGTGCCAGCAAGCTGTACGACAAAATGCGCCTGTTTGTTGATGATATGTCTGCGATTGGTCAAAGTCTGGATAAAGCGCAGGATAACTATCGGCAGGCGATGAAAAAACTTTCTTCAGGTCGCGGAAATGTGCTGGCGCAGGCAGAAGCGTTTCGTGGTTTAGGGGTAGAAATTAAACGCGAGATTAATCCGGATTTGGCCGATCAGGCGGTAAGCCAGGACGAAGAGTACCGATTGCGGTCGGTTCCGGAGCAGCCGAATGGTGAAGCTTATCAACGTGATGATGAATATAATCAGCAATCGCGTTAGCCCATTAGGGGTAGCTAAGCCGGGTAGAAATCTAGGGCAACGACGCCCAATCTGTTACACTTCTGGAACAATTTTTTGATGAGCAGGCATTGAGATGGTGGATAAGTCACAAGAAACGACGCACTTTGGTTTTCAGACCGTCGCGAAGGAACAAAAAGCGGACATGGTCGCCCACGTTTTCCATTCCGTGGCATCGAAATACGATGTCATGAACGATTTGATGTCCTTTGGTATTCATCGTTTGTGGAAGCGATTCACGATCGATTGTAGCGGCGTACGCCGTGGGCAGACCGTGCTGGATCTGGCTGGCGGCACTGGCGATCTGACGGCGAAATTCTCCCGCCTGGTCGGTGAAACTGGCAAAGTGGTCCTCGCTGATATCAATGAATCCATGCTCAAAATGGGGCGCGAGAAGCTGCGTAATATCGGCGTGATTGGCAACGTTGAGTATGTTCAGGCAAATGCCGAGGCTCTACCGTTCCCGGATAACACCTTTGATTGCATCACCATTTCGTTTGGTCTGCGTAACGTCACTGACAAAGATAAAGCGCTGCGTTCGATGTATCGCGTGCTGAAACCCGGCGGTCGTCTGCTGGTGCTTGAGTTCTCGAAGCCGATTATCGAGCCGCTAAGCAAAGCTTATGACGCTTACTCCTTCCATGTGTTGCCGCGTATTGGCTCGCTGGTGGCGAATGACGCCGACAGCTACCGTTATCTGGCAGAATCCATCCGTATGCATCCCGATCAGGATACCCTGAAAGCCATGATGCAAGATGCCGGATTCGAAAGTGTCGATTATTACAACCTGACGGCTGGCGTTGTGGCGCTGCACCGTGGTTATAAGTTCTGACAGGAGTACGACTATGCCTTTTAAACCTTTAGTGACGGCAGGAATAGAAAGTCTGCTCAACACCTTCCTGTATCGCTCACCCGCGCTGAAAACTGCCCGCTCGCGTCTGTTGGGCAAAGTATTGCGCATAGAGGTAAAAGGCTTTTCGACCTCGCTGATTTTGGTATTTAGCGAACGTCAGGTCGATGTTCTGGGAGAATGGGCGGGTGATGCTGATTGCACCGTCATTGCTTATGCCAGCGTGTTACCGAAACTCCGCGATCGCCAGCAGCTTGCCGCGTTAATCCGCAGCGGCGAGCTGGAAGTGCAGGGCGATATTCAGGTAGTACAGAACTTCGTTGCACTGGCAGATCTCGCGGAGTTTGACCCAGCGGAGCTGCTGGCTCCTTATACTGGTGATATCGCTGCCGAAGGCATCAGCAAAGCCCTGCGTGGTGGCGCGAAGTTCCTGCATCACGGTATTAAACGCCAGCAACGTTATGTGGCTGAAGCAATTACCGAAGAGTGGCGTATGGCGCCAGGTCCGCTTGAAGTGGCCTGGTTTGCGGAAGAGACAGCCGCCGTTGAACGTGCCGTTGATGCGCTAACCAAACGGCTGGAAAAACTGGAGGCAGTTTAATGACGCCAGGTGAAGTACGGCGCCTGTATTTCATCATTCGCACTTTTTTAAGCTACGGACTTGATGAACTGATTCCTAAAATGCGTATCACTTTGCTGCTGCGGTTATGGCGATACTCATTGTTCTGGATGCCGAATCGGCATAAAGATAAACCATTAGGCGAGCGGCTACGACTGGCGCTGCAAGAACTGGGTCCTGTATGGATCAAGTTTGGGCAGATGTTATCGACCCGCCGCGATCTTTTCCCGCCGAATATTGCCGACCAACTGGCGTTATTGCAGGACAAAGTCGCACCGTTTGATGGCAAACTGGCGAAAGCACAAATTGAAGCGGCGATGGGCGGCTTGCCGGTGGAAGCGTGGTTTGATGATTTTGACATTACGCCCCTGGCATCGGCTTCCGTTGCGCAGGTACATACTGCGCGGCTGAAATCGAATGGCAAAGAGGTGGTGATTAAAGTTATCCGCCCGGATATTTTGCCGGTTATTAAAGCGGATCTGAAACTTATTTATCGTCTCGCCCGCTGGGTGCCGCGCTTACTGCCGGATGGACGTCGTCTGCGCCCAACTGAAGTGGTTCGCGAGTACGAGAAAACGTTGATCGACGAACTGAATTTGTTGCGGGAGTCCGCTAACGCAATCCAGTTGCGGCGCAATTTTGAAAACAGCCCGATGCTCTACATTCCGGAAGTTTACCCTGACTATTGCAGCGAAGGGATGATGGTGATGGAGCGCATCTACGGCATTCCGGTTTCTGATGTCGCGGCGCTGGAGAAAAACGGCACCAACATGAAATTGCTGGCGGAACGCGGCGTGCAGGTGTTTTTTACTCAGGTCTTCCGTGACAGTTTTTTCCATGCCGACATGCACCCAGGCAACATCTTCGTAAGCTTCGAACACCCGGAAAACCCGAAGTATATCGGTATTGATTGCGGGATTGTTGGCTCGCTAAACAAAGAAGATAAACGCTATCTGGCGGAAAACTTTATCGCCTTCTTTAACCGTGACTATCGCAAAGTGGCGGAGTTGCACGTTGATTCAGGCTGGGTGCCGCCAGATACCAACGTGGAAGATTTTGAATTTGCCATTCGTACCGTGTGCGAGCCTATCTTTGAAAAACCGCTGGCGGAAATTTCGTTTGGACATGTGCTGTTAAATCTGTTTAATACGGCGCGTCGATTCAACATGGAAGTGCAGCCGCAACTGGTGTTACTTCAGAAAACGTTGCTCTATATCGAAGGCGTTGGACGGCAACTTTATCCACAGCTCGATTTATGGAAAACTGCAAAACCCTTCCTTGAATCGTGGATTAAAGATCAGGTTGGTATTCCTGCGCTGGTGAGAGCCTTTAAGGAAAAAGCGCCGTTCTGGATCGAAAAAATGCCAGAACTGCCTGAATTGGTTTATGACAGTTTGCGCCAGGGCAAGTATTTACAGCACAGTGTTGATAAGATTGCGCGCGAGTTACAGTCGAATCATGTGCGTCAGGGACAATCCCGTTATTTTCTCGGAATTGGTGCGACATTAGTATTAAGTGGCACATTCTTGTTGGTCAGCCGACCTGAATTTGGGTTGATGCCCGCCTGGTTAATGGCGGGGGGGCTGAGCGCCTGGTTTGTCGGTTGGCGCAAAACACGCTGATTTTTTCATCGCTCAAGGCGGGCCGTGTAACGTATAATGCGGCCTTGTTTAATCATCATCTACCACAGAGGAACATGTATGGGTGGTATCAGTATTTGGCAGTTATTGATTATTGCCGTCATCGTTGTACTGCTTTTTGGCACCAAAAAGCTCGGCTCCATCGGTTCCGATCTTGGTGCGTCGATCAAAGGCTTTAAAAAAGCAATGAGCGATGATGAACCAAAGCAGGATAAAACCAGTCAGGATGCTGATTTTACTGCGAAAACTATCGTCGATAAGAAGGCGGATACGAACCAGGAACAGGCTAAAACAGAAGACGCGAAGCGCCACGATAAAGAGCAGGTGTAATCCGTGTTTGATATCGGTTTTAGCGAACTGCTATTGGTATTCATCATCGGCCTCGTCGTTCTGGGGCCGCAACGACTGCCTGTGGCGGTAAAAACGGTAGCGGGCTGGATTCGTGCGTTGCGTTCACTGGCGACAACGGTGCAGAACGAACTGACCCAGGAGTTAAAACTCCAGGAGTTTCAGGACAGCCTGAAAAAGGTTGAAAAGGCGAGTCTCACTAACCTGACGCCCGAACTGAAAGCGTCGATGGATGAACTGCGCCAGGCCGCGGAGTCGATGAAACGTTCCTACGTCGCAAACGATCCTGAAAAGGTGAGTGATGAAGCGCACACCATCCATAACCCGGTGGTGAAAGACAATGAGGCTGCGCATGAAGGCGTCACGCCTGCCGCTGCGGAAACTCAGGCCAGCTCGCCGGAACAGAAGCCAGAAGCCACGCCAGAGCCGGTGGTAAAACCTGCTGCGGACGCTGAACCGAAAACCGCTGCATCTTCCCCTTCATCGAGTGATAAACCGTAAACATGTCTGTAGAAGATACTCAACCGCTTATCACGCATCTGATTGAGCTGCGTAAGCGTCTGCTGAACTGCATTATCGCGGTGATCGTGATATTTCTGTGCCTGGTCTATTTCGCCAATGATATCTATCACCTGGTATCCGCGCCGTTGATCAAGCAGTTGCCGCAAGGTTCAACGATGATCGCCACCGACGTGGCCTCGCCGTTCTTTACGCCGATCAAGTTGACCTTTATGGTGTCGCTGATTCTGTCAGCGCCGGTGATTCTCTATCAGGTGTGGGCGTTTATCGCTCCCGCGCTGTATAAGCACGAACGTCGTCTGGTGGTGCCGTTGCTGGTTTCCAGCTCTCTGCTGTTTTATATCGGTATGGCGTTTGCCTATTTTGTGGTCTTCCCGCTGGCATTTGGCTTCCTTGCCAATACCGCGCCAGAAGGGGTACAGGTGTCCACCGACATCGCCAGCTACTTAAGCTTCGTTATGGCGTTGTTTATGGCGTTTGGCGTCTCCTTCGAAGTACCGGTGGCAATTGTGCTGCTGTGCTGGATGGGGATTACCTCTCCAGAAGACTTACGCAAAAAACGCCCGTATGTGCTGGTTGGCGCATTTGTTGTCGGGATGCTACTGACGCCGCCGGATGTCTTCTCGCAAACGCTGCTGGCGATCCCGATGTACTGCCTGTTTGAAATCGGTGTCTTCTTCTCACGCTTTTACGTTGGTAAAGGCCGAAACCGGGAAGAAGAAAACGACGCTGAAGCAGAAAGCGAAAAAACTGAAGAATAAATTCAACCGCCCGTCAGGGCGGTTGTCATATGGAGAGCAGGATGTTTGATATCGGCGTTAATTTGACCAGTTCGCAATTTGCGAAAGACCGCGATGATGTTGTGGCACGCGCTTTTGCTGCGGGTGTTGATGGGCTACTCGTCACCGGCACTAACCTGCACGAAAGCCAACAGGCGCAAAAACTGGCGCGTCAGTATCTGCACTGTTGGTCAACGGCAGGCGTGCATCCTCACGACAGCAGCCAGTGGCAAGATGCAACAGAAGAAGTGCTTGTGGAGCTGGCCTCGCAGCCAGAAGTGGTGGCGATGGGTGAGTGTGGCCTCGACTTTAACCGCAACTTTTCTACGCCAGAAGAACAGGAACGTGCCTTTGTTGCCCAGTTGCGTATTGCCGCAGAATTAAACATGCCGGTGTTTATGCACTGTCGCGATGCCCATGAGCGGTTTATTACATTGCTGGAGCCGTGGCTGGATAAACTACCTGGCGCGGTGTTGCACTGTTTTACTGGCACACGCGAAGAGATGCAGGCATGTGTGGCGCGAGGCATTTATATTGGCATTACTGGTTGGGTTTGCGATGAACGACGCGGACTGGAACTGCGAGAACTGTTGCCGTTGATTCCGGCAGATAAACTACTGATTGAAACTGATGCACCGTATTTGCTCCCACGCGATCTCACGCCGAAGCCATCCTCCCGGCGCAACGAGCCAGCCTGTTTGCCCCATATTTTGCAACGTATTGCGCACTGGCGTGGGGAAGATGCCGCATGGCTGGCTGCCACCACGGATGCCAATGTCAAAAAGTTATTTGGGATTGCGTTCTAGAGTTTGCGGAACTCGGTGTTCTTCACACTGTGCTTAATCTCTTTATTGATAAGATTAAGCAAGAGCATAGAGCGTGCCTCACCGTCGGGTTCGGTGAAAATGGCCTGAAAACCTTCGAAAGCACCTTCGGTAATAATCACCTTATCACCTGGATATGGCGTTGCCGGATCGACAATGTCTTTCGGTTTATACACCGATAACTGATGAATCACCGCCGATGGGACTATCGCTGGCGATGCGCCAAAACGGACAAAGTGGCTGACACCCCGAGTGGCGTTGATGGTGGTGGTATGAATCACTTCTGGATCAAATTCCACAAACAGGTAGTTGGGGAACAATGGCTCACTGACTGCAGTACGTTTGCCTCGTACGATTTTTTCCAGGGTGATCATCGGCGCCAGGCAATTAACCGCCTGTCTTTCGAGGTGTTCCTGGGCACGTTGGAGTTGCCCGCGCTTGCAGTACAGTAAATACCAGGATTGCATAATGACTCTTATCCGTTTAATCGGGGCGCAAGAATAGCAAAAGCGATGCGTTAAGTTAATTATATTCCCGGGTTTGCGTTATACCGCCTGAGTTCACGCTAATTTAACAAATTTACAGCATCGTAAAGATGAACGCCGTATAATGTGCGCAGATTAAGAGGCTACAATGGACGCCATGAAATATAACGATTTACGCGACTTCCTGACCTTGCTTGAACAGCAGGGTGAGCTAAAACGTATCACGCTCCCGGTGGATCCGCATCTGGAAATGACTGAAATAGCCGACCGCACATTGCGTGCCGGTGGACCTGCGCTGTTGTTTGAAAATCCTAAAGGTTATTCAATGCCGGTGCTGTGCAACCTGTTTGGTACGCCGAAACGTGTCGCTATGGGTATGGGGCAAGAGGATGTTTCGGCGTTGCGGGAAGTCGGTAAATTATTAGCGTTTCTGAAAGAACCGGAGCCGCCAAAAGGCTTTCGCGATCTGTTTGATAAGCTGCCGCAGTTTAAGCAGGTGTTGAACATGCCGACGAAACGGTTACGTGGTGCGCCCTGTCAGCAAAAAATTGTTTCTGGTGATGATGTCGATCTCAACCGCATTCCCATTATGACCTGCTGGCCGGAAGATGCTGCTCCGTTGATTACCTGGGGGTTGACGGTGACGCGGGGGCCGCACAAAGAGCGGCAAAATCTTGGCATTTATCGCCAGCAGTTGATTGGTAAAAACAAGCTGATTATGCGCTGGCTGTCGCACCGCGGCGGTGCGCTGGATTATCAGGAGTGGTGCGCGGCGCATCCGGGTGAACGTTTTCCGATCTCTGTTGCTCTGGGGGCTGATCCTGCGACGATTCTCGGCGCGGTGACGCCAGTGCCGGATACGTTGTCGGAATACGCCTTTGCCGGATTGTTACGTGGCACCAAAACCGAAGTGGTGAAGTGCATTTCTAATGACCTCGAAGTACCTGCCAGTGCAGAAATCGTGCTGGAAGGGTATATCGACCCGGGTGAGATGGCTGCAGAAGGCCCATATGGTGACCACACGGGTTACTATAATGAAGTTGATAGCTTCCCTGTCTTTACCGTAACGCACATTACCCAGCGTGAAGATGCGATTTACCACTCCACCTATACCGGTCGTCCGCCAGATGAACCTGCGGTGTTGGGCGTGGCGCTGAACGAAGTGTTCGTGCCGATTCTGCAAAAACAGTTCCCGGAAATTGTTGATTTTTATCTGCCGCCGGAAGGCTGCTCTTATCGACTGGCGGTAGTGACGATCAAAAAACAGTACGCTGGACACGCAAAGCGCGTCATGATGGGCGTCTGGTCGTTCTTACGTCAGTTTATGTACACTAAATTTGTGATCGTCTGCGATGATGATGTCAACGCACGCGACTGGAACGATGTGATTTGGGCGATTACTACCCGCATGGACCCGGCGCGGGATACGGTGCTGGTTGAAAATACGCCTATTGATTATCTGGACTTTGCCTCGCCTGTTTCCGGGCTGGGTTCAAAAATGGGGCTGGATGCCACGAATAAATGGCCAGGGGAAACCCAGCGTGAGTGGGGGCGTCCTATCAAAAAAGATCCGGATGTTGTTGCGCATATTGACGCAATCTGGGATGAACTGGCCATCTTTAACAACGGTAAAAGCGCCTGATGCGCGTTTGTTTTGCCCTATTTATTGATCCGACAGAGAAAGCGCATGACAACCTTAAGCTGTAAAGTGACCTCGGTAGAAGCTATCACGGATACCGTATACCGTGTTCGAATCGTGCCAGATGCGGCCTTTTCATTCCGTGCAGGTCAGTATTTGATGGTAGTGATGGACGAGCGCGATAAACGCCCATTTTCAATGGCCTCAACGCCTGATGAAAAAGGATTTATCGAGTTGCATATCGGTGCTTCTGAAATCAATCTTTACGCGAAAGCTGTCATGGACCGCATCCTTAAAGATCATCAAATCGTAGTCGATATCCCCCACGGTGAAGCCTGGCTGCGCGATGATGAAGAGCGTCCAATGATTCTTATTGCCGGCGGCACGGGCTTCTCTTATGCCCGTTCTATTTTGCTGACGGCGCTGGCGCGTAATCCCAATCGTAATATCACTATTTACTGGGGCGGGCGTGAGCAGCAACATCTGTACGATCTTTCTGAGCTTGAGGCGCTTTCGCTTAAGCATCCTGGTTTACAAGTGGTGCCGGTGGTTGAACAGCCGGAAGCGGGTTGGCGAGGGCGTACCGGTACGGTATTAACGGCGGTGTTGCAGGATCACGGTACGTTAGCAGAGCATGATATCTATATCGCTGGACGTTTTGAGATGGCGAAAATCGCCCGAGACCTGTTCTGCAATGAGCGTAATGCGCGGGAAGATCGCCTGTTTGGCGATGCGTTTGCGTTTATCTAAGGGTTAAAAAAACCCGCCCCTGACAGGCGGGAAAAACGGCAACTAAAGCTTTATTCAGTGGCATTACTCTATGTCGCGTCTTATCCGGCCTACAAAGAGTCCTGAACCGTAGGCCGGATAAGGCGTTCACGCCGCATCCGGCAAGTGTTTAAACCCGCTCAAACACCGTCGCAATGCCCTGACCCAGACCGATACACATCGTCGCCAGACCAAACTGGGCATCTTTGCGTTCCATCAGATTCAGCAGCGTGGTGCTGATACGCGCACCGGAACAGCCCAGCGGATGACCCAGTGCGATCGCGCCACCGTTGAGGTTGATCTTCTCGTCAATCTGCTCCATCAGCCCCAGATCTTTAATACACGGCAGGATCTGCGCGGCAAAGGCTTCATTCATTTCAAACACGCCGATATCGCTGGCAGAAAGCCCCGCTTTTTTCAGCGCCAGCTTCGAGGCCGGAACCGGGCCGTAACCCATAATCGACGGGTCACAACCGACAACCGCCATCGAACGCACGCGGGCGCGTGGCTTAAGACCTAATTCACGGGCGCGGCTTTCACTCATCACCAGCATGGCTGCAGCACCATCGGAAAGCGCAGAAGACGTGCCCGCCGTTACCGTACCGCTGACCGGATCGAACGCCGGACGTAGCGTGGCGAGGGCTTCCACGGTGGTTTCCGGGCGAATCACTTCGTCGTAATTAAACTGCTTCAGTACACCGTCGGCATCGTGACCACCTGTCGGGATGATTTCATTTTTAAATGCGCCCGACTGCGTGGCGGCCCAGGCACGAGCGTGTGACCGTGCGGCAAAGGCATCCTGCATTTCACGGCTGATACCGTGCATACGCGCCAGCATTTCTGCCGTTAAGCCCATCAGGCCCGCCGCTTTGGCAACATTGCGGCTAAGACCCGGGTGAAAATCGACACCGTGGCTCATTGGTACATGACCCATATGTTCCACACCGCCGACCAGACATGCCTGCGCATCGCCAGTCATGATCATTCGTGCCGCGTCGTGCAATGCCTGCATGGATGAACCACACAAGCGATTGACGGTAACCGCCGGGACGGAATGCGGCACTTCTGCCAACAGCGCCGCGTTACGGGCGATGTTGAAACCCTGCTCCAGCGTTTGCTGCACACAACCCCAGTAAATATCGTCGAGAGCCGCTGCTTCCAGCGCCGGATTACGCGCCAGTAGACTACGCATTAAATGAGCGGAGAGGTCTTCCGCGCGCACGTGACGAAAAGCACCGCCCTTCGAACGGCCCATCGGGGTGCGAATTGCATCGACAATGACAACCTGTTCCATTGTGACTCCTTAAGCCGTTTTCAGGTCGCCAACCGGACGGGCTGGCTCAACCGGGGGATAGTATGGTTCGTTATGGCGCGCTTTATTACGCAGACCTTCCGGCACTTCATACAGTGGGCCGAGGTGCTGATATTGCTGCGCCATATCGAGATATTTCGCGCTGCCGAGGGTGTCCAGCCAGCGGAACGCGCCGCCGTGGAACGGAGGGAAGCCCAGGCCGTAGACCAGCGCCATATCCGCTTCTGCCGGAGTGGCGATAATGCCTTCTTCCAGGCAGCGCACCACTTCGTTGACCATCGGGATCATCATGCGGGCGATAATCTCTTCCTCGCTGAAATCACGCTTTGGCTGGCTGACTTCTGCCAGCAGGCCGTCAACGGCGGAATCTTCTTCTTTCTTCGGCTTGCCTTTGCTGTCTTCTTTATAGCGCCAGAAACCGAGACAATTCTTCTGACCAAAGCGGTTGGCATCAAACAATGAATCGATGGCGTCGCGATAATCTTTTTGCATCCGCTGCGGGAAGCCCGCTGCCATCACTGCCTGGGCGTGATGCGCGGTATCAATCCCCACGACATCCAGCAGGTATGCCGGACCCATCGGCCAGCCAAACTGTTTTTCCATCACCTTGTCGATCTTGCGGAAATCCGCGCCGTCACGTAGTAACTGGCTGAAACCAGCGAAGTACGGGAACAGCACGCGGTTAACGAAGAAGCCCGGGCAGTCGTTAACTACGATCGGCGTCTTGCCCATCTTGCTTGCCCAGGCGACAACTTTTGCGATGGTTTCGTCGGAGCTTTTCTCACCGCGAATAATTTCTACCAACGGCATCCGGTGCACCGGGTTAAAGAAGTGCATCCCGCAGAAATTTTCCGGGCGTTCCAGCGCGTTGGCCAGTTCGCTGATAGGAATGGTTGAAGTGTTAGAAGCCAGCACGGTATCCGGACGTACTTTCTGCTCAGTTTCTGCCAGCACGGCTTTTTTCACTTTCGGGTTTTCAACAACCGCTTCTACCACAATATCCACGCGGTCAAACCCGGCGTAGTCGAGCGTTGGGTGAATCGTGGAGATCACGCCAGCCAGTTTCAGACCATCGATCTTGCCGCGCTCAAGCTGCTTGTTCAGCAGTTTCGCGGCTTCGGTCATGCCGAGGGTTAACGACTTGTCGTTGATATCTTTCATGACAACCGGCACGCCTTTCCACGCGGACTGATAAGCAATGCCGCCCCCCATAATGCCCGCGCCCAGTACAGCGGCCTGTTTCGGTGTTTCAACGTCTTGGGTAAGTTTTTTCGCTTTGCCTTTTACATATTGATCGTTAAGGAAAATGCCGACCAGTGCGCGGGCTTCTTTGGTGTGCGCCAGCGGAACAAAGCTTTTGTTTTCCAGGTTTAAGGCTTCTTCACGACCAAAACGGGCGGCGGCTTCAATGGTTTTTACTGCGGTGATGGGGGCCGGGTAATGTTTCCCCGCTGTTTGTGCGACCATCCCTTTAGCGATGGTGAAGCTCATGGTGGCTTCAATCTTGCTAAGTTTCAGCGGTTCCAGCTTCGGCTGACGTTTCGCTTTCCAGTCGAGGTCGCCGTTAATGGCCTGGCGTAAAATTGCCATCGCGCCTTCAAGTAGTTTTTCTGCTTTGACTACGCCATCAACCAGACCGATTTTCAGCGCCTGTTCGGCCCCGACATCTTTACCGGCGGCAATGATTTCCAGCGCACTGTCAGCGCCCAGCATTCGTGGCATACGCACGGAGCCGCCAAAGCCCGGCATGATGCCAAGTTTGGTTTCCGGCAACCCGATACGCAGATCCGGCGTCGCCAGACGATAATCGGTCGCCAGCACGCATTCGCAGCCACCGCCCAGCGCGTAGCCGTTGACCGCGGCAATGGTCGGCACCGGCAGATCTTCCAGTCGATTAAACACGCTATTGGCAAAATGCAGCCACTGGCTTAACTGTTCTTCCGGAACGAGAAACAGCGATAAAAATTCGGTGATATCGGCACCGACAATAAAGGCTGCTTTGTTCGAACGCAGCAGCAGCCCTTTTAAATCTGATTGTTGTTCCAGCACGCCGATGGCCTCACCGAGGCTGGCGACGGTTGCAGTGTCGAGTTTATTAACTGAGCCTGGGGCATCGAACACCAGTTCGGCAATGCCATCTTCCAGCCAGTCAAGGTACAGGGTGTCGCCTTTGTAAAGCATGTCAGTCTCCTGAATCCGCAAGGTGATCTGGTCGTACCAGATGGCTTGAAGTGTGTGTTTTATGTTAAAAATATGCAAATAAAAGATTAAAGAAATGCCGTTCTGATCACGCTCGGCAGAAATCACGCTCTGTATGAACGTTGTGCTAAGATGCGGAGACTTAAGGTCAAAAAACAGAAGGGTAAAAAATGGAATCACTGGCCTCGCTTTATAAAAATCATATAGCTACCTTGCAAGAACGGACTCGCGATGCGCTGGCGCGCTTCAAGCTGGATGCATTACTTATTCACTCTGGCGAGCTGTTCAACGTTTTTCTCGACGATCATCCCTATCCGTTTAAAGTGAACCCGCAATTCAAAGCATGGGTGCCGGTAACTCAGGTGCCAAACTGCTGGTTGCTGGTGGATGGCGTGAACAAACCGAAACTGTGGTTTTATCTGCCGGTTGATTACTGGCACAACGTTGAACCGCTGCCGACCTCCTTCTGGACTGAAGATGTGGAAGTGATCGCGCTGCCGAAAGCTGATGGTATTGGTAGCCAACTGCCTGCCGCGCGCGGCAATATCGGTTATATTGGTCCGGTGCCGGAACGTGCGCTGCAACTGGGCATTGAGGCCAGCAACATCAACCCGAAAGGGGTCATTGACTACCTGCATTACTACCGTTCTTTCAAAACCGAGTACGAACTGACCTGTATGCGTGAAGCGCAGAAAATGGCGGTCAATGGTCATCGCGCGGCAGAAGAAGCCTTCCGTTCCGGTATGAGCGAGTTCGATATCAACATCGCCTACCTGACCGCGACCGGCCATCGTGATACCGACGTACCTTACAGCAACATTGTGGCGCTTAACGAACATGCTGCGGTGTTGCATTACACCAAACTGGATCATCAGGCGCCGGAAGAGATGCGCAGCTTCCTGCTGGACGCCGGGGCCGAATATAACGGCTATGCGGCTGACCTGACTCGTACCTGGTCGGCAAAAAGCGACAATGACTATGCGCAACTGGTGAAAGACGTTAATGATGAACAACTGGCGCTGATCGCCACCATGAAGGCGGGTGTCAGCTATGTGGATTACCACATCCAGTTCCATCAGCGCATCGCTAAACTGTTGCGTAAACACCAAATCATCACTGATATGAGTGAAGAAGCGATGGTCGAAAACGATCTTACCGGGCCGTTTATGCCGCACGGTATCGGGCATCCGCTTGGCCTGCAGGTGCATGACGTAGCCGGTTTTATGCAGGATGATAGTGGTACGCATCTCGCGGCACCGGCAAAATATCCGTACCTGCGCTGCACTCGTATTCTCCAGCCGGGGATGGTGTTAACCATCGAACCGGGTATCTACTTCATCGAATCGCTGCTGGCTCCGTGGCGTGAAGGGCAGTTCAGCAAACACTTCAACTGGCAGAAAATTGAAGCACTGAAACCGTTCGGCGGCATTCGTATCGAAGACAACGTGGTGATCCACGAAAATAACGTGGAAAACATGACCCGGGATTTGAAGCTGGCGTGATGGAAAGCTGGTTAATTCCTGCGGCACCGGTCACGGTCGTTGAAGAGATCAAAAAAAGCCGCTTCATTACGCTGTTGGCACATACCGATGGCGTCGAGGCGGCGAAAGCGTTTGTTGAATCAGTACGGGCAGAACACCCCGATGCTCGCCACCATTGCGTGGCGTGGGTGGCGGGGGCGCCTGACGATTCACAACAACTGGGCTTCTCCGATGACGGTGAACCGGCGGGAACGGCAGGTAAACCGATGCTCGCCCAACTGATGGGCAGCGGCGTCGGGGAAATTACCGCCGTGGTGGTGCGCTACTACGGCGGCATATTGCTGGGCACCGGTGGGTTAGTGAAAGCTTATGGCGGCGGCGTGAATCAGGCACTGCGCCAGCTAACGACCCAACGCAAGACGCCATTAACCGAATATACTTTGCAATGTGAATATAGTCAGTTAACCGGTATTGAAGCGTTGCTGGGGCAGTGTGACGGCAAAGTTATTACCAGCGATTATCAGGCATTCGTTCTGCTGCGGGTGGCGCTTCCGGCGGCGAAAGTGGCTGAATTTTCCGCAAAGCTGGCGGATTTTAGCCGTGGTTCATTGCAATTGTTAGCGATTGAAGAATAATCCCCACTTCATTTTGCAGAACTAAGGAAGCGGCAGAGATGCATTTTCGCGCTATAACCCGAATCGTTGGACTACTGGTCATCTTATTTTCAGGGACCATGATTATCCCTGGGCTGGTAGCGCTCATCTACCGGGATGGGGCGGGCCGCGCATTTACCCAGACCTTTTTTGTCGCCCTCGCGATTGGCTCCATGCTGTGGTGGCCGAACCGTAAAGAGAAGGGCGAGCTGAAATCCCGCGAAGGGTTTCTGATTGTGGTGCTGTTCTGGACCGTGCTGGGTAGTGTCGGTGCGCTCCCTTTTATCTTCTCGGAAAGCCCGAACCTCACCATTACAGATGCGTTTTTTGAATCCTTCTCCGGTCTGACCACCACAGGCGCAACGACGCTGGTGGGGTTGGACTCACTCCCTCATGCCATCCTCTTTTATCGCCAGATGCTGCAATGGTTTGGCGGGATGGGGATCATCGTGTTAGCAGTCGCGATACTGCCTATTCTCGGTGTAGGTGGAATGCAGCTCTATCGCGCGGAAATGCCCGGCCCGCTGAAAGATAACAAAATGCGCCCGCGTATTGCGGAAACGGCAAAAACTTTGTGGTTGATTTATGTTCTGTTGACCGTCGCCTGTGCGCTGGCGCTGTGGTTTGCTGGAATGGATGCCTTTGATGCCATCGGTCATAGCTTTGCGACAATCTCTATTGGTGGTTTCTCGACACATGATGCTAGTGTTGGCTATTTCGATAGCCCGACCATTAACACTATTATTGCTATTTTCTTGCTGATCTCCGGCTGTAACTACGGTCTGCACTTCTCGCTGTTAAGTGGGCGTAGTCTGAAGGTTTACTGGCGCGATCCGGAATTTCGCATGTTTATCGGCGTACAGTTTACGCTGGTGGTTATTTGTACACTCGTACTGTGGTTTCATAATGTCTACAGTTCGGCGCTGATGACGATTAACCAGGCATTTTTCCAGGTAGTGTCGATGGCGACGACCGCCGGGTTTACGACCGACAGCATTGCCCGCTGGCCGCTCTTTTTGCCGGTACTACTGTTGTGCTCTGCATTTATCGGTGGTTGCGCCGGGTCAACGGGCGGTGGCCTGAAAGTGATCCGCATTCTGCTGTTGTTCAAACAGGGGAACCGTGAGCTGAAACGTCTGGTGCATCCGAATGCTGTTTATAGCATTAAGCTAGGGAACCGCGCATTGCCGGAACGCATCCTTGAAGCCGTGTGGGGATTCTTCTCTGCTTATGCGTTAGTTTTTATTGTCAGTATGCTGGCGATTATCGCCACTGGCGTGGATGACTTTTCTGCCTTTGCGTCGGTTGTTGCGACATTGAATAACCTGGGGCCAGGGCTTGGTGTGGTTGCTGATAACTTTACCAGCATGAATCCGGTGGCTAAATGGATCCTGATTGCCAATATGCTATTTGGTCGTCTCGAGGTCTTTACATTGCTGGTGCTCTTTACCCCGACTTTCTGGCGTGAATGATGGAGTAATACGTGAAAACATTAATTCTTTTCTCAACAAGGGATGGACAAACGCGCGAGATTGCCTCGTATCTGGCTTCGGAATTGAAAGAACTGGGGAGCCAGGCGGATGTTGTCAACTTGCATCGCACCGAAGAACCAGAATGGGAAAACTACGACTGCGTGGTAATTGGTGCATCTATTCGCTACGGTCATTACCATTCTGCGTTCCAGGAGTTTGTCAAAACGCATGCCACACGCCTGAACTCCATGCCGAGCGCCTTTTACTCGGTGAACCTGGTGGCGCGCAAACCGGAGAAGCGTACTGTGCAGACCAACAGCTACGCGCGGAAGTTTTTGATGAATTCACAATGGCGTCCCGATCGCTGCGCGGTTATCGCTGGGGCGCTGCGTTATCCACGCTACCGTTGGTACGACCGCTTTATGATCAAGCTGATTATGAAGATGTCTGGCGGAGAAACGGATACGCGCAAAGAAGTTGTCTATACCGATTGGGAACAGGTAGCGAATTTTGCCCGAGAAATCGCCCATTTAACCAACAAACCGATGATGAAATAAGCATAAAGAATAAAAAACACGCATTCGGAAAATTATTTTAAATTTCCTCTTGTCAGGCCGGAATAACTCCCTATAATGCGCCACCACTGACACGGAACAACGGCAA
>NZ_KE137294.1:0-38290 GCF_000408805.1 Escherichia sp. KTE159
CGTCACACTATCATTAACTGAATCCATAGGTTAATGAGGCGAACCGGGGGAACTGAAACATCTAAGTACCCCGAGGAAAAGAAATCAACCGAGATTCCCCCAGTAGCGGCGAGCGAACGGGGAGGAGCCCAGAGCCTGAATCAGTGTGTGTGTTAGTGGAAGCGTCTGGAAAGGCGTGCGATACAGGGTGACAGCCCCGTACACAAAAATGCACATGCTGTGAGCTCGATGAGTAGGGCGGGACACGTGGTATCCTGTCTGAATATGGGGGGACCATCCTCCAAGGCTAAATACTCCTGACTGACCGATAGTGAACCAGTACCGTGAGGGAAAGGCGAAAAGAACCCCGGCGAGGGGAGTGAAAAAGAACCTGAAACCGTGTACGTACAAGCAGTGGGAGCCTCTTTATGGGGTGACTGCGTACCTTTTGTATAATGGGTCAGCGACTTATATTCTGTAGCAAGGTTAACCGAATAGGGGAGCCGAAGGGAAACCGAGTCTTAACTGGGCGTTAAGTTGCAGGGTATAGACCCGAAACCCGGTGATCTAGCCATGGGCAGGTTGAAGGTTGGGTAACACTAACTGGAGGACCGAACCGACTAATGTTGAAAAATTAGCGGATGACTTGTGGCTGGGGGTGAAAGGCCAATCAAACCGGGAGATAGCTGGTTCTCCCCGAAAGCTATTTAGGTAGCGCCTCGTGAATTCATCTCCGGGGGTAGAGCACTGTTTCGGCAAGGGGGTCATCCCGACTTACCAACCCGATGCAAACTGCGAATACCGGAGAATGTTATCACGGGAGACACACGGCGGGTGCTAACGTCCGTCGTGAAGAGGGAAACAACCCAGACCGCCAGCTAAGGTCCCAAAGTCATGGTTAAGTGGGAAACGATGTGGGAAGGCCCAGACAGCCAGGATGTTGGCTTAGAAGCAGCCATCATTTAAAGAAAGCGTAATAGCTCACTGGTCGAGTCGGCCTGCGCGGAAGATGTAACGGGGCTAAACCATGCACCGAAGCTGCGGCAGCGACACTATGTGTTGTTGGGTAGGGGAGCGTTCTGTAAGCCGTTGAAGGTGTGCTGTGAGGCATGCTGGAGGTATCAGAAGTGCGAATGCTGACATAAGTAACGATAAAGCGGGTGAAAAGCCCGCTCGCCGGAAGACCAAGGGTTCCTGTCCAACGTTAATCGGGGCAGGGTGAGTCGACCCCTAAGGCGAGGCCGAAAGGCGTAGTCGATGGGAAACAGGTTAATATTCCTGTACTTGGTGTTACTGCGAAGGGGGGACGGAGAAGGCTATGTTGGCCGGGCGACGGTTGTCCCGGTTTAAGCGTGTAGGCTGATTTTCCAGGCAAATCCGGAGAATCAAGGCTGAGGCGTGATGACGAGGCACTACGGTGCTGAAGCAACAAATGCCCTGCTTCCAGGAAAAGCCTCTAAGCATCAGGTAACATCAAATCGTACCCCAAACCGACACAGGTGGTCAGGTAGAGAATACCAAGGCGCTTGAGAGAACTCGGGTGAAGGAACTAGGCAAAATGGTGCCGTAACTTCGGGAGAAGGCACGCTGATGGTAGGTGAAGCGACTTGCTCGTGGAGCTGAAATCAGTCGAAGATACCAGCTGGCTGCAACTGTTTATTAAAAACACAGCACTGTGCAAACACGAAAGTGGACGTATACGGTGTGACGCCTGCCCGGTGCCGGAAGGTTAATTGATGGGGTCAGCCGCAAGGCGAAGCTCTTGATCGAAGCCCCGGTAAACGGCGGCCGTAACTATAACGGTCCTAAGGTAGCGAAATTCCTTGTCGGGTAAGTTCCGACCTGCACGAATGGCGTAATGATGGCCAGGCTGTCTCCACCCGAGACTCAGTGAAATTGAACTCGCTGTGAAGATGCAGTGTACCCGCGGCAAGACGGAAAGACCCCGTGAACCTTTACTATAGCTTGACACTGAACATTGAGCCTTGATGTGTAGGATAGGTGGGAGGCTTTGAAGTGTGGACGCCAGTCTGCATGGAGCCGACCTTGAAATACCACCCTTTAATGTTTGATGTTCTAACGTGGACCCGTGATCCGGGTTGCGGACAGTGTCTGGTGGGTAGTTTGACTGGGGCGGTCTCCTCCTAAAGAGTAACGGAGGAGCACGAAGGTTGGCTAATCCTGGTCGGACATCAGGAGGTTAGTGCAATGGCATAAGCCAGCTTGACTGCGAGCGTGACGGCGCGAGCAGGTGCGAAAGCAGGTCATAGTGATCCGGTGGTTCTGAATGGAAGGGCCATCGCTCAACGGATAAAAGGTACTCCGGGGATAACAGGCTGATACCGCCCAAGAGTTCATATCGACGGCGGTGTTTGGCACCTCGATGTCGGCTCATCACATCCTGGGGCTGAAGTAGGTCCCAAGGGTATGGCTGTTCGCCATTTAAAGTGGTACGCGAGCTGGGTTTAGAACGTCGTGAGACAGTTCGGTCCCTATCTGCCGTGGGCGCTGGAGAACTGAGGGGGGCTGCTCCTAGTACGAGAGGACCGGAGTGGACGCATCACTGGTGTTCGGGTTGTCATGCCAATGGCACTGCCCGGTAGCTAAATGCGGAAGAGATAAGTGCTGAAAGCATCTAAGCACGAAACTTGCCCCGAGATGAGTTCTCCCTGAGACTTTAAGTCTCCTGAAGGAACGTTGAAGACGACGACGTTGATAGGCCGGGTGTGTAAGCGCAGCGATGCGTTGAGCTAACCGGTACTAATGAACCGTGAGGCTTAACCTTACAACGCCGAAGATGTTTTGGCGGATGAGAGAAGATTTTCAGCCTGATACAGATTAGATTAGCCGGCGATAAGCGGGTTAATAAACAGAATTTGCCTGGCGGAGATAGCGCGGTGGTCCCACCTGACCCCATGCCGAACTCAGAAGTGAAACGCCGTAGCGCCGATGGTAGTGTGGGGTCTCCCCATGCGAGAGTAGGGAACTGCCAGGCATCAAATAAAGCGAAAGGCCATCCGTAAGGATGGCCTTTTTGCGCTGGTGAAAACTCTTCCTGTCGTTATATCTACAAGCCATCCCCCCGCAGATACGGTAAACTAGCCACGTTTTTGCATCAGGAAAGCAGCTATGAACCACTCCTTAAAACCCTGGAACACCTTCGGCATTGATCGCAATGCGAAGCACATTGTATGCGTGGAAGACGAAAAACAACTACTCAATGCCTGGCAGCATGCAACCGCAGAAGGACAGCCAGTTCTTATTCTGGGTGAAGGAAGTAACGTACTTTTCCTGGAAGATTACTGCGGAACGGTGATTATCAACCGGATCAAAGGTATTGAAATTAACGATACGCCTGATGCTTGGTATTTACATGTTGGGGCGGGAGAAAACTGGCATCATCTGGTGAAATACACTTTGCAGCAAGGTATGCCCGGTCTGGAAAATCTGGCATTAATTCCGGGCTGTGTCGGCTCATCGCCTATCCAGAATATTGGTGCTTATGGCGTAGAATTACAGCGAGTTTGCGATTATGTTGACTGCGTTGAACTGACGACAGGCAAGCAAGTGCGCTTAACAGCTAAAGAGTGTCGTTTTGGTTATCGTGACAGTATTTTTAAGCATGAATATCAGGATCGCTTCGCCATTGTAGCCGTAGGTCTGCGCCTGCCAAAAGAGTGGCAACCTGTACTGACCTATGGTGACTTAACTCGTCTGGAGCCTTCAACGGTGACACCACAGCAAGTATTTGATGCGGTGTGTCATATGAGAACTACAAAACTTCCCGATCCAAAAGTGAACGGTAATGCCGGTAGTTTCTTCAAAAATCCTGTTGTTTCAGTCGAAATGGCTAAAGCGTTACTGGCACAATTTCCAACGGCACCTAATTACCTCCAGGCGGATGGTTCAGTAAAACTGGCTGCTGGCTGGCTCATCGATCAGTGTCAGCTAAAAGGGGCACAGATTGGCGGGGCTGCGGTACATCGTCAACAGGCGCTAGTTCTTATTAATGAAGGCAATGCGAAAAGTGAAGACGTCGTACAACTGGCACATCACGTAAGGCAGAAAGTCGGTGAAAGATTTAACGTCTGGCTTGAACCCGAAGTCCGCTTTATTGGTGCATCAGGTGAAGTGAGCGCAGTGGAGACAATTTCATGAAGGATAATACTGTTCCACTGAAATTGATCGCCCTGTTAGCGAACGGCGAATTTCACTCCGGCGAGCAACTGGGTGAAACGTTGGGAATGAGTCGGGCGGCTATTAATAAACACATTCAGACACTGCGTGACTGGGGTGTTGATGTATTTACCGTTCCGGGCAAAGGATACAGCCTGCCTGAACCAATCCAGTTACTTAATGCCGAACAGATATTGAGTCACCTGGATGGTGGTAATGTTGCTGTGTTACCGGTGATTGATTCTACGAACCAGTACCTCCTTGACCGTATAGGAGAGCTTAAATCGGGCGATGCCTGTGTCGCAGAATATCAGCAAGCGGGTCGTGGTCGCCGTGGGCGGAAATGGTTTTCTCCTTTTGGCGCAAACTTATATTTATCAATGTTCTGGCGTCTGGAGCAAGGCCCTGCTGCGGCGATTGGTTTAAGCCTGGTTATCGGTATCGTGATGGCGGAAGTACTACGCACGCTGGGAGCTGATAAAGTTCGTGTTAAATGGCCAAACGACCTCTATCTGCAGGATCGCAAGCTGGCGGGTATTCTCGTTGAACTGACGGGCAAAACCGGCGATGCGGCACAAATTGTCATCGGTGCCGGGATCAACATGGCCATGCGTCGAGTCGAAGAGAGTGTCGTTAATCAGGGATGGATCACCTTGCAAGAAGCGGGGATCAATCTGGATCGTAATACTCTGGCAGCCACGCTTATACGTGAATTACGGGCGGCGCTGGAACTCTTCGAGCAAGAAGGACTTACTCCTTATTTGGCTCGTTGGGAAAAACTGGATAATTTTATTAATCGCCCAGTGAAACTTATCATTGGTGATAAAGAAATATTTGGGATTTCGCGCGGGATAGATAACCAAGGCGCATTATTGCTTGAACAGGATGGGATAATTAAACCCTGGATGGGCGGTGAAATATCGCTACGAAGCGCAGATAAATAAAAAAGGGAGCAATAGCTCCCCCTTTAAATTATTTGCGTAGTCTGACTTCTTCTACCGCATGATTAGCACTTTTGGTCAGGATCAGGCTGGCACGTTCGCGAGTAGGAAGAATATTTTGCTTTAAGTTCAGCCAGTTGATTTCCTTCCAAAGCGTCAAGGCAGTATTGATCGCTTCTTCTTTTGTTAATTTAGCGTAGTTATGGAAATAGGAATCCGGATCTGTAAAAGCGCCTTCACGGAATTTCAGGAAGCGGTTGATATACCATGTCTGCAGTAAGTCTTCAGGAGCATCAACATATATCGAAAAATCGACAAAATCAGAAACAAAAACATGATGCGGATCGTGTGGGTAATCCATACCGCTCTGTAAGACATTTAATCCTTCAAGAATTAAAATATCAGGCTGCACGACAGTTTTATCGCCATCCGGGATCACATCATAAATAAGATGCGAGTAAACCGGTGCTGTAACGTTTGGCACTCCCGATTTTAGATCGGAAACAAACTTCACCAGACGATGCATATCGTACGACTCCGGGAAGCCTTTCTTCTTCATCAGACCACGTTCTTTAAGCACTTTGTTGGGATGAAGAAAACCATCGGTGGTGATCAGTTCAACACGACGGTGTTCCGGCCAACGGCTTAATAGAGCCTGTAATACACGGGCGGTCGTACTTTTCCCCACCGCAACGCTACCCGCGATGCTGATAATGTAAGGAATGCGTTGTCCGTTAGTACCAAGAAATTGTTCCAGAACTGCCTGACGGCGCAAGTTTGAGCTTATATAGAAGTTCAGCAAACGCGATAAAGGCAAATAGATCTCGGCAACTTCTTCTAACGAGAGATCCTCATTTATACCTTTGAGACGGGCGATCTCATCCTCCGATAACGTCATAGGTACGGAATCACGCAGAGCTGCCCACTGGTTGCGGTCAAACTGTAGGTAAGGCGTCATTAACGTTTGCTCTTTTATACTCATAAGCATGTTTCTGGCGATCATAGCTCTATCGGCAAAGCGATATTTGCCATGGCGCGTCACAGTTCTGTTGAATGGGTTAATGGGCAGGAGGGTAACACCAGATTGGGAGGAATAATAAGAAAAAATCTCTTTCGACAAGCTATCGTTGAAAAGCAATGTGACAGATATTCCATCTACTAAAAAGAATTGTGTTTTATCTTGAGTGCATTGTTAAACAGAATGATGCTGAAAAAGTATGCTAATCTGTCCCCTGTTTGACTGTTTCTTCATCGCGTTGTGCAAAATGTGACCAATAAAACAAATTATGCAATTTTTTAGTTGCATGAGCGCGCATGTCTCCATAGAATGCGCGCTACTTGATGCCGACTTAGCTCAGTAGGTAGAGCAACTGACTTGTAATCAGTAGGTCACCAGTTCGATTCCGGTAGTCGGCACCATCAAGTCCGGTGGGGTTCCCGAGCGGCCAAAGGGAGCAGACTGTAAATCTGCCGTCACAGACTTCGAAGGTTCGAATCCTTCCCCCACCACCAATTTCGGCCACGCGATGCGTAGCCCGAGACGATAAGTTCGCTTACCGGCTCGAATAAAGAGAGCTTCTCTCGATATTCAGTGCAGAATGAAAATCAGGTAGCCGAGTTCCAGGATGCGGGCATCGTATAATGGCTATTACCTCAGCCTTCCAAGCTGATGATGCGGGTTCGATTCCCGCTGCCCGCTCCAAGATGTGCTGATATAGCTCAGTTGGTAGAGCGCACCCTTGGTAAGGGTGAGGTCGGCAGTTCGAATCTGCCTATCAGCACCACTTCTTTTCTCCTCCCTGTTTTTTCCTTCTGTTTATTGCATTCAACAAGTCGGGCATGTTGCCTGGTTGATGTGGTGATATCACCGATTTATCCGTGTCTTAGAGGGACAATCGATGTCTAAAGAAAAGTTTGAACGTACAAAACCGCACGTTAACGTCGGTACTATCGGCCACGTTGACCATGGTAAAACAACGCTGACCGCTGCAATCACTACCGTACTGGCTAAAACCTACGGCGGTGCTGCTCGCGCATTCGATCAGATCGATAACGCGCCGGAAGAAAAAGCTCGTGGTATCACCATCAACACTTCTCACGTTGAATACGACACCCCGACCCGTCACTACGCACACGTAGACTGCCCGGGGCACGCCGACTATGTTAAAAACATGATCACTGGTGCTGCTCAGATGGACGGCGCGATCCTGGTTGTTGCTGCGACTGACGGCCCGATGCCGCAGACCCGTGAGCACATCCTGCTGGGTCGTCAGGTAGGCGTTCCGTACATCATCGTGTTCCTGAACAAATGCGACATGGTTGATGACGAAGAGCTGCTGGAACTGGTTGAAATGGAAGTTCGTGAACTTCTGTCTCAGTACGACTTCCCGGGCGACGACACTCCGATCGTTCGTGGTTCTGCACTGAAAGCGCTGGAAGGCGATGCAGAGTGGGAAGCGAAAATCCTGGAACTGGCTGGCTTCCTGGATTCTTACATTCCGGAACCAGAGCGTGCGATTGACAAGCCGTTCCTGCTGCCGATCGAAGACGTATTCTCCATCTCCGGTCGTGGTACTGTTGTTACCGGTCGTGTGGAACGCGGTATCATCAAAGTTGGCGAAGAAGTTGAAATCGTTGGTATCAAAGAGACTCAGAAGTCTACCTGTACTGGCGTTGAAATGTTCCGCAAACTGCTGGACGAAGGCCGTGCTGGTGAGAACGTAGGTGTTCTGCTGCGTGGTATCAAACGTGAAGAAATCGAACGTGGTCAGGTACTGGCTAAGCCGGGCACCATCAAGCCGCACACCAAGTTCGAATCTGAAGTGTACATTCTGTCCAAAGATGAAGGCGGCCGTCATACTCCGTTCTTCAAAGGCTACCGTCCGCAGTTCTACTTCCGTACTACTGACGTGACTGGTACTATCGAACTGCCGGAAGGCGTAGAGATGGTAATGCCGGGCGACAACATCAAAATGGTTGTTACCCTGATCCACCCGATCGCGATGGACGACGGTCTGCGTTTCGCAATCCGTGAAGGCGGCCGTACCGTTGGCGCGGGCGTTGTAGCTAAAGTTCTGAGCTAATTGCCGATAACATTTGACGCAATGCGCAATAAAAGGGCATCATTTGATGCCCTTTTTGCACGCTTTCGTACCAGAACCTGGCTCATCAGTGATTTTCTTTGTCATAATCATTGCTGAGACAGGCTCTGTTGAGGGCGTATAATCCGAAAAGCGAATACGCGTTTCGATTTGGTTTGCCTCGCGATCGCGGGGTGAAAATGTTTGTAGAATACTTCTGACAGGTTGGTTTATGAGTGCGAATACCGAAGCTCAAGGAAGCGGGCGCGGCCTGGAAGCGATGAAGTGGGTCGTTGTGGTGGCATTGCTCCTGGTGGCAATTGTCGGCAATTACCTTTATCGCGACATTATGCTGCCGCTGCGTGCGCTGGCCGTAGTAATTCTGATTGCTGCAGCGGGTGGTGTCGCGCTGTTAACGACAAAAGGTAAAGCAACCGTTGCTTTTGCCCGTGAAGCGCGTACCGAAGTCCGTAAGGTCATTTGGCCGACTCGCCAGGAAACATTGCACACCACGCTGATTGTGGCTGCGGTTACCGCAGTAATGTCACTGATCCTGTGGGGACTGGATGGTATTCTGGTTCGCCTGGTATCCTTTATCACTGGCCTGAGGTTCTGAGATGTCTGAAGCTCCTAAAAAGCGCTGGTACGTCGTTCAGGCGTTTTCCGGTTTTGAAGGCCGCGTAGCAACATCGCTGCGTGAGCATATCAAATTACACAACATGGAAGAGTTGTTTGGCGAAGTCATGGTCCCGACTGAAGAAGTCGTTGAGATCCGTGGCGGTCAGCGTCGCAAAAGCGAACGCAAATTCTTCCCTGGCTACGTCCTCGTTCAGATGGTGATGAACGATGCGAGCTGGCACCTGGTGCGCAGCGTACCGCGTGTGATGGGCTTCATCGGCGGTACTTCCGATCGTCCGGCGCCAATCAGCGATAAAGAAGTCGATGCGATTATGAACCGCCTGCAGCAGGTTGGTGATAAGCCGCGTCCGAAAACGCTGTTTGAACCAGGTGAAATGGTTCGTGTTAATGATGGTCCGTTCGCTGACTTCAACGGTGTCGTTGAAGAGGTTGATTACGAGAAGTCTCGTCTGAAAGTCTCTGTTTCTATCTTTGGTCGTGCGACCCCGGTAGAACTGGACTTCAGCCAGGTTGAAAAAGCCTAACACAGCGATCAAAAAAGCGGCGATTAAATCGTTGCACAAGGCGCGAGATTGGAATACAATTTCGCGCCTTTTGTTTTTATGGGCCTTGCCCGTAAAACGATTTTTTATATCACGGGGAGCCTCTCTGAGGCGCTATTACCCAACTTGAGGAATTTATAATGGCTAAGAAAGTACAAGCCTATGTCAAGCTGCAGGTTGCGGCTGGTATGGCTAACCCGAGTCCGCCAGTAGGTCCGGCTCTGGGTCAGCAGGGCGTAAACATCATGGAATTCTGCAAAGCGTTCAACGCAAAAACTGATTCCATCGAAAAAGGTCTGCCGATTCCGGTAGTTATCACCGTTTACGCTGACCGTTCTTTCACTTTCGTTACCAAGACTCCGCCGGCAGCAGTTCTGCTGAAAAAAGCGGCTGGTATCAAGTCTGGTTCCGGTAAGCCGAACAAAGACAAAGTGGGTAAAATTTCCCGCGCTCAGTTGCAGGAAATCGCGCAGACCAAAGCTGCCGACATGACCGGTGCCGACATTGAAGCGATGACTCGCTCCATCGAAGGTACTGCACGTTCCATGGGCCTGGTAGTGGAGGACTAAGAAATGGCTAAACTGACCAAGCGCATGCGTGTTATCCGCGAGAAAGTTGATGCGACCAAACAGTACGACATCAACGAAGCTATCGCTCTGCTGAAAGAGCTGGCGACTGCTAAATTCGTAGAAAGCGTGGACGTTGCTGTTAACCTCGGCATCGACGCTCGTAAATCTGACCAGAACGTACGTGGCGCAACTGTACTGCCGCACGGTACTGGCCGTTCCGTTCGCGTAGCCGTATTTACCCAGGGCGCAAATGCTGAAGCTGCTAAAGCTGCAGGCGCTGAGCTGGTAGGTATGGAAGATCTGGCTGATCAGATCAAGAAAGGCGAAATGAACTTTGACGTTGTTATTGCTTCTCCGGATGCAATGCGCGTTGTTGGCCAACTGGGCCAGGTTCTGGGTCCGCGCGGCCTGATGCCAAACCCGAAAGTGGGTACTGTAACGCCGAACGTAGCTGAAGCGGTTAAAAACGCTAAAGCTGGCCAGATCCGTTACCGTAACGACAAAAACGGCATCATCCACACCACCATCGGTAAAGTGGACTTTGACGCTGACAAACTGAAAGAAAACCTGGAAGCTCTGCTGGTTGCGCTGAAAAAAGCAAAACCTACTCAGGCGAAAGGCGTGTACATCAAGAAAGTTAGCATCTCCACCACCATGGGTGCAGGTGTTGCAGTTGACCAGGCTGGCCTGAGCGCTTCTGCAAACTAATGCCTTTACGTGGGCGGTGATTTTGTCTACAATCTTACCCCCACGTACGTTAACGAAAGTTAGCGGCTAAAAAGATTTGTTCGTTGGAGCCTGGCCTAATCCAGGCCTCCGTCGAAGACCGCAGGTGTTTCGTAAGAGACTTAATACCCTGCGTAGACGGTGACAGAACGCTAAGATTATTCTTTTATATTCTGGCTTGTTTCTGCTCACCGTAATTAAGACGCTCTCTCCGTTTGGAGGAGTGAAGTGAGTTCCAGAGATTTTCTCTGGCAAACATCCAGGAGCAAAGCTAATGGCTTTAAATCTTCAAGACAAACAAGCGATTGTTGCTGAAGTCAGCGAAGTAGCCAAAGGCGCGCTGTCTGCAGTAGTTGCGGATTCCCGTGGCGTAACTGTAGATAAAATGACTGAACTGCGTAAAGCAGGTCGCGAAGCTGGCGTATACATGCGTGTTGTTCGTAACACCCTGCTGCGTCGTGCTGTTGAAGGTACTCCGTTCGAGTGCCTGAAAGATGCGTTTGTTGGTCCGACCCTTATTGCATACTCTATGGAACACCCGGGCGCTGCTGCTCGTCTGTTCAAAGAGTTCGCGAAAGCGAATGCAAAATTTGAGGTCAAAGCCGCTGCCTTTGAAGGTGAGCTGATCCCGGCGTCTCAGATCGACCGCCTGGCAACTCTGCCGACCTACGAAGAAGCAATTGCACGCCTGATGGCAACCATGAAAGAAGCTTCGGCTGGCAAACTGGTTCGTACTCTGGCTGCTGTACGCGATGCGAAAGAAGCTGCTTAATCGCAGTTATCTGTTTAACGCATTCGCTTACGTATAAACTTATTCTGATATTCAGGAACAATTTAAATGTCTATCACTAAAGATCAAATCATTGAAGCAGTTGCAGCTATGTCTGTAATGGACGTTGTAGAACTGATCTCTGCAATGGAAGAAAAATTCGGTGTTTCCGCTGCTGCTGCTGTAGCTGTAGCTGCTGGCCCGGTTGAAGCTGCTGAAGAAAAAACTGAATTCGACGTAATTCTGAAAGCTGCTGGCGCTAACAAAGTTGCTGTTATCAAAGCAGTACGTGGCGCAACTGGCCTGGGTCTGAAAGAAGCTAAAGACCTGGTAGAATCTGCTCCGGCTGCTCTGAAAGAAGGCGTGAGCAAAGATGACGCTGAAGCACTGAAAAAAGCTCTGGAAGAAGCTGGCGCTGAAGTTGAAGTTAAATAAGCCAACCCTTCCGGTTGCAGCCTGAGGAATCAGGCTGATGGCTGGTGACTTTTTAGTCACCAGCCTTTTTGCGCTGTAAGGCGCCAGTAGCGTTTCACACTGTTTGACTACTGCTGTGCCTTTCAATGCTTGTTTCTATCGACGACTTAATATACTGCGACAGAGCGTCCGCTCTGTGTAAATCGCAATGAAATGGTTTAAGCGTGATAGCAACAGGCATTGCGGAAAGTATCCATTTTCCGGTCAACAAAATAGTGTTGCACAAACTGTCCGCTCAATGGACAGATGGGTCGACTTGTCAGCGAGCTGAGGAACCCTATGGTTTACTCCTATACCGAGAAAAAACGTATTCGTAAGGATTTTGGTAAACGTCCACAAGTTCTGGATGTGCCTTATCTCCTTTCTATCCAGCTTGACTCGTTTCAGAAATTTATCGAGCAAGATCCTGAAGGGCAGTATGGTCTGGAAGCTGCTTTCCGTTCCGTGTTCCCGATTCAGAGCTACAGCGGTAATTCCGAGCTGCAATACGTCAGCTACCGCCTTGGCGAACCGGTGTTTGACGTCCAGGAATGTCAAATCCGTGGCGTGACCTATTCCGCACCGCTGCGCGTTAAACTGCGTCTGGTGATCTATGAGCGCGAAGCGCCGGAAGGCACCGTAAAAGACATTAAAGAACAAGAAGTCTACATGGGCGAAATTCCGCTCATGACTGACAACGGTACTTTTGTTATCAATGGTACTGAGCGTGTTATCGTTTCCCAGTTGCACCGTAGTCCGGGCGTCTTCTTCGACTCCGACAAAGGTAAAACCCACTCTTCGGGTAAAGTACTGTATAACGCGCGTATTATTCCTTACCGTGGTTCCTGGCTGGACTTCGAATTCGATCCGAAGGACAACCTGTTCGTACGTATCGACCGTCGCCGTAAACTGCCTGCGACCATCATTCTGCGTGCCCTGAACTACACCACTGAACAGATCCTCGACCTGTTCTTCGAAAAAGTTATTTTCGAAATCCGTGATAACAAGCTGCAGATGGAACTGGTGCCGGAACGCCTGCGTGGTGAAACCGCATCTTTTGACATCGAAGCTAACGGTAAAGTGTACGTAGAAAAAGGCCGCCGTATTACTGCGCGCCACATTCGCCAACTGGAAAAAGACGACGTAAAACTGATCGAAGTCCCGGTTGAGTACATCGCAGGTAAAGTAGTTGCTAAAGACTATATTGATGAGTCTACCGGCGAGCTGATCTGCGCAGCGAACATGGAGCTGAGCCTGGATCTGCTGGCTAAGCTGAGCCAGTCTGGTCACAAGCGTATCGAAACGCTGTTCACCAACGATCTGGATCACGGCCCGTATATCTCTGAAACCTTACGTGTCGACCCAACTAATGACCGTCTGAGCGCACTGGTAGAAATCTACCGTATGATGCGTCCTGGTGAGCCGCCGACTCGTGAAGCCGCTGAAAGCCTGTTTGAGAACCTGTTCTTCTCCGAAGACCGCTATGACCTGTCTGCGGTTGGTCGTATGAAGTTCAACCGTTCTCTGCTGCGTGAAGAAATTGAAGGTTCTGGTATCCTGAGCAAAGACGACATCATTGATGTTATGAAAAAGCTCATTGATATCCGTAACGGTAAAGGCGAAGTCGATGATATCGACCACCTCGGCAACCGTCGTATCCGTTCTGTTGGCGAAATGGCGGAAAACCAGTTCCGCGTTGGCCTGGTACGTGTAGAGCGTGCGGTGAAAGAGCGTCTGTCTCTGGGCGATCTGGATACCCTGATGCCTCAGGACATGATCAATGCCAAGCCGATTTCTGCAGCAGTGAAAGAGTTCTTTGGTTCCAGTCAGTTGTCTCAGTTTATGGACCAGAACAACCCACTGTCTGAGATTACGCACAAACGTCGTATCTCCGCACTCGGCCCAGGCGGTCTGACCCGTGAACGCGCAGGCTTCGAGGTTCGAGACGTACACCCGACTCACTACGGTCGCGTATGTCCAATCGAAACCCCTGAAGGTCCGAACATCGGTCTGATCAACTCCCTGTCCGTGTACGCACAGACTAACGAATACGGCTTCCTTGAAACTCCGTATCGTAAAGTAACCGACGGTGTTGTAACTGACGAAATTCACTACCTGTCTGCTATCGAAGAAGGCAACTACGTTATCGCCCAGGCGAACTCCAACCTGGATGAAGAAGGCCACTTCGTAGAAGATCTGGTAACCTGCCGTAGCAAAGGCGAATCCAGCTTGTTCAGCCGCGACCAGGTTGACTACATGGACGTATCCACCCAGCAGGTGGTATCCGTCGGTGCGTCCCTGATCCCGTTCCTTGAGCACGATGACGCCAACCGTGCATTGATGGGTGCGAACATGCAACGTCAGGCCGTTCCGACTCTGCGTGCTGATAAGCCGCTGGTTGGTACTGGTATGGAACGTGCTGTTGCCGTTGACTCCGGTGTAACTGCGGTTGCTAAACGTGGTGGTGTCGTTCAGTACGTGGATGCTTCCCGTATCGTTATCAAAGTTAACGAAGACGAGATGTATCCGGGCGAAGCAGGTATCGATATCTACAACCTGACCAAGTACACCCGTTCTAACCAGAACACCTGTATCAACCAGATGCCATGTGTTTCTCTGGGTGAGCCGGTAGAACGTGGCGACGTGTTGGCAGACGGCCCGTCCACCGATCTCGGTGAACTGGCGCTCGGTCAGAACATGCGCGTAGCGTTCATGCCGTGGAATGGTTACAACTTCGAAGACTCCATCCTCGTATCCGAGCGTGTTGTTCAGGAAGACCGTTTCACCACCATCCACATCCAGGAGCTGGCGTGTGTGTCTCGTGACACCAAGCTGGGGCCAGAAGAGATCACCGCTGATATCCCGAACGTGGGTGAAGCTGCGCTCTCCAAACTGGATGAATCCGGTATCGTTTACATTGGTGCGGAAGTGACCGGTGGCGACATTCTGGTTGGTAAGGTAACGCCGAAAGGTGAAACCCAACTGACCCCAGAAGAGAAACTGTTGCGTGCGATCTTCGGTGAGAAAGCGTCTGACGTTAAAGACTCTTCTCTACGTGTACCAAACGGTGTATCCGGTACGGTTATCGACGTTCAGGTCTTTACTCGCGATGGCGTAGAAAAAGACAAACGTGCGTTGGAAATCGAAGAAATGCAGCTCAAACAGGCGAAGAAAGACCTGTCTGAAGAACTGCAGATCCTCGAAGCGGGTCTGTTCAGCCGTATCCGAGCTGTGCTGGTAGCCGGTGGTGTTGAAGCTGAGAAGCTCGACAAACTGCCGCGCGATCGCTGGCTGGAACTGGGCCTGACCGACGAAGAGAAACAAAATCAGCTAGAACAACTGGCTGAGCAGTATGACGAACTGAAACACGAGTTCGAGAAGAAACTCGAAGCGAAACGCCGCAAAATCACCCAGGGTGACGATCTGGCACCGGGCGTGCTGAAGATTGTTAAGGTATATCTGGCGGTTAAACGCCGTATCCAGCCTGGTGACAAGATGGCAGGTCGTCACGGTAACAAGGGTGTAATTTCTAAGATCAACCCGATCGAAGATATGCCTTACGATGAAAACGGTACGCCGGTAGACATCGTACTGAACCCGCTGGGCGTACCGTCTCGTATGAACATCGGTCAGATTCTGGAAACCCACCTGGGTATGGCTGCTAAAGGTATCGGTGACAAGATCAATGCCATGCTGAAACAGCAGCAGGAAGTCGCGAAACTGCGCGAGTTCATCCAGCGTGCCTACGATCTGGGCGCTGACGTTCGTCAGAAAGTTGACCTGAGTACCTTCAGCGATGAAGAAGTGATGCGCCTGGCTGAAAACCTGCGCAAAGGTATGCCGATCGCAACGCCGGTATTCGACGGTGCGAAAGAAGCGGAAATTAAAGAGCTTCTGAAACTTGGCGACCTGCCGACTTCTGGTCAGATCACCCTGTACGACGGCCGCACTGGTGAACAGTTCGAACGCCCGGTAACCGTAGGTTACATGTACATGCTGAAACTGAACCACCTGGTCGACGACAAGATGCACGCGCGTTCTACCGGTTCTTACAGCCTGGTTACTCAGCAGCCGCTGGGTGGTAAGGCACAGTTCGGTGGTCAGCGTTTCGGGGAGATGGAAGTGTGGGCGCTGGAAGCATACGGCGCGGCATACACCCTGCAGGAAATGCTCACCGTTAAGTCTGATGACGTGAACGGTCGTACCAAGATGTATAAGAACATCGTGGACGGCAACCATCAGATGGAACCGGGCATGCCAGAATCCTTCAACGTATTGTTGAAAGAGATTCGTTCGCTGGGTATCAACATCGAACTGGAAGACGAGTAATTCTCGCTCAAACAGGTCACTGCTGTCGGGGTAAAACCCGGCAGCGGATTGTGCTAACTCCGACGGGAGCAAATCCGTGAAAGATTTATTAAAGTTTCTGAAAGCGCAGACTAAAACCGAAGAGTTTGATGCGATCAAAATTGCTCTGGCTTCGCCAGACATGATCCGTTCATGGTCTTTCGGTGAAGTTAAAAAGCCGGAAACCATCAACTACCGTACGTTCAAACCAGAACGTGACGGCCTTTTCTGCGCCCGTATCTTTGGGCCGGTAAAAGATTACGAGTGCCTGTGCGGTAAGTACAAGCGCCTGAAACACCGCGGCGTCATCTGTGAGAAGTGCGGCGTTGAAGTGACCCAGACTAAAGTACGCCGTGAGCGTATGGGTCACATCGAGCTGGCTTCTCCGACTGCGCACATTTGGTTCCTGAAATCGCTGCCGTCCCGTATCGGTCTGCTGCTCGATATGCCGCTGCGTGATATCGAACGCGTACTGTACTTCGAATCCTATGTTGTTATCGAAGGCGGTATGACCAACCTGGAACGTCAACAGATCCTGACTGAAGAACAGTATCTGGATGCGCTGGAAGAGTTCGGTGATGAATTCGACGCGAAGATGGGTGCGGAAGCTATTCAGGCACTGCTGAAGAGCATGGATCTGGAGCAAGAGTGTGAAACTCTGCGTGAAGAGCTGAACGAAACCAACTCCGAAACCAAGCGTAAAAAACTGACCAAGCGTATCAAACTGCTGGAAGCATTCGTTCAGTCTGGTAACAAGCCAGAGTGGATGATCCTGACCGTTCTGCCGGTTCTGCCGCCAGATCTGCGTCCGCTGGTTCCGCTGGATGGTGGTCGTTTCGCGACTTCTGACCTGAACGATCTGTATCGTCGCGTCATTAACCGTAACAACCGTCTGAAACGTCTGCTGGATCTGGCAGCGCCGGACATCATCGTACGTAACGAAAAACGTATGCTGCAGGAAGCGGTTGATGCCCTGCTGGATAACGGTCGTCGCGGTCGTGCGATCACCGGTTCTAACAAGCGTCCTCTGAAATCTTTGGCCGACATGATCAAAGGTAAACAGGGTCGTTTCCGTCAGAACCTGCTCGGTAAACGTGTTGACTACTCCGGTCGTTCTGTAATCACCGTAGGTCCATACCTGCGTCTGCATCAGTGCGGTCTGCCGAAGAAAATGGCGCTGGAGCTGTTCAAACCGTTCATCTACGGCAAGCTGGAACTGCGTGGTCTTGCTACCACCATCAAAGCTGCTAAGAAAATGGTTGAACGTGAAGAAGCTGTCGTTTGGGATATCCTGGACGAAGTTATCCGCGAACACCCGGTACTGCTGAACCGTGCACCGACTCTGCACCGTCTGGGTATCCAGGCATTTGAGCCGGTACTGATCGAAGGTAAAGCTATCCAGCTACACCCGCTGGTTTGTGCGGCATATAACGCCGACTTCGATGGTGACCAGATGGCTGTTCACGTACCGCTGACGCTGGAAGCCCAGCTCGAAGCGCGTGCGCTGATGATGTCTACCAACAACATCCTGTCTCCGGCGAACGGCGAACCAATCATCGTTCCGTCTCAGGACGTTGTGCTGGGTCTGTACTACATGACCCGTGACTGTGTTAACGCCAAAGGCGAAGGCATGGTGCTGACTGGCCCGAAAGAAGCTGAGCGTATTTATCGCGCTGGCCTGGCCTCTCTGCATGCGCGCGTTAAAGTGCGTATCACCGAGTATGAAAAAGATGCTAACGGTGAATTAGTCGCGAAAACCAGCCTGAAAGACACGACCGTTGGCCGTGCCATTCTGTGGATGATTGTACCGAAAGGTCTGCCTTACTCCATCGTCAACCAGGCGCTGGGTAAAAAAGCAATCTCCAAAATGCTGAACACCTGCTACCGCATTCTCGGTCTGAAACCGACCGTTATTTTTGCGGACCAGATCATGTACACCGGCTTTGCATATGCAGCGCGTTCCGGTGCATCTGTTGGTATCGATGACATGGTCATCCCGGAGAAGAAACACGAAATCATCTCCGAGGCAGAAGCAGAAGTTGCTGAAATTCAGGAGCAGTTCCAGTCTGGTCTGGTAACTGCGGGCGAACGCTACAACAAAGTTATCGATATCTGGGCTGCGGCGAACGATCGTGTATCCAAAGCGATGATGGATAACCTGCAAACTGAAACCGTTATTAACCGTGACGGTCAGGAAGAGAAGCAGGTTTCCTTCAACAGCATCTACATGATGGCCGACTCCGGTGCGCGTGGTTCTGCGGCACAGATTCGTCAGCTTGCGGGTATGCGTGGTCTGATGGCGAAGCCGGATGGCTCCATCATCGAAACGCCAATCACCGCGAACTTCCGTGAAGGTCTGAACGTACTCCAGTACTTCATCTCCACCCACGGTGCTCGTAAAGGTCTGGCGGATACCGCACTGAAAACCGCGAACTCCGGTTACCTGACTCGTCGTCTGGTTGACGTCGCGCAGGACCTGGTGGTTACCGAAGATGATTGTGGTACTCATGAAGGTATCATGATGACCCCAGTTATCGAGGGTGGCGACGTTAAAGAGCCGCTGCGCGATCGCGTACTGGGTCGTGTAACTGCTGAAGACGTTCTGAAGCCGGGTACTGCTGACATCCTCGTTCCGCGCAACACACTGCTGCACGAACAGTGGTGTGACCTGCTGGAAGAGAACTCTGTCGACGCGGTTAAAGTTCGTTCTGTTGTATCTTGTGACACCGACTTTGGTGTATGTGCGCACTGCTACGGTCGTGACCTGGCGCGTGGCCACATCATCAATAAAGGTGAAGCTATCGGTGTTATCGCGGCACAGTCCATCGGTGAACCGGGTACACAGTTGACCATGCGTACGTTCCACATCGGTGGTGCGGCATCGCGTGCGGCTGCTGAATCCAGCATCCAGGTGAAAAACAAAGGTAGCATCAAACTCAGCAACGTGAAGTCGGTTGTGAACTCCAGCGGTAAACTGGTTATCACTTCCCGTAACACCGAACTGAAACTGATCGACGAATTTGGTCGTACCAAAGAAAGCTACAAAGTGCCTTACGGTGCGGTACTGGCGAAAGGCGATGGCGAACAGGTTGCTGGCGGCGAAACCGTTGCAAACTGGGATCCGCACACCATGCCAGTTATCACTGAAGTAAGCGGTTTTGTTCGCTTTACTGACATGATCGACGGCCAGACCATTACTCGTCAGACCGACGAATTGACCGGTCTGTCTTCGCTGGTTGTTCTGGATTCTGCAGAGCGTACCGCAGGTGGTAAAGATCTGCGTCCGGCACTGAAAATCGTTGATGCTCAGGGTAACGACGTTCTGATCCCAGGTACTGATATGCCTGCGCAGTACTTCCTGCCGGGTAAAGCGATTGTTCAACTGGAAGATGGCGTACAGATCAGCTCTGGTGACACTCTGGCGCGTATTCCGCAGGAATCTGGCGGTACTAAAGACATCACCGGTGGTCTGCCGCGCGTTGCAGACCTGTTTGAAGCTCGTCGTCCGAAAGAGCCGGCAATCCTGGCTGAAATCAGCGGTGTCGTTTCCTTCGGTAAAGAAACCAAAGGCAAACGTCGTCTGGTTATCACCCCGGTAGACGGCAGCGAACCGTACGAAGAGATGATTCCGAAATGGCGTCAGCTCAACGTGTTCGAAGGTGAACGTGTAGAACGTGGTGACGTTATTTCCGACGGTCCGGAAGCACCGCACGACATTCTGCGTCTGCGTGGTGTTCATGCTGTTACTCGTTACATCGTTAACGAAGTACAGGACGTATACCGTCTGCAGGGCGTTAAGATTAACGATAAACACATCGAAGTTATCGTTCGTCAGATGCTGCGTAAAGCCACCATCGTTAACGCAGGTAGCTCCGACTTCCTGGAAGGCGAACAGGTTGAATACTCTCGCGTCAAGATCGCAAACCGCGAACTGGAAGCGAACGGCAAAGTGGGGGCAACTTACTCCCGCGATCTGCTGGGTATCACCAAAGCGTCTCTGGCAACCGAGTCCTTCATCTCTGCAGCATCGTTCCAGGAAACTACACGTGTCCTGACCGAAGCCGCTGTTGCAGGTAAACGTGATGAACTGCGCGGTCTGAAAGAGAACGTTATCGTTGGTCGTCTGATCCCAGCCGGTACGGGTTATGCGTATCACCAGGATCGTATGCGCCGCCGTGCCGCAGGTGAGGCTCCGGCTGCACCGCAGGTGACTGCAGAAGACGCATCTGCCAGCCTGGCAGAACTGCTGAACGCAGGTCTGGGTGGTTCTGACAACGAGTAATCGTTAATCCACAAATAACTTAAAAACCCGCTTCGGCGGGTTTTTTTATGGGTTTAGTTCAGAATTCATATAGTTAACCAGAAATATTAAGAAAGGCAGGGCGAAACGAGGAAGAAGCTTTTCGCCCTGGACAACATTCCTGCTGACGGCACTACCATAAAAAAACGGAAGACTTTCAACAAGTTTCCGTTTTCCATCTTTCGTAACTGCTCGGAATAAATTTATGCTCTTACATTCAGTCTCAAAACCGTTGCGAGGCGCGTCCCAGATAGCTGTCCCAGTCTTTCCATACCGGCTGCAAGCCCTGGGCGGTCAACGCGGCGGCAACAACTTCTGGCCTGCGATCGTCGTGCGGTGAGAATTGTTCCAGTTCAGGGTGACCGTCGGCATAGCCACCTGGCTGCGTTTTCGAGAAGGCGCTGACGTTATTTATTGCCAGCGGAATAACGCGATCGCGAAACCACGGTGATTCCCGCGTGGAGAGTGAGAGTTCAATCTCCGGCGCAAACAGGCGGAAGGAGCAGATGGTTTGCACTAGCTGGCGTTCATCCATAATCGACGCTGGTTCAATGCCGCCAGTACATGGCCGCAACCGTGGGAAGGAGACAGAGTAGCGGCTTTGCCAGTAATGCTGTTGCAGCCACAGCAAATGCTCGGCAACCATGTAGCAGTCAACGCGCCAGTTGTCGGAAAGGCCGATTAGCGCGCCAAGGCCTATCTTATCAATCCCCGCACGACCCAGTCGGTCTGGTGTTTCCAGTCGCCAGAAGAAGTCCTGTTTTTTCCCTTTCAGATGATGGCGGGCATACGTCGCCTCGTGATATGTCTCCTGATAAACCATTACCCCATCCAGACCAAGTTGCTTTAACTCGGCGTATTCCGCTTCTGTCAGTGGTTGTACTTCCATCTGTAGCGAAGAGAACTGTTCACGCAGGATAGGAAGGTGGCGACGAAAGTAATCCATCCCTACTTTCGCCTGATGTTCACCGGTGACCAGCAACAGATGCTCAAAGCCCATTGCCTTAATAGCGGCGCTTTCCCTGGCGATGTCTGCTTCATCCAGCGTTTTGCGCTTGATGCGATTGCTCATGGAAAATCCACAATAGGTGCAGTCGTTAGCACAAAGATTAGAAAGATAGAGCGGGACGTAGAAGTTGACGGTATTGCCAAATCGTTGGCGTGTCAGACGTTGCGCCCGTTGGGCCAGTGGTTCCAGATAATCACTGGCGGCAGGCGAGAGCAATGCCATCATGTCGTCGCGGGTAAGTGACGGCGCATTTAGCGCCCGCTCTACGTCAGCGGCCGTTTTACTGTTGATGCGCAGACGGATGTCGTCCCAGTCCAGTTCTCGCCAGCGATTGCTGAAGGTTTTCATGCTGAAACCTCCAGAAATCCGGTCAGTGGGCTGGTGGCATGAGCAAAGCTACTTCGGCTGCCAGGCCCAGCCTGACGCGCCAGCAGGCCAGCTTCTACTGCCAGACGAAATGCTTTTGCCATGTTGATGGGATCGTCCGCGACGGCAATCGCTGTATTTACTAATACGGCGTCGGCCCCCATTTCCAGCGCCTGCGCGGCATGACTCGGAACGCCGATGCCCGCATCAACCACCACCGGAACCGTGGCTTGCTGGATAATAATCTCCAGCATGGCGCGGGTTTCCAGTCCCTGATTAGAGCCAATTGGTGCGCCGAGCGGCATTACCGCCGCGCAACCGACTTCTTCCAGACGTTTGCACAATACCGGATCGGCACTGCAGTAGGGCAGCACGACAAATCCCTGCTGCACCAGTGTTTCGGCGGCTTTCAGGGTTTCGATGGGATCGGGCAACAACCAGCGGGCGTCAGGGTGAATCTCCAACTTCAGCCAGTGTGTGCCTAACGCCTCACGTGCCAGGTGAGCAGCGAAAATGGCTTCTTCTGCTGTTTTCGCCCCGGAAGTATTCGGCAGCAGCGTCACACCCGCAGCGATAAGCGGATCGAGGATAGCGTCGTTGTGCTGGCGCAAGTCGACGCGTTTCATTGCCAGCGTCACCAGTTGACTGCCGGAAGCGCGGATCGCCTCCACCATCAGTTGCGAAGAGGCGAATTTCCCGGTGCCGGTAAACAGATGTGAATCAAACGTTTTGTCCGCAATACGTAACATCTCACCCCCCTGCAATAACCTGAAAAAGCAGGATCTGGTCGCCATCCTGCACGATATGTTGCGCCCATTGCTCGCGCGGGACGATTTGTTGATTAATCGCCAGCGCAGCGCCCGCTTGTTGTTGATTGAGTTGCTCCAGCAGCTCGTGAACAGTTTGTCCGGCGGCGAACTGCATCGGTTGATCGTTAAACAGGATCTGCATTGCATCCTCCACATACAGGGCATTCTGTGGCGCGGCGCAACGCCAGGCTGCGCCACTGGTTCGATTTACCGTCGAACAAACGGAGTTCTCCCGCAGGTGTCTCTATATCGCTTAATAACTTAATTGCTTCCAGTGCCTGCAAAGTACCCATAACCCCGACCACCGGGCCAACCACGCCCGCCGTGCGGCAGTTGCGTTCAGGCTCCAGGTTATCCGGCCACAGACAGCGATAACACCCCTGTTCCCAGGGCGGCGTCAGTACCATCAACTGACCACCAAAACCGACCGCGCTGGCGGTGATAAGCGGCGTGTTGAGTGCCACGCAGGCGGCGTTAATCTCCTGGCGAGTCGCCATATTGTCGGTACAGTCGAGCACCACATCGGCTTGTGCTACCGCATCTTTTAAGGCATGACCCGTTAGCCGTTGTTGTAATGCCATCAGTTGAATATCGGGATTCAATTGCGTCAGTCGCTGTTGGCAGACCTGCGATTTCGGGCGGTCGATATCTTCAGTGGTAAAGAGGATTTGCCGCTGCAGATTACTCAAATGCACATCGTCGTCATCTGCCAGCACCAGAGTTCCGATACCAGCGCCAGCCAGGTACAGCGCAGCAGGCGTACCCAGCCCGCCAAGGCCGATAATCAGCACCTGGCTGTCGAGCAGTTTTTGCTGGCCTTCAATGGCGATGTCGTCGAGCAGGATTTGGCGGCTATAACGCATAAAATCACGGTCATTCATCGCCAACTCCTGCAATTTCCAACAACTGAGCTGTTGCCGCACGCCAGTCTGTCGCCTGGGTAATGGCACTGACGACGGCGATGCTACCGACACCCGTCGCCATCACCGCAGGTGCGCGCGCCAGACTGATACCGCCAATCGCCACGGTGGGATAATCAGCCAGGCGCTCAATGTGCCGAGCCAGTTGCGCCAGCCCCTGCGGCGCGGAAGGCATCTGTTTGGTTTGCGTGGGGAACACATGCCCCAGCGCGATATAAGAAGGGCGTGCTGCCAGCGCGACGTCGATTTCCATGTCATCATGGGTCGAAACGCCCAGCCGCAGGCCTGCCGCGCGGATAGCGGCGAGATCGGTGGATTGCAAATCTTCCTGCCCCAGATGGACGCCATACGCCTGATGCCTGATCGCCAGTTGCCAGTAATCGTTGATAAACAGTCGTGCGTTATAGCGGTGACCCAGTTCAATTGCCGCTACGACATCAGCTTCCACCTCTTCATCGCGCTGATCTTTAATGCGTAGCTGGAGGGTGCGCACGCCCGCGTCCAGCATGCGTTCGATCCACTGCACACTGTCCACTACTGGATACAGCCCTAAACGAAAAGGTACACGAGGAAAATCAGGCTGATACATCATGCTTCCTCCTTACGCAGGTAGATTTCTCCGCCTCTGGCGCGGAAGTTCTCCGACATATCCGCCATTCCTACTTCAATGGTTTGCGCGGCGGCATAATCGCGCACTTCCTGGCTGATTTTCATCGAGCAGAATTTCGGTCCACACATCGAGCAGAAATGGGCGACCTTGCCAGACTCTTGCGGCAGGGTTTCATCGTGGTAAGCGCGGGCGGTAAACGGATCGAGGGCCAGATTAAACTGGTCTTCCCAGCGAAATTCGAAACGGGCTTTCGACATGGCGTTATCGCGAATTTGTGCGCCCGGATGCCCCTTTGCCAGGTCGGCGGCGTGGGCGGCAATCTTATAGGTGATAAGTCCCTGCTTAACGTCTTCTTTATTGGGCAGACCCAGGTGCTCTTTTGGCGTTACGTAGCAGAGCATCGCGCAGCCAAACCAGCCAATCATCGCTGCGCCAATCCCCGAAGTGAAATGGTCATAGCCCGGCGCAATGTCGGTAGTCAGCGGCCCGAGGGTATAGAACGGTGCTTCGTGGCAGTGCTCTAACTCCTCGGTCATATTGCGGCGAATCATTTGCATCGGCACATGCCCGGGGCCTTCAATCATCACCTGCACGTCATACTCCCAGGCGATTTTGGTCAGTTCGCCCAGCGTATGCAGCTCGGCAAACTGTGCTTCATCGTTAGCATCCTGAATCGAACCGGGACGCAGGCCATCGCCCAGCGACAGCGAAACGTCATAAGCGGCGCAGATTTCACAAATTTCGCGGAAGTGTTGATAGAGGAAGTTTTCCTGATGATGGGAGAGGCACCATTTCGCCATAATCGAACCGCCGCGCGACACAATACCGGTCAGACGTTTAGCGGTCATTGGCACGTAGCGCAGGAGAACGCCCGCATGAATCGTGAAGTAATCCACACCTTGCTCGGCCTGTTCCAGCAGCGTGTCTCGGAACGTTTCCCAGGTAAGATCTTCAGCGATCCCGTTAACCTTTTCCAGCGCCTGATAGATCGGCACAGTACCGATCGGCACCGGGCTGTTGCGCAAAATCCACTCGCGGGTTTCGTGAATATAGCGACCGGTAGAGAGATCCATCACAGTATCCGCTCCCCAGCGCGTGGACCACACCAGTTTTTCCACTTCTTCTTCAATGGAAGAGGTGACCGCTGAGTTGCCGATATTGGCATTCACTTTCACCAGAAAGTTGCGACCAATGATCATTGGCTCAGATTCCGGATGATTGATATTGGCGGGGATAATGGCGCGTCCGGCAGCGACTTCGTCACGGACAAACTCCGCGGTGATATTTTCCGGCAGGCGAGCACCAAAGCTCATACCCGGATGCTGGTGGCGCAAAACTTCGCTACGGATGCGCTCGCGCCCCATGTTCTCGCGAATGGCGATGAACTCCATCTCCGGCGTGATGATGCCCCGGCGGGCGTAGTGTAACTGCGTAACGCGATGGCCTGCTTTGGCGCGTTTTGGCGTTAATACGCCGCTAAAACGCAGTTCATCGAGGCCATCATCCGCCAGTCGCGCTTTAGTGTAATCGGAACTGCGAACGGTGAGTGCTTCAGTGTCGCCGCGTGCATCGATCCACGGCTGGCGCAGTTTTGCCAGCCCTTGCTGTACGTTAATCGCGATTTGCGGGTCGCCATACGGGCCGGAGGTATCGTAGACCGGAATCGCTTCATTTTCTTCGTACTGTGGCTGTTCTTTGCTGCCGCCGATTAGCGTCGGGCTAAGCTGGATCTCACGCATCGGCACGCGCACGCCAGGATGTGTGCCGGTGATGTAAATCCGTTTTGAGTTGGGAAAGGCGGTGCCTTCCAGGGTATCGATAAAATGTTGGGCCTGGGCGCGTTGCTCGCGGCGGGTCAGTTTTGTTGCAGACATAGCTCATTCCAAAAGTTAAGGACGTGGCTTGTCAGACGACGGATGAAGCAAGAGATGATCGCCGCAAAGGCGATGCAATAGCAGATTAACTCTTGTTCCCTTCGCAGGTATTAGCCTGATCAGGTTCCGCGGATCCCGAATGAACGGTCTCAGCCAGTTAAGGCACTCCGACAAGAAATTAGCCCCGCAAACGGGGCGTTGAATGTAAATTACGCGTTAACAGCGCATAACTCAAGCAAGATGTTTGAGGCGGGCAGCGTCAAGCACCAGCAGAATTAGCTTATCTTCCAGCACAAAGCGTGCTTCCAGCGCTTCACCGATGTCAGATAAAACCTGTTGAAACTCAAGATAATTATCATGATCTATGGCGGTTTCCAGACTGGAATCGTAGTAATCCATAATCTGCTGCGTGTTGGCTTCCAGTTGCGGCCAAATCTTCGCGGCGCGAGCGAGCTGCCCGTTGCCTTCCAGTTTATGCAGAATGCGCTCATAAATACTGAAATGCCCGGCAGAAAGGTAATCGACCAGACTCTGGCAAAAATCATCAAGGGCTTTTTCGTTTAGCCTCATGTACGATTCTTTGCCAGGCTTAATGCCAACCAAATTGTAGTAAGCCACGAGCAGATGCTTACGTACATGTAGCCAGCGATCAACCAGTTTGTTACTTCCTCTGACGTGTTCCGTCAGGTTATCGAGCTGGTTAAGCATGATTGACTCCGCAAGTTTGTCTTCAAAAACTGCTCAGTGAGAATGTAAAAAACATGTTAAACATGCCAGTGAAGCAAAGGTAGTGCAAGAGCTATGGATCGTATAATTGAAAAATTAGATCACGGTTGGTGGATAGTCAGCCATGAGCAAAAATTATGGTTGCCGAAGGGAGAATTGCCATATGGCAAAGCGGCAAATTTTGATCTTGTGGGTCAGCGCGCACTGCAGATAGGCGAATGGCAAGGAGAACCTGTTTGGCTGGTACAACAGCAGCGTCGCCATGATATGGGCTCGGTGCGCCAGGTTATTGATCTGGACGTCGGGCTGTTTCAATTAGCCGGACGCGGCGTGCAACTGGCGGAGTTTTACCGTTCGCATAAATACTGCGGATATTGCGGGCATGAAATGTACCCAAGCAAAACCGAATGGGCGATGCTGTGCAGCCACTGCCGTGAGCGTTACTACCCACAAATCGCTCCCTGCATTATCGTTGCCATCCGTCGCGATGATTCGATCCTACTTGCCCAGCATACCCGGCATCGTAACGGTGTCCATACGGTACTCGCCGGATTTGTCGAAGTCGGAGAAACCCTCGAACAGGCGGTCGCGCGGGAAGTGATGGAAGAGAGTGGCATCAAAGTCAGGAATTTGCGTTATGTGACCTCTCAGCCGTGGCCGTTTCCTCAGTCGCTGATGACTGCGTTTATGGCGGAGTATGACAGTGGTGACATCGTGATTGATCCGAAAGAACTGCTGGAGGCGAACTGGTATCGCTACGACGATTTACCATTATTGCCACCACCGGGCACTGTGGCGCGCCGTCTGATAGAAGATACGGTGGCGATGTGTCGGGCAGAGTATGAGTGATGATACACTGACCGCCTGACGCACTAAGGAACAGCCAAAATGACCGAACTCAAAAACGATCGTTATCTGCGGGCGCTGCTGCGCCAGCCTGTTGATGTCACTCCAGTATGGATGATGCGCCAGGCGGGTCGCTACCTACCGGAATATAAAGCTACTCGCGCTCAGGCGGGCGATTTTATGTCGTTGTGCAAAAACGCCGAGCTGGCGTGCGAAGTCACCTTGCAGCCGCTACGTCGCTATCCGCTGGACGCGGCGATTCTGTTTTCCGATATTCTCACCGTTCCGGATGCAATGGGGTTAGGACTCTATTTTGAAGCCGGAGAAGGCCCGCGATTCACCTCGCCAGTCACCTGTAAAGCAGACGTCGATAAACTGCCGATTCCGGATCCGGAAGATGAACTGGGTTACGTGATGAACGCAGTACGTACCATTCGTCGCGAACTGAAAGGCGAAGTACCACTAATTGGTTTTTCCGGCAGCCCGTGGACGCTGGCGACCTACATGGTGGAAGGCGGTAGTAGCAAAGCTTTCACCGTGATCAAAAAAATGATGTATGCCGATCCGCAAGCGCTGCATGCGCTACTCGATAAATTGGCGAAAAGCGTCACCCTGTACCTGAACGCGCAAATCAAAGCCGGTGCGCAAGCGGTGATGATTTTCGACACCTGGGGCGGCGTGCTCACCGGACGTGACTATCAACAGTTCTCGCTCTACTACATGCATAAAATTGTCGATGGGTTGCTGCGTGAAAACGACGGCCGCCGTGTGCCGGTAACACTGTTTACCAAAGGCGGTGGACAGTGGCTGGAAGCGATGGCGGAAACTGGTTGCGATGCGCTGGGTCTCGACTGGACAACGGATATCGCTGATGCGCGCCGCCGCGTGGGTAATAAAGTCGCGTTGCAGGGCAATATGGACCCATCGATGCTGTATGCGCCGCCAGCCCGCATTGAAGAAGAAGTGGCGACAATTCTTGCCGGTTTCGGTCATGGTGAAGGTCATGTCTTCAACCTTGGTCACGGCATTCACCAGGATGTACCGCCAGAACATGCCGGTGTCTTTGTGGAGGCAGTACATCGGTTGTCCGAACAGTACCACCGTTAAGGAGTGATTATGGATCTCGCGTCATTACGCGCTCAACAACTTGAACTGGCCTCTTCTGTGATCCGCGAGGATCGACTCGATAAAGATCCTCCGGATCTGATCGCCGGAGCCGATGTTGGGTTTGAGCAGGGCGGAGATGTGACGCGAGCGGCGATAGTGCTGCTGAAATATCCCACTCTTGAGCTGGTGGAGTATAAAGTGGCTCGCATCGCCACCACCATGCCTTACATTCCTGGTTTTCTTTCCTTCCGCGAATATCCTGCGCTGCTGGCAGCGTGGGAGATGCTGTCGCAAAAACCGGATTTAGTGTTTGTCGACGGTCATGGGATCTCGCATCCGCGTCGTCTTGGCGTCGCCAGTCATTTTGGCTTATTAGTCGATGTGCCAACCATTGGCGTGGCGAAAAAACGGCTATGCGGTAAATTCGAACCACTCTCCAGCGAACCGGGCGCGCTGTCGCCGTTGATGGACAAAGGCGAGCAATTGGCCTGGGTCTGGCGTAGCAAAGCGCGCTGTAATCCGCTGTTTATTGCTACTGGTCATCGGATCAGCGTGGATAGCGCGCTGGCGTGGGTACAACGCTGCATGAAAGGCTATCGTCTGCCAGAACCAACGCGCTGGGCGGATGCTGTGGCCTCGGAACGTCCGGCGTTCGTGCGCTATACAGCAAATCAGCCCTAATTCAGGTAAACTGCGGATAATTTCCGTATTTGAGAACTCAACATGTTACAAAACCCGATTCATCTGCGCTTGGAGCGCCTGGAAAGCTGGCAGCACGTTACTTTTATGGCCTGTTTATGCGAACGCATGTACCCCAATTACGCCATGTTCTGCCAGCAAACCGGCTTCGGTGATGGGCAGATTTACCGTCGCATTCTTGATCTCATCTGGGAAACGCTGACTGTCAAAGACGCAAAAGTGAATTTCGACAGTCAACTGGAGAAATTTGAGGAAGCTATCCCTTCAGCAGATGATTTCGATCTGTACGGTGTTTATCCGGCAATCGATGCCTGCGTGGCGTTAAGTGAACTGGTTCATTCGCGTTTGAGTGGCGAAACACTGGAACACGCTGTGGAAGTCAGTAAGACTTCCATCACCACCGTTGCGATGCTGGAAATGACCCAGGCTGGTCGCGAAATGAGCGATGAAGAGCTGAAAGAAAACCCGGCCGTTGAGCAAGAATGGGACATTCAGTGGGAAATATTCCGACTTTTAGCCGAGTGCGAAGAACGCGACATTGAGCTGATAAAAGGCCTTAGGGCAGACCTGCGTGAGGCGGGTGAGAGCAATATTGGTATAATTTTTCAGCAATAAGACCAGAAAACGTGAATTAACGCCTGATTTGTCGTACCTGGAGTCTTCCCTTTCGCCCCCCGTCTGGTCTACATTTGGGGGGCGAAAAAAAGTGGCTATCGGTGCGTGTATGCAGGAGAGTGCTATTCTGGCATTTCCGTCGCACTCGATGCTTAGCAAGCGATAAACACATTGTAAGGATAACTTATGAACAAGACTCAACTGATTGATGTAATTGCAGAGAAAGCAGAACTGTCCAAAACCCAGGCTAAAGCTGCTCTGGAGTCCACTCTGGCTGCAATTACTGAGTCTCTGAAAGAAGGCGATGCTGTACAACTGGTTGGTTTCGGAACCTTCAAAGTGAACCACCGCGCTGAGCGTACTGGCCGCAACCCGCAGACCGGTAAAGAAATCAAAATCGCCGCAGCTAACGTACCGGCATTTGTTTCTGGCAAGGCACTGAAAGACGCAGTTAAGTAAGATTGCGTGGCAGTGAACAGTTTTAACGAAGGGGTGGTTTCACCCCTTTTGTCTTTCTGGCGTCGCACATTGATGCTGGCAGGCGTGCTGTTTCTCTCTGCCTGTAGCCACAACTCTTCACTTCCCCCTTTTACCGCCAGTGGGTTTGCCGAAGACCAGGGTGCAGTGCGCATCTGGCGAAAAGACAGCGGCGATAATATCCATCTGCTTGCCGTGTTCAGTCCGTGGCGCAATGGCGATACCACTACCCGTGAATACCGCTGGCAGGGCGATAACCTCACGCTTATCAATATCAACGTTTACAGCAAACCGCCGGTGAATATCCGCGCACGCTTTGACGAGCGCGGTGACCTGAGCTTTATGCAACGTGAATCCGACGGGCAAAAGCAGCAGCTTTCTAACGATCAAATCGATTTATACCGTTATCGTGCAGACCAGATCCGCCAGATTAGCGACGCCTTACGTCAGGGGAGAGTGGTACTGCGTCAGGGACGCTGGCATGCGATGGAACAGACTGTGACTACCTGCGAAGGGCAAACCATTAAGCCTGATTTAGATTCGCAGGCGATAGCGCATATCGAGCGCCGCCAGAGCCGCTCTTCTGTTGATGTGAGCGTGGCATGGCTGGAAGCGCCCGAGGGTTCACAATTACTGTTAGTGGCAAACTCTGACTTTTGTCGCTGGCAACCCAACGAGAAGACGTTCTGATTTACCAGTGGCCCATACCCATATGGCCGCCACCACCTCCGCAGCCACCGTAACCCATGCCCATTCCGACACCGCGTGGAATACCCGCTTCAGCCATCGCAATATCCCGTTTAACTCGCAATTCATCTAATGACTGACGTAAAGTCTCCATCTCTTTGGCGACTGCGTTAATTTTGCTGCTATCCGGTGGATTAGCGGCTAACAGGGCGTTGTATTCATAACGCTTCGTCACCAGTTGTTGTTGCAGCGCGCTGCTTTGGGCGTAAAAGTCATTATGGATTTTCTGCCACGCAGTTTGTTGTTCGCTGGTCAAAGGCGCTGCATTTTGCTGCCACATACCGTGTCCGCCGTGGGCAAATGCAGTTGTTGAGCCTATCGCCATTGCTGAAAACGCCATCATCACCAGGGCAATCTTCGTGTTCCGTTTCATGGTTAATCCTCCAGTGGTTGTCTTACTTTACGTATTGCATCTTTCGTGCCAACGATGAAACACCGATGTAACGGGCAATCTGGCGCGGTTAGCGAGTAAAAATGACCCGCTTGTGGTGGGTAGCGAGTCATTTTTACTCATTGAAAGATAAGCGTTTGTGTTACAGCGCAGGGTAGGGGGCAATAAAAGATGGCATGATTTGTGCTGTCAAAAAGGGATGAACAGGCAAAGAAAAAGATGCGTTTTATGCAACGTTCTAAAGACACATTAGCCAAATGGTTAAGCGCGATCCTCCCCGTAGTCATTGTTGGGCTGGTGGGATTGTTTGCGGTGACGGTGATTCGCGATTATGGGCGGGCAAGCGAGGCTGACCGCCAGGCATTACTGGAAAAAGGTAATGTGCTCATTCGCGCTCTGGAGTCAGGAAGTCGCGTAGGGATGGGGATGCGAATGCACCATGTGCAGCAACAGGCACTTCTGGAAGAGATGGCAGGCCAGCCAGGGGTGTTGTGGTTTGCGGTCACCGATGCGCAGGGCATTATCATTCTTCACAGTGACCCAGAAATGGTCGGGCGTGCACTCTATTCGCCTGATGAAATGCGGCAGTTAAAGCCAGAGGAAAACTCCCGCTGGCGACTGCTTGAGGACGCGGAAAAAACGCCTGCGCTTGAGGTCTATCGTTTGTTTCAGCCCATGTCAGCCTCCTGGAGGCATGGGATGCATAATATGCCGCGCTGTAACGGCAAACCTGAGCCACAGGCAGATGCACAACAGGCTATTTTTATCGCTGTTGATGCCAGTGATCTGGTTGCAACCCAGATTGGGGAGAAGCGCAATACCCTGATTATTCTCTTTGCTCTGGCGACGGTATTGCTGGCGAGCGTGTTGTCATTCTTTTGGTATCGCCGTTACCTTCGCTCGCGCCAGTTATTGCAGGATGAAATGAAGCGCAAAGAGAAGCTGGTGGCGCTGGGGCATTTGGCGGCAGGCGTCGCCCACGAAATCCGTAACCCACTTTCATCGATTAAAGGACTGGCGAAATATTTTGCCGAGCGCACGCCCGCGGGGGGCGAAGCGCATCAACTGGCGCAGGTGATGGCGAAAGAAGCCGACCGTTTGAATCGCGTGGTGAGCGAACTGCTGGAACTGGTCAAGCCAACGCACCTTGCTTTGCAGGCGGTGGAGCTCAATACCCTGATTAACCATTCATTACAACTGGTGAGCCAGGACGCTCAGAGTCGTGAGATACAGTTGTGCTTTAACGCTAACAACGGGTTGCCGGAAATTCAGGCCGACCCGGACAGACTGACTCAGGTACTGTTAAATCTTTATCTCAATGCTATTCAGGCTATTGGTGAGCATGGCGTGATTAGTGTGACGGCAAGTGAAAGCGGCAATGGCGTGAAAATTAACGTTACCGACAGCGGTAAGGGAATTGCGGCAGATCAACTGGAGGCTATCTTCACCCCGTACTTCACCACCAAAGCCGAAGGCACCGGGCTGGGGCTGGCGGTTGTGCATAATATTGTTGAACAACACGGTGGTACAATTCAGGTCGCCAGCCAGGAGGGGAAAGGTGCAACATTCACCCTCTGGCTTCCGGTGAATATTAATCGTAAGGACCCACAAGGATGAAGCACGATAACATCGATATTCTGGTGGTGGATGATGACATTAGCCACTGCACCATCTTGCAGGCATTGCTACGTGGCTGGGGCTATAACGTCGCGCTGGCGAACAGCGGGCGACAGGCGCTGGAGCAGGTGCGGGAACAGGTTTTTGATCTTGTGCTTTGCGATGTGCGAATGGCGGAGATGGACGGCATCGCCACGCTGAAAGAGATTAAAGCGTTAAATCCGGCAATTCCGGTGCTGATTATGACCGCTTACTCCAGCGTCGAGACGGCGGTAGAAGCGCTGAAAACCGGGGCACTGGATTATCTCATCAAGCCGCTGGATTTCGATAACTTGCAGGCAACGCTGGAAAAGGCGCTTGCTCATACGCAGATTGTCGCTTCTGAAACGCCTACCGTGCTAGCCAGCCAGTTTGGGATGGTTGGGAAAAGCCCGGCGATGCAACACTTACTCAGTGAAATAGCCCTCGTCGCACCATCGGAAGCCACGGTGTTGATCCACGGCGATTCTGGCACCGGCAAAGAGTTGGTTGCCAGAGCAATTCACGCCAGTAGCGCACGTAGTGAAAAACCGCTGGTAACGCTCAACTGTGCGGCACTCAACGAATCCTTACTGGAGTCCGAATTGTTCGGTCATGAAAAAGGGGCGTTTACCGGTGCCGATAAACGGCGGGAAGGGCGCTTTGTTGAGGCGGACGGCGGCACGTTGTTTCTCGATGAAATTGGCGATATTTCTCCAATGATGCAGGTTCGTCTGCTGCGTGCCATTCAGGAGCGTGAAGTCCAGCGTGTTGGCAGCAACCAGACTATTTCTGTCGATGTCCGGCTGATTGCCGCGACCCATCGCGATCTTGCCGCAGAGGTGAATGCCGGGCGTTTTCGCCAGGATCTCTACTATCGACTGAACGTGGTGGCGATTGAAGTGCCGGCGCTACGTCAACGGCGGGAAGATATTCCTCTGTTGGCAGATCATTTTCTGCAGCGCTTTGCTGAACGTAATCGCAAGGCGGTAAAAGGCTTTACGCCGCAGGCGATGGATCTGCTAATTCACTACGACTGGCCGGGGAATATTCGTGAACTGGAAAACGCAGTGGAACGGGCGGTGGTGCTACTGACCGGGGAATATATTTCCGAACGCGAGCTGCCGCTGGCGATTGCCAGTACGTCGATTCCGCTGGTGCAAAGTCAGGATATTCAGCCGCTGGTGGAAGTGGAAAAGGAGGTGATTCTGGCGGCGCTGGAGAAAACGGGCGGCAACAAAACCGAAGCCGCCCGCCAGTTAGGGATCACGCGCAAAACGCTATTGGCAAAACTGTCGCGTTAGTTCTGCTCGCGTTCGATGGCGCGCCAGCCGATATCTTTCCGGCAGAAGCAATCATCCCAGTGGATATCGGTCATTAAGGCATAAGCGCGTTTCTGCGCTTCTGCCACGGTATGACCCAGCGCGGTGACGCACAGTACGCGCCCGCCGCTGGTGATCACCTGCTCGTCATCTGCCAGTTTCGTACCCGCATGGAACACTTTGCCATCTTCCACTTCTTCCAGCGGCAGGCCGTGGATCACATCGCCGGTGCGGTAATCCCCTGGATATCCACCCGCAGCCATCACCACGCCGAGAGAAGCACGTTCATCCCACTCGGACGTTTTCTCGTCCAGCTTGCCTTCACAGGCCGCCAGGCAGAGTTCAACCAGATCGGACTTCATGCGCAGCATAATCGGCTGGGTTTCCGGATCGCCAAAGCGGCAGTTAAACTCGATAACCTTCGGATTACCCTGTTTGTCGATCATCAAACCCGCGTAGAGAAAACCGGTGTAGGTGTTGCCTTCCGCCGCCATGCCTTTTACGGTTGGCCAGATGATGCGTTCCATCGTGCGCTGATGAACTTCATCGGTCACCACTGGCGCAGGAGAGTAAGCACCCATCCCGCCGGTGTTCGGCCCGGTATCTTTATCGCCTACGCGTTTGTGATCCTGGCTGGTGGCCATTGGCAGCACATGTTCGCCGTCCACCATCACGATAAAGCTCGCTTCTTCGCCGTCGAGGAACTCTTCGATCACAATGCGATGACCCGCGTCGCCAAAAGCGTTGCCCGCCAGCATATCGTGAACAGCCGCTTCAGCTTCTTCCAGTGTCATCGCCACGATAACACCTTTCCCGGCGGCCAGACCGTCCGCTTTGATAACGATCGGTGCGCCTTTTTCACGCAGATACGCTAATGCAGGTTCTACTTCGGTGAAGTTCTGGTATTCCGCCGTAGGGATCTTATGGCGGGCCAGGAAATCTTTAGTAAATGCTTTCGAGCCTTCCAGTTGTGCGGCACCTGCGGTTGGGCCGAAGATTTTCAGCCCAGCGGCGCGGAAGGTATCAACTACGCCTTTCACCAGCGGTGCTTCCGGGCCGACGATGGTTAGGTCGATCTTTTCGTTTTGCGCGAAATCCAGCAGCGCCGGGATATCGGTCACGCCGATAGCGACGTTTTGCAGCGCAGGTTCCAGCGCCGTTCCCGCATTACCTGGTGCGACAAATACGGTCTCAACCAGCGGCGATTGCGCCGCTTTCCAGGCCAGCGCGTGTTCGCGCCCGCCGTTACCAATCACTAATACTTTCATCTGTCGCTCCATTAATGGCGGAAGTGGCGCATGTCGGTGAAGAGCATCGCAATACCGTGCTCGTCGGCGGCAGCAATCACTTCGTCATCGCGGATAGAACCGCCAGGCTGGATTACGCAGGTCACGCCCGCAGCGGCGGCGGCATCAATACCGTCGCGGAACGGGAAGAACGCGTCAGAAGCCATCGAGGAACCTTTCACTTCCAGACCTTCATCGGCGGCTTTAATACCGGCGATTTTCGCGGAGTACACGCGGCTCATCTGGCCCGCGCCAATCCCGATGGTCATATTGTTTTTGGCATAGACGATGGCGTTGGATTTCACGAACTTCGCCACCTTCCAGCAGAACAGCGCATCACGTAGTTCCTGCTCGGTCGGCTGGCGTTTAGTCACCACGCGCAGTTCTTCTGCGCCAACCATGCCCAGATCGCGATCCTGAACCAGCAAACCGCCATTCACGCGTTTGAAATCGAGGCCCGGAACACGCTCGCCCCACTGACCACAGGTCAGGACGCGCACGTTCTGTTTGGCGGCGGTGATTTTCAGGGCTTCTTCGCTGGCGGACGGCGCAATGATCACTTCAACAAACTGACGGGAGATAATAGCCTGCGCGGTTTCAGCATCCAGCTCACGGTTAAAAGCGATAATGCCGCCGAATGCGGAGGTTGGGTCGGTTTTATACGCGCGATCGTAAGCATCAAGGATCGTGCTGCTGATGGCGACACCGCAGGGGTTAGCGTGCTTCACAATCACACAGGCTGGCTCCGCAAATTCTTTCACGCATTCCAGCGCCGCATCGGTATCAGCGATGTTGTTATAGGAAAGGGCTTTACCCTGAGCCTGGATTGCGGTGGCAACGGAGGCTTCTTTCACATTCTCTTCTATATAGAAGGCAGCTTGCTGGTGGCTGTTTTCACCGTAGCGCATATCCTGCTTCTTAATGAAGTTCAGGTTAAGTGTGCGCGGGAAGCGGCCAGCCGCTTCTTTACTCTCGCCGTGATAAGCCGGAACCATGCTACCGAAGTAGTTGGCGATCATGCTGTCATAGGCGGCGGTATGTTCGAAGGCTTTGATGGCGAGGTCGAAACGGGTATTGAGAGTCAGAGAACCTTCGTTGGCATCCATCTCTTCAATAATAGCGTCATAGTCGCTGCTCTTAACAACGATAGCGACATCTCTATGATTCTTGGCGGCGGAGCGCACCATGGTTGGGCCGCCGATATCGATGTTCTCAACCGCATCTTCCAGTGAGCAGCCTTCACGGGCCACGGTCTGGGCGAATGGGTACAGGTTAACGACCACCATATCGATAGGTTGGATCTGATGTTCTTCCATAATGGCATCGTCCTGACCGCGACGGCCCAGAATACCGCCGTGCACTTTTGGATGCAGAGTCTTCACGCGTCCATCCATCATCTCCGGGAAACCGGTGTAATCGGAAACTTCGGTCACCGGCAGGCCTTTTTCTGCTAACAGACGGGCAGTGCCCCCTGTAGACAGCAGCTCCACACCGCGTGCAGAAAGTGCCTGGGCGAATTCGACGATACCGGCTTTGTCAGAAACACTGAGCAGAGCGCGGCGGACTGGACGACGTTGTTGCATGGTAAATCCCCTGGATTTGACTATTACAGAGAGCGTTAGCTGAATTTTTCGCAAAAAACTCAGCTAACGCCCCTAACGGGGCATCTTTATTTTTCGCCCGCATTGTAACGAAAACGTTTGCGCAACGCTCGCGAATTTTTTTGTTTCGATGGTGATCTCGATTTTGATTGCCATTAGCGGTTCAGGAATACAGAAATAACGCTGATGATTGTGGATAACTCTGTGTGTAAAAAGGTATAAAGCGGGGTTTTGCTGGGGAATGCAGCAGTCAGTCATTTTTTTGCAATTTTTCTATTGCGGCCTACGGAGAACACCCTATAATGCGCCTCCATCGACACGGCGGATGTGAATCACTTCACACAAACAGCCGGTTCGGTTGAAGAGAAAAAATCCTGAAATTCAGGGTTGACTCTGAAAGAGGAAAGCGTAATATACGCCACCTCGCGACAGTGAGCTGAAAGCCGCGTCGCAACTGCTCTTTAACAATTTATCAGACAATCTGTGTGGGCACTCGAAGATACGGATTCTTAACGTCGCAAGACGCTAAATGAATACCAAGTCTCAAGAGTGAACACGTAATTCATTACGAAGTTTAATTCTTTGAGCATCAAACTTTTAAATTGAAGAGTTTGATCATGGCTCAGATTGAACGCTGGCGGCAGGCCTAACACATGCAAGTCGAACGGTAACAGAAAGAAGCTTGCTTCTTTGCTGACGAGTGGCGGACGGGTGAGTAATGTCTGGGAA
>NZ_KE137295.1:0-6397 GCF_000408805.1 Escherichia sp. KTE159
GTAGGTGAAGCGACTTGCTCGTGGAGCTGAAATCAGTCGAAGATACCAGCTGGCTGCAACTGTTTATTAAAAACACAGCACTGTGCAAACACGAAAGTGGACGTATACGGTGTGACGCCTGCCCGGTGCCGGAAGGTTAATTGATGGGGTCAGCCGCAAGGCGAAGCTCTTGATCGAAGCCCCGGTAAACGGCGGCCGTAACTATAACGGTCCTAAGGTAGCGAAATTCCTTGTCGGGTAAGTTCCGACCTGCACGAATGGCGTAATGATGGCCAGGCTGTCTCCACCCGAGACTCAGTGAAATTGAACTCGCTGTGAAGATGCAGTGTACCCGCGGCAAGACGGAAAGACCCCGTGAACCTTTACTATAGCTTGACACTGAACATTGAGCCTTGATGTGTAGGATAGGTGGGAGGCTTTGAAGTGTGGACGCCAGTCTGCATGGAGCCGACCTTGAAATACCACCCTTTAATGTTTGATGTTCTAACGTGGACCCGTGATCCGGGTTGCGGACAGTGTCTGGTGGGTAGTTTGACTGGGGCGGTCTCCTCCTAAAGAGTAACGGAGGAGCACGAAGGTTGGCTAATCCTGGTCGGACATCAGGAGGTTAGTGCAATGGCATAAGCCAGCTTGACTGCGAGCGTGACGGCGCGAGCAGGTGCGAAAGCAGGTCATAGTGATCCGGTGGTTCTGAATGGAAGGGCCATCGCTCAACGGATAAAAGGTACTCCGGGGATAACAGGCTGATACCGCCCAAGAGTTCATATCGACGGCGGTGTTTGGCACCTCGATGTCGGCTCATCACATCCTGGGGCTGAAGTAGGTCCCAAGGGTATGGCTGTTCGCCATTTAAAGTGGTACGCGAGCTGGGTTTAGAACGTCGTGAGACAGTTCGGTCCCTATCTGCCGTGGGCGCTGGAGAACTGAGGGGGGCTGCTCCTAGTACGAGAGGACCGGAGTGGACGCATCACTGGTGTTCGGGTTGTCATGCCAATGGCACTGCCCGGTAGCTAAATGCGGAAGAGATAAGTGCTGAAAGCATCTAAGCACGAAACTTGCCCCGAGATGAGTTCTCCCTGAGACTTTAAGTCTCCTGAAGGAACGTTGAAGACGACGACGTTGATAGGCCGGGTGTGTAAGCGCAGCGATGCGTTGAGCTAACCGGTACTAATGAACCGTGAGGCTTAACCTTACAACGCCGAAGATGTTTTGGCGGATGAGAGAAGATTTTCAGCCTGATACAGATTAGATTAGCCGGCGATAAGCGGGTTAATAAACAGAATTTGCCTGGCGGAGATAGCGCGGTGGTCCCACCTGACCCCATGCCGAACTCAGAAGTGAAACGCCGTAGCGCCGATGGTAGTGTGGGGTCTCCCCATGCGAGAGTAGGGAACTGCCAGGCATCAAATTAGCGAAAGGCCATCCATAAGGATGGCCTTTTTGCGCTGGTGCGGAAAAATGCCGGATGCGATGCTGGCGAGCCTTATCTGTCCTGCGCAGGGTTACGGTAGGGGTCAGCAGCGCATTATTCCCCCACATACGCCAGATTCAGTAGCGGATACGGTTTCCCCAGCTCGTCGACTTCCGAACGCCCGGTAACTTTAAATCCCATCTTCTTATAGAATCCTACTGCTTGCTCATTTTGCTCATTAACGTTGGTTGTCAGTTCCGTGGCCATCGAGAGCGCATGTTCCACCAGTAGTCGACCTACGCCATACCCGCGCGCATCAGAATCAACAAATAGCGCATCCATATGCTGCCCGCTTAGCAACATAAACCCAATCGGTTGATCCCGCTCATTAACCGCAACCCACAGCGGTGCTTCTGGCAGAAACGAACTCACCAGCTCTTCCAGTTCGACCCGATAGTCTGCAGACAAAAAATGGTGGGTAGCATCGACAGAACGACACCAGATCGAAACCAGTTTTTCCCCTTCCTCATGCCGTGAACGGCGAATTCTAATAACCATTTCCACTCCTTTTATTCATGCTTATATTCTAACTCAGCCTTTTTCTTGAAACTTTCTCACCTTGAACATGCAGGCTCGACATTGGCGAATTTTCTGGTTATCTTCAGCTATCTGGATGTCTAAACGTTTGAACGTATGTAGTGAGGTAATCAGGTTATGCCGATTCGTGTGCCGGACGAGCTACCCGCCGTCAATTTCTTGCGTGAAGAAAACGTCTTTGTGATGACAACTTCGCGCGCGTCTGGTCAGGAAATTCGTCCGCTAAAGGTGCTTATCCTTAACCTGATGCCGAAGAAGATCGAAACTGAAAATCAGTTTTTACGCCTGCTTTCAAACTCTCCTTTGCAGGTCGATATTCAGTTGTTGCGCATCGATTCTCGCGAGTCGCGCAACACGCCTGCAGAGCATCTGAACAACTTCTACTGCAACTTTGAAGATATACAGGAACAGAACTTTGATGGTCTGATTGTAACTGGCGCGCCGCTGGGTCTGGTGGAGTTTAATGACGTCGCTTACTGGCCGCAGATCAAACAGGTATTGGAGTGGTCGAGAGATCACGTCACCTCGACATTATTTGTCTGTTGGGCGGTTCAGGCCGCGCTTAATATTCTCTACGGTATACCCAAGCAAACCCGCACCGACAAACTTTCGGGTGTATACGAGCACCACATTCTCCATCCTCATGCGCTTCTGACGCGTGGATTTGATGATTCATTTCTGGCACCGCATTCGCGATATGCAGACTTTCCGGCAGCGTTGATTCGTGATTACACCGATCTGGAGATTCTGGCAGAGACAGAAGAAGGGGATGCGTATTTGTTTGCCAGCAAAGACAAGCGTATTGCCTTTGTGACGGGCCATCCTGAATACGATGCGCAAACACTGGCGCAGGAATATTTCCGCGATGTAGAAGCCGGACTAACTCCGGATGTACCGTATAACTATTTCCCGCATAACGATCCGCAAAACAAACCGTGTGCGAGCTGGCGTAGTCACGGTAATTTGCTGTTTACCAACTGGCTCAACTATTACGTCTACCAGATTACGCCATACGATCTACGCCACATGAATCCAACGCTGGATTAATCTTCTGCGGCGATCGATCGTTAAGCGATTCAGCACATTACATCAGGCACCTTCGGGTGCCTTTTTTATTTCTGAAACGTCACTCATCAAGTGAATTAATTTTATTATTATTGTTATCAATAAGTTAATTGATAATTAAATTAAAAATGGAAATTGTTTTTGATTTTGCATTTTAAATGAGTAGTCTTAGTTGTGCTGAACGAAAAGCGCACAACGATCCTTCGTTCACAGTGGGGAAGTATTCGGATCCATGACGAGGAGCTGCACGATGACTCAACAGGCAACAACAACCGATGAACTGGCTTTCATAAGGCCGTATGGCGAGCAGGAGAAGCAAGTTCTCACCGCCGAAGCGGTAGAATTTCTGACTGAGCTGGTGACGCATTTTACGCCACAACGCAATAAACTTCTGGCAGCGCGCATTCAGCAACAGCAGGATATCGATAACGGGACGTTGCCTGATTTTATTTCGGAAACAACTTCCATTCGAGAAAGTAATTGGAAGATTCGCGGAATTCCTGCGGACTTACAAGATCGCCGGGTAGAGATAACCGGACCCGTTGAGCGCAAGATGGTGATTAACGCGCTAAACGCTAATGTGAAAGTCTTCATGGCTGACTTCGAGGATTCACTGGCCCCGGACTGGAACAAAGTGATCGACGGGCAAATTAACCTGCGCGATGCGGTTAACGGCACCATCAGTTACACCAACGAAGCAGGTAAAATTTATCAACTCAAGCCCAATCCGGCGGTTTTGATTTGTCGGGTACGCGGCCTGCACTTGCCGGAAAAACATGTTACCTGGCGTGGTGAAGCAATCCCTGGCAGCCTGTTTGATTTTGCTCTCTACTTCTTCCACAACTACCAGGCGCTGCTGGCAAAGGGCAGTGGTCCTTATTTTTATCTGCCAAAAACTCAGTCCTGGCAGGAAGCTGCATGGTGGAGCGAAGTCTTCACTTACGCAGAAGGTCGCTTTAACCTGCCGCGCGGCACCATCAAGGCAACGTTACTCATTGAAACCTTGCCTGCTGTATTCCAGATGGATGAAATCCTTCACGCACTGCGCGACCATATTGTCGGTCTGAACTGCGGTCGCTGGGATTACATCTTTAGCTATATCAAAACATTAAAAAACTATCCCGATCGCGTCCTGCCAGACCGCCAGGCAGTGACAATGGATAAACCGTTCCTCAGTGCCTATTCACGTCTGCTGATTAAAACCTGCCATAAACGCGGTGCATTCGCGATGGGCGGCATGGCGGCCTTTATCCCGAGTAAAGATGAAGAGCGCAATAATCAGGTTCTCAACAAGGTAAAAGCGGATAAAGCACTAGAAGCCAGCAACGGTCACGATGGTACGTGGATCGCCCATCCAGGCCTTGCTGATACCGCTATGGCGGTATTTAACGACATCCTCGGCTCTCGTAAAAACCAGTTAGAAGTCCTGCGCGAGCAAGATGCACCGGTTACTGCCGAACAACTGCTGGCTCCTTGTGACGGTGAGCGTACCGAAGAAGGCATGCGCGCCAATATTCGTGTGGCCGTGCAGTACATCGAAGCATGGATCTCCGGCAACGGCTGTGTGCCGATTTATGGTCTGATGGAAGACGCAGCAACGGCAGAGATTTCCCGCACCTCTATCTGGCAATGGATCCACCATCAAAAAACGTTGAGCAATGGCAAACCGGTGACCAAAGCACTGTTCCGCCAGATGTTGGCTGAAGAGATGAAAGAGATTGCCCATGAATTGGGCGAACAACGTTTCAATAGTGGGCGCTTCGATGATGCTGCTCGCCTGATGGAACAGATCACCACTTCCGATGAGTTAATTGATTTCCTGACCCTGCCAGGCTACCGCCTGTTAGCGTAAACCACCACATAACTATGGAGCATCTGCACATGAAAACCCGTACACAACAAATTGAAGAATTACAGAAAGAGTGGACTCAACCGCGCTGGGAAGGTATTACCCGCCCATACAGCGCGGAGGACGTGGTGAAATTACGCGGCTCGGTCAATCCGGAATGCACGCTGGCACAACTGGGCGCGGCAAAAATGTGGCGACTGCTGCACGGTGAATCGAAAAAAGGCTATATCAACAGCCTCGGCGCACTGACTGGCGGTCAGGCGCTGCAACAGGCGAAAGCGGGTATTGAAGCGGTTTACCTGTCTGGCTGGCAGGTAGCGGCGGATGCTAACCTGGCGGCCAGCATGTATCCGGACCAGTCACTTTATCCGGCAAATTCAGTGCCAGCGGTAGTGGAGCGGATCAATAACACCTTCCGTCGAGCTGATCAGATCCAGTGGTCCGCAGGTATTGAGCCGGGCGATCCGCGTTATGTTGATTATTTCCTGCCGATCGTTGCCGATGCTGAAGCCGGTTTTGGTGGTGTCCTGAATGCTTTTGAGCTGATGAAAGCGATGATTGAAGCCGGTGCAGCGGCAGTTCACTTCGAAGATCAGTTGGCGTCAGTGAAAAAATGCGGTCACATGGGCGGTAAAGTGCTGGTGCCAACCCAGGAAGCGATCCAGAAACTGGTCGCGGCGCGTCTGGCTGCGGATGTTACAGGAGTTCCGACCCTGTTGGTTGCTCGTACCGATGCCGATGCAGCAGACCTGATCACCTCCGATTGCGATCCGTACGACAGCGAATTCATCACTGGTGAACGCACTAATGAAGGTTTCTTCCGTACCCATGCGGGCATTGAACAAGCTATCAGCCGTGGTCTGGCTTATGCGCCATATGCTGACCTGGTTTGGTGTGAAACCTCTACGCCAGATCTGGAACTGGCGCGCCGTTTTGCCGACGCTATTCATGCGAAATATCCAGGCAAGCTGTTAGCCTACAACTGCTCGCCGTCGTTCAACTGGCAGAAAAATCTCGACGACAAAACTATTGCCAGCTTCCAGCAGCAATTGTCGGATATGGGTTACAAATTCCAGTTTATCACCCTGGCGGGTATCCACAGCATGTGGTTCAACATGTTCGACCTGGCAAACGCCTATGCGCAGGGCGAGGGGATGAAGCATTATGTTGAGAAAGTGCAGCAGCCGGAATTTGCTGCTGCGAAAGATGGCTACACCTTCGTTTCTCACCAGCAGGAAGTGGGTACGGGTTATTTCGATAAAGTGACGACCATTATTCAGGGTGGCACATCGTCGGTTACCGCACTGACCGGCTCTACCGAAGAATCGCAGTTCTAAGCAACCGACAATTGTTGTTGGCTGTAGGCCGGATAAGGCGTTCACGCCGCATCCGGCAATGAGCGCCTGATGCGACGCTTGCGCGTCTTATCAGGCCTACAAATGTTGCAGACTCGTAGACCGGATAAGGCGTTTACG
>NZ_KE137295.1:6807-29993 GCF_000408805.1 Escherichia sp. KTE159
CGCCTGATGTGACGCTTGTGCGTCTTATCCGGCAATTCACAGCTCCCGATGAGGGCAACAAATGCCGCGTGGCCTGGAATTACTGATTGCACAAACAATTTTGCAGGGTTTCGATGCCCAGTATGGTCGATTCCTCGAAGTGACTTCCGGGGCGCAGCAGCGTTTCGAACAGGCCGACTGGCACGCTGTCCAGCAGGCGATGAAAAATCGTATCCATCTTTACGATCATCACGTGGGTCTGGTGGTGGAGCAGTTACGCTGCATTACCAACGGCCAAAGCACGAATGCGGCATTTTTACTGCACGTCAAAGAGCATTACACCCGGCTATTGCCGGACTACCCGCGCTTCGAGATTGCGGAGAGTTTTTTCAACTCCGTATACTGTCGGTTATTTGACCACCGCTCGCTTACTCCCGAGCGGCTTTTTATCTTTAGCTCCCAGCCGGAACGCCGCTTTCGTACCATTCCGCGCCCGCTGGCCAAAGACTTTTACCCCGATCACGGCTGGGAATCACTGCTGATGCGCGTTATTAGCGACTTGCCGCTACGCCTGTGCTGGCAGAATAAAAGCCGTGATATCAACTATATCATTCTTCATCTGACGGAAACGCTGGGGACAGATAACCTCGCTGAAAGTCATCTACAGGTGGCGAACGAACTGTTTTACCGTAATAAAGCCGCCTGGCTGGTGGGCAAACTGATAACGCCTTCCGGCACGTTGCCATTTTTGCTGCCGATCCACCAGACGGACGACGGCGAGTTGTTTATTGATACCTGCCTGACGACGACCGCCGAAGCGAGCATCGTCTTTGGCTTCGCGCGATCCTATTTTATGGTTTACGCGCCGCTGCCTGCCGCACTGGTCGAGTGGCTACGGGAGATTCTGCCGGGTAAAACTACCGCAGAACTGTATATGGCTATCGGTTGCCAGAAGCATGCCAAAACCGAAAGTTACCGTGAATATCTCGTTTATTTACAAGGATGTAATGAGCAGTTTATTGAAGCGCCGGGCATTCGTGGGATGGTCATGCTGGTGTTCACGCTGCCGGGCTTTGATCGGGTATTCAAAGTCATCAAAGACAAATTCGCCCCGCAGAAAGAGATGTCAGCGGCTCACGTCCGCGCCTGCTATCAACTGGTAAAAGAGCACGATCGCGTAGGAAGGATGGCGGATACCCAGGAGTTTGAAAACTTTGTACTGGAGAAGCGACATATTTCCCCGTCATTAATGGATTTGCTGCTTCAGGAAGCGCCAGAAAAAATCACCGATCTGGGCGAACAAATTGTGATTCGCCATCTCTATATCGAACGGCGGATGGTGCCTCTCAATATTTGGCTTGAACAGGTTGAGGGTCAGCAACTGCGTGATGCTATAGAAGAGTACGGCAACGCTATTCGCCAGCTTGCCGCCGCCAATATTTTCCCCGGTGATATGCTGTTTAAAAACTTTGGCGTCACCCGACACGGGCGCGTGGTGTTTTATGATTACGATGAAATTTGCTACATGACGGAAGTGAATTTCCGCGACATCCCACCGCCGCGCTACCCGGAAGACGAACTCGCCAGCGAACCGTGGTATAGCGTCTCGCCGGGCGATGTTTTCCCGGAAGAGTTCCGCCACTGGCTATGCGCCGACCCACGCATTGGTCCACTGTTCGAGGAAATGCACGCCGACCTGTTCCGCGCCGATTACTGGCGCGCTCTACAAAACCGCATCCGCGAAGGACATGTGGAAGATGTTTATGCATATCGGCGCAGACAGCGGTTTAGCGTGCGGTTTGTATAAATCAGAGGCGAAAAGTCACCGCATTCCACCATACGCCAGCGTTACTTCCTTCGCCGCTTTAATTACCATCGCGCCAAACTCAGTCACGCGGTCATCGGTAATACGTGAAATCGGCCCGGAAATTGAAATTGCGGCAAACGGTTCGCGGTGTTCATCGAAAATACACGCAGCCAGGCAACGCAGTCCCAGCGCATGTTCTTCATCATCAAATGAATAACCGCGTTTGCGTGTCTGCGCGAGGTCTTCTTTTAAATGCACAGGAGAAACCAGCGTCGCGTGGGTATAGGCATGTAACCCTTTGCGATGCAGCAGCTTTGTCACCTGTTCTTCACTCAGTTGAGCCAAAAAGGCTTTACCGGCACCGGAAGCATGCATCGGCAATTTACCGCCAATAGGGGCGGACATTCGCATCAGATGCGTACACTGCACCTGATCAATAATAATCGCCTCGTGATCGCTTTGATCGAGCACCGCCATATTGACCGTTTCGCCAGATTCTTCCATCAGATCGCGCAGTATAGGATGGACAATAGCTAACAAATTACGGCTCTGGAGAAAACTGCTACCGACCATAAATGCATGCGCGCCGATCGCCCAGTGACCCAGCTCACCGACCTGACGCACAAAGCCCTGTTGTTGCATAGTGGTTAGCAGACGGTGGGTGGTGGAATTGGGTAATCCGGCTTGCTGTGCCAGTTCGGTTAGTGCCACACTGCCATTGGATTCGGCAATCCACTCCAGTAATTTCAGGCCACGCGTTAAAGACTGAACCTGTCCAGTCGCGGGGGCGCTGGTTGCGGCAGGTTTTCTACCGCGTTTTGCGGGAATGGGTGCGACCATGACAGCCTCCTTTTTCTGTATCGTGGAAATCATTTTCATTTTTATTGTTAACTAATGCAACAGTTGCTGTACTGATCCGATGAGTTAATGTTGAACAAATCTCATGTTGCGTAGTGGTCGCTTTTACCACTGATGCGTTTGTGCCAGTATGGTTTGTTGAATTTTTATTAAATCTGGGTTGAGCGTGTCGGGAGCAAGTGTGAGCAGCAAAGTTGAACAACTGCGTGCGCAGTTAAATGAACGTATTCTGGTGCTGGACGGCGGTATGGGCACCATGATCCAGAATTATCGTCTGAACGAAGCCGATTTTCGCGGTGAGCGTTTTGCCGACTGGCCGTGCGATCTAAAAGGCAACAACGACCTGCTGGTACTCAGTAAACCTGATGTGATTGCCGCGATCCACAACGCTTACTTTGAAGCGGGCGCGGATATCATCGAAACCAACACCTTCAACTCCACGACTATTGCGATGGCGGATTACCAGATGGAATCCCTGTCAGCAGAAATCAACTTTGCAGCAGCGAAACTGGCACGTGCCTGCGCTGACGAGTGGACCGCCCGCACGCCGGGGAAACCACGCTACGTTGCTGGTGTTCTCGGCCCAACCAATCGCACAGCATCTATTTCTCCGGATGTAAACGATCCGGCATTTCGCAATATCACCTTTGACCAACTGGTGGCGGCTTATCGTGAATCCACCAAAGCGCTGGTGGAAGGCGGTGTAGACCTGATTCTGATTGAAACTGTTTTCGACACTCTTAACGCGAAAGCGGCGGTCTTTGCGGTGAAAACCGAGTTTGAAGCGCTGGGTGTGGAGTTGCCGATTATGATTTCCGGCACCATTACCGACGCCTCCGGGCGCACGCTCTCCGGTCAGACAACCGAGGCATTTTACAACTCCCTGCGGCATGCCGAAGCGCTGACCTTTGGCCTCAACTGCGCACTGGGGCCAGACGAACTGCGTCAGTACGTGCAGGAACTTTCGCGTATTGCCGAATGCTACGTCACCGCGCACCCGAATGCCGGACTGCCAAACGCCTTTGGTGAATACGATCTCGATGCTGACACAATGGCGAAACAGATTCGCGAATGGGCTGAATCGGGTTTCCTGAATATTGTCGGCGGCTGCTGTGGCACGACGCCACAACATATTGCTGCGATGAGCCGTGCAGTTGAAGGATTAGCACCGCGCAAACTGCCTGATATCCCCGTAGCCTGCCGTTTGTCCGGACTGGAGCCGCTGAACATTGGCGACGATAGTTTGTTTGTTAACGTTGGTGAACGAACTAACGTAACCGGTTCCGCTAAGTTCAAACGCCTGATCAAAGAAGAGAAATATAGCGAGGCGCTGGACGTGGCGCGTCAGCAGGTGGAAAACGGCGCGCAGATTATCGATATCAACATGGATGAAGGGATGCTCGACGCCGAAGCGGCGATGGTGCGTTTCCTCAGTCTGATTGCTGGCGAGCCGGATATCGCTCGCGTGCCGATTATGATCGATTCTTCGAAATGGGACGTCATCGAAAAAGGACTGAAGTGTATTCAGGGCAAAGGCATTGTTAACTCTATCTCGATGAAAGAGGGCGTTGAAACCTTTATCCATCATGCCAAATTATTACGCCGTTACGGTGCGGCGGTGGTGGTAATGGCCTTTGACGAACAGGGCCAGGCCGATACCCGCGCACGGAAAATCGAGATTTGCCGTCGGGCGTACAAAATCCTCACCGAGGAAGTCGGCTTCCCGCCGGAAGATATCATTTTCGACCCGAACATCTTCGCTGTCGCCACCGGGATTGAAGAGCATAACAATTACGCGCAGGATTTCATCGGCGCGTGCGAAGACATCAAACGCGAACTGCCGCACGCACTCATCTCCGGTGGCGTCTCCAACGTTTCCTTCTCGTTCCGTGGCAACGACCCGGTGCGCGAAGCTATTCACGCGGTGTTCCTCTACTACGCCATCCGTAACGGTATGGATATGGGGATCGTCAACGCCGGACAACTGGCGATTTACGACGATCTGCCTGCGGAACTGCGCGACGCGGTGGAAGATGTGATCCTTAACCGTCGCGACGATGGTACAGAGCGTTTACTGGAACTTGCCGAAAAATATCGCGGCAGTAAAACCGACGACACCGCCAACGCCCAACAGGCGGAGTGGCGCTCGTGGGACGTGAAGAAACGCCTGGAGTACTCGTTGGTCAAAGGCATTACTGAGTTTATCGAACAGGACACCGAAGAAGCTCGTCAACAAGCCGCTCGCCCGATTGAAGTGATTGAAGGGCCGCTGATGGACGGAATGAACGTCGTCGGTGACCTGTTTGGTGAAGGGAAAATGTTTTTGCCGCAGGTGGTGAAATCGGCACGCGTTATGAAGCAGGCGGTGGCGTATCTCGAACCGTATATTGAAGCCAGCAAAGAGCAGGGTAAAACCAACGGTAAGATGGTGATCGCCACCGTGAAGGGTGACGTGCACGATATCGGTAAAAATATTGTTGGTGTGGTGCTGCAATGTAACAACTATGAAATTGTTGATCTCGGCGTGATGGTGCCAGCGGAAAAAATCCTCCGCACTGCCAAAGAGGTGAATGCTGATTTGATTGGTCTTTCGGGGCTGATCACGCCGTCGCTGGACGAAATGGTCAACGTGGCGAAAGAGATGGAGCGTCAGGGCTTCACCATTCCGCTACTGATTGGCGGCGCGACTACCTCAAAAGCGCATACAGCGGTGAAAATCGAGCAAAACTACAGCGGCCCGACGGTTTACGTGCAAAACGCCTCGCGCACCGTTGGTGTTGTGGCGGCGCTGCTTTCCGACACTCAGCGTGACGACTTTGTCGCTCGTACCCGCAAAGAGTACGAAACCGTGCGTATTCAGCACGGGCGCAAGAAACCGCGCACGCCACCGGTCACGCTGGAAGTGGCGCGCGATAACGATTTCGCTTTTGACTGGCAGGCCTATACGCCGCCTGTAGCGCACCGTCTCGGCGTGCAGGAAGTCGAAGCCAGCATCGAAACGCTGCGTAACTATATCGACTGGACGCCGTTCTTTATGACCTGGTCGCTGGCCGGAAAGTATCCGCGCATTCTGGAAGATGAAGTGGTGGGCGAAGAGGCAAAACGCCTGTTTAAAGACGCTAACGACATGCTGGATAAATTAAGCGCTGAAAAATCGCTGAATCCGCGCGGCGTGGTTGGTCTGTTCCCGGCAAACCGGGTGGGTGACGACATTGAAATCTATCGTGATGAAACACGCACGCATGTGATTAATATCAGCCACCATCTGCGCCAACAGACGGAAAAAACCGGCTTTGCTAACTACTGCCTCGCTGATTTTGTGGCACCGAAACTCTCCGGCAAAGCGGATTACATCGGTGCATTTGCCGTAACTGGCGGGCTGGAAGAGGACGCGCTGGCTGATGCCTTCGAAGCGCAGCACGATGATTACAATAAAATCATGGTGAAAGCGCTTGCCGACCGTTTAGCCGAAGCCTTTGCAGAATATCTTCATGAGCGCGTGCGTAAAGTCTACTGGGGCTACGCGCCGAATGAAAATCTCAGCAACGAAGACCTGATCCGCGAAAACTATCAGGGCATCCGCCCGGCACCAGGATATCCGGCCTGCCCGGAACATACGGAAAAAGCCACCATCTGGGAGCTGCTGGAAGTGGAAAAACACACCGGCATGAAACTCACGGAATCTTTCGCTATGTGGCCTGGCGCATCAGTTTCGGGTTGGTACTTCAGCCATCCGGACAGCAAGTACTACGCAGTGGCACAAATTCAGCGCGATCAGGTTGAAGACTATGCCCGCCGTAAAGGTATGAGCGTTTCTGATGTTGAACGCTGGCTGGCGCCGAATCTGGGGTATGACGCGGACTGATTCACAAATCTGTCACTTTTCTTTACAACAAACAGGGCACTCACGGAGTGCCCTGTCTCTTTATTGATAGTAAACACATATACTGGACTTATATCAGACCGGAAAAGCGCTTCCGGAACTGTTTCAGGCACATATAACGATAAGGAGAACCTGAACTCGTGTTAACACTGCTTCACCTGCTTTCTGCCGTCGCCCTGCTGGTCTGGGGGACGCATATTGTTCGAACAGGCGTAATGCGTGTCTTTGGCGCACGGCTGCGTACTGTCCTTAGCCGGAGCGTCGAAAAAAAGCCGCTCGCCTTCTGTGCGGGGATTGGCGTTACGGCACTGGTGCAGAGCAGTAATGCCACCACCATGCTGGTGACGTCGTTTGTTGCCCAGGATCTGGTTGCTCTCGCGCCTGCGCTGGTGATTGTGCTGGGGGCCGATGTCGGAACGGCGCTGATGGCGCGGGTTCTCACCTTCGATTTATCCTGGTTGTCGCCGCTACTTATTTTTATCGGCGTAATTTTTTTCCTCGGACGCAAGCAGTCGCGCGCTGGGCAATTGGGCCGCGTCGGTATTGGCCTTGGGTTGATTTTGCTGGCACTGGAGTTGATTGTGCAGGCCGTAACGCCGATCACCCAGGCGAACGGTGTTCAGGTGATCTTTGCCTCGCTGACCGGCGATATTCTGCTGGATGCGCTGATTGGCGCGATGTTCGCCATTATCAGCTACTCCAGCCTTGCCGCGGTACTGCTGACTGCGACTCTGACTGCTGCGGGCATTATCTCTTTCCCGGTGGCGCTCTGCCTGGTTATTGGCGCTAACCTTGGTTCCGGCTTGCTGGCGATGCTCAACAATAGCGCCGCTAATGCTGCCGCACGTCGTGTCGCGTTGGGCAGCCTGCTTTTTAAGCTGGTGGGGAGCCTGATTATCCTGCCGTTTGTCCACGTTCTGGCAGAATCAATGGATAAACTGCCTTTGCCGAAAGCGGAACTGGTTATCTATTTCCACGTCTTCTATAACCTTGTGCGCTGTCTGGCGATGCTGCCATTTGTCGACCCGATGGCACGGTTTTGCAAAACCATTATTCGCGATGAACCCGAACTGGATGCCCATCTGAAACCAAAACATCTGGATGTCAGCGCGCTGGATACGCCGACCCTTGCTCTGGCGAATGCCGCCCGTGAAACACTGCGCATCGGTGACGCGATGGAACAGATGATGGAAGGGCTGAATAAAGTGATGCACGGCGAACCGCGTGAAGAGAAGGAGTTGCGCAAGCTGGCGGATGATATCAACGTCCTCTACACCGCGATTAAACTTTATCTGGCGCGGATGCCAAAAGAAGAGTTGGCGGAAGAAGAATCACGTCGCTGGGCGGAGATTATCGAAATGGCGCTCAACCTTGAGCAGGCTTCCGATATTGTCGAGCGCATGGGCAGCGAAATTGCCGACAAATCACTGGCAGCACGGCGGGCGTTTTCGCTTGATGGGTTGAAGGAACTGGATGCGCTCTATGAGCAATTGCTCAGCAATTTAAAACTGGCAATGTCGGTGTTCTTCTCTGGCGATGTCACCAGCGCTCGCCGTTTACGTCGCAGTAAGCATCGCTTTCGCATTCTTAATCGCCGCTATTCCCATGCCCACGTCGATCGCCTGCATCAGCAAAACGTGCAGAGTATTGAAACCAGTTCGCTACATTTAGGTTTATTGGGAGATATGCAGCGTCTGAACTCGCTGTTTTGTTCGGTGGCTTACAGCGTACTGGAACAGCCAGATGAAGATGAGGGACGGGACGAGTATTAATATTGTGAATCCTGTAGGCCTGATAAGACGCGTTAAGCGTCGCATCAGGCACTATGTACAAGATGCCGGATCATGCGTCCGGCAATTCACTTAAAAACGGTGACCCGCTTCCAGCGGCACGGCTTCTTCACCGGCCTTAAACACATAAGTGGTATTCGGGCCGCCAAGCGTAGCGTGACCTTTACTTACGGTGATCCAGTTACCTTCCGGCAGACCAATAATCGTCAGTTCTGGCGCTACCACCAGTAATTCGCGAATACGCTGCTCGCGCGTTTCACCTTTGTGACCTTCCGGCAGCGCGTTGGTGAAGTGCGGGTTGATTTGCAGCGGGAACAGATTCAGCGCATCGAAGCCCTGCGGATCGACAATCGGCATATCGTTGGTCGTGCGAATGGTTGGGCAAGCGAGGTTAGCGCCTGCGCTCCAGCCAATATACAGCGCGCCGCGTTTCACTACGTCAACAATCGGTGCCAGCAGACCGCGCACACGGCATTCTTTCAGTAACTGGAAAGTGTTGCCACCGCCGACAATCACGATCTCCGCATTTTCAATCGCGGCAACAGGATCGGCAACGCTATGAATACCGGTGACAGAAATGCCAAGTGGGGCAAGAACTGCAGCCGTTTTGGCTGTGTAATCATCCCAGGTTTGCGTTACGCCAGCGAAAGGAATAAACACCGCGGAACGGCGACCCTGCAACTGTTCAGCAATCAGCGGCAGCGCATGTTCCAGCCAGGCTTTTCCCGGCAGCGTCGAGTTACTCAATAAAAGCAGTTCCATTACTTCTCCGGTTAGTAAGAAATCACGGAAGGCATGCTACCACTGTGAATTTAACCGCTTACTGACATGGCTCACGATGTCGCGTATTGCTTCTGGAAAGCGTCTCGCAAGTTTGAATGTTCAGGCGTGACAGGTATTCGCAACAGCGGTATTTTCCGACAAATTTCTAAGGAAACTGGAGGAAAAATGCTCGCTAATTACGCTACTTTTAGACAGAGTATGCGCATCATGATGGAGGGAATTATGCGCACAATGTCGAAGGTGAAAAAATCTGTCAATGTTTCGCTGCCCCCCGAGATTCTGGAAGAGGCACGTAAATCCTGTCGCTGATGTATTAAAGCATGCCATTGTTGTCCGGCGGTCAGACTTGCTCAGCTATCTGGCGGTAAACCACCTGTAAAAGTTTGTCCGGTGGTTTCAATTGCTGGCCTGGACCACATGGTGATGACAGGAATACCGCTAAAAGAGTTGGGAGAACGTATAGCTGATCTTAGTCAACAGCGAATCGAACTGCGTGATGCTATCGATTTTCTATTAAACGGCTATTAATGCTGGTACGTAACTTATCGTATTTCGCATAAATCCTGTTTTTCCTCGCTAAGAGGTAAGGTATATTCCGCGTTTCAGAGGAGAATTTATGCTGCCCGACTCATCAGTCCGTTTAAATAAATACATCAGCGAAAGCGGAATTTGCTCACGCCGCGAAGCGGATCGCTATATCGAGCAAGGCAATGTGTTCCTTAATGGCAAGCGTGCCACTATTGGCGATCAGGTAAAGCCCGGTGACGTTGTAAAAGTAAACGGTCAGTTGATCGAGCCGCGGGAAGCCGAAGATTTAGTGCTTATCGCCCTGAATAAGCCCGTGGGCATTGTCAGCACTACGGAAGATGGCGAGCGCGATAACATCGTCGATTTCGTCAATCACAGCAAGCGCGTGTTCCCGATTGGTCGCCTGGATAAAGACTCCCAGGGGCTGATTTTCCTCACTAATCACGGCGATCTGGTCAATAAGATCCTTCGTGCTGGCAACGACCATGAAAAAGAATATCTGGTGACGGTCGATAAACCGATTACCGAGGAGTTTATTCGCAGCATGAGTGCGGGGGTGCCAATCCTCGGGACAGTGACCAAAAAGTGCAAAGTTAAAAAAGAAGCGCCGTTTGTCTTTCGTATTACCCTGGTGCAAGGGTTGAACCGTCAGATCCGTCGTATGTGTGAACATTTTGGCTACGAAGTGAAAAAGCTGGAACGTACGCGCATTATGAACGTCAGCTTAAGCGGCATTCCGCTGGGTGAATGGCGTGATTTAACCGACGATGAGCTTATCGATCTCTTTAAACTCATTGAAAATTCCTCTTCCGAGGCGAAGCCCAAAGCGAAGGCCAAACCGAAAACGGCAGGCATCAAACGCCCGGTGGTGAAGGTGGAGAAAACAGCGGAAAAAGGTGGCCGCCCAGCATCAAACGGCAAGCGTTTCGCCTCGCCGGGGCGGAAGAAAAAAGGTCGTTAATCAGCGTTTGCCACGCGTCGACGTATTTGCCGACCAACTGAATGACGCTTCAGGATCCGGTTTATAAGCCTGCTTTTTCTTCAACTGGCGGGCTTTTTTCGCTTCAGCCTCACGCTCAACCATTAATTTATCGATGTACTCTTTCTTAATGCTGTTGGTTTCGGCGTTGGTCAGCACGCGGCCATGTGCAATACGCGCTCGATCCAGCAGCGTCTTCAGTTCGCGCTGTTCACGCTCAGTCATCTCTTTTTGAGTAATGCGGGGGAGTGCCATGATGGTGCCCTCTGTTAATCGGATAGCTCAGTGTACGGGAATTCATTTGCGAGCAGAACCGATAAGATTCATTTGCGTTCTCTTTTATTTTTATGTTTTTAGCTAATTAGCGATAAATACATATAAAAATTTAACGGAAATAATTCACTGGTAACTGTTCAAATTTAATTAATCTTTTATTATTCAAGGTGTTAAATCTTAGAGTCCATTTCTGGCTCGTTTCTCGCAATAACGCTATCGCATTGATAACATTTCTGTTTTCAGTGGTCTGGCGCGGGTTAGTTAATATCAAAGGATGAGTCAAATGCCATTAAATGGAGTCAGTGCTGCGATGCGTGAACGGGTATCGCAGCAGTTAAAGGAAATTGAATGGCGGTATGGCGTGAAAGTGCTGTACGCCTGCGAATCGGGGAGTCGCGGCTGGGGATTTGCCTCGCCAGACAGCGATTACGATGTGCGTTTTTTGTATGTTCACCCGCTGGAATGGTATCTGCGGGTAGAGTCACCACGCGATGTTATCGAACTGCCCATCGACGACGAGCTGGATGTTTCAGGTTGGGAGTGGCGCAAGGCGCTGGGATTATTGAAAGGCGCGAACCCGACGCTGATTGAATGGCTGGATTCGCCGGTGGTCTATCAGCAGGATGAAGAAACGATAACGGCTCTTAAGGCGATGGTGCCGAAGTGGTTTTCTCCGCTACGTGCGCGCTGGCATTACTATTCGATGGCGCAGAAAAACTTCCGCGGCTATTTGCAGGGCGACGAAGTTCGGCTGAAAAAATATTTTTACGTGCTGCGCCCGCTGCTGGCCGTGCGCTGGGTCGAAGCGGGTAAAGGCGTACCGCCAATGCGCTTTGCTGAGTTACTGGCGGGAAGTGAGTTGGATGCGGCCTTACGTGCAGAAATAGATGAATTGCTGGAACGTAAACAGCGCGCGGGAGAAGCGGAATATGGACCGCGCCGTCCATTGCTACATGCGTTTATTCGTGCGGAACTGGCGCGCGGGGAAATTCCACCAGTGTTACCGGACAGCAGGGAAGGCGATGTCAGGGAGTTGGATCGTCTGTTGATGACGACAGTGATGGGGAAATAAATACGGCCCGGGGCATATCATCCGGGCCGTACTGTTTTTACTCAAACAAATTACTATGCAGTTTCTGCACCACCTGATCGGCGTCTGCGCCTGGTACCAGGAAGCACAGGTTATGGCTGGAAGCGCCGTAGCAAATCATGCGGATGTTGAACGGTTCCAGTACGCCAAAGACCTCTTTGCCGACGCCGCAGGCTTTTGACAGGTCGTTGCCAATCAGTGCCACCAGCGCCAGGCCTTCTTCCACTTCTACCCGGCACAGTGCCGAAAGCTCCATCAGTAAGGATTGCGTCAGCAACGTATCGCCGGTAGATGTTGATCCGGTAGTGTCGAGAGTTAACGCCACGCTTACTTCTGACGTCGTAATTAAATCTACCGAAATATTATGTCGCGCGAGGATGCCGAAAACCTCCGCGAGGAAGCCGCGGGAATGCAGCATATTCAGGCTATGTAGGGTTAATAGCGTTTGTTTACGGCGCAGGGCCAGTGCGCGAAATAGCGGTGGATTTTCGGTGGTATTACACACCAGCGTACCGCCAGCGCGCGGATCTTTGCTGGAGCCGACAAATACCGGAATATCGCTGCGTACAGCAGGCAACAACGTTGCCGGATGCAGCACTTTCGCGCCAAAGGTCGCCATTTCAGCGGCCTCTTCAAAAGCAATTTCATCTATGCGTTTTGCTGCGGGCACCACGCGCGGATCGGTGGTGTAGATGCCGGGGACGTCAGTCCAGATATCCACACGAGATGCGTGTAAAGCTTCCGCCAGCAAGGCTGCCGTATAATCGCTGCCGCCACGACCAAGTGTTGTGGTACGGCCTTTACTTTCTCTGCCAATAAATCCCTGAGTGATGATTAAACTTTCACTGAGTCGTGGGGCCAACTGCAACGCAGCCAGTTCCGCCAGTGCAGTAACATCCGGCTCCGCACGGCCAAATCGGTCATTGGTACGCATCACTTTACGCACATCAAACCACTGTGCCTGAACATTGCGTTCGCGCAGGATCTCAACAAACAGCAGAGTAGACATCAGCTCGCCGTGGCTGACCAGTTCATCTGTTAACGCCGGAGAGGTTGCCAGTGCCGCTGCTTCGGCCAGAATGGTAATGTTCTCCAGTAGACGTTCAATCTCTTCACGGACGACGTTCGGGTAACGCAGGCGTTCCAGAATAGCGAACTGAATATTGCGAATGGCATCGAGTTTTTCGAAACGCTCAGCCGGTTCCAGACCTTCGGCTAGTGCTACCAGCAGATTGGTGATCCCTGCGGAAGCGGAAAGCACAACTAAACGCACATTCACATCAGAAAGCACAATGTCGGCGCTGCGGTTCATGGCGTCGAAATCAGCCACGCTAGTACCACCAAATTTGGAGACAACAATATCGGGCATAACAACCTCGTGTCAGGGAATGAAAGAAGCGACCATGGCACAAAGGCAAAACAGAAACCGGTGCAGGCGCAGACCGTATTTATAAATAAAAGGTGTAGCGGAGTGTGTCAACGCTGGGATTATGCGGATTATTCATGCAGCGCTGGTGGCCAGAAATTGTGCTTATAACAGCTATACTGTTTTATCCATTTCGGCGGTTGAACGAGCTAAAGACACTAAAACCATCACATTTTTCTGTGACTGGCGCTACAATCTTCCACAGTCACAATTCTCAATATCAGAAGAGTATTGCTAATGAAAAATATCAATCCAACGCAGACCGCTGCCTGGCAGGCACTACAGAAACACTTCGATGAAATGAAAGACGTTACGATCGCTGAGCTTTTTGCTAAAGACGGCGATCGTTTTTCTAAGTTCTCCGCAACCTTCGACGATCAGATGCTGGTGGATTACTCCAAAAACCGCATCACCGAAGAGACGCTGGCGAAATTACAGGATCTGGCGAAAGAGTGCGATCTGGCTGGCGCGATTAAGTCGATGTTCTCTGGCGAGAAGATCAACCGTACCGAAAACCGCGCTGTACTGCACGTGGCGCTGCGTAACCGTAGCAATACGCCGATTCTGGTTGATGGCAAAGACGTGATGCCGGAAGTCAACGCGGTGCTGGAGAAGATGAAAACCTTCTCGGAAGCGATTATTTCTGGTGAGTGGAAAGGTTATACCGGCAAGGCAATCACTGACGTGGTAAACATCGGTATCGGTGGTTCTGACCTTGGTCCGTACATGGTGACTGAAGCGCTGCGCCCGTACAAAAACCACCTGAACATGCACTTCGTTTCTAACGTCGATGGGACTCACATCGCAGAAGTACTGAAAAAAGTGAATCCGGAAACCACCCTGTTCCTGGTGGCGTCTAAAACCTTCACTACTCAGGAAACTATGACCAACGCCCACAGTGCGCGTGACTGGTTCCTGAAAGCGGCTGGCGATGAGAAGCACGTTGCGAAACACTTTGCGGCGCTCTCCACCAACGCGAAAGCTGTTGGCGAGTTTGGTATTGATACCGCTAACATGTTCGAGTTCTGGGATTGGGTCGGCGGTCGTTACTCTCTGTGGTCAGCGATTGGTCTGTCGATTGTTCTCTCCATCGGTTTTGATAACTTCGTTGAACTGCTTTCCGGTGCACACGCCATGGACAAGCATTTCTCCACTACTCCGGCAGAGAAAAACCTGCCTGTACTGCTGGCGCTGATCGGCATCTGGTACAACAATTTCTTTGGCGCGGAAACTGAAGCGATTCTGCCATACGACCAGTATATGCACCGTTTTGCGGCGTACTTCCAGCAGGGCAATATGGAATCCAACGGTAAGTACGTTGACCGTAACGGTAACGTGGTGGATTACCAGACTGGCCCGATTATTTGGGGTGAACCAGGTACGAACGGTCAGCACGCGTTCTACCAGTTGATTCACCAGGGAACCAAAATGGTGCCGTGCGATTTCATCGCCCCGGCTATCACCCATAACCCGCTCTCTGATCACCACCAGAAACTGCTGTCTAACTTCTTCGCTCAGACCGAAGCTCTGGCGTTTGGTAAATCCCGCGAAGTGGTTGAGCAGGAATACCGTGATCAGGGTAAAGATCCGGCGACGCTCGATTATGTTGTGCCGTTCAAAGTGTTCGAAGGCAACCGCCCGACCAACTCCATTCTGCTGCGCGAAATCACCCCGTTCAGTCTGGGTGCCTTGATTGCGCTGTATGAGCACAAAATCTTTACTCAGGGCGTGATCCTGAACATCTTCACCTTTGACCAGTGGGGCGTAGAGCTGGGTAAACAACTGGCGAACCGCATTCTGCCGGAGCTGAAAGATGATAAAGAAATCAGCAGCCACGATAGCTCGACCAATGGTCTGATTAACCGCTATAAAGCGTGGCGCGGTTAATCATCGTGCATTTCTGATGCCGATATGTAGGTCGGATAAGGCGTTCACGCCGCATCCGGCAACCGGTGCCTGATGCGACGCGGTCGCGTCTTATCAGGCCTACAGGTCGATGCCGATATGTACATCGCATTCGGCAATTAATACATAGCTCGATTGACTAAATAGCCTTAAAAACAATGTCGACTATAAGTCGGCATTGTTTTATCAGATAAATCCCCTTGCCGATGATTTAACGAAAATCATACCGTGAGGTTAATCCTAAAATATATTTTTAGTCTGTGTTAATTTCAGAAAATACGCAGGGAATTTATTTTTATATTTATTTTAACTGAATGATTTAACTGATTGTTTTCATATTATAAAAATATATAGTTGATATTCATTCCAATTATCCTAAAACCCCTTCACTAATTCCCCGCGGCGTAATTCGTATGCTTTAGTTGTGTATACTCGATCCCGCCCGAAATGTTTTTGGGTAAATCTCCATTCATTCAATGAAGGGAAATTATTATGAAAAAAGTTCTGTATGGCATTTTTGCCATATCTGCGCTTGCGGTGACTTCTGCGTGGGCTGCACCTGTACAGGTGGGCGAAGCGGCAGGGTCAGCAGCAACGTCGGTTTCAGCGGGTAGTTCCTCTGCGACCAGCGTCAGCACCGTAAGCTCGGCGGTGGGCGTCGCGCTCGCGGCAACCGGTGGCGGTGATGGTTCTAATACCGGGACCACAACAACCACGACCACCAGTACTCAGTAATAAAGTATGTATCCCCAGAATAATTCGAGTCATCGCATCTGTGGCTTGAGGTATGAAGGGATTTACCATAACCACACTCCGGTGTGGTTATTCTGCCCCTCTGGAGAAGAGTCGTGAAGCGACCTGCACTCATTCTTATCTGCCTGTTATTACAGGCCTGTTCAGCCACTACTCAAGAACTGGGCAACTCACTGTGGGACAGCCTGTTCGGTACGCCGGACGTTCAGCTTACGGACGATGATATTCAAAATATGCCCTACGCCAGCCAGTATATGCAGCTTAATGGCGGTCCACAGTTATTTGTCGTTTTGGCCTTCGCTGAAGACGGACAACAAAAATGGGTTACTCAGGATCAGGCTACCCTCGTTACGCAACATGGTCGTCTGGTGAAAACCCTGCTCGGTGGCGACAACCTGATTGAAGTAAATAATCTTGCTGCCGATCCGCTGATCAAACCCGCACAAATCGTTGATGGCACAACCTGGACTCGCACGATGGGCTGGACCGAGTATCAGCAGGTGCGCTACGCCACAGCTCGTTCAGTCTTTAAATGGGATGGTACTGACACCGTCAAAGTCGGCAGCGATGAAACCCCGGTTCGCGTGCTGGATGAAGAAGTCTCCACCGATCAGGCGTGCTGGCATAACCGTTACTGGATCGACAGCGAAGGACAAATTCGCCAGTCGGAACAGTATCTCGGTGCAGATTATTTCCCGGTGAAAACCACGCTCATCAAGGCAGCAAAACAATGATTAAACAAACAATTGCAGCGTTGCTTTTGAGCGTAGGGATGTCATCGGTCTTGGCGGCGGGAACCGTCAAGGTGTTTAGCAATGGTAGTCGCGAGGCAAAAACGCTGACGGGCGCAGAGTATTTAATCGATCTGGTGGGGCAACCACGACTGGCAAATAGCTGGTGGCCCGGTGCGGTGATTAGCGAAGAGCTGGCAACGGCGGCGGCATTGTGTCAACAGCAGGCGTTGCTGGCACGACTGGCGGCGTTGGCCGCAGATTCCAGCGGTGATGATGCCGCCGCTATTAACACCTTACGCCAGCAAATTCAGGCGTTGAAAGTGACGGGCAGGCAAAAAATCAATCTTGATCCCGATATGGTGCGCGTTGCCGAACGCGGTAACCCGCCGTTGCAGGGCAACTACACGCTGTGGGTCGGATCTCCGCCGTCAACGGTCACGTTGTTTGGGCTTATTAGTCGTCCAGGCAATCAGCCATTTACCCCAGGTCGTGACGTGGCGAGTTACCTCTCCGGTCAGAACCTGCTTAGTGGTGCGGATCGCAGCTACGCATGGGTTATTTATCCAGACGGTCGCACGCAAAAAGCGCCGGTGGCTTACTGGAACAAGCGTCACGTAGAGCCGATGCCCGGCAGCATTATTTATGTTGGCCTGGCGGACTCCGTTTGGAGTAAGACGCCAGACGCCCTGAACGCCGACATTCTTCAGATTCTGACGCAGCGGATACCCCAATAATGAAAAAAAGACATCTGCTTAGCGTACTGGCGCTGGGCATTAGCGCGGTCTGCTACGGCGAAACGTATCCTGCGCCTATCGGGCCGTCGCAATCAGATTTTGGCGGCGTCGGTTTGTTGCAAACGCCCACCGCCCGTATGGCGCGGGAAGGGGAGCTTAGTCTCAACTACCGCGATAATGATCAGTACCGTTATTACTCAGCTTCAGTGCAACTCTTCCCGTGGCTGGAAACGACGTTGCGCTATACCGACGTGCGTACCAGACAGTACAGCAGCGTCGAAGCGTTCTCTGGCGACCAAACGTATAAAGATAAAGCCTTCGATCTTAAACTGCGTTTGTGGGAAGAGAGTTACTGGATGCCGCAGGTGGCTGTTGGCGCGCGGGATATCGGCGGTACGGGGCTGTTTGATGCGGAATATCTGGTCGCCAGCAAAGCCTGGGGGCCGTTCGATTTCACGCTCGGCCTGGGGTGGGGATATCTGGGCACCAGCGGTAACGTGAAAAATCCGCTCTGTTCAGCCAGTGACAAATATTGCTATCGCGATAACAGCTATAAACAGGCGGGTTCTATCGACGGCAGCCAGATGTTCCACGGCCCAGCCTCGCTGTTTGGAGGAGTGGAATACCAGACGCCCTGGCAGCCGCTGCGCCTGAAACTGGAGTATGAAGGCAATAATTATCAGCAGGATTTTGCTGGGAAGCTGGAGCAAAAAAGTAAGTTTAACGTCGGGGCGATTTATCGCGTTACCGATTGGGCCGACGTTAACCTTAGCTATGAACGTGGCAACACCTTTATGTTTGGCGTCACGCTGCGCACCAACTTTAACGATCTGCGCCCGTCGTACAACGATAACGCCCGACCGCAATACCAGCCGCAGCCGCAGGATGCCATTTTGCAGCATTCGGTGGTGGCGAATCAGTTAACGCTGTTGAAATACAACGCCGGGCTTGCCGATCCGCAGATCCAGGTGAAAGGCGATACGCTGTATGTTACCGGCGAGCAGGTGAAATATCGCGATTCGCGCGAAGGGATCATTCGTGCTAATCGGATCGTGATGAACGATCTGCCGGATGGGATCCGCATGATCCGTATAACGGAAAATCGGCTTAATATGCCGCAGGTGACCACCGAAACGGATGTCGACAGCCTGAAAAATCATCTTGCCGGAGAGCCGCTGGGTCATGAAACAACGTTGGCGCAAAAACGCGTCGAACCGGTGGTGCCGAAGTCCACTGAACAAGGCTGGTATTTTGACAAATCGCGCTTTGATTTCCATATCGATCCAGTACTGAATCAGTCAGTTGGTGGCCCGGAAAATTTCTATATGTACCAGCTTGGCGTGATGGGGACGGCGGATTTTTGGCTAACGGATCATCTGCTGACTACCGGCAGCCTGTTTGCTAACCTGGCGAATAACTACGACAAGTTTAACTACACTAACCCGCCGCAGGACTCCCATCTGCCGCGTGTGCGTACTCATGTTCGTGAATATGTGCAGAACGATGTTTACGTCAATAACCTGCAAGCCAACTACTTCCAGCATCTGGGCAACGGCTTCTATGGCCAGGTCTACGGCGGCTATCTCGAAACCATGTTTGGCGGTGCGGGGGCAGAAGTGTTGTATCGTCCGCTGGATAGCAACTGGGCGTTTGGGCTGGATGCTAACTATGTGAAACAGCGCGACTGGCGTAGCGCGAAAGATATGATGAAGTTTACCGATTACAGCGTGAAAACCGGACATCTGACCGCGTACTGGACGCCATCTTTCGCCCAGGATGTGTTAGTCAAAGCGAGCGTCGGGCAGTATCTGGCAGGGGATAAAGGCGGTACTCTGGAGATTGCCAAACGTTTTGATAGCGGCGTGGTGGTGGGTGGCTATGCCACGATCACTAACGTTTCGAAAGAGGAGTACGGGGAAGGGGATTTCACCAAAGGCGTGTATGTCTCTGTACCGCTGGATCTCTTCTCGTCCGGCCCGACCCGCAGTCGTGCGGCAATTGGTTGGACACCGCTGACGCGCGACGGTGGTCAGCAACTTGGGCGTAAGTTCCAGTTGTATGATATGACCAGCGATCGTAGCGTAAATTTCCGTTAAGTCATGGGAAAGGTGCCAGCTTTCGCAATCACTGGCACCCTCATTCTTAATGGCCTGTCGAGCCATCAGGAACGCAGTTCACCCCCGGTTTACGATCTGGTGTGTAAAGGCGAAAACATTCTGTCTTCCTGTCCGTCGATATAGGTTGCAGGTCTGGTTGCCTGAGCGACTGAGCCATCATTGGGCTGGAGACATTGCTTTGCGGAAGGTCGGCTTTATCAGCAGTACCGAGCGGACCGGCAAAAGCAGGAAGAACAGAGACTGATAACAACAAAGCAGCAAAATAAGGCTTCATTTTTACCACCTTTATCAGGTTAGGTTTTATTTGTTCCAGAGGAACATTGTCGATTTTTCGCGCTTTGTTGGTGGCTGGGAATCACCTGAATGGGTGATTTTTTGGGGGCGCGTGTCTTGCCGGAGGCACAGTCAGGCGCGGTTTATCCGGCCTATGGGGAGCCGCATCCGGCGCTGGCGGGAGGAGCCATCTAAATCCAGGTTGAACAAAACATACACAAAAAATATAGATCTCCGTCACATTTTTACGTTATACAGGAAGCTCGCCACTGAGTTGGAGGGCTGTTATGACGTCGCTATCTCGTCCCCGCGTGGAGTTTATCTCCACTATTTTGCAGACCGTACTCAATCTTGGCCTGTTGTGCCTGGGCTTGATTCTGGTTGTCTTTCTCGGCAAAGAAACGGTGCATCTGGCTGATGTGCTGTTCGCACCAGAACAAACCAGCAAATATGAGCTGGTGGAAGGGCTGGTGGTTTACTTTCTCTATTTCGAATTTATCGCCCTGATTGTGAAGTATTTTCAGTCCGGATTTCACTTTCCCTTACGTTACTTTGTCTATATCGGGATCACCGCCATTGTGCGCTTGATCATCGTCGATCATAAATCGCCACTGGATGTGTTGATCTACTCTGCAGCGATCCTGTTACTGGTGATCACTCTATGGCTGTGTAATTCGAAACGGCTGAAGCGGGAGTAAAAAAGAGGCGCTCCGAAGAGCGCCGAATAACAGTCACAAGTTAGGATAACGTAAGTTGAGGGTGCAGCGGCATAACATTGGCATAACAACATCTTTAACCTTTCACACCACCCGCCGTCAGGCCGTTGACCAGCCAGCGTTGAGCCAGCAAGAAGACGAGGGTGATCGGTAATGCAGACATCACAGCAGCGGCAGCAAAGTCACCCCACAGGTAGTTTTGTGGGTTGAGGTATTGCTGCATACCCACGGCCAGGGTGTAACTGTTCACATCACGCAGTAACAGCGACGCGACCGGAACTTCAGTAATAGCAGCGATAAATGACAGGATGAACACCACTGCCAGAATCGGTACTGACAGCGGCAGCAGGACGAGGCGGAAGGCCTGCCACGGCGTCGCGCCATCCAGCGCCGCCGCTTCTTCCAGCGAGCCATCGATAGTTTCGAAATAACCTTTGATCGTCCAGACGTGCAGCGCAATCCCCCCCAGGTAAGCAAAGATAACGCCGCCGTGGGTATTCAGGCCGATGAACGGAATGTACTCACCCAGGCGGTCAAATAACGCATACAACGCGACCAGTGAGAGTACCGCCGGGAACATCTGGAAAATCAGCATCCCTTTCAGCAGCGTCGCTTTGCCAGGGAAGCGCATACGGGCAAAGGCGTAGGCGCAGGTAGTGGAGAGCGCCACAATACCAATCGCAGAAATCCCCGCGACTTTCACCGAGTTCCACAGCCACAGCAGTACCGGGAACGGCGGTGGCGTAACGCGACCATCCGCCTGTTCAACGCTAAAACCTAACGCCAGTTTCCAGTGATCCCACGAGATTTGCTCCGGGATCAGGCTGCCGGTCGCGAAGTTCCCCTGGCGCAGCGAGATGGCGACGACCATTAGCAGCGGGAACATAATCGCCGCGATAAAAAGTAGCAGTAGCAGGTGAGTAATAAATAGACGTACTTTTTGCGATTTCGGTTGGACCATTGCCATTTTTGTTATCTCCCTTAATCAAACTTCATTCGCGTGGCTTTCAGGTTCACTATCGCCAACGCACCCACCAGCAGGAAGATCAGCGTGGCAATCGCTGCCGCCAGACCGAAGTCCTGACCACCGCCGCCTTCAAAGGCGATACGGTAGGTGTAGTTAACGAGCAGGTCGGTATAACCGGCTGGTGTGGTGGTGCCAAGACGATCCGGGCCGCCATTGGTCAACAGTTGAATCAGTACGAAGTTGTTAAAGTTAAAGGCGAAGCTGGCGATCATCAGCGGTGTTAGCGGCTTGATCAGCAGCGGCAGCGTGATTTTAAAGAAGTTCTGGAATGGGCCTGCGCCATCCATCGCAGAGGCTTCATACAGATCGTCTGGAATCGCTTTCAGCAAGCCCATGCAGAGGATCATCATGTACGGATAACCCAGCCAGGTGTTGACGATAATCAGCATCGTCCGCGCAGTGGTTGGATCGCTGAACCAGGCGGGCTTCACGCCAAACAGTGCGCTCAACATCATGTTGATTTCACCGAAGCTCTGGTTGAACAACCCTTTGAAAATCAAAATTGAAATAAATGAGGGGACGGCGTAGGGCAGAATCAGCAGTACGCGGTAGATAGCTTTGCCGCGCAACGCTTCCCATTGCACCAGACAAGCCAGCACCATGCCGACTGCCACCGTTAAAAAGACAGTGATCAGTGAGAACATCACGGTCCAGACGAAAATCGCGAGGAACGGTTTCTGAATGCCTTCGTCGGTGAAGACGCGGGTAAAGTTTTTCCAGCCGGTGGTTACGGTATAACCCGGACTTAACTTTTCTTCGCCCCAGTTGCCGTCGGCGGTAATGGACTGGTAAAAGCCTGTCTGGTCATTCGGGCGATACTTTACACCACTCTGGTTATTGGTCAGCGTACCATCATCGCCCAGCGTGTAGAGCGGCTGCGTACCGGAGAACTGGCGCAGGGAGCTCATCATCACTTTGTTGTCATCCGGGAGAATGGCGGTAATGTTGCTCAGTGCCTGACGATTTTGGGTAATCACGCGCAGATTTGCGCGCTCGCCTTCAGGCAGTGTGGCGCTTTCTTTCAACTGTAGCTTTTGCTCGCCGCCAAATTTAAAGGCGTCGGAGAGATAATTCTTGCCGGTTTCACCATCGGTAAGCGCCAGTTGCCACTCATCACCTGCCGGATAAAGACCGAAGTTATAGGTTTTTCCCGCTTGCCAGGAACGATCCAACAGAACTTCCTGGGCGCGTTCAAAAGTAAGCTGGTTGGTGCTGCTGTAGTTGGTGAAGGCGATGGCGATGGTGCAGACCAGAGGGAAGAGGACAAATAAGCCCATTCCGGCCATTCCCGGATAGACATAGCGCCAGGCATAGGCTTTACGGTTGGCGAAAATATACAGCCCCGCTGAACTCAAAATCAGCGTGGTAATGGCGAACAGGTATTCCCCTTGTGCGTACATTAAAACTACAAGGTAACCCACCAGCAGGCCAAGCAGACCTAACACTGACCATTTCAGCGCGTCGCTTTGCCACCAATGTTTCTTTTTAATGACATCCATGGGGTTCTTCCTCATTCCAGGACGGATAA
>NZ_KE137295.1:30910-35135 GCF_000408805.1 Escherichia sp. KTE159
TTCGTAGGCCGGATAAGGCGTTCACGCCGCATCCGGCATTTAACGGCATTACTTGGTGATACGACCCTGTGCATCTTTCAGCGCGGCATCAACAGTCTGGCGACCGCTGGCAGCGTTGATCACTGCGGTACGCACGGCATACCAGAAGGCGGACATCTGCGGGATGTTCGGCATGATTTCGCCGTTTTTGGCGTTATCCATGGTGGCGGCAATGCGTTGATCTTTCGCCAACTGATCCTGGTAAGACTTCAGCGCCACGGCACCCAGCGGTTTGTCTTTATTCACTGCTTCCAGACCCTCGTCGGTCAGCAGGTAGTTTTCGAGGAACTCTTTCGCCAGTTCTTTGTTCGGGCTGGCAGCGTTAATGCCTGCACTCAGAACACCAACGAATGGTTTGGAAGGTTGTCCCTTGAAGGTCGGCAGCAGCGTCACGCCGTAGTTCACTTTGCTGGTATCGATGTTGGACCATGCCCACGGACCGTTGATGGTCATCGCAGTTTCACCTTTGTTAAAGGCTGCCTCTGCGATGGAGTAATCAGTATCCGCATTCATGTGTTTGTTTTTAACCAGATCAACCAGGAAGGTCAGACCCGCTTTCGCGCCAGCGTTATCCACACCAACGTCTTTCACGTTGTATTTATCGTTTTCATACTTGAACGCATAACCACCGTCGGCGGCAATCAGTGGCCAGGTGAAGTACGGTTCTTGCAGGTTGAACATCAGCGCGCTCTTACCTTTCGCTTTCAGTTCTTTATCCAGAGCCGGGATTTCTTCCCAGGTTTTCGGTGGGTTCGGCAGCAGGTCTTTGTTATAAATCAGCGATAACGCTTCAACTGCGATCGGATAAGCAATCAGTTTGCCGTTATAACGAACAGCATCCCAGGTGAAAGGATACAGTTTGTCCTGTAACGCTTTGTCTGGGGAGATTTCAGCCAACAGACCAGATTGGGCATAGCCGCCAAAGCGGTCGTGCGCCCAGAAAATAATGTCCGGACCATCGCCAGTTGCCGCAACCTGGGGGAATTTCTCTTCCAACTTATCTGGATGCTCAACGGTAACTTTAATTCCGGTATCTTTCTCGAATTTCTTACCCACTTCTGCGAGGCCGTTGTAGCCTTTATCGCCGTTGATCCAGATTACCAGTTTACCTTCTTCGATTTTGGCGAGAGCCGAGGCGGAAAACATCATCGTCGTTAAAACAGATAATGCGAGGATGCGTGCACCTGTTTTTATTTTCATAATCTCTGGTCCTTGTTGGTGAAGTGCTTGTGAAAACGCCTGAACGGACTCTAGTTTCTTTATACGGCAACCTCTTTCCATCCTCCTTGCCCCTACGCCCCACCCTCGTTTTGTGTGATCTGTGTCGCAGAAATAGCCGTATTGCGGGGAGGCGCACACAAAATTGCCATGTTTTTTGCAAGCAATATCACGAATTTCCTTACTTCTCCTCGGATTAGTATGCAGACACCATCTTCTCATCCTCCCGCCTCCTCCCCCATAAAAAAGCCAGGGGGTGGAGGATTTAAGCCATCTTCCGATGACGCATAGTCACTGCATCATGAATGTTGCTGTCGATGACAGGTTGTAACGAAGGGAGAAGGGCATGGCGAGCGTACAGCTACAAAATGTAACGAAGGCCTGGGGGGATGTGGTGGTATCGAAAGATATCAATCTCGACATCCACGAAGGTGAGTTCGTGGTGTTTGTCGGACCATCTGGCTGCGGTAAATCCACTTTACTGCGCATGATTGCCGGTCTTGAGACGATCACCAGCGGCGACCTGTTCATCGATGAAAAACGAATGAACGACACCCCGCCAGCAGAACGCGGCGTCGGCATGGTGTTCCAGTCCTATGCGCTCTATCCCCATCTGTCTGTGGCAGAAAATATGTCGTTTGGCCTGAAATTAGCAGGCGCAAAGAAAGAGGTCATCAACCAGCGTGTTAACCAAGTAGCGGAAGTGCTGCAACTGGCGCACTTGCTGGATCGCAAACCGAAGGCGCTCTCCGGTGGCCAGCGTCAACGTGTGGCGATTGGTCGTACGTTGGTGGCCGAGCCAAGCGTGTTTTTACTCGATGAACCACTTTCCAACCTCGATGCAGCGCTGCGCGTACAGATGCGTATCGAAATTTCCCGTCTGCATAAACGGTTGGGTCGCACAATGATTTACGTCACTCACGATCAGGTCGAAGCGATGACGCTGGCCGACAAAATCGTGGTGCTGGATGCCGGTCGCGTGGCGCAAGTCGGGAAGCCTCTTGAACTGTATCACTATCCGGCAGACCGCTTTGTCGCCGGTTTTATTGGTTCACCGAAGATGAACTTCCTGCCGGTGAAAGTAACTGCTACCGCAATCGATCAGGTCCAGGTTGAGCTGCCGATGCCAAACCTCCAGCAAGTCTGGCTTCCGGTTGAAAGCCGCGATGTTCAGGTCGGTGCCAACATGTCGCTGGGCATTCGCCCGGAACATTTACTGCCAAGCGATATCGCTGACGTCATCCTTGAGGGTGAGGTTCAGGTGGTCGAACAGCTTGGCAACGAAACGCAAATTCATATCCAGATCCCTTCTATTCGTCAAAACCTGGTGTACCGCCAGTCTGACGTGGTGTTGGTAGAAGAAGGTGCCACATTCGCTATCGGCCTGCCGCCAGAGCGTTGCCATCTGTTCCGTGAGGATGGCACTGCATGTCGTCGACTGCATCAGGAACCGGGCGTTTAAGCATCCTACAAAAGACACAGAGCCTGTGACAGGTGATGTGAAAAAAGAAAAGCAATGACTCAGGAGATAGAATGATGATTACTCTGCGCAAACTTCCTCTGGCGGTTGCCGTCGCAGCGGGCGTAATGTCTGCTCAGGCAATGGCTGTGGATTTCCACGGTTACGCTCGTTCCGGTATCGGCTGGACAGGGAGCGGCGGTGAACAACAGTGTTTCCAGACCACTGGCGCTCAAAGTAAATACCGTCTTGGCAACGAATGTGAAACTTATGCTGAATTAAAATTGGGTCAGGAAGTGTGGAAAGAGGGCGATAAGAGCTTCTATTTCGACACTAACGTGGCCTATTCCGTAGCACAACAGAATGACTGGGAGGCCACCGATCCGGCTTTCCGTGAAGCGAATGTGCAGGGGAAAAACCTGATTGAATGGCTGCCAGGTGCCACCATTTGGGCTGGTAAGCGTTTCTATCAGCGTCATGACGTTCATATGATCGACTTCTACTACTGGGATATTTCTGGTCCTGGTGCCGGTCTGGAAAACATCGACGTTGGTTTCGGTAAACTTTCCCTGGCAGCAACGCGTTCTTCTGAAGCGGGCGGTTCTTCCTCTTTCGCCAGCAACAATATTTATGACTATACCAACGAAACTGCGAACGACGTCTTTGACGTGCGTTTAGCGCAGATGGAAATTAACCCGGGCGGAACCTTAGAGCTGGGTGTCGACTACGGTCGTGCCAACCTGCGTGATAACTATCGTCTGGTTGATGGCGCATCGAAAGATGGCTGGATGTTCACTGCCGAGCATACCCAGAGCATCCTGAAAGGCTTTAACAAGTTTGTTGTTCAGTACGCAACAGACTCTATGACCTCACAGGGCAAAGGGCTGTCGCAAGGGTCTGGCGTCGCATTTGATAACGAACACTTTGCTTACAACATCAACAACAACGGTCACCTGCTGCGTATCCTGGATCACGGTGCGATTTCTATGGGTGACAATTGGGACATGATGTACGTGGGTATGTATCAGGACATCAACTGGGATAACGACAACGGCACCAAATGGTGGACCGTCGGTATTCGTCCGATGTACAAGTGGACGCCTATCATGAGTACCTTGATGGAGATCGGCTACGACAACGTCGAATCCCAGCGCACTGGCGACAAGAATAACCAGTACAAAATCACCCTCGCACAACAATGGCAGGCTGGCGACAGCATCTGGTCACGCCCGGCTATTCGTGTCTTCGCAACCTACGCCAAGTGGGATGAGAAATGGGGTTATGACTACAACGGTAGTTCCTCTTCTAACCCGAACTACGGCAAAGCTGTTCCGGCGAACTTCGAAGGCGGTAGTTTCGGTCGTGGCGATAGCGATGAGTGGACCTTCGGTGCCCAGATGGAAATCTGGTGGTAATAGCAAAACCTGGGCCGGATAAGGCGTTTACGCCGCATCCGGCAACCAACGCCTGATGCGACGCTGTCGCGTCTTATCAGGCCTACAACCGCTG
>NZ_KE137295.1:35583-73157 GCF_000408805.1 Escherichia sp. KTE159
GCCGAATGTAGGCCGGATAAGGTGCTTGCACCGCATCCGGCATAAAAACAGGTTGTCATTATCTATAAAGGGCGTAAGCCCCTCTGTTTATCGGGTTTAGCGCGCTATTGCCTGGCCACCGCTGAACTCCAGATTTTGAGGTGAAAACAATGAAAATGAATAAAAGTCTCATCGCCCTCTGTTTATCAGCAGGGGTGCTGGCGAGTGCGCCTGGAATCAGCCTGGCCAACGTCAACTACGTACCGCAAAACACCAGCGACGCGCCAGCCATTCCATCTGCCGCGCTGCAACAATTAACCTGGACACCGGTCGACCAATCTAAGACTCAGACGACCCAACTGGCGACCGGCGGCCAACAACTGAACATCCCTGGTATCAGTGGCCCGGTTGCCGCATACAGCGTTCCGGCCAATATTGGCGAGCTTACTCTGACGCTGACCAGTGAAGTGAACAAACAAACCAGCGTATTTGCGCCGAATGTGCTGATTCTTGATCAAAACATGACGCCATCGGCCTTCTTCCCCAGCAGTTATTTCACCTATCAGGAACCCGGCGTCATGAGTGCCGATCGCCTGGAAGGGGTTATGCGCCTGACGCCAGCACTGGGGCAGCAAAAGCTTTATGTTCTGGTCTTTACCACTGAAAAAGATCTCCAGCAGACGACCCAACTGCTCGACCCGGCAAAAGCCTATGCCAAAGGCGTTGGTAACTCGGTGCCGGATATTCCAGATCCGGTTGCCCGTCATACCACTGATGGCTTGCTGAAGCTGAAAGTGAAGACCAACTCCAGCTCCAGCGTGTTGGTAGGGCCGCTGTTTGGTTCTTCCGCTCCTGCTCCGGTTACGGTAGGCAACACGGCAGCGCCAGCCGTAGCTGCGCCTGCTCCAGTGTCAGCGAAGAAAAGCGAACCTATGCTCAACGACACGGAAAGTTATTTTAATACCGCGATCAAAAACGCTGTCGCGAAAGGTGATGTTGATAAGGCGTTAAAACTGCTTGATGAAGCTGAACGTCTGGGATCGACATCTGCCCGTTCCACCTTTATCAGCAGTGTAAAAGGCAAGGGGTAATTACGCCCCACAGTGCTGATTTTGCAACAACTGGTGCGTCTTCTGATGCACCTTTTTTTCTCTCCCTTGGTGATTGTTGCGTTATTGTTGCGTATTAGATCACTTAATATGCTTTACATCTCCCGTTAACGCTTTTCTGCGATACAATGCCTTTACGTTATGTAACGGAGAGTTCGGCATGTCACACCCCGCGTTAACGCAACTGCGTGCGCTGCGCTATTTTGCAGAGATCCCTGCGCTGGAACCGCAACTGCTCGACTGGTTGTTGCTGGAAGATTCCATGACCAAACGTTTTGAACAGCAGGGAAAAACGGTGAGTGTGACGATGATCCGCGAAGGGTTTGTCGAGCAGAATGAAATCCCCGAAGAATTGCCGCTGCTGCCGAAAGAGTCTCGTTACTGGTTACGTGAAATTTTGTTATGTGCTGATGGTGAACCCTGGCTTGCCGGGCGTACCGTCGTTCCTGTGTCAACGTTAAGTGGCCCTGAGCTGGCGTTACAAAAATTGGGTAAAACGCCGTTAGGGCGCTATCTGTTCACATCATCGACATTAACCCGGGACTTTATTGAGATAGGCCGTGATGCCGGACTGTGGGGACGACGTTCCCGCCTGCGATTAAGCGGTAAGCCGCTGCTGCTGACCGAACTGTTTTTACCGGCATCACCGTTGTACTAAGAGGAAAAAAATATGGAGTGGAGTCTGACGCAAAATAAGCTGCTGGCGTTTCACCGCTTAATGCGTACGGATAAGCCAATTGGCGCGTTACTGCTGCTCTGGCCAACTTTGTGGGCGCTGTGGGTGGCGACACCAGGTGTTCCCCAGCTCTGGATCCTGGCGGTGTTTGTTGCTGGCGTCTGGCTAATGCGCGCCGCCGGTTGTGTAGTGAATGACTATGCTGACCGTAAGTTTGACGGTCATGTTAAGCGCACGGCAAACCGACCGCTTCCCAGTGGCGCGGTGACTGAGAAAGAGGCGCGCACACTGTTTGTGGTGCTGGTGCTAATTTCGTTCTTACTGGTGCTGACGCTGAATACGATGACCATTCTGTTGTCGATTGCTGCGCTGGTGCTGGCATGGGTTTACCCATTTATGAAACGTTATACCCATCTACCGCAAGTGGTGCTGGGCGCGGCGTTTGGCTGGTCGATTCCAATGGCTTTTGCCGCAGTGAGTGAGTCAGTACCGTTAAGCTGCTGGCTGATGTTCCTCGCCAATATTCTCTGGGCGGTGGCTTACGATACTCAGTACGCGATGGTTGACCGTGACGACGACGTAAAGATTGGCATTAAGTCCACGGCAATCTTGTTTGGTCAATACGATAAGTTGATTATCGGCATTTTGCAGGTCGGCGTACTGGTACTGATGGCGATTATTGGCGAGTTAAATGGCTTAGGCTGGGGATATTACTGGTCAATTCTGGTAGCGGGCGCGCTGTTTGTTTATCAACAAAAACTGATTGCCAATCGCGAGCGTGAAGCCTGCTTTAAAGCGTTTATGAATAATAACTATGTTGGCCTGGTACTATTTTTAGGGCTGGCAATGAGTTACTGGCATTTCTGATGATGTAAAAAAAGTCGGATGATTATGGACTGCACCTTAATCAGTTGGGTGTCCAACTTTTGGGGTGCAGTCCATTATCCGGCTTTTTTCTGTGAAAAGCTGCCTGATGCGCTGCGCTTATCAGCTCTACATAACACATCGCAATTTATTGAATTTGCAGGTCATGGTAGGCCAGATAAGGCGGTTTCGCCGCATCCGGCAACGCTCACCAATTACCCTTCGCCCTGCGTCGCACTCTCAATCGTCAAACGCACATCGGATGTAATCAACTCCGCCAGCAACTGGTACACCTTCATCGTCTCTGCCGGTTCGGCGTCGCCGCTGTCGCTGATATACCCTTCATCACGCAGCGTCAGCACCAGAGAACTGAACACCGCTTTGTCGAAGAACTCCGGTGCGTTGATGCCGTGTAGCACAGAGAGACGTTGTGCCACGGTGCGGCTCTCTTTTTCCAGCGTACCGCGGTTGATTGACGGGTTGGCGCTCAGCAGCCAGAAAGTGATGGCATAACGTTGCAGCGTTTCGCGCGCACCTGCGGCAAGCAACTGAAGCGTGCGGGAATGCGCCGGGTTGATATGCAATTCATCATCTTGCAGCGTAATCAGCCCCTGACGTTGCATCTCATTCGCCAGCGCATCAATCACACCCGGTAATTCGTCGCGATCCCAGCGCAAGAACAGCTCTGCTTTCAGCATTGGATACAGCACGTTAACGTGCTCCATCAATACGTCGCGGGAGATGTGGCGATGCTGCGTTACAATTGCCGCCATCAGTGAAGGCAGAACCAACATATGCGCAATATTGTTGCGATAGTAGGTCATCAGCACCGCTTGCTCACGCGGCAGAATGATGATGTCACCGATGGTGTCTTTCTCGACTTCAAACTTGTTCATCTGCAGCGCGTGATCGATAAGCTCACTGGCGCTGGCTGAAGGCACCGTTGAATCCGCGGAGTAAGGCACGTTGCGCATCAAATCGAGATAACAGTTGAGTTGCTCGGTTAACTGCTCGCGGGTGAGTGAGCGCTGACGTGACGCCAGAAGCGCAGTACAGCACAGGTTCATGGCGTTTGCCGCCCCTGCGTTGTTAATGCGTACCATCAGATCGGCGGCAATGTTATTCACCGTCGGCGTTAACCAGGCTGGACGCACCGCTTCGATGGGGTCGATTGATTCGCGCCAGTCCGGCACATGCTGGTTGAGATAGGTCATCAACGGCATTGGTTCACCGAAGTTGACATAGCCCTGTCCAAGATTACGCAGTTTGCTTAAGCCGCGCAGCATCTGTGGCAGGCTCTCTTTCTCTTTCGTCGCGCCGCGCAGTTCTTTGGCGTAAGTCCCCACTTCCATGACGTGCTCATAACCGATGTAGATCGGAATCAGCGTAATCGGGCGTGTACCGCCACGCAGCATCGCCTGAATGGTCATCGACAGGGTGCCGGTTTTTGGATCAAGCAGACGCCCCGTTCGCGAACGCCCACCCTCCACAAAGTACTCAACGGAATAACCACGGCTGAACAGTTCACCGAGATATTCGCGGAAAACTGTGGAGTAGAGTTTATTGCCTTTAAACGTACGGCGAATAAAGAACGCACCCAGACGGCGGAAAATCGGCCCGGCAGGCCAGAAGTTCAGGTTGATCCCAGCGGCGATATGCGGCGGCACCAGCCCCTGGTGATAAAGCACGTAAGAGAGCAGCAGGTAGTCCATGTGACTGCGATGGCAAGGCACATATACCAGCTCATGACCGTCGTGGGCCAACTGGCGAACGCGCTCGGCGTTATGGACGTTGATGCCCTGATAAAGCCGGTTCCAGGTGAAGCCCAGAATACGGTCAGTCAGGCGGATCATCTCGTAAGAGAAGTTCGCCGCAATCTCTTCCATCAGCGCAATAGCGTTTTGCTGCGCTTTTTCATGGGAGATTTTTTTGCTGCGGGCTTCATCTTCTACCGCTTTGGCAATGGCGCGGGAGGCAAGTAGCTTATTGAACAAGTCCTGACGGGCAGGCAGGCGTGGACCCACGGCAGCAAGGCGCTGGCGGGCAAAGTGCATACGTGCCACGCGCGCCAGTTTCTGGGCGATAATTTTATCCGTGCCGTGTTCATCAGCCATGCGACGCAGCGAAACTGACGGCGAGAAACGCACAAAACTGTCGCGACCAAGCCACAGTACGGCGAAAAATTTCTGCACGCCGTTGAGTATACGCAACGGTGGGTTTACTTCGCCTTTTTCGCGCCCCGGCGCACGACCAAACATCACCGATACCGGCACCATCTGCACATCCAGATTCGGGTTGCTGCGGTGCAGGTCGAGATAATCGTGGAACAGCTTAATGGATTCTTCTTTTGGCGTGTAATAGGTGAAAACACGCGGCCCGCCGTGAATAAACACATAGCGTGGCAGCAGCGTGCCGTCGATCTCCAGCGGCTCTAATGGGTCGGGCAGATCATGTGCCAGACACTGGGCGCGCAACGTCAGCAAATCCGCTTTTGAGTTGTACGGTAAAACGTACATAATTGGACGAGAGGTATCGAGTCCCAGTTCCGGGGCAGGATCTGCCGGAATAGACTTGCTTTTTACCAGGATGCTTAATGGTAAATTCAGTAATTTGTAGTAAATTCGTGGCCAGCCGGACATAAACGATGTAAAGCCTCTGGTTAATAATGCAAATGCGCGGCAAGGATAGCAGAAAGTCATGGGAAATTCTGTGGTATCCGCTCATGTTTCGCGCGGCGTTATGCAAACCCGAGTCATCGGATTTAACGGTACACTGATATTGACGCTCATAATGTAAAAAGGTTCTTTCAATGGCCAATAATACCACTGGATTCACTCGAATTATCAAAGCTGCTGGCTATTCCTGGAAAGGGTTACGCGCAGCATGGATCAACGAAGCGGCATTCCGTCAGGAAGGCGTTGCGGTATTGTTGGCGGTGATCATCGCCTGCTGGCTGGATGTGGACGCGATAACCCGCGTACTGCTTATTAGCTCCGTCATGTTGGTCATGATCGTAGAAATTCTCAATAGCGCCATCGAGGCCGTAGTTGACCGTATTGGCTCCGAATACCATGAGCTTTCCGGGCGAGCGAAAGATATGGGGTCCGCGGCGGTGTTGATCGCGATTATCGTCGCAGTGATTACCTGGTGCATCCTGTTATGGTCGCATTTTGGATAACCCTTCCAGAATTCGATAAATCTCTGGTTTATTGTGCAGTTTATGGTTCCAAAATCACCTTTTGCTGTATATACTCACAGCATAACTGTATATACACCCAGGGGGCGGAATGAAAGCGTTAACGGCCAGGCAGCAAGAGGTGTTTGATCTCATTCGTGATCACATCAGCCAGACAGGTATGCCGCCGACGCGTGCGGAAATCGCGCAGCGTTTGGGGTTCCGTTCCCCAAATGCGGCTGAAGAACATCTGAAGGCGCTGGCACGCAAAGGCGTTATTGAAATTGTTTCCGGCGCATCGCGCGGGATCCGTCTGTTGCATGAAGAGGAAGAAGGGCTGCCGCTGGTAGGCCGTGTGGCTGCTGGTGAACCGCTTCTGGCGCAACAGCATATTGAAGGTCATTATCAGGTCGATCCTTCCCTGTTCAAACCGAATGCCGATTTCCTGCTGCGCGTCAGCGGGATGTCGATGAAAGATATCGGCATTATGGATGGCGATCTGCTGGCAGTGCATAAAACCCAGGATGTACGTAATGGTCAGGTCGTTGTCGCGCGTATTGATGACGAAGTTACCGTTAAACGTCTGAAAAAGCAGGGTAATAAAGTCGAACTGCTGCCAGAAAACAGTGAGTTTAAACCGATTGTCGTTGACCTTCGTCAGCAGAGCTTCACTATTGAAGGGCTGGCAGTTGGGGTTATTCGCAACGGTGACTGGCTGTAATATATCTCTGATACCGCGATGCCGCCTGGCGTCGCGGTTTGTTTTTCATCTCTCTTCATCAGGCTTGTCGGCATGGCATTCCTCACTTCATCTGATAAAGCGCTCTGGCATCTCGCCTTACCCATGATCTTCTCCAATATTACCGTTCCCTTGCTGGGGTTGGTTGATACGGCGGTTATTGGTCATCTTGATAGTCCGGTTTATCTGGGCGGCGTGGCGGTTGGTGCAACGGCGACCAGCTTTCTCTTTATGCTGTTGCTGTTTTTGCGTATGAGTACTACCGGGCTTACTGCACAGGCTTTTGGTGCTCAAAATCCTCAGGCATTAGCGCGGGCGCTGGTGCAGCCGTTGCTGTTGGCGTTGGGGGCTGGGGCGTTGATTGCTCTACTGCGTACGCCGATTATCGATCTGGCGCTGCATATTGTTGGCGGTAGCGAAGCAGTGCTGGAACAGGCGCGGCGCTTTCTTGAAATCCGTTGGCTAAGCGCCCCGGCGTCGCTGGCGAATCTGGTGCTGCTTGGCTGGTTGCTCGGTGTGCAATATGCCCGTGCGCCAGTGATTTTGTTAGTGGTTGGCAATATCCTCAACATTGTGCTGGATATCTGGCTGGTGATGGGACTGCATATGAACGTGCAGGGCGCAGCGCTGGCGACGGTTGTTGCAGAATATGCGACGTTGCTGATTGGTCTGCTCATGGTACGTAAAATCCTCAAACTGCGCGGTATCTCCGGCGAAATGCTGAAAACAGCCTGGCGAGGAAATTTCCGTCGCTTACTGGCGCTTAACCGCGACATCATGCTTCGCTCATTGCTGTTGCAACTCTGCTTTGGCGCAATAACGGTTATTGGCGCGCGGCTGGGGAGCGATATTATCGCTGTTAACGCGGTTCTGATGACGTTACTCACCTTCACCGCCTATGCGTTGGATGGCTTTGCCTACGCCGTTGAAGCGCATTCTGGTCAGGCGTATGGCGCGCGTGACGGTAGTCAATTGCTGGATATCTGGCGCGCAGCGTGCCGCCAGTCAGGTGTCGTGGCACTGTTGTTTTCTGTAGTTTATCTGCTGGCAGGGGAACACATTATCGCGTTGCTGACCTCGTTAACCCAAATTCAGAATCTGGCCGATCGTTACCTTATCTGGCAGGTCATTTTGCCGCTGGTGGGAGTCTGGTGTTATCTGCTGGATGGCATGTTTATTGGCGCAACGCGCGCCGCCGAAATGCGAAACAGCATGGCAGTGGCAGCGGCAGGTTTTGCACTTACGTTACTCACATTGCCGTGGTTGGGTAATCATGGGTTGTGGTTGGCATTAACCGTCTTTCTGGCTCTGCGCGGGCTTTCTCTGGCGGCTATCTGGCGGCGTCATTGGCGCAATGGAACCTGGTTTGCTGAAACGTGATGGTTAAAAATTCTGAATAAATAATCCTGAGCCAAATTCCTGACTACACTTAATCCCACGTTCAGAAGAAAAGCGAGCGTACTCTCATTCACCACCTAACGATGAGGACTTGAATATGAATAAAGACGAAGTCGGCGGTAACTGGAAACAGTTCAAAGGTAAAGTGAAAGAGCAATGGGGAAAACTGACCGATGATGATATGACGGTCATTGAAGGTAAACGTGACCAGTTAGTGGGTAAAATCCAGGAACGTTACGGTTACCAGAAAGATCAGGCAGAGAAAGAGGTTGATAGCTGGGAAAAACGCCATGATTACCGCTGGTAATTAATCCCTCCTGCCCGATGTGTACAAGGACGTACGCCCTCTTAACGTGGTTTCTTTTTCACCTGTACAGAGTGGTCATGCTGGCACTGATCATGATGGCGACACGCTTCTACTTCCACGCACGCTGCACATAATCCGTGCGCTTCAATCACATTATGCCGCAGGGCAAAACCCATTTTTGCCGCCAGTGTATGCATGATGTCTTCTACACCTTCCGCACACTCTTCTTTCACTGCGCCGCAGCGATCGCAAATAAACATTGCGGAGGTATGAGTTGGCTGATCGAACAGATGGCAGAGCACATAGCTGTTGGTGGATTCCACCTTATGTACAAAACCCTGTTCAAGCAGAAAATCTAGTGCGCGATAAACCGTTGGCGGCTTGGCTTGCGGCTCGGCTTCACGCAGCAAATCAAGCAGATCGTAGGCGCTGATTGCCCCTTCCTGCAGACTCATCAAACGCAACACTTCCAGGCGCTGCGGGGTCAGGCGCACATTTCGCTGCGCACAGAGTTTCTCAGCCTGCGCTAATAACTCCTGCGTTGTGGTCTTTTCCATTGGGCACCTCAAAGTGGGGTTAAGAATGTCCTTACTTTACCATAGTTCTCACTTAAACGCCGAGAACAGGGGACATAGCTGTCACATTGCCTGATCGCATATTCGTTATGCTATAGTAGCGCCCCAAATTCACCGGATGCTTAAAAAATCGCCATGTCAGCAGAATCACAAACCGCTTATCCCGCACACCGTTTCTCGATTGCTCCTATGCTCGACTGGACGGACAGACACTGCCGCTATTTCCTGCGTCTGCTTTCCCGCAATACGTTGCTCTATACCGAAATGGTGACCACCGGGGCGATTATTCACGGTAAAGGTGATTACCTGGCGTACAGTGAAGAAGAGCATCCGGTGGCGTTGCAGTTGGGTGGAAGCGATCCGGCGGCGCTGGCGCAATGTGCGAAGCTGGCACAAGCGCGCGGATACGATGAGATCAACCTGAATGTTGGCTGCCCATCTGACCGGGTGCAGAACGGGATGTTTGGCGCGTGCCTGATGGGCAATGCGCAATTGGTAGCCGACTGCGTGAAAGCGATGCGCGATGTGGTGTCGATTCCGGTGACGGTGAAAACGCGTATTGGCATTGATGATCAGGACAGTTATGAATTTCTCTGTGATTTCATCAACACCGTTTCCGGCAAAGGCGAATGCGAGATGTTTATCATCCACGCGCGTAAAGCCTGGCTTTCTGGTTTAAGTCCGAAAGAAAACCGTGAAATCCCGCCGCTCGATTACCCGCGCGTCTATCAACTGAAGCGTGATTTCCCGCATCTGACGATGTCGATTAACGGTGGTATTAAGTCGCTGGAAGAGGCTAAAGCGCATTTGCAACATATGGATGGTGTGATGGTCGGGCGCGAGGCGTATCAAAACCCCGGCATTCTGGCGGCGGTGGATCGTGAGATTTTTGGTTCCTCGGATACCGATGCCGATCCGGTGGCGGTGGTACGAGCCATGTATCCGTACATTGAACGCGAGCTTAGCCAGGGTACGTATCTCGGTCATATCACCCGCCATATGTTGGGGTTGTTCCAGGGGATCCCTGGCGCGCGGCAGTGGCGGCGTTATTTAAGTGAAAATGCCCATAAAGCAGGTGCCGATATTAACGTGCTGGAACACGCGCTCAAACTGGTGGCGGACAAGCGTTAATTTTTCACCATAAAGTAGTCAAATTCACTACGCCCTGCGCACGGTCGCGGGGCGTTTTCTTTGATAAATCAATATATTAGTTTTTGGCATGATTCTTGTAATGGCAGCAAGAGATTTCATTTTTGGGAGAACATCATGCTGGAACTACTTTTCGTTATTGGCTTTTTTGTCATGTTGATGGTCACTGGTGTTTCGTTGCTGGGTATTATCGCCGCGCTGGTTGTGGCGACGGCCATTATGTTCCTCGGCGGTATGCTGGCATTGATGATCAAGTTGTTGCCGTGGCTGCTGTTGGCGATTGCAGTAGTGTGGGTAATCAAGACGATTAAAGCACCAAAAGTGCCGAAATATCAGCGCTATGACCGCTGGCGTTACTAAGGGATTGTGCGGATGATCACAACCTAAGGTTTTATCCTTAGAACAAAATAGGAATTGATAATCAAATCTGTCACTATTGCGCGTCAAACAAATTCATCGAGCTGTACCCTACATACAGCCGAACTATAAAAGAAAGGGCTTCCCAGGTGGAAGCCCAATTTCTTTATGGGATCAGTAGACTGGAACCCTGCGTTGCCCGGCTTTCCAGAATCTCATGCGCGCGCCGCGCATCCTTCAGCGGATATTTTTGTTGCTCCGCGACATCGACCTTAATCACGCCGCTGGCAATTAATGAAAACAGTTCATTACTGGCTTCGGTTAACTCATCCCGCGTGGTGATATAGCCTTGCAAGGAAGGGCGCGTCACATACAGCGAGCCTTTCTGATTGAGAATGCCTAAGTTCACACCGGTAACCGCGCCTGATGAGTTGCCAAAACTGACCATTAAACCGCGACGTTGCAGACAATCCAGCGACCGTTCCCAGGTATCTTTGCCTACGGAATCGTATACCACGCGCACTTTCTTGCCGTCGGTGATCTCTTTTAATCGCTCGACCAGATTTTCGTCGCGATAGTTAATCACCTGCCATGCCCCGGCTTTTATGGCACTTTGTGCTTTTTGCGCGGTGCTCACGGTGCCAATAAGTTTCGCCCCTAAGGCTTTCGCCCACTGACAGGCTATCAGGCCCACACCACCCGCCGCGGCATGAAACAGGAATTGCTCGTCAGGTTTGATTTCATAGGTTTTACGCAGCAGATAATAAACCGTTAAGCCTTTCAGGAACGAGGCGGCAGCTTGCTCAAAAGAGATCGCTGCTGGCAGAATCGCTGCTTTATCAGCATTGACGTTATGCACAGAACTGTAAGCCCCTAATGCCGCCTGCGCATAGACCACGCGATCGCCTGCTTTAATATGTTTCACACTACTGCCGACTTTACTTACTATGCCAGCCGCTTCGGTGCCTAATCCACTGGGCAGTGATGGCGGCGGATAAAGGCCGCTGCGGATATACGTGTCGATAAAATTGATGCCAATCGCTTTATTTTCGACCTGGATTTCATTCTCTGCTGGATCGGCAGGAGTAAACTCCACGGCTTGCAGTACTTCCGGGCCACCATGCTTGTGAAATTCGATGCGCGTTGCCATTTAAACTCCTTTACTGAGCGACATATCTGTTTTAAGCCTAACAGTAGTCGCCAGGCCACGCGGGGATTTTTTCCGGTCTGCGGTCACAACCCGGAATATCTCTGGTCAGTATGAAACAGCGTCGCCAAAATCCAGTTTTGCCACTGGTGCTCAAAGTTGGTTAGCGTTAATACGCCTCGCTCACGGCACGGGCGAGTCCAGGTTTGGTAACTATTAGCATCCAGACAAACACAAATCATAAATTGCCGGGCATCCTGATTTTCAGGTCGAAAACGCCAGGTCAGGAGTGGCCCACCGGGTGTTTGCGGTGCGATACCGGCTTCACCATCATAGATCGCTCTGGCACCACGACTTCCTCCACCGTTTTCGATATAGCATTGTAAAGAGCGTAGTACCGCCAGCGCCAGTTGCGCACTTTGCCGCCACTGGAAAGATTGGGCGAGGCTGTTTTCATCGCTTTGAATACCTTCCCGGCGAATATCTTCACAGAGTGTTGCTATGGTTTGCGCGGCAGCGTTGATCTCCTGTGTATGACACAAAATTGCGGCATGGTGGCTCATGGTATTTTGTATCGCTTCTCGCACGTCGTCGCGCAGCAGTCCTTGATTCAGGTACTGTTGCGCCTCGTTAATCGTACTGAGAATTTGTTGCCTCTCGAGAGGGAGGTTTTGGCTTTTCTGATGAGCAATATGCAATGCACAGCGGCGGGCGAAAACTTGCCCGGCATTGAGCGCTGATCCACCAGGGCGCGTGACACCATGTGTTCCGGCATTTTCTCCGACAGCATAACAACCAATTAGCGAGGTACGCCCCCAAATATCAACATCAATTCCGCCATTAAGATGTTGATTGTTTAACGTAAATTTTAGTGGTGAGGCAGTCAGGTCATGACCATGCATCTGATACAAACGAAGAGCCAGTGGATTCATCTGTGTTAATCGCGCCAGTGGTTGCGCCAACAGAGCGTGATTTTCTTGCAGATAGCCGATGACATCATCATCCAGTTCCTGCAGGTTGAATGGCGTTCCGTCCGCTGCGGGGGCCGGTTCCTGCAGAAAATCGAGGAAAACATCGCGCCCTTTTTGTGTCTCCTCATATACCGCGACATCTAGCAGGCTGGAGCCATATTTCAGCATTCGTTCCGCGTGAAACGGCCATTGGTAACCTTTGCGAAATATAGCGGAGGCCAGCATACGAGTCGTGGGGTAATAAGCTGCCAGAAAATTATACTGACGTCCGGAGTGGTCCTGCGAGTAGATGCGCGGCATTGCTTGCATGTAAGTACCGGAAAGATTCCACGGAAACTGGCTGCGCGGTGTACCGATACCAAACTGACTTTCCGTAAGATTCACCAGGGTTATACCTGCTTCCAGTGCCATGCCCAACGCACTAAAGCAGTTCACCGGATAGACACTGTCACGATAAAGTTCACCAGGCCCGCCCGTGGCTAAAACCAGATGTTGGCAGCGAATCACTACCATTCGCCAGGGATTATCCCGACAGGCTTTATCGATTGCGATCACCCCTGCGACTCGTCTATTTTCTCCTTCATCACTGGTCAGGATACGAATCGCTGTTGTGTGATCGCAAAGAGGGATATTAAGGCGCATTGCCTCCTGAGCCAGCACCTTAACCATCAGGCGCGATGTGCGTGGGCCGCAACTGGTTGCGCGGCCAAACTCATCGTGATCGGTTTGATAACGCAACGTTGCGCCAAAGAGATCTTCTGGCAGATCCAGACCCAGATATTTCAGTACTTCACAGGTGTTCACTGATCCGACGGCCTCAACATATGCAGTGTCATAATCCATCGAACCGCCCGCCGCCAGAGAGTCACTTAATGCCAGAAAATGGTCACCATTTGCACGAGTATTGGCGGTGTGAAGCGTTTGTTTATCAGAACCAGAACAGGCGGAAGTGCCCCAGAAGGCTTTGCTGGAGGCTACCATCACATCGACATTCTGTCGCTTGAGCTCAACTGCGGCACGCCACCCGGCGGCACCGCTTCCCAAAACCAGAGTGTTGCAAAGGTACTCTGGCAATAGTGAACCGTTGAGGTCGATATACCCGCTGGTCTGAGCCAGCGGTGCGTAATGGGGCATTTTCACGTCTATCAGGGAATCGATAATGGATTCAGAGACATTATGCGTCATGGTATGACCCCGTAGTTTGATTGCGTCGGGAGACGGTGATCACGCTTGCATCGGCCAGATCATCAAGATCACGATCGCGTGTTTCTGGCGCAAAAAAGGTCGCAATGATCGTGCCAACGGTCAACAGACTGAGGTAAATCGCAATTGGCATCCAGGCGGCAATACCGCTTGGATCGTTGGTGTGAATTACCCAGGAGATGATGGCTGAGCCAACCAGCGGGGCGATCCCCCCCGCGATAACTGCAGAAACTTCCCTTGCCAGTGCTACGCCAATATAACGATGGCGGGCACCAAACAATTCCGGCAGGAAAGCGCCCTGAGCGCCGAACATCCCCCATGCCCCAACACCCAACGCCAGAGAAAGAGAGACAATCGTGACCGGAACATTGCCGTGGCTGAAAGACCACCATACCGGAAAGGTGATCAATAGCTGAAAAATTGCCAGGCTGCGATAGACAATAACCCTGCCGAAGCGGTCTGTCAGCCAACCAGCAACGGGCACCATAATTGCGCCTACCACCACCGCGGACATTAGACACAGTGTGCCGACCGATTTATCCAGCCCAACCACACCAACGATATAGCTAATAGCTAAAGCCTGATAAATCGAAGAGCCGCCGTTTTCTGCCAGTCGCAAACCAATCCCCACGAAGACGTTGCGGCGTGACGTTTTCAGCAAATTGCGTAAAGGTGATTCTGTAACTTGTTGGCGAGCTTCAAGTTTGGCGAATGACGGTGACTCTTTAAGATGCAGACGAATATAAATGGCCACCGCGATAATCACCACGCTGGAGAGGAAGGGCAGACGCCACCACCAGGTTTCGGCAAGATTTGTCACATTGTGGAGCAGGATGAAGTAAACGGCAGATGCCATAAACGTACCAATCTGAATACCAAGGAACGGCAGCGCAGCGTAATAACCCCGTTTGCCGTTGGGGGCATATTCGGTCATCAGTACAGCCGCTCCAGCCTGTTCCGCACCCGCGCCAAGCCCTTGTAACAGGCGTAATGCGATAAGCATGATCGGTGCCCAGATCCCTGCTGTTTCGTAGGTGGGTAAAACCCCAATCAACGTGCTGGCGATCCCCATTAACAACACCGTTGCGAGCAGGACAAATTTACGTCCCAGACGATCACCTAATGAGCCGAAGAGAATGCCGCCTACCGGTCTGACGGCAAACCCGAGAAAGTAAGTACCAAAACTGGCGATAAGCGCCATTCCCGGTTCCTGATTAGGAAAAAAGAGTGGCCCAAAAATAATGGCGGAGGCCAGGCTGTAAAGTGCGAAATCGTAGTATTCCAGTGCGCTGCCGAGAGAGCAGGTCCACGCCGCGCGACGCAGATCTGCTGATGAAACATTCGTTTTTTCAGCTAGTTGTGTAGGTTGCATGATGTATCTCCTTTCAGACGGATAAAAGAGATCCGCCCAAAATCAATGGGATTCTGCGTTGTTGTTAAAATCCAAAATGAAACGTTAAGTTATCGGGCGCTAAAGTTCGGTTGACGCTTCTCGGCAAATGCCTGACTGCCTTCACGAGCATCTTGAGTAGTGGAGGAAAAAGCGCCAGCCAGTGCTTCAAGCGTTGAGGCCACGGCAATACCTTCACCGGCATCAATAACCTGTTTGGCTAGCTGCACAGCAATGGGAGCGCGCTGGGCAATACGTTGTGCCAGTTGCTGCCCGGCATCGTGTAACGCTTCTCTGGCGACAACACGATTTACCAGTCCGCAGGACAGTGCACGTTGCGCATCCAGTGGTTCGCCCGTAAATATCAATTCTTTCACCAGTGAGCGCCCAATCAGTGCCGTCAGCCGCTGAGTACCTGACCAGCCAGGCACTGTCGCCAGCCCGGTTTCTGGTAGCGCCATCCGTGCTTCGTCGCTACAAATACGGATATCGGCGGTAGCAGCCAGTTCCAGGCCACCGCCATAGGCGAGGCCGTGCATCAGAGCAATTACGGGCTGTGGCAGTTGTGCCAGTGCGTCAAATGCCTGATGACCGCGACGGATCCAGTTGCGCCACATATCGAGCGCAGAAAGAGAGGACCAGCGATGAATATCCGCGCCGACACAAAATGCTTTTTCACTGGCACTGGTCAGTAGTACCACGCGGATCTCCGAATCAGTTTCCAGCGTATGGCAATGTGTTAGTAGCTGTTCAAGCATCTCCGGAGTTAATGCGTTGAGTTTCGCCGGGCGGTTAATCACCAGTGTGGCAACGAAATCGTTGCGCAGGAGGTCAATGGTGCCGTTACTCATGGTCACTTCCTTGTTGAAAATAGAGGGGATTCATTAACTTGAGATCGTCTGCCAGACGGAGTGGGGCATCGCTTTGGGAGAGAATGTCGCGTTCAGGCTCAATACCCGGGGCAATTTCCGTGACCAGTAACCCGTCTGGTGTTAATTCCAACACGCAGCGTTCAGTGATGTATTGCACTTGTTGACCTCGCGCCATCGCGCGTTTGCCAGAGAACGTCACGTGGGCGACTTCTTGCACCAGTTTTTTGGCTTTGCCTTCTTTAATGATACGTAGTTGGCCATCTTCCAGTTGTAGCTGTGCACCCGCATTGAAAAAGCCAGAGAAAATAATCCGCTTCGCATGTGAAGTGATATCAATAAAACCACCGCATCCGGCAGTCACATGTGGATGAGCGGGCAGATGCGAGACGTTTACTGAGCCATCTGCGCCGATTTGTAAAAATGACATCAGAGTGAGATCAAAGCCACCGCCCTGGAAATAGGTGAATTGCTGGGGAGAGGGCAAAAATGCTTCCGCATTAGAAGCGCAGCCGAACTGAAATTCCAGCAGTGGAACTCCGCCAATCGCCCCTTGTTCCAGCAGCCAGGTGACGTCACCGTGGCGACCTTGTTCCAGCAAAATACGCGGCACGTTGGCAGAAATACCAAAGCCAATATTTACCGCATCACCACGTTGTAGTTCTTGCGCGACTCGCTGGGCAATAACCCGCGCCGGGCTATGTTCCATATAACTAAAGTCTGACAGCGGACGACTGATTTCGCCGGAAATAGCAGGTTCGTATTGCGTTTGCGTGGTTTGTGTTTGTTCCGGTGCAATTACGATGTAATCCACCAATACACCAGGAATACGCACCTCTTTTGGTTTCAGGCTTCCGGCAGCAACCTGCCGTTTTACTTGCGCAATTACGATTCCACCGTTATTGCGAACGGCGGTGGCTTGTTCCAGTGGCCCAAGATAAGCCCCTTCATGTTCATAAGTCAGATTGCCGCGTTCATCGGCAGTAGTAGCGCGAATGATAGCCACCTGGGGCACGATACTGGGGAAAAACAGCCAGTCGTCGTTAGCAAATCGAACACGTTCAACCAGAGATTGTTGCGCCGCTTTTTCATTCATTGCACCGCCCTGCAACAGGGGATCTACATAAGTATCCATACCTGTTTGTGTCAGCACGCCAGGGCGATGAGCCGCGGCTTCCCGGTGCATATCAAATAAGATCCCGGAAGGCAGATTCCAGGCGGGGATCGCGTTGTCATTGATCATTTGCCAGATTAACGGAGGCGTCATTGATGATGGCCCGGAGGGGTAGGAGCCTGCGATCACTTTTGCCAGTAAGCCCGGTTGCGCCAGATGATCGACACCTTTTACGCCATACATATCACCTGCAGCGATAGGGTGGATGGTAGTGATGTTTTGCGGATATCCGGCACGTTGAAAGCGTTCACCTATTGCCGCCAGCACGACATCCGGGCAACCCATTCCACTGGAGGAGGAGACGGTGACAACTGCGCCATCAGCAATCAAATCTGCAGCTTCCGATGCAGTGATCGTGCGTACAGAGCACATAATAATTTCCTTATTTCGATATAAAAATAATTAAAAATATGCATGTATAACAATGTAATAGTGATTATAAATTAATTGGAACGATCTAATTTATGCGTAATTTGTACGATTGGTGTGCAAAAAAAACAATAAGCGAAGTGTGAATCTGTGATCGAAACGACGATCTCCTGCGATCCCGGGGGTAACGGATCGCATGAGCAAAAGGAGATTATGATAAAGTAAATGCCTTGATCTTATGGGGGATTGGAGTAGTCATGGCGAAGTCGGATACAGGAAGAAAGCGGGTAACATTAACCGATGTTGCACGTGCGGCTGGCGTTTCGAAATCGACCGTGTCGCTGGTACTCAACGACAGTCCGTTGATCAAAAAAGAGACTCAACAAAAAGTCCAACAAGCCATTGAGCAATTAGGCTATGTCTATAACCGTTTTGCCGCCAATCTACGTTCGCAAAAATCACTGACTATCGGCGTGGTGATTGATGATTTGACCAACCCTTTCTTCGCTGAATTTACAATGGGCCTTGAGATGACGCTGGCGGAGCACGGTTTTATCACCGTAATGTCCAATACCTCCCAGCGTAGCGATCGGCAAAAACAGGTACTTGATACCTTGCTGGAACACCACGTCGCGGGCATTGTCCTCTGTCCAGTAAACAGCACCTCAGAAGCCGATTTACAGCGTTATGCCAACAGTTCCACACCCTTATTAATCACGATGCGCCCTCTGGACTGGCAACAATTGCCCGTCGATTACGTTGGCGTGGACAGCCACGCAGGTGTCCGGGAAGCTACGGAATATCTCATTCAACAAGGACACCGGGACATCGTGTTTATTGGGGGGCTTACGCACCATATGCGTTATCAGGGATATCTGGAGGCGATGAACCATCATGGTTTACAACCGTGGAGTACTGATGCTTTTTCGCTGCGTGCTGAACCGACTCAGGCCAACGGCTACCAGTTGATGCAACAACTGTTAGATATGCCTTCGCCACCGACAGCAGTAATTTGTTATAACGATCTCATGGCTTTTGGCGCGGAATCGGCGTTAGGCGAAAGAGGGGTGCTTGCCGGAAAAGATATTTCGCTGATTGGTAATGACGGCGTGGCGGCTTGCGCTTACAGTAACCCGCCGTTAACCACCATTGCGGTAGAACCACTGGCGCTGGGGAAACAAGCGGCGCAGCAAATTCTACGGCGTATCGCGCAACCTGATGCGCCGCTCAGCCATTACGTTTATCGCCCAACCCTGCAAATTCGCGCTTCCACCGGAAAGCAGGGGCGTTAAATGCTGTAGCGAGAAACCGTTTCTCGCTATACTCTCTTGTCCCCCGTTCAACATCAGGTAACACCATTCGTTATGGCAGGCAATAAACCCTTCAACAAACAACAAACTGAACCCCGCGAACGCGATCCACAAGTTGCCGGGCTGAAAGTGCCTCCGCACTCGATCGAAGCGGAGCAGTCGGTGTTGGGCGGTTTAATGCTGGATAACGAACGCTGGGATGATGTGGCCGAGCGTGTGGTGGCAGACGATTTCTACACCCGTCCGCACCGTCATATCTTTACCGAAATGGCGCGTTTGCAGGAAAGCGGTAGCCCCATCGACCTGATCACCCTGGCAGAATCGCTGGAGCGCCAGGGGCAACTCGACAGCGTTGGTGGTTTTGCCTATCTGGCGGAACTGTCAAAAAATACGCCAAGTGCGGCAAACATCAGTGCATATGCCGACATCGTGCGCGAACGTGCCGTTGTCCGTGAGATGATCTCGGTTGCTAATGAGATTGCCGAAGCCGGTTTTGATCCGCAAGGACGCACCAGTGAAGACCTGCTCGACCTTGCTGAGTCTCGCGTCTTTAAAATTGCCGAAAGTCGTGCCAATAAAGACGAAGGACCGAAGAACATCGCTGATGTGCTCGACGCCACGGTGGCGCGTATTGAGCAACTTTTCCAGCAGCCGCACGATGGTGTAACCGGTGTTAATACCGGCTACGACGATCTCAACAAAAAAACCGCGGGTTTGCAGCCGTCGGATTTGATCATCGTCGCGGCACGTCCGTCGATGGGTAAAACGACATTTGCGATGAACCTCGTTGAAAATGCGGCGATGTTGCAGGATAAACCGGTATTGATCTTCTCGCTGGAGATGCCATCAGAACAGATTATGATGCGTTCTCTGGCGTCACTGTCACGTGTTGACCAGACCAAAATCCGTACCGGGCAGCTTGATGATGAAGACTGGGCGCGCATTTCCGGCACGATGGGCATTTTGCTCGAAAAACGTAATATCTATATCGATGATTCCTCCGGCCTGACGCCAACGGAAGTGCGCTCCCGCGCGCGCCGTATTGCCCGTGAGCACGGCGGCATCGGGCTTATCATGATCGACTACCTGCAATTGATGCGCGTACCGGCGCTTTCCGATAACCGTACGCTGGAAATTGCAGAAATCTCCCGCTCGCTAAAAGCGCTGGCAAAAGAGCTGAACGTGCCGGTGGTGGCACTCTCGCAGTTGAACCGCTCTCTGGAACAACGTGCCGACAAACGCCCGGTCAACTCTGACCTACGTGAATCCGGCTCCATCGAGCAGGATGCGGACTTGATCATGTTTATCTATCGTGATGAGGTTTATCACGAAAACAGTGATTTAAAAGGCATCGCGGAAATTATTATCGGTAAACAACGTAACGGCCCAATCGGGACGGTACGGCTGACCTTTAACGGTCAATGGTCGCGCTTTGATAATTACGCAGGGCCGCAATACGACGACGAGTAATAATTATTTTATAAATCAGGTAATTAAAGCAAACACTTATCAAGGAACACAAATGCAAGCGGCAACTGTTGTGATTAACCGCCGCGCTCTGCGACACAACCTGCAACGTCTGCGTGAACTGGCACCTGCCAGTAAACTGGTTGCGGTGGTGAAAGCGAACGCCTACGGTCACGGTCTGATTGAGACCGCGCGAACGCTCCCCGATGCTGACGCTTTTGGCGTCGCCCGTCTCGAAGAAGCTCTGCGGCTTAGAGCGGGGGGCATCACGCAACCTATTTTGTTACTGGAAGGTTTTTTTGAAGCAGACGATTTGTCGACGATCTCCGCTGAACATCTGCATACCGCCGTGCATAACGAAGAACAGCTTGCTGCTCTGGAAGAGGCTAATCTGGAGGAGCCAGTTACCGTCTGGATGAAACTCGACACCGGTATGCACCGACTGGGCGTGTTACCGGAACAAGCTGAGGCGTTTTATCAACGACTTACGCAATGCAAAAACGTCCGTCAGCCGGTGAATATTGTCAGCCACTTTGCTCGCGCTGATGAGCCAAAATGCGGCGCGACTGAGAAACAACTCGATATCTTCAATACCTTTTGCGAAGGCAGGCCCGGCAAGCGTTCAATCGCCGCATCGGGTGGAATCTTGTTATGGCCACAGTCGCATTTTGACTGGGTGCGCCCCGGCATCATTCTTTACGGTGTATCGCCGCTGGAAGATGGCTCCACCGGTGCTGATTTCGGTTGCCAGCCAGTGATGTCTCTGACCTCCAGTCTGATCGCTGTGCGTGGGCATAAAGCCGGGGAGCCTGTAGGTTATGGCGGAACATGGATCAGCGAACGTGATACCCGTCTTGGCGTTGTGGCGATGGGTTATGGCGATGGCTACCCTCGCGCAGCTCCGTCCGGTACGCCAGTGCTGGTCAATGGCCGCGAAGTGCTAATCGTCGGGCGAGTTGCGATGGATATGATCTGCGTAGACTTAGGCCCAGAGGCGCAGGATAAAGCGGGTGATCCGGTGATTCTGTGGGGTGAAGGTCTGCCAGTTGAGCGAATCGCTGCAATGACAAAAGTAAGTGCTTACGAACTTATCACGCGCCTGACGTCAAGGGTGGCGATGAAATACGTCGATTAATTGTTCAGCAATATTTGATTGTCTGTGCCGGGTGTGGTGTGAAAGCCTTATCCGGCCAGCAACGCAATGTAAATTCAATAAATTGATACACTCTTGTCGTTTTGCCACTGGAGGTTTTGCGTTTTTCATCAGCCGCGCTACGTTATTAATTGCCGCTCATTGCTAAACATCCTCTCGATCTTCCCCATCTTCCGGTTTATTGTGTTTTAACCACCTGCCTGTAAACCTGGAGAACCATCGCGTGTTTCAAAAAGTTGACGCCTACGCTGGCGACCCGATTCTTTCGCTTATGGAGCGTTTTAAAGAAGATCCTCGCGGCGACAAAGTGAATTTAAGTATCGGCCTGTACTACAACGAAGACGGGATTATCCCGCAACTAAAAGCCGTCGCAGAAGCGGAAGCGCGCCTGAATGCGCAGCCTCACGGCGCTTCGCTTTATTTGCCGATGGAAGGGCTTAACAGCTATCGCCATGCTCTTGCGCCGCTGTTGTTCGGTGCGGACCATCCGGTGTTGCAACAACAGCGTGTGGCGACCATTCAAACCCTCGGCGGCTCGGGGGCATTAAAAGTGGGTGCTGACTTCCTGAAACGCTATTTCCCTGAATCAGGCGTCTGGGTCAGCGATCCTACCTGGGAAAACCACGTAGCAATATTCGCCGGTGCTGGATTCGAAGTGAGCACTTACCCCTGGTATGACGAAGCGACCAACGGTGTGCGTTTTAGCGACTTGCTGGCGACGCTGAAAACACTGCCCGCCCGCAGTATTGTGCTGTTGCATCCGTGTTGCCATAACCCAACAGGCGCCGATCTCAACAATGACCAGTGGGATGCGGTGATTGAAATCCTCAAGACACGTGAGCTTATCCCATTCCTTGATATCGCCTATCAAGGATTTGGTGCTGGTATGGACGAGGATGCCTACGCCATTCGCGCCATTGCCAGTGCCGGATTGCCCGCTCTGGTGAGCAATTCATTCTCGAAAATTTTCTCGCTGTACGGCGAACGTGTCGGCGGTCTTTCGGTAGTGTGTGAAGATGCCGAAGCCGCAGGCCGCGTGCTGGGGCAATTGAAAGCCACTGTGCGCCGTATTTACTCCAGTCCGCCGAATTTTGGTGCGCAGGTGGTGGCAACGGTGCTGAATGATGAGGCGTTGAAAGCCAACTGGCTGGCAGAAGTAGAAGAAATGCGTACCCGTATTCTGGCAATGCGTCAGCAACTGGTGCAGGTGCTGAGTACTGAGATGCCGGGGCGTAATTTCGATTATCTGCTTAAGCAACGCGGTATGTTCAGCTATACCGGTTTAAGCGCCGCCCAGGTTGACCGACTGCGTGAAGAGTTTGGTGTTTACCTGATCGCCAGCGGGCGTATGTGCGTGGCGGGGCTTAACTCTGCAAACGTGCAGCGTGTGGCAAAGGCATTTGCTGCGGTGATGTAAGGTTCGCCAGCAGGCGGTTGAATAGCCGCCTGCTCTAGTATTCTATGGAAATACATTAAGTTATTAAATATTAACAAACATGGGCTGGTCTCATGTGATCCTGCTCCCTTTCTTCACAAAAGCCGCAGATAATCCTTCCTTTCTCACACTGCTGGCGTTATGGTCAGATGGTTTTTTCAACAAATATCACAATAAAAAGTTTCAACTTACTGACTATTTAGGGAAAAATATGCGCAAGATCACACAGGCATTGAGTGCCGTTTGCTTATTGTTCGCTCTAAACAGTTCCGCTGTTGCACTGGCCTCTTCACCTTCACCGCTTAATCCCGGCACTAACGTTGCCAGACTTGCTGAACAGGCACCTGTCCATTGGGTATCGGTCGCACAAATTGAAAATAGCCTCGCAGGGCGTCCACCAATGGCGGTTGGGTTCGATATTGATGACACGGTTCTGTTTTCCAGCCCCGGATTCTGGCGCGGCAAGAAAATATTCTCGCCAGAAAGCGAAGATTATCTGAAAAACCCGGCCTTCTGGGAAAAGATGAACAACGGTTGGGATGAATTCAGCATTCCAAAAGAGGTTGCACGTCAGCTAATTGATATACATGTCCGCCGCGGCGACGCTATCTTCTTTGTGACTGGCCGTAGCCCAACGAAAACAGAAACGGTTTCAAAAACATTAGCTGATGACTTTCATATCCCGGCAACCAGTATGAACCCGGTCATTTTTGCGGGCGATAAACCAGGACAAAACACAAAAACGCAGTGGTTGCAGGATAAAAATATCCGAATGTTTTATGGTGATTCTGATAACGATATCACTGCCGCGCGTGATGTTGGCATTCGTGGTATCCGTATTCTGCGAGCCTCCAACTCTACCTACAAACCCTTGCCACAAGCGGGTGCTTTTGGCGAAGAGGTGATCGTCAATTCAGAATACTGACAGAGCGGGAGAGTATGACACTCTCCCGAATGCTGTTTTTTTAATCAAACCTTTATCCTTTCGCTGTCTTGCTGCAAACTGATTAAGAGAGTTTTATCAAGGAGCAGCACATGTGGTATCAAAAAACGCTCACGCTTAGCGCCAAATCTCGTGGATTCCATCTGGTAACGGATGAAATTCTGAATCAACTGGCTGATATGCCGCGTGTTAATGTTGGTTTACTGCACCTGTTGCTGCAACACACCTCCGCCTCTCTGACACTTAATGAGAATTGCGACCCCACTGTACGCCATGACATGGAGCGTTTTTTCCTCCGTGCGGTTCCCGATAACGGTAGCTATGAGCATGACTATGAAGGAGCAGACGATATGCCTTCTCATATCAAATCCTCAATGCTGGGGGTATCGCTCGTATTGCCAGTGCATAAAGGGCGTATTCAGACCGGCACCTGGCAGGGGATCTGGCTGGGGGAACATCGCATCCACGGCGGATCGCGTCGCATCATCGCGACACTACAAGGGGAGTAAAAAATGACTATTTCGGAGTTGCTACAATATTGCATGGCAAAACCAGGCGCAGAACAGAGTGTGCATAGTGACTGGAAAGCAACGCAAATCAAAGTTGAAGATGTGCTGTTTGCGATGGTGAAAGAGGTGGAAAATCGCCCAGCGGTTTCGCTGAAAACCAGCCCGGAATTGGCGGATCTTCTGCGTCAGCAGCACAGTGATGTTCGCCCCAGCCGACATCTGAACAAAGCGCACTGGAGCACTGTTTATCTCGATGGCTCGCTGCCGGATTCGCAAATCTATTATCTGGTCGATGCGTCGTATCAGCAGGCGGTGAATTTGCTGCCGGAAGAAAAACGTAAATTGCTGGTGCAACTCTGAAAGGAAAAGACCGTTCAGCAAGCGGCCTGAGAATGATGACAAACACAAAATTGCCTGATGCGCTACGCTTATCAGGCCTACGTAATCCCTGCAATATATTGAAATTGCATGTTTTTGTAGGCCGGATAAGGCGTTCACGCCGCATCCGGCAAGAACAAAGCGCACTTTGTCAATAATCTGAGGGCGCTCAGAAAGCGGCCTTAACGATTACAGCATTGGCTTGAGGAAGCGCGCTGTATGCGATGCTTCACACTCTGCGACGGTTTCTGGCGTGCCGGAGACGAGGATCTCACCGCCGCCGCTGCCACCTTCTGGCCCCAGATCAACAATCCAGTCAGCGGTTTTGATCACGTCGAGATTGTGCTCAATCACCACAATGGTATTGCCCTGATCGCGCAGTTTATGCAGAACGTCGAGCAGTTGCTGAATATCGGCAAAGTGCAGACCGGTGGTCGGTTCATCGAGAATATACAGCGTCTGCCCGGTGCCGCGTTTTGACAATTCACGCGCCAGCTTCACACGCTGGGCCTCACCACCGGAAAGCGTGGTTGCGGACTGCCCGAGACGGATGTACGTCAGACCAACATCCATCAGCGTTTGCAGTTTACGCGCCAGTGCGGGCACAGCATCAAAGAACTCACGCGCTTCTTCGATGGTCATATCCAGCACTTCGTGGATGGTTTTACCTTTGTACTTAATCTCCAGCGTTTCGCGGTTATAACGTTTACCTTTGCACTGGTCGCACGGCACGTAAATATCCGGCAGGAAGTGCATTTCCACTTTGATTACACCATCGCCCTGACAGGCTTCGCAGCGCCCACCACGGACGTTAAAGCTGAACCGTCCAGGCGTATAACCGCGCGCACGGGATTCCGGTACGCCCGCAAACAATTCGCGTACAGGCGTAAACACGCCGGTATAGGTCGCCGGGTTGGAACGCGGAGTACGACCAATTGGGCTTTGGTCGATATCGATGACTTTGTCGAAATGCTCCAACCCCTGAATATCGCGATAGGGTGCAGGTTCAGCAATTGTTGCGCCATTCAACTGGCGTTGGGCAATCGGGAACAGCGTGTCGTTAATCAGCGTCGATTTACCAGAACCTGAAACCCCGGTGATGCAGGTAAACAGACCTACCGGCAGCGTCAGTGTCACATCTTTCAGGTTGTTGCCGCGCGCGCCTGTCAGTTTCAGCACTTTTTCCGGATCTGCGGGTACGCGTTTCTTCGGCACTTCAATTTTGCGTTTACCGCTCATGTACTGGCCGGTTAACGACTCCGGAACTGCCATAATCGCTTCCAGCGGACCTTCCGCGACCACTTCACCACCGTGTACACCTGCGCCCGGGCCAATGTCGATGACATGGTCAGCCGCGCGAATAGCGTCTTCGTCGTGCTCCACCACAATCACGGTATTACCGAGATCGCGCAGGTGGATAAGCGTACCCAGCAGGCGTTCGTTATCGCGCTGATGCAGGCCGATAGACGGTTCATCCAGCACGTACATCACGCCAACCAGCCCTGCGCCAATCTGGCTTGCCAGACGGATACGCTGGGCTTCACCGCCGGAAAGGGTTTCTGCCGAGCGGGAAAGTGTCAGGTAGTTCAGCCCGACGTTAACGAGGAATTTCAGGCGGTCGCCAATCTCTTTAAGGATTTTTTCCGCAATCTTCGCGCGTTGCCCGGCGAGTTTGAGATTGTTGAAGAACTCCATCGCATGGCCGATGCTCATGTCAGAGATGGCAGGCAGCGGTGTATTCTCAACATAAACGTGGCGTGCTTCACGGCGCAGACGCGTCCCTTCACAACTGGCGCACGGACGATTGCTGATAAACTTGGCTAACTCTTCGCGTACCGCGCTGGATTCCGTTTCTTTATAACGGCGCTCCATATTGTGCAGCACGCCTTCGAACGGATGGCGGCGGATAGACGTATCGCCACGATCGTTCATGTATTTGAATTCGATATTTTCCTTGCCAGAACCGTAAAGCACCACTTTATGCACATTCGCACTCAGGCTGCCCCACGGCGCTTCGACGTCGAACTTATAGTGGTCTGCCAGTGATTTCAGCATCTGGAAGTAATAAAAATTACGGCGATCCCAGCCGCGGATCGCGCCGCCCGCCAGCGATAGTTCCGGATTTTGGATCACTCGGTCAGGATCGAAATATTGTTGAACGCCGAGGCCGTCACAGGTCGGGCAGGCGCCCGCCGGGTTGTTGAACGAAAACAGACGCGGTTCCAGTTCGCGCATACTGTAGCCGCAAATCGGACAGGCGAAGTTGGCGGAAAAGAGCAGCTCTTCCGCTTTCGGATTGTCCATATCGGCAACCACCGCCGTACCGCCGGAAAGCTCCAGCGCCGTTTCAAATGACTCCGCCAGGCGTTGGGTAAGATCGTCACGCACTTTGAAACGATCAACTACCACTTCAATCGTGTGTTTCTTTTGCAGTTCCAGTTTCGGCGGATCGGAAAGATCGCAGACTTCGCCATCAATACGTGCGCGGATGTAACCCTGACTCGCCAGATTCTCCAGCGTTTTAGTGTGTTCGCCTTTGCGCTCTTTAATGATTGGCGCGAGTAGCATCAGACGTTTGCCTTCCGGCTGCGACAGGACGTTGTCTACCATCTGGCTGACGGTTTGCGCCGCCAGCGGGACATCGTGATCCGGGCAGCGCGGCTCACCGACGCGAGCGTACAGCAGACGCAAATAGTCGTGGATTTCGGTGATTGTCCCCACCGTGGAGCGCGGGTTGTGGGACGTCGATTTCTGTTCAATCGAGATGGCGGGTGAAAGCCCCTCGATATGGTCGACATCCGGCTTTTCCATCAGTGACAGAAACTGCCGCGCGTAGGCGGAAAGGGATTCAACGTAACGACGCTGCCCTTCGGCATATAAGGTGTCGAAAGCGAGCGAGGATTTGCCAGAACCCGAAAGCCCGGTAACGACAATCAGTTTGTCGCGGGGGATAACGAGGTTGATATTTTTGAGATTATGGGTGCGGGCGCCCCGAACTTCGATCTTATCCATTCACCTTTCCCGGATTAAACACTTTTTGCCCGGCGGCATGGCGCTACCGGCGATCACAAACGGTTAATTATGACACAAATCGACCTGAATGAATATACAGTATTGGAATGCAGAATCCGGAGTGCTGTGTAACAATGTCGGACCATGTTTGTTTCCCGGAACCGAGGTCACATCGTGGTAAAACCGCTATTGGTAATGCTACAATCGCGCGTTTACACTTATTAGACCGTTTTTTTCAGGAGACACGAACATGGCCAGCAGAGGCGTAAATAAGGTTATTCTCGTTGGTAATCTGGGCCAGGACCCGGAAGTACGCTACATGCCAAATGGTGGCGCAGTTGCCAACATTACGCTGGCTACTTCCGAATCCTGGCGTGATAAAGCGACCGGCGAGATGAAAGAGCAGACTGAATGGCACCGCGTTGTGCTGTTCGGCAAACTGGCGGAAGTGGCCAGTGAATATCTGCGTAAAGGTTCCCAGGTTTATATCGAAGGTCAGTTGCGTACCCGCAAATGGACCGACCAATCCGGTCAGGATCGCTACACCACAGAAGTCGTGGTGAACGTTGGCGGCACCATGCAGATGCTGGGTGGTCGTCAGGGTGGTGGCGCTCCGGCAGGCGGTAACATCGGGGGCGGTCAGCCGCAGGGCGGTTGGGGTCAACCTCAGCAGCCGCAGGGTGGCAATCAGTTCAGCGGCGGCGCGCAGTCTCGCCCGCAGCAGTCCGCTCCGGCAGCGCCGTCTAACGAGCCGCCGATGGATTTCGATGACGATATCCCATTCTGATTTTGTTTTAAAACAATAGATTATATTGTTTTAAGGTAGGTGATTAACGCATCTGCCAGGGATAAAAAAAGAAGCCTCCATATGGAGGCTTCTGCATATCACACCAAAATCATTGGCCATTGTGGCGGTGCCTGATTTGTGGTTTCCACTATTACCGACTCAATATTGTGCCAGATTGCGGCAATATCCATCATTGTGATTCCGAGCAGTCCCATCGCGAACCAGCAGGCGGAAACAACGCCCAGACCACTACTGATCACTGCCAGCCCGATATAATCAGACCGCCGAAAACGGATGTTGAGCGTACTAGCCAGAAACATCAGTATGGCGCTAAGAAGCTGCCAGCGAAGAAGAACCACGCCCGTGGTGAGGGTAGCCATCAAACATTTCCTCAGAAAATTGCCAGGCCCTGGACAGCGCGGCATTTCTCACGGGAGGCGTGGTACACTCTGGCTATCGCGGGGCTTTCAGAACACAAAAATGAAACACTTTTGCTGTTTCATAAATTTCGTGAACTATATCACAATTGGTTGTTTGTTAGCCAGATTATGCCGCGACTTTATTACTGCACTAATGATGTGGTTTATTCAGTGATGTCGAGGCAATGTACAATAAAGAAATATTGTAATTTCCTGCCTGACCTGCATTTTTCCAACAAAGCTCTTTTGATATCAGCGAGTTATTTTTATGCAAATAACGATTATAAAGGTATCAATTTCAAATCAGGCAAAAGTGCTATTTATACCGTAAGATTTATCTAACGTCGTCGGTAGTCAAGGTTTTCACTTTGCAATGACCAGGTATAACCAGGCAGGGAATTGATAGAAATGAGTCAAAGTGCACGACGCAGGATGCTGGCGTGCCGGGCATCATCTTTGTGGTACTCCTTCCTGTTATCCTTTCACTATGGATTGCCCTCCTTTGGGCTAAAGCGGAAGTGAATAATCAACTTCGTGCTTTTGCCCGGTTAGCCCTGGAGAAATCCGAGTTGGTCATTCAGCAGGCAGATTTAGCGAGCGACGATGCAGAACGCTATCAGGGACAAATTTGCACTCCCATTCATCAACAACAAATGCTGAATATTATCCGCGGTTATCTTTATATCAACGAATTGATATATGCCCACGATAACCTTTTTTTATGTTCAACATTAATAGTTCCCGTTAACGGCTACAGGATGGCGTCAGCAAACTATAAGCGTGAACCTGATGTCTCAATCTATTATTACCGTGATACGCCTTTTTTCTCAGGTTATAAAATGACCTATATGCAGCGAGGAAACTATGTCGCGGTAATTAACCCTTTATTCTGGAGCGAGGTGATGTCTGACGATCCGACGCTGCAATGGGGGGTTTATGATACGGTGACGAAAACCTTTTTCTCTTTAAGCAAACAGGCCTCCGCAGAAAATTTTTCACCATTGATTCATCAGAGGGAAATAACCGTACAGCAGAATGGTTATTTATATGCGATAGTTCATTCAACAAAACGTCCCATTGCCGCTATCGTAGCAACCTCAAACCAGCGTATTTTTTCGCATTTTTATAATCACCTTGTATTTGCCTTGCCGGCAGGTATTTTGGGCAGCCTGGTGCTGCTTTTACTCTGGTTGCGTATAAACCAGAAGTACCAGTCTCCTGAGCGTAAATTGCAACGTGCTCTCGAAAAACGGCAACTTTGTCTCTATTACCAGCCAATTGTTGATATTAAAACGAATAAATGTATTGGCGCTGAGGCGTTGCTACGTTGGCCGGGGACTCAGGGACAAGTAATGACGCCAGCGGAGTTTATTCCACTGGCGGAACAAAAGGGGCTAATTGAGCAGGTTACCAATTATGTCATTAATAGGGTGTTTGACGATCTCGGTGCCTGGCTGGCGAAACATCCTGAACTCTCTATTTCAGTTAACTTATCCGCCTCTGATTTTCATACTTCAAGGGTGATTGCCCTAACCAATCAAAAAATCGAGCAATTTACCGTGCGTCCGCAGCAAATTAAATTTGAAGTCACTGAACATGCGTTTCTTGATGTCGCCAAAATGACGCCGATTATTCTGGCTTTCCGTCAGGCTGGTTACGAAGTGGCGATCGATGATTTTGGTATTGGCTACTCCAACTTGCATAATCTTAATTCATTGAATATCGATATCTTGAAAATCGATAAATCGTTTGTTGAGACGCTAACCACGCACAGAACCAGCCATTTGATTGCAGAACACATTATCGAACTGGCACACAGTCTGGGTCTAAAAACGATTGCAGAAGGGGTGGAAACTGAGGATCAGGTCAACTGGCTGCGCAAACGCGGCGTGCGCTATTGTCAGGGTTGGTACTTTGCAAAGGCGATGCCGCCGCAGGTTTTTATGGCATGGGCAGAGCCAGTACCCGCGCATGACGTCATGCGCGGGCAGTAAACCCTAGATCCGGTGGCGATAATCGCTGGGAGTGCGATCAAACTGCCGACGGAAAACGCGGGAAAAGGTCTGCTGTGAGACATAGCCCAGATCCATCGCGATATCAAAAATAGGGCGTTCGGTGGTGCGCAACTCAACGGCAGCCAGTAGCAGGCGGCGTTGACGAATGTAATCGCCAAGCGTCTGATGTGTCACCGTACGGAACATCCGCTGTAAATACCACTTTGAATAACCTGATTTTTTCGCCACCACATCAATGTTCAGCGGCTGGTCGATATGCTCGTCAATCCATGCGATAAGATCCTGAATAATTTTCTGATGGGACATAAATCTGCCTCTTTTCAGTGTTCAGTTCGTTAATTCATCTGTTGGGGAGTATAATTCCTCAAGTTAACTTGAGGTAAAGCGATTTATGGAAAAGAAATTACCCCGCATTAAAGCCTTGCTTACTCCAGGCGAAGTGGCGAAACGTAGTGGAGTGGCGGTATCGGCGCTGCATTTCTATGAAAGCAAAGGTTTGATTACCAGTATCCGTAACAGCGGCAATCAGCGGCGGTATAAGCGTGATGTGTTGCGATATGTCGCCATCATCAAGATTGCTCAACGTATTGGTATTCCGCTGGCGACCATTGGTGAAGCGTTTGGTGTGTTGCCCGAAGGGCATACATTAAGTGCGAAAGAGTGGAAGCAACTCTCATCACAATGGCGTGAAGAACTGGACCGGCGAATTCATACCTTAGTTGCGTTGCGTGACGAACTGGACGGCTGTATTGGTTGCGGCTGCCTTTCGCGTAGCGACTGCCCGTTGCGTAACCCTGGCGATCGCTTAGGCGAAGAAGGTACTGGTGCGCGTTTGCTGGAAGATGAACAAAACTAAAGCGCCACAAGGGCGCTTTAGTTTGTTTCCGGCCTTTGTCTTTCACTCTATCCCGCTGGTACACAGGAGGGTTTCCCCCGACGTCAACACACCTCATTCGAGCACGTGGTGGAGGTTCCGGTTGGTGTTGATACTTTAATTGTATGCCACCGCCGTTTCTTCGCCAGTGCAAAGTGATCCTTTTTAGCCGCAATATTTTTGTCATCTTGCGTGATTTTTTACCGCAAACTTTTGCTACAAGTTGCCTACAAATGCCGTAATTTTGCGCATCGACGATAACGTTTGCGCATCAGTTGCCTGGTTTTTCATCGTCAATACAAGAAAAGGGAAAAAAGCAGCAAACTTCGGTTGAAAAAGCCGCTATGATCGCCGGATAATCGTTTGCTTTTTTTTACCACCCGTTTTGTATGCGTGGAGCTAAACGTTTGCTTTTTGCGACGACCCCGATTGTCGCAAACCAGAAGCAGGAAGATAACGTTTCGCTGGCAGGGGATTGTCCGCCACGCATCTTGACGAAAAATAAACTCTCAGGGGATGTTTTCTTATGTCTACGCCATCAGCGCGTACCGGCGGTTCACTCGACGCCTGGTTTAAAATTTCACAACGTGGAAGCACTGTTCGTCAGGAAGTGGTTGCCGGGTTAACAACGTTTCTGGCGATGGTCTATTCGGTTATCGTCGTTCCGGGCATGTTGGGCAAAGCGGGCTTCCCGCCAGCGGCCGTTTTTGTTGCGACTTGTCTGGTTGCCGGGATGGGTTCTATCGCGATGGGGTTGTGGGCCAATCTACCATTGGCTATCGGCTGCGCCATCTCCCTGACTGCATTTACCGCATTCAGCCTGGTGCTGGGGCAACATATCAGTGTTCCGGTGGCGCTGGGTGCTGTGTTCCTGATGGGGGTGCTGTTTACGGTTATTTCCGCAACAGGTATCCGTAGCTGGATTTTGCGCAACTTACCGCACGGCGTGGCGCATGGCACGGGGATTGGTATCGGCCTGTTTTTGCTGCTGATTGCTGCCAACGGCGTCGGTCTGGTGATTAAAAACCCGCTTGATGGTCTGCCGGTTGCGCTGGGTGATTTCGCGACATTCCCGGTGATTATGTCGCTGGTAGGTCTGGCAGTGATCATCGGCCTGGAAAAACTGAAAGTACCGGGCGGCATTCTGCTGACCATTATCGGTATCTCGATTGTGGGCCTGATCTTCGATCCTAATGTCCATTTCTCCGGCGTTTTTGCCATGCCTTCATTGAGTGATGAGAACGGCAATTCGCTAATTGGCAGCCTGGACATTATGGGGGCACTGAACCCACTGGTCTTGCCGAGCGTGTTGGCGCTGGTGATGACGGCGGTCTTTGACGCTACCGGAACCATCCGTGCAGTTGCTGGTCAGGCGAATCTGCTGGATAAAGACGGGCAGATTATTGACGGTGGTAAAGCACTAACTACAGACTCCCTGAGTAGCGTTTTCTCCGGCCTGGTTGGCGCGGCACCGGCTGCGGTATACATCGAGTCTGCGGCGGGTACAGCGGCGGGCGGTAAAACCGGCCTGACGGCTATCACCGTTGGCGTGCTGTTCCTGCTGATTCTGTTCCTCTCTCCGCTCTCTTATCTTGTTCCGGGTTACGCAACGGCTCCGGCGCTGATGTACGTTGGCCTGCTGATGCTGAGCAACGTGGCGAAAATCGACTTTGCTGATTTTGTCGATGCAATGGCGGGTCTGGTAACGGCAGTATTCATCGTGCTGACCTGTAACATCGTAACAGGCATCATGATCGGCTTCGCGACTCTGGTGATTGGTCGTCTGGTCTCTGGCGAATGGCGTAAGCTGAACATTGGTACGGTCGTTATCGCCGTGGCGCTGGTCACCTTCTACGCGGGTGGCTGGGCTATCTAATCTTTAATAAGATTCTGAAAACGGGTAGCAATTGCTGCCCGTTTTTATTTTCTCCGTACATTGTGTGAGCTTTTGCGATATTCTGAAAAACTGAGAATCCGGGTATAAAACCTTTCTCAAATCATAAAAAACATCGCAAACAGGGAACGCATGGAAATCTTCTTCACCATACTGATAATGACCCTCGTGGTCTCGCTGTCCGGGGTGGTCACTCGTGTCATGCCCTTTCAGATCCCGCTTCCGCTTATGCAAATCGCCATTGGTGCGCTACTGGCGTGGCCGACGTTTGGTTTGCATGTGGAATTTGACCCAGAACTCTTTTTAGTCTTATTTATCCCGCCGTTGCTGTTCGCGGATGGCTGGAAAACGCCGACCCGCGAATTTCTTGAGCATGGCCGGGAGATTTTCGGTCTCGCGCTGGCGCTGGTCGTCGTCACCGTGGTCGGCATTGGCTTCCTTATTTACTGGGTGGTGCCAGGTATTCCGCTGATCCCCGCTTTTGCGCTGGCGGCGGTGCTCTCTCCGACCGATGCTGTAGCGCTCTCCGGGATTGTTGGAGAAGGGCGCATACCGAAAAAAATTATGGGTATCTTGCAGGGCGAAGCGTTGATGAATGACGCCTCCGGCCTGGTGTCGCTGAAGTTTGCCGTGGCAGTCGCGATGGGGACGATGATCTTCACCGTTGGCGGCGCGACGGTCGAATTTATGAAAGTGGCAATTGGCGGTATTCTCGCCGGTTTTGCGGTGAGCTGGCTGTATGGTCGCTCGTTGCGTTTCCTGAGTCGCTGGGGCGGTGATGAACCGGCAACGCAGATCGTACTGCTGTTCCTGCTGCCGTTCGCCTCTTATCTTATTGCCGAACATATTGGCGTTTCCGGCATCCTCGCAGCGGTTGCCGCCGGTATGACCATCACCCGCTCCGGTGTGATGCGCCGTGCGCCGCTGGCGATGCGACTGCGTGCCAACAGCACCTGGGCGATGCTGGAATTTGTCTTTAACGGTATGGTGTTCCTGCTGCTGGGCCTGCAATTGCCGGGCATTCTGGAGACGTCGCTGATGGCGGCGGAAATCGACCCCAACGTCGAAGTCTGGATGCTCTTTGTCGATATCGTGCTGATTTATGTCGCCTTAATGCTGGTTCGTTTTGGCTGGTTGTGGACGATGAAAAAGCTCAGTAACCGCTTCCTGAAGAAGAAGCCGATGGAGTTTGGTTCGTGGACCACACGAGAAATCCTGATCGCGTCTTTCGCTGGGGTGCGCGGGGCAATCACTCTGGCCGGTGTGCTCTCCATTCCTCTGCTGTTGCCGGATGGTAACGTCTTCCCGGCGCGTTATGAGCTGGTGTTCCTGGCGGCTGGCGTGATTCTCTTCTCGCTGTTTGTTGGTGTAGTGATGTTGCCTATTTTGCTGCAACACATTGAAGTCGCGGATCATTCCCAGCAGTTGAAAGAGGAACGCATTGCACGCGCGGCAACGGCTGAAGTAGCGATTGTGGCGATCCAGAAAATGGAAGAACGTCTGGCGGCGGACACCGAAGAGAACATCGATAACCAGTTGCTCACAGAGGTGAGTTCTCGTGTGATTGGTAACCTGCGTCGTCGCGCCGATGGGCGTAATGATGTTGAAAGTTCAATCCTGGAAGAAGACCTGGAACGCCGCTTCCGTCTGGCGGCACTGCGTTCTGAACGTGCTGAACTGTACCACCTGCGCGCCACGCGGGAGATCAGCAACGAAACGCTGCAAAAATTATTGCACGATCTTGATTTGCTGGAAGCGTTGTTAATTGAAGAAAATCAGTAACGCTCTGACGGCGTAAGATAGCCTGACGCAATCGGTAAAAAGGTGCAGTACATCGCACCTTTTTACCGTTGGTCAGGCGACCAGGGACAAACGGAGATTAATGCGCGCGGCCCTGCTCAACGCCAAAGCCGGTCTGGGAACGGATAAATTGCGCACGGAACAGTTCACGCTCGCGCGCGCCTTCCGCTGAATTATCGGTTGCCGAGAAGAACCAGATACCGAGGAATGCCACGGAGATGGAGAACAACGCCGGGTATTCATACGGGAAGATGGCTTTTTCGTGACCGAGGATCTGCACCCAAATCGTTGGGCCGAGGATCATCAACACTACCGCTGTAATCAGGCCTAACCAGCCGCCCAGCATCGCACCACGCGTAGTCAGTTTCGACCAGTACATGGAAAGCAGAATGATTGGGAAGTTACAGCTCGCGGCGATAGCAAACGCCAGACCCACCATGAAGGCGATGTTCTGATTCTCAAACAACACGCCGAGGATAATCGCAATCACACCCAAAATCAGCACGGTGATTTTCGATACCCGCAGCTCTTCACGTTCGGTCGCGCCTTTTTTGAAGACGTTGGCGTACAGATCGTGAGAAACCGCCGATGCGCCTGCCAGCGTCAGACCTGCAACCACCGCGAGGATGGTGGCGAAAGCAACCGCTGAAATAAAGCCGAGGAACAGGTTGCCGCCCACCGCATTGGCCAGGTGAACCGCCGCCATGTTGTTACCGCCAATAAGATGGCCCGCCGCATCTTTATATTCCGGATTTGCACCGACCAGCATGATCGCACCAAAGCCGATAATAAAGGTCAGGATATAGAAGTAACCCATAAAGCCGGTGGCGTAGAACACGCTCTTACGCGCTTCGCGAGCATCGCTAACCGTAAAGAAGCGCATCAGAATGTGCGGCAGACCTGCCGTACCAAACATCAGTCCCAGCCCCAGCGAGAGTGCGGAGATTGGATCTTTTACCAGCCCGCCCGGCTTCATGATGTCGACACCTTTCGGGTGTACTGCCATCGCTTCGCTGAACAGATTGTTGAAGCTAAAACCGACGTGCTTCATCACCATAAAGGCCATAAAGCTGGCACCGAACAGCAGCAAAACGGCTTTGATAATCTGTACCCAGGTGGTTGCTAACATGCCGCCAAACAGGACATACATCATCATCAATACGCCAACCAGAACCACGGCGATGTGATAGTTAAGGCCGAACAGCAGCTCGATCAGTTTACCCGCACCAACCATTTGGGCGATGAGATATAGCGCCACCACCACCAGAGACCCACAGGCCGAAAGAATGCGGATTGGCCCTTGTTTCAAACGGTATGAGGCGACATCCGCAAAGGTATAGCGACCCAGGTTACGCAGACGTTCGGCAATCAGAAACAGAATGATTGGCCAGCCTACCAGGAAGCCCAACGAGTAGATCAGGCCGTCATAACCGGAGGTAAACACCAGCGCGGAGATCCCCAAAAATGAGGCGGCAGACATATAGTCACCGGCTATCGCCAGACCGTTCTGGAAGCCGGTGATATTACCGCCTGCGGTGTAGTAGTCGTTACGGGAACGCACGCGTTTTGATGCCCAGTAGGTGATACCAAGCGTAAACACGACGAAAATCAGGAACATAATAATCGCCTGCCAGTTTGTTGGCTGGCGTTCTACGGCCCCGCTAATGGCATCCGCGGCGTTCGCTGCGAAAGGGAGTGTGGCGGCAAGCGCCGTCATAACTCTTTTCATGACGCTTGTACCTCATGCAGGACTTCGTTATTAAGGCGGTCGAATTCGCCGTTCGCCCGCCAGATGTAGATACCAGTGAGAACAAAGGAGATCACAATCACCCCGACGCCAACGGGAATACCGCGTGTGACGCTGGTGTTCGGATTCAGCGGAGTGCCCAGCCAGCCAGGCGCAAAGGCAATCAGTAAAATAAAGCTGATATAAACTGTCAGCATAATAATCGACAGGATGGTGGCAAACCGTTGCCGTTTTTCGACTAACTCCCTGAAATGCGCATTGTCTTCTATCCGCTGATAAATAGTGCCATTCATCACAGATTCTCCAGAGGTAATGTAGGGATTGTTTTAATTCCCGCTCCCTTGTGGGAGAGGGTTAACGCCCAGGTAACCCATAGCCTG
>NZ_KE137295.1:74198-477767 GCF_000408805.1 Escherichia sp. KTE159
GCATCAGGCAATTGTGGGTTACGATGGCATCGCGATAGCCTGCTTCTCTTCAAGCAGCTTCTCGACCACGCCAGGATCGGCAAGCGTCGAGGTATCGCCCAGGTTGCTGGTATCGCCCGCCGCAATTTTGCGCAAAATACGGCGCATAATTTTGCCGGAGCGGGTTTTAGGCAGGGAGTCGGTCCAGTGCAGCACGTCTGGCGTCGCCAGCGGGCCAATCTCTTTACGCACCCAGTTGCGGACTTCTGCGTACAGTTCTGGTGACGGTTCCTCCCCGTGATTAAGCGTGACGTAGGCGTAAATCGCCTGGCCTTTAATATTGTGCGGAATACCGACCACCGCGGCTTCGGCTATCTTCGGATGCGAAACCAGCGCCGATTCAATCTCCGCAGTCCCCAGACGGTGACCAGAAACGTTCAGTACATCGTCCACACGCCCGGTGATCCAGTAATAACCATCTTCATCACGACGCGCGCCGTCGCCGCTGAAATACATATTTTTGAAGGTGGAGAAATAGGTCTGTTCAAAACGTTCATGATCGCCAAACAGCGTACGCGCCTGGCCCGGCCAGGAGTCAGTCATCACCAGGCTGCCTTCGGTCGCGCCCTCCAGCGGATTGCCTTCGTTATCTACCAGTGCCGGTTGCACACCGAAGAACGGACGCGTTGCCGAACCGGCTTTCAGTTCGGTAGCGCCAGGAAGTGGGGTAATCATGAAACCGCCGGTTTCGGTCTGCCACCATGTGTCGACCACCGGGCATTTCTCGTTGCCGATCTTCTTCCAGTACCACTCCCACGCTTCCGGGTTTATTGGCTCGCCTACTGAACCGAGAATGCGCAGCGACGAACGGTCGGTGCCTTCAATCGCTTTATCGCCTTCCGCCATCAGTGCGCGAATGGCTGTTGGCGCGGTATAGAGAATATTGACCTGATGCTTATCCACCACTTGCGCCATACGGGCAGGCGTCGGCCAGTTTGGCACACCTTCAAACATCAGCGTGGTCGCGCCGCAGGCCAGCGGGCCGTACAGCAAATAACTGTGCCCGGTAACCCAGCCCACATCGGCGGTACACCAGTAGATATCACCCGGATGATAATCAAAGACGTATTTAAAGGTGAGCGCCGCGTAAACCAGATAACCGCCGGTAGTGTGCAGCACGCCTTTCGGTTTTCCGGTAGAACCGGAGGTATAAAGAATAAACAGAGGATCTTCGGCGTTGACCTCTTCCGGCTGGTGCTGATCGCTGGCTTGCTCAACCAGGTCGTGCCACCACAGGTCGCGGCCTTCCTGCCAGCCGATTTTTCCGCCAGTACGCTTCAGTACAATGACATGTTCAACGCTGGTGACATTCGGGTTTTTCAGTGCGTCATCAACGTTTTTCTTCAGCGGAATGCTGCGCCCGGCACGCACGCCTTCATCAGAGGTGATCACCAGTCGTGAGTTAGAGTCGATAATGCGCCCGGCCACCGCTTCCGGTGAGAAGCCGCCGAAAATCACCGAATGCACCGCGCCAATACGGGCGCAGGCCAGCATTGCGACCGCAGCTTCCGGCACCATTGGCATATAAATCGCCACAACATCGCCTTTTTTAATGCCCAGCCCGAGCAGGGTATTGGCGAAGCGGCAAACGTCGCGATGCAGCTCTTTATAGCTGATATGTTTGCTCTGGCTGGCGTCGTCGCCTTCCCAGATGATGGCGGTACGATTGCCGTTTTCTTGTAAATGGCGATCAAGGCAGTTTGCCGCCAGATTCAGCGTGCCGTCTTCGTACCATTTAATCGAGACGTTACCCGGGGCAAAGGAGGTGTTTTTCACCTTCCGGTACGGTTTGATCCAGTCGAGAATTTTTCCCTGTTCGCCCCAAAAAGTATCTGGTGCGTTAATGGATTGTTGGTACATCGCCTCATACTGCTGAGGGTTTATCAGGCAATGGTCTGCGATGTTGGCAGGAATAGTGTGTTTGTGAATTTGACTCATGCTTTTGTTCTCCTTGTAGGATGTTAATAATATGTGGCATAAGCGTTAAATGTAGGGGTATTGGTAGTTTTGTTTAGTATTTGGGCGACAGATCACGCAAAAGCAGAATAGTGCAAATAAACGGCAGGGTATTTTTGAAGGTCACTAACAAAAGTTGATTAATTCTTTGAGGAACATGCAGTTATGCATACCGTTGGAAACGGGAAAAATACCGACTAACTCTAAAGTGGTATTTTACATGCACTTACAATTGATTAAAGACAACATTCAGAGTGTGGTTATTTGTTACACATAGGGGCGAGCAATGTCATGACAGTGTATGTGCGGTTACTGTTATGAAAAAACAATAAAAACTGCCATTGCCTCAATGGCAAAATTTGGATGAAGCCCCTATGACAAGGATAAAAATAAACGCACGCCGTTTCTTCAGCTTGTTGGTTCCTTTTTTCTTTCTCACTTCTGTTCACGCTGAACAAACGGCCGCTCCCGCGAAACCTGTAACTGTGGAAGCGAAGAATGAAACCTTTGCCCCGCAGCATCCCGATCAATATCTCTCCTGGAAAGCCACCTCGGAACAGTCAGAGCGTGTTGACGCACTGGCGGAAGATCCACGACTGGTGATCCTGTGGGCGGGGTATCCTTTCTCGCGCGATTACAACAAACCGCGCGGCCATGCCTACGCCGTTACCGATGTGCGCGAAACCCTGCGTACCGGTGCGCCGAAAAATGCCGAAGATGGCACGATGCCAATGGCCTGCTGGAGTTGTAAAAGCCCGGACGTGGCGCGTTTGATCCAGAAAGACGGAGAAGATGGTTACTTCCACGGTAAATGGGCGCGCGGGGGCCCGGAAATCGTCAACAACCTGGGCTGCGCTGACTGCCATAACACCGCTTCGCCAGAGTTCGCCAAAGGCAAACCAGAGTTAACTCTTTCCCGTCCGTATGCGGCACGTGCGATGGAAGCCATTGGTAAGCCTTTTGAGAAAGGTGGTCGTTTTGACCAGCAGTCGATGGTCTGCGGTCAGTGCCACGTGGAGTATTACTTTGACGGTAAAGATAAAGCCGTTAAATTCCCGTGGGATAACGGCATGAAAGTCGAAAATATGGAGCAGTATTACGACAAAATTGCCTTCTCCGACTGGACCAACTCCCTGTCGAAAACGCCGATGCTGAAAGCGCAACACCCGGAATATGAAACCTGGACTGCGGGCATTCATGGCAAAAACAACGTGACCTGCATCGACTGTCACATGCCGAAAGTGCAGAACGCGGAAGGCAAACTCTACACCGACCATAAAATTGGCAATCCGTTTGATAACTTCGCCCAGACTTGTGCGAACTGTCATACCCAGGACAAAGCCACGCTGCAAAAAGTGGTCGCGGAGCGTAAACAGTCGATTAATGACCTGAAAATCAAGGTTGAGGATCAACTGGTTCACGCTCACTTCGAAGCGAAAGCGGCACTGGATGCAGGCGCTACGGAAGCCGAGATGAAGCCGATTCAGGACGACATCCGTCATGCCCAGTGGCGTTGGGATCTGGCGATCGCTTCCCACGGCATTCATATGCATGCACCGGAAGAAGGTCTGCGGATGCTCGGCACGGCGATGGATAAAGCCGCTGATGCGCGTACCAAACTGGCGCGCCTGCTGGCGACCAAAGGTATCACCCATGAAATCCAGATCCCGGATATCTCGACCAAAGAGAAAGCCCAGCAGGCAATTGGCCTGAACATGGAACAAATCAAGGCCGAGAAGCAGGACTTTATCAAAACGGTGATCCCGCAGTGGGAAGAGCAGGCACGTAAAAACGGTCTGTTAAGCCAATAACCCCGTTCCGCCTCGCAAGGGGCGGAAAACACAATGGAGTGAATATGAGCGTATTACGTTCGTTATTAACTGCCGGGGTGCTGGCGTCGGGCCTGTTGTGGAGCCTGAACGGAATTACCGCTACCCCTGCAGCGCAGGTATCTGATGATCGCTACGAAGTTACCCAGCAGCGTAACCCGGACGCCGCCTGTCTGGACTGTCATAAGCCAGACACCGAAGGTATGCATGGCAAACATGCTTCCGTTATCAACCCGAATAACAAACTGCCGGTTACCTGCACCAACTGTCACGGCCAGCCGTCGCCGCAACATCGCGAAGGGGTGAAAGATGTGATGCGCTTTAACGAGCCGATGTACAACGTTGGAGAGCAGAACAGTGTCTGTATGTCCTGTCATCTACCGGAACAGTTGCAAAAAGCATTCTGGCCGCACGATGTTCATGTCACTAAAGTGGCGTGCGCCAGTTGTCATTCCCTGCATCCACAGCAAGATACGATGCAGACGTTAAGTGACAAAGGACGGATTAAGATTTGCGTCGATTGCCACAGCGATCAGCGCACCAATCCGAACTTTAACCCGGCGTCTGTTCCGTTGCTTAAGGAGCAGCCATGACCTGGTCTCGTCGCCAGTTTCTCACCGGCGTCGGCGTGCTGGCAGCCGTCAGCGGCACCGCAGGGCGCGTGGTGGCGAAAACGTTGAATATCAATGGCGTGCGTTACGGCATGGTGCATGACGAGTCGTTATGCATCGGCTGTACCGCCTGTATGGATGCTTGTCGGGAAGTGAACAAGGTGCCGGAAGGTGTTTCGCGCCTGACGATTATTCGCAGCGAGCCGCAGGGCGAATTTCCTGATGTGAAATATCGCTTCTTCCGTAAGTCTTGCCAGCACTGTGACCATGCGCCGTGCGTTGACGTCTGCCCGACCGGTGCATCTTTTCGCGATGCCGCCAGCGGGATTGTCGATGTTAATCCGGATCTCTGCGTCGGTTGTCAGTACTGCATCGCCGCCTGTCCGTACCGCGTGCGCTTTATCCATCCGGTCACGAAGACCGCGGACAAATGCGACTTCTGCCGTAAGACCAATTTGCAGGCCGGTAAGCTGCCCGCGTGCGTTGAGGCTTGCCCGACGAAGGCGCTGACATTTGGCAATCTGGATGATCCCAACAGTGAAATTTCAAAACTGCTGCGCCAGAAAACCACTTACCGCTACAAGCTGGCGCTGGGAACCAAGCCGAAGCTGTACCGCGTGCCGTTTAAATACGGGGAGGTAAGCCAATGACTCAGGCTTCCGCATTTCATTTTGAATCGCTGGTGTGGGACTGGCCGATTGCCATCTATCTGTTTTTAGTGGGAATTTCTGCGGGGTTGGTGACGCTGGCTGTGTTGCTGCGTCGTTTCTATCCACAGGTGGGCGGTGCAGACAGTACGTTGCTGCGTACCACGCTGTTTGTCGGGCCTGGCGCGGTGATCCTCGGTTTGTTGATCCTCGTCTTCCACCTGACGAAGCCGTGGACCTTCTGGAAACTGATGTTCCACTACAGTTTTACCTCGGTGATGTCGATGGGGGTGATGCTGTTTCAGCTCTACATGGTGGTGCTGGTGCTGTGGCTGGCGAAAATCTTTGAACAAGATTTGCTTGCCCTGCAACAACGCTGGTTGCCGAAGTTGGGGATCGTGCAAAAGGTTCTGACCCTGCTGACGCCTGTTCATCGCGGGCTGGAAACGCTGATGCTGGTGCTGGCGGTGTTGCTGGGGGCTTATACCGGTTTTCTGCTGTCGGCGCTGAAATCGTATCCGTTCCTCAATAACCCGATTCTGCCGGTGCTGTTCCTGTTCTCCGGCATCTCGTCCGGTGCGGCAGTGGCGCTGATCGCCATGGCGATACGCCAGCGCAATAACCCGCATTCCACGGAAGCGCACTTTGTTCACCGTATGGAAATACCCGTTGTATGGGGTGAAATCTTCCTGCTGGTGGCGTTTTTCGTCGGTCTGGCGTTGGGCGATGACGGTAAAGTGCGGGCGCTGGTGGCAGCATTGGGCGGCGGTTTCTGGACAGGGTGGTTCTGGCTTGGCGTTGTCGGGCTGGGGCTGATTGTGCCAATGCTGCTCAAACCGTGGGTGAATCGCAGTTCCGGCATTCCCGCCGTGCTGGCGGCGTGTGGAGCCAGCCTGATCGGTGTGTTGATGCTGCGCTTTTTCATTCTCTACGCTGGGCAGTTGACGGTGGCGTAGGCCAGAAAAGAGGTGGTTTCTGGACGTATTCCTTCCTGAAGTCGGTTTTCTGGCGTTGTTGTTAAGTCTCGGGGTCAACGTGTTGACCCCGTTGACGACCTTCGTGGGTGTGCGACTGCGCTGGCCTGCTATGATGCGGCTCACCAGCATCGGCACTCTGGCACAGTTCGCGCTCCTGCTGCTTGCCTTTGGCGTACTGACGTATTGTTTTCTCACCAGCGATTTCTCGGTTATTTATGTCGCTCAACATAGCTACAGTTTGCTGTCGTGGGAACTCAAACTGGCGGCGGTGTGGGGCGGTCATGAAGGTTCGTTGCTGCTTTGGGTGCTGTTGCTTTCCGCCTGGAGCGCGCTGTTTGCCTGGCATTATCGGCAGCAAACCGGGTCGCTATTTCCGCTCACGTTAGCCGTTTTATCTCTCATACTCGCCGCGCTGCTGCTGTTTGTGTTGCTGTGGTCTGATCCCTTTGTGCGCATATTCCCACCAGCAATCGAAGGCCGCGATCTCAATCCGATGCTGCAGCATCCAGGTCTTATCTTCCATCCGCCGCTGCTTTATCTCGGCTATGGCGGTTTGATGGTGGCGACGAGTGTGGCGCTGGCGAGTTTACTGCGCGGCGAGTTTGATGCAGCCAGCGCCCGTGTCTGCTGGCGATGGGCGCTGCCGGGGTGGTGTGCATTAACGGTGGGGATCATCCTCGGTTCCTGGTGGGCCTATTGTGAACTGGGTTGGGGCGGCTGGTGGTTCTGGGACCCGGTGGAAAACGCCTCCTTATTACCCTGGCTTTCTGCCACTGCGCTGCTGCACAGTTTGTCTCTGACTCGTCGGCAGGGAATTTTCCGCCACTGGTCGCTGTTGCTGGCGATAGTTACGCTGATGTTGTCGCTGCTGGGTACGTTGATTGTTCGTTCCGGCATTCTGGTTTCGGTTCATGCGTTCGCGCTGGATAACGTTCGCGCCGTGCCGCTGTTCAGCCTGTTTGCACTGATTAGCCTTGCGTCTTTGGCGCTGTATAGCTGGCGGGCACGGGACGGTGGCTCTGCGGTGCGTTTTTCGGGGTTATCGCGGGAAATGTTAATTCTCGCAACGCTGTTAATGTTTTGCGCGGTGCTGCTGATCGTACTGGTGGGAACGCTGTATCCGATGATTTACGGCCTGCTGGGCTGGGGGCGTCTCTCCGTTGGTGCGCCGTATTTTAATCGCGCGACATTACCGTTTGGTTTGTTGATGCTGGTGGTGATTGTGCTGGCGACGTATGTCTCTGGCAAACGTGCACCGCTTCCGGCGCTGCTGGCACATTCTGGCGTACTGTTATTTGCCGCCGGGATCGTGGTTTCCAGCATTAGCCGTCAGGAGATCAGCCTGAATTTACAGCCGGGTCAGCAGGTGACGCTGGCGGGTTACACCTTCCGTTTTGAACGCCTCGATCTGCAAGCCAAAGGCAATTACACCAGCGAAAAAGCGGTAGTGGCGCTGTTTGACCATCAGCAACGTATTGGTGAACTGACGCCGGAGCGGCGTTTTTATGAAGCGCGCCGTCAGCAAATGATGGAGCCGTCTATTTGCTGGAACGGCATCCATGACTGGTATGCAGTGATGGGGGAGAAAACTGGGCCAGATCGATACGCTTTTCGTTTGTATGTACAAAGCGGCGTGCGCTGGATCTGGGGGGGAGGGTTGTTGATGATTGCGGGTGCATTGCTAAGCGGATGGCGGGGGAGAAATCGCGATGAATAAATTGCTTCTCACGTTACTGTTGATATTTGCCTGTTTTGCACACGCCCAGGTCGTAGACACCTGGCAATTCGCCAATCTGCAACAACAGGAACAGGCGTTAAATATTGCCTGTCAGTTACGTTGCCCGCAGTGTCAGAATCAGAACTTACTGGAATCCAACGCGCCGGTGGCAGTCAGTATGCGTCATCAGGTTTACAAGATGGTGGCGGAGGGGAAAAGCAAAGCTGAGATTGTCGGCTGGATGACCGAACGCTACGGTGATTTTGTCCGCTATAACCCACCGCTGACCAGCCAGACGCTGCTCCTGTGGGCGCTGCCAGTGGTGTTGTTACTGCTGATGGCGCTGATCCTCTGGCGGGTGAGGGGGAAACGATGAAACAGCCTCAAGTGCCGGTAAAAACGCTGGTGGCGCTGGCGGTTGTGATGGCGCTGCTCTGTATCGGCGGTTATCTGTTAAGTCCGAAATGGCAGGCGGCACGTGCGGAGTATCTGCGCCAGCGCGATCCGTTACATCAGTTTGCCAGCCAGCAAACACCGGAGACACAGCTTCAGGCATTGCAGGATAAAATTCGCGCCAACCCGCAAAATAGCGAACAGTGGGCGCTGCTGGGCGAGTATTACCTGTGGCAAAACGATTACAGCAATTCGCTGCTGGCGTACCGTCAGGCGCTGCGACTGCGCGGTGAGAACGCTGAACTGTACGCGGCGCTGGCGACGGTGCTTTATTACCAGGCCAGCCAGCATATGACCGCCCAGGCTCGTGCGATGATCGACAAAGCCCTGGCGCTGGACGAAAACGAAATCACCGCCCTGATGCTGCTGGCTTCTGATGCGTTTATGCAGGCGAACTACGCGCAATCCATCGAACTATGGCAAAAAGTGATGGATCTCAACTCACCCAGGGTAAACCGGACACAGTTGGTTGAGTCGATTAATATGGCAAAACTGCTGCAGCGGCGATCGGATTAATCATCCGGAGCTGAAGATTATGTTATTGAGCTGCATAAAAATTAACCGAATGAACGCATTCAGAAAATAATCACCAATCAGTATTATTGCAAATTAAACAAATAAAAATCTTTCCATAACAAATGGTTATGCATTAATCTTGCCATAAACTCGCGTTATTATGCATTAATGCAGCGAAAAGCTCTGTTGTTAAAGGGTTGCGCAACATACCGCGCAAATGATACTGATCATAAGCGTTAAAAAAATCTACAAACCAACGCAACACAATTCATGCCCTGGCAGTATGTCACGTTCTCACGTTTTTGAACGGGAGAGCGGCGCTCCATTGAGGAAGTTATTCTGATGAAAAATATAAAATTCAGCCTGGCCTGGCAGATTCTGTTTGCTATGGTGCTGGGCATTCTCCTGGGAAGTTACCTGCACTACCATAGCGACAGCCGCGAATGGCTGGTCGTCAATTTGCTCTCTCCGGCGGGTGATATTTTTATCCACCTGATCAAAATGATTGTTGTGCCGATTGTTATCTCCACGCTGGTTGTTGGGATTGCAGGTGTTGGTGATGCTAAACAACTCGGACGAATTGGCGCGAAAACCATTATCTACTTCGAGGTGATCACCACCGTCGCTATCATTCTGGGGATCACTCTGGCGAACGTCTTCCAGCCCGGTTCCGGGGTGGATATGTCGCAGTTGGCGACTGTCGATATTTCGAAATATCAGAGCACCACGGAAGCGGTACAAAGCAGTTCCCACGGCATAATGGGCACTATTTTGTCGCTGGTGCCGACGAACATTGTGGCGTCGATGGCGAAAGGCGAAATGCTGCCGATCATCTTCTTCTCGGTGTTGTTTGGTCTGGGACTTTCCTCCCTGCCCGCGACGCATCGTGAACCGTTGGTGACCGTGTTCCGCTCCATCTCCGAAACCATGTTTAAAGTGACTCACATGGTGATGCGTTACGCGCCGATTGGTGTGTTTGCGTTGATTGCGGTGACAGTAGCTAACTTTGGTTTTTCTTCTCTGTGGCCGTTGGCGAAACTGGTGCTGCTGGTGCATTTTGCCATTCTGTTCTTTGCTCTGGTGGTGTTGGGAATTGTGGCGCGCCTGTGCGGGTTAAGCGTCTGGATCCTGATTCGTATTCTGAAAGACGAGCTGATTCTGGCGTACTCCACTGCCAGCTCTGAAAGTGTGCTGCCGCGGATTATCGAGAAGATGGAAGCCTACGGCGCACCAGCATCAATCACCAGTTTCGTGGTGCCAACTGGTTACTCCTTTAACCTCGATGGTTCGACGCTGTATCAAAGTATTGCCGCTATCTTCATCGCCCAGTTGTATGGCATTGACTTGTCCATCTGGCAGGAAATCATTCTGGTACTGACGCTGATGGTGACCTCGAAAGGGATTGCTGGCGTGCCGGGCGTGTCGTTTGTGGTGCTGCTGGCAACGCTGGGTAGCGTGGGGATCCCGCTGGAAGGCCTGGCGTTTATTGCCGGTGTTGACCGTATCCTCGATATGGCGCGTACTGCGCTGAACGTGGTGGGTAATGCGCTGGCGGTGCTGGTAATTGCCAAGTGGGAACACAAATTTGACCGCAAAAAGGCGATGGCCTACGAGCGTGAAGTGCTGGGCAAATTTGATAAGACGGCGGATCAGTAATTGAAGATTGCCGGGAAGTTATATCCACCCGGCAATGTGTGGATGCCTGATGCGACGCTTACCGCGTCTTATCAGGCCTACGCCAGACTGCACAATAGCCTGATTTAGCGTAATTTTTGTAGGTCGGATAAGGCGTTTACGCCGCATCCGACACCCCAATTTTAGCCATTAGTTAACTTTTCAAATTCTTCACATCCGGTATCAAACCCTTCCATACAGCTCAGGTTCAACCAGTGCAGCGCCTTTTGTTTGTTCTTCTCGATAAAACCTTCTTCACCGTTTAAGAACATCATTCCCGCCCAGTACTCGGAATACCCGGTACGGGAAATGGTAGAGCTACGCTTGAAATACCAGGTTGCTTTGTCATCGTCGGCCTTGATGCCCACGCCGTTGGCGTAAATTAAGCCAAGCAGCATTTGGGCATCAGCGGCGGAGTCGTTCGCCAAATCTTCCGAGGCGTTTTCTAACAGTGAAATCGCTTTCGGATAATCCGGTTTACCTGCCTGGGTATTAACCAGAATATGTGCCAGCGTCACTTCACCTTCTTTACTGCCCGCTTGCGCCGCTTTTTCGGCAAGCACTTTTGCTTGTGGATAGTCCAGACTGACCGGATTAGTGATTTTGATCTGCGCTAACAGCGCGCAGGCATCGGCATCACCGCTGTCAGCGGCTTTCTGTGCCCAATATTCGGCTTTGCTCAAGTCGCCGGAGCTAAACCAGCTATCGGCAAGAAAATATTGTGCGCGTTTATCTCCGGCCTCTGCTGCCTTTACATACTGGCTGCCTGGCTCGGAGTCGTCCGCGTGGGCAAAGAATGTCAAAAATAACATCAAAGTGATAATTTTTTTCATTTTGATAATGAGGTTTGGTAGGGTATAGACAGTATAAAGTGTTCGGATGGACAAAAAAACAACTGTAAAAAGACCTGCAGGCAGAATGATTTAATGCGATGTAAGGATTTTTAATCCATCCGATGCTCACCTTTTTCCAGAGCGTTGCGATCGAAAAATCGCTGAATTTTCCCCCCATCCATCATTGCCGCCCGGTCAGACATGTGCGCGATGACATCTGCATCGTGGCTGACCAGCAGATAGGTCATTTGGTGCTTCCGCTTCAGTTGATTCAACAAATTAAGAATTTCCGCTTGTACCGACATATCCAGTGCTGAGGTGGGTTCATCCAGCAGAAGAAGTTGTGGCCGTAATAATAGGGCGCGAGCAATAACCATACGTTGTCGCTGACCACCGGAAAGTTGATGCGGGTAGCGGCGAGCGGCGTCGGCAGGTAAACCAACTTGTTCCAGTGCGGTATGGACGTGTTTTTCTATTTCACGTTCACCACGGATTTTGAGCGGTTCAGCCAGCGTTCGCCACAACGTATGATTGGGATGCAATGAGGCATAGGGATCCTGAAACACCATTTGCACATTGCGGCGGAGATCGCCCTGAAAACGCATGCCTGGTTTGATGGTGTGCCCAAACAGCGATACCTGGCCGCGCCAGTCGCGCTGTAATCCGGCAATTACGCGCAAAATTGTGGATTTTCCACAGCCTGATTCGCCAATTAAGCTAAATGTTTCTCCGGCATTAACCGAAAAACTGGCGGCTGAAACTGCGGTTTTCTCAGCAAAAGTAACCTGCAAGTGATTAATTTCAACAATCGTCATGGTATTTCTCCGGCGTCATCGCCGTCCTGTCCAGCGTCGGCAGCATCTGTCCGTAAGTTTGCGCACTCGGGCGGCAAGTCCACAGTGTGCGCGTGTAAGGGTGTGTTGCTGTGGGTAGCGCATCGGCGCGCATTTCATCCACCTTACTTCCCTGATACATCACCAGCACCCGGTGGCAAAATTGGGCAACTAATGGCAGGTCGTGACTGATCAGCAGCATCGCCATCTGTCGTTGTTCACACAGGGTCACCAGCAGTTCCAGAATCTGATTGCGCAGGCGAACATCCAGTGCCGATGTTGGCTCATCGGCAATCAATACCCGGGGATTGTTGATGAGCGCAATTGCAATCATCACTCGCTGCCCCATCCCGCCAGAAAGTTCTCGTGGATAGCTTTGCAACACTCGCGTATTAAGGCCGACAGCCTGAATTGCGGTATTTATTTTCTCTTCTTTTTCGCGGCGACTCAGGCGTTGGTGAAGCGTAAGTGCCTCTTCCAGTTGCGCTTTCACAGTTTTCACAGGATTAAGTGCATAACGCGGATCTTGCAATACCATTGCGATATCGTTACCGCGCAGTTGTTGCCATCCACGCGAGTTAAGGGTGAGCGCATCACGACCCAGGATGTTAAGTGTGTCTGCGGTTACCACTCCGGGTTTGCGTACCAGCCCCATCAGGGCGCGGGCGGTCATGGACTTACCCGAACCTGACTCACCGACCAGCGCCAGACGCTCATTGCCTAATGTAAAACTGATATTGTTAACGACCCGGGAACCCGGATAGTCGATACAGAGATTGTTGATACTAAGGCGCGGATCAGTCATGTTGTGGCTCCAGAACATCGCGCAAGCCATCGCCCAGTAGATTAAAGGCCAGGCTGGCAATTAAGATAATTGCGCCGGGCGCGGCGGCAATCCACCATTGATCGAAAATGACCTGCATACCATCAGCGATCATGGCTCCCCATTCCGCCATTGGCGGACGAGCACCAAGACCAAGAAAACCCAGGCCAGCAGCCGCCAGAATGATGCCTGCTAAATCCAGCGCCAGGCGGACAATGGCCGATGGCAGGCACAATGGCAAAATATGACCAATAAGCAGACGCCAGCCGCGGATGCCCATCATCTCTGCAGCAGCAAGATAATCACTGTGTCGTAGACGTTGGATCTCACTGCGCGCCTGACGCGCATAAGCGGGCCAGGTGGTTAACGCCAGCGCCAGCGCGCCGTTAACCAGCCCCGGCCCCAGCATGGCAACGAAAGCAAAGGCCAGAATCAAACGCGGCATTGACATCACCACGTCAGTAAAACGCATCAGCACGCGTTCCAGCCAGCCGCCATAGTATCCGGATAAAATGCCAATCAGCAGACCGACCGGGAGTGTAATGATGGTCACCAGTGCCACCAGACCCAGCGCTGGTCGGCTGCCGTAGATTAAACGTGAAAGCAGATCTCGCCCGTAACTATCTGTTCCGAGCCAGTGCTGGCTACCCGGCGCTTGTAACCGTGCAGCCGCATCCTGCCAGTTAGGATCGTGAGGAGCCAGCCACGGCGCGAAGAGCGCAATTAGCATCAATAACAGGATAATTATCAAACCGCAGAACGCGGCGGGTGAATGACGCAAACGGCGTAAAAAGAGAAACATCGGCATCAGCGCAACCTCGGATCGGTCAGCCGGATCAGCAGGTCGGTGAGGTTATTTATCAACACAAAGCAGACGCCAATCAGCAATGTTCCCCCCATGATTGCTGTAGTGTCGCCCGCGAACAGCGCCGTGGTGAGATAGCGCCCAATGCCCGGCCATGAAAAGACAGTTTCTGTCAGTACCGCGCCTTCCAGCATCGATGTATAGGCGAGAGCGATAACGGTGAGCAAGGTGCCGCGAATGTTGGGCAAAACATGACGTAGCAAAATTGTCATCTCGCTGGCCCCTTTGGCGCGCGCCAGCAGAATATATTCTTTATTCATTTCGCCAAGACAAGCGGAACGTGTCAGGCGCGTAATACTGGCGAGTGAGAAGTACGCCAGTAATAAAACCGGCAGTATCAAATGGTTGATGGCATTGGTAAACGCCTCGCGATCGCCAGAAAGCCACGTATCAATCAGCGCAAATCCGCTGCGGGGTTCAATGGTGAATTGATAAATATCATCCAGCCGGCCCGGTCCGGCACTCCATTGCAGTCTGGCGTAAAACAGTGCCAGCATCAGCAGACCAAGCCCAAAAATGGGGACGGAATTTCCCAGCAGAGTCAGTGTCCGCACGGCGAAATCCAGCGGTGAACCGACATAACGGGCGCAAAGTACACCCGCAATAACGCCGACAACGGAGCCGACAATAAGCGCCAACGTCGCCAGTTCTAGGGTCGCCGGAAACGCCGATAGCAAGTCCTGGAGAACCGGTTGCCCGGTAGCGCTGGCAATGCCGAGATCGCCGTGAGCCAGATTCACCAGGTAATGCCAGAACTGGACGGCTAACGGTTGATCTAACCCTAACTGGTGGCGCACCTGATCATAGGTGGACTGGCTGGCGTGATCGCCAACGATTTGCAGTACCCGATCGACCGGTGAGAGGGCCGAAAGCGCAAAGGTAATCAGCAGCAGGCCGAGCAACGTCAGAGAGACGGTAAACAGTCCCTGCAAGAGCGCGAGCAGAGGGCGTTTGCCTCGCCATCTCGCGTGAGTGGAAAAAGCGGCAGACATGATCTTTCCATACAGTGAAAAATCAGCGACTGGTCTGCAGTGCGGACCAGCCCTGGTAACCGCGCCCGATAACGTTGTCGGGCGCGAGTGGCGTACAGGATTATTTGGTTACCTGATCAAACCAGACCATATCGGCATTCAATCCTTGTTGATAACCCTGCACATTATCACGCATGACAATTTGCGTTTTGCCTTGATCAATAAAGACATACGGGGAACTACGTTGCAGTTCTTGTTGCATTTTTTTATATAAATCAAGACGTTTAGCATTATCGGGTTCAGCGACTGCCGCCAGCGTTTCTTTGTTCAGTTCCGGGATTTTCCAGCTATTTAACCCGGCAACGGTGCTGGATTTGCCATCGTTATAGGCGAAAGAGCTGGCGTTGGAATGTGCGTCAAAATAATCAGGCAACCACATACGAATGGCCCCCTGATGCTGATGGGCGCGAACCCGTGAGTAAACCTGGCTCCCCGCGGCTGGCAGCAAATCCACTTTTACACCACCCTGAGCAAAGCTGGCCTGAATTGACTGCGCGATGGTAATAAATGGCGGTTTATTTTCGACATCAAGCGTGAAGTGCGGGTCTTTGATTCCAGCTTTAGCGAGGATCTCTTTTGCTTTGGCAGGATTAAAGGTGAACGGTGTCTCTTCCAGTGCTCCGGGGAAACCTACTGGCAGGAAACTTTGATGGGTAAAGTATTGTCCTTTCAGCAGATTTTTGGTGATGCCGTCGTAATCGACCAACCAGCGAGCAGCTTCCCAGAACGCAGGATTACTCATCAGCGGGTTATCCTTGTTACCGGTATTAAAGGCCAGATAGTTCTGCTCAGCGGAGGCAATACTCATCACTTTGACGCCAGGTTTACCCTGTAATGCATCAATTTGGTCTGCCCCCAGATCGCGAGCCATATCAGCATCGCCTTGTTGGATCAGCAGGCGACGCGTTGCAGGATCGGGAACATTTTTGATGATGACGCTTTTCAGCTTCGGTGCGCCGGTCGGTGAACTGGCGTTGGCTTCCATCACGATGGCCTGATGCGGTTGGTAGGTACGCATTTTAAACGCGCCGCTGCCAGCGGAATGCATCTTCAGCCATTCATTACCAAAGTCGTTATTTTTGGCGTTTGGCGCAACCAACTTCTCGTCAACAATTGAGGCAATTGGCGTAGAGAGAATATTCAGCGCCAGCGCCGGACTGACGTCAGCACTCCACTGTACCTGGACAGTATGGTCGTCGATTTTCTTCAACTGGCTGGCGATATTTTCCGGTTGCCAGCCCAGTACATTGAGAATAAACGCACCGGACTTATTCAGCGTGACGGCACGGACATAAGAGTAAATCACATCTTCCGGGCGCACCGGATTACCGGAGGCAAATTTCGCATCGCTTTTGAGTTTTATGGTCAGCGTTTTTGCTACAGGATCAGCCTGCCAGCTTTCGGCCAGAATCGGAGTGATTTTCGCGGGATCGTTACGATCCGGCTGCACAACGCGTTGATACAGGCTTGGTACAGTCTGAATACTGGAGAGTTCATTAGCTTCTGCCGGATCCAGACTCACAATATCATCCAGTCCCTGGGCAACAACCAACGTATTCGGCGGTGTCGCGGCAAAGGCGGTGGCGGAAATTGCGCTTAATACCAGTAAAGATAATAGTTTTTTAATCATATGCTTCCCAATCCCTGAAGTTACTTTGAGGTTATCAATACGCTATCTGACGGGGCATTACTGCATAAATTGCGCCAAAATATCCCTTTAATAGAGCATGTTAGACGGTCGATGATTTCTCACCTTGCCGAAATTTTAATCATCAAATGTAAAGTATTATTACGTTAGGTCGCGATGAGAATTGAGTAAAGATAATTCTCATTTGCACTTGTGATTGGATGAGAATAACAACGGAGAGGATGTCGCTGATAACCAGGATGGACTGGTCTGACTGCGCGGGTATGTATAAAAAATCCGGAAACGGATGAGCGTTCCCGGATTGATACAAAGGCGTTGGGTAATACCGTCGCCTTTAACGTGAGTTAAAGCGGTATTACGCCAGCGCCGCTTCGCGCAGGCGAGTTTTCAACTTGTTGTACTCGTCAATCACGTACTGCTCGGCGGCGCGCTGATCGGAAATCGGCTCGACGCGCACGGCGCAGTATTTGTACTCCGGCGTTTTGGTAATCGGGCTTAAGTTTTCGGTAACCAGCTCGTTACAGGCACCAATCCACCACTGGTAGGTCATGTAAATCGCCCCTTTGTTCGGACGATCGCTGACCTGCGCGCGGGTGATAATTTTGCCTTTACGCGAGTGCACCCAAACTAGTGCCTCATCTTCAATACCCAGACGTTTTGCGTCTTCGGTATTGATTTGTGCGTAGCCAGGTTCATCAGCCAGAGCTGCCAGTGCCGCACAGTTACCGGTCATCGAACGACAGGAGTAGTGCCCAACTTCACGCACCGTTGACAGTACCATTGGATACTCGTCGGTGAGTTTGTCGATTGGCGCTACCCAGTCGCAGGTGAAGAACTGCGCCAGGCCGTTCGGGGTATCAAACTTCTCTTTAAACAGATAAGAAGTCCCCTGATCGGCATCTGAAGTATCGCGGCAAGGCCACTGAATGAAGCCCAGTTCGCCCATTTTCTCGTAAGTCGCACCGTAGAAATCCGGGCACAGATGACGCAACTCATCCCAGATCTCCTGGGTATTGTTGTAGTGCATCGGATAACCCATACGGGTGGCAATTTCACTGATGATTTGCCAGTCCGTTTTCAGATCCCACTTCGGTTCAACCGCCTTGAAGAAACGCTGGAAACCACGGTCAGCCGCAGTATAGACACCTTCATGTTCGCCCCACGAGGTTGACGGTAAAATGACATCCGCCGCTGACGCAGTTTTGGTCATAAAGATGTCCTGGACGATGACCAGTTCCAGATCTTCAAAGGCTTTACGTACTGCCGACAGTTCCGCGTCAGTTTGCAGCGGATCTTCGCCCATAATGTACGCCGCACGGACTTCGCCATGCGCTGCGCGGTGCGGTAACTCGCTGATGCGGTAACCGGTATGGGCTGGCAGACTTTCTACACCCCAGGCTTTGGCGAATTTCTCGCGGTTAGCCGGATCTTTCACGTACTGATAGCCAGGATACGTATCTGGCAGTGCGCCCATATCGCAGGCACCCTGCACGTTGTTCTGACCACGAACCGGGTTAACGCCCGCATGCGGCTTACCGAGGTTACCAGTCAGCATTGCGAGGCTGGTCAGAGAACGCACGGTTTCCACGCCCTGATAGAACTGGGTAACACCCATGCCCCACAGAATGGATGCGCTTTCCGCCTGGGCATACATCCGCGCCGCCTGACGAATCTCACTGGCACTGACGCCGGTGATATCTTCAACCGATTCCGGCGTGTAGCCTTCAACGATTTTACGATACTCTTCAAAGCCTTCCGTACGGGAAGCGACGAACGCTTTGTCGTACAGATTTTCTTCAATAATGACATGGCCCATCGCATTTAACAGCGCGATGTTCGAGCCGTTTTTCAGTGCGATGTGCATGTCAGCAATGCGCGCAGTTTCAATTTTGCGCGGATCGCAGACGATAATTTTCGCCCCGTTACGTTTAGCGTTAATCACGTGATTCGCTACGATCGGGTGGGAATCCGCTGGGTTATACCCAAAGACGAACACTAAATCGGTATTATCAATTTCGTTAATGGCATTGCTCATTGCGCCGTTACCGACCGATTGGTGCAGACCTGCAACCGATGGGCCGTGTCAGACGCGAGCGCAGCAGTCAACGTTATTAGTACCAATAACGGCGCGCGCAAATTTTTGCATTACATAGTTGGTTTCGTTACCCGTACCGCGCGAGGAGCCGGTCGTCTGGATGGCATCCGGACCGTACTTCTCTTTGATGGCGCTCAGGCGCTCGGCAACGTAATTTAGTGCCTCATCCCAGGAAACAGGTTCGAGTTTGCCGCCACGCTGGCGACGGATCATGGGGGTTTTCAGGCGCGGGGTCAGGATCTGGGTATCGTTAATGAAATCCCAGCCATAATAACCCTTCAGACACAGAGTACCCTGGTTGGTTTTCCCCTGCGCTGCCTCCGCCCGGACGATTTTGCCGTTATCGACGACCAGGTTGATTTTGCAACCTGATGCGCAATATGGGCAAACCGTGACGACTTTTTTCATCGGTCTCGCTCCAGTTAATCAAATCACGCATACGCGCTCTCGACTACAGTATGCATCTTTTATGCCACCTTTTATTTGGGGACATTCCCTGATATTACGGGCGCTTTTTGTTCAAAACTCTGACGAAAAACAGGCTGTCGTCAGTTTTGACGTGACGAAACGATATGCCGCGTGACAGCCATCACGCGACGTCTGTTTTATTTCTTCTCAACGATCGGGGCAGCCTGATACCCGCCGCCCAGCGATTTCATCAACTGAATACTTTGAATCACGCGGCGACTATCCAGCATGAGTAAGGACATTTCTTCGGCAAGTACCGGCAACTGGGCTTCGGTTGCCTGTAAACGGCTGGTTAATCCACGTCTGTAGGCGGCGTCGGCGGCGCGCTGGGTGAAGCGAGTCGCTTCTACGCGTTCTGCCTGCATCTCCCGTTCTTCATTCAGCGTTTGCAAACGCGTGCCATTGACTGCAACGTCGCGCACCGCGTTCAGTACTGACTGGTTGTAACGTTCAATCATTATGTTGCTGGCGGCGCGCGTGCCTTCGAGATTGGCATTCAGGCGTCCACCGTCAAACAGCGGCAATTTCAGACCTGGTATGAAGTTGAACTGGCGGCTGGTTTTTTTGAACAAGGTGTCCAGGTGAATGGAATCCAGTCCGAAAAACGCTTTGATATCAAAGCTCGGGTAGAACAGCGCCCGTGCGGAATCCACCTGATTTAATGACGCCTGAACATACCAGCGCATGGCTTGCAGATCCGGACGTCTGGCGAGCAACTCATAAGAGAGCGTCGCCGGAATGCCAGTCTGTACTTGCGGTAACGCCACCGGTTTGATCTCTGGCATATCGCTGGCTCCCGCGCCAATCAATGCGCGCAGGGATTCTCGCGTTTCGGTGATTTGCCCTTTGACGGCAGCAATTTGTTTATCGACCGCCAGAATCTGTGCCCGCGCGCCGTGGAAAGGCACTTGCGCTTCCAGACCATGCGTCACTTTACTCTGGTGCGCTCTCACCGCGTAATCAATCACACTGCGGGTTTGTTCTAACAGATCGAGCATCTGGTAGCTGGCCTGCATACTGTAATAAAGCTGCGCCACGCCAGTGGTCAGCGATAACTCCACCGCTGCGGTTTCTGCCAGAGCCGCGTTATGCGCGCCAATGGCGGCAGCAAGCGCTGAGCGATGCACACCCCACAAATCGAGATCCAGTCCAGCAAACAAACCTACTGTAGCTTCGGTATAGTACGGCCCGTCCATTCCCAGTGCGGGCGCATCCATCGCATAAGGGCTTAAAAAGCCGTTTGCCGAAACGCGCTGGCGGTTAAGCATCCCTAACGCCGCAACCTGTAATTGTGAACCGGCATCTAACAAATCAGCTTGCGACTGCGTTTTTTCCTCCCGCAATTTCGCTTCAGCGAGGGTGTGCGAACCGCTTAACGTCCGTTGGATCAGCGCATCCAGTTGTGGATCATGAAACTGTTTCCACCACTGTGCTTGTGGCCAACCGGAACTGGCCAGATGGATATCATCGGCAAGTTTGATTTGCTCTGGTTCAAGTTGTTGATGAGGGGCTGAATCCTTACGCACCAACGCACAACCGGAAATCAGCGTCGCGCTGCCGAGAATGCTGCACAACAACAAGCGTGAAAGTTGACGATTGATCATTGAGTGGCTCCTTGTGCCTGTTCCGTGGCGGGCGTTAATGCCGGGGCAGTCCAGTCTGGCAAGTGGGCGATGAGCTGACAGACGTGTTGCTCCTGTTTTAATAAGGTGGGCAGGATGGCCTGCGAGGCAGGTGTCTCTTCAAGCGCTATCACTGGCGAATGGCTGATTGTGGTTGCCAGACCCGTGGAGTATTTCTCCAGCGCCTCAGCAAACTGGCTTGCCCTGTCCGGCTGGAGCGCGTGATCCAGTGCCTGCGCCGAGTTCCAGGTAGCGTCCCAGGCGTGAAGAAGGTCACGGCTCTGGCGAATCACTGTTTGCGAACGTTCAACCAACAAAGCACGCTCTGAGTTATCTAGTTGACGCTCCAGCGCCACACGTTGACACATCTCTTCACAGGCATTAATCGCTGCATGCAGACCAATACGAATTTGTATATAGGTACGCAGCGTTGTAGCTTCCTGCTGGCGAGGAATACGCATCAGTTTGCTTAACATACCCAGCGCGCCAGCCAGTTTTTGCGGTAGTGTGCGCGCTTCGCTTTCAGGCCAGACAAAGGTGTAAATCACTGCCGATACCGCAGTGCCGATAAGAATACCGATGGCGCGATCGCGTATTTCCACCAGGTCATACACCGGACCAAAAACGTTTTCGAGTGTGGCGAGCGCGAAGGTCACCACCATCTGCGTTCCGATATAAGAAGAACGTTCAGAGCTGGTGGCAACCCACGCCCCCAACAGGAAAATCGGTGCCAGCACAAACAGCAATTCGACAATATTGTCCAGCCAGGGGATGACTAAAATGGTCATTAGCAGCGCCAGAATTGCCCCACAAAAAGCCCCGCCAAAACGCAACGCCATCTTCTGGTACGATGAACCAACATTTGGGTTAGCGACGATCACGCAGGTCAACATACAGGTGTGAATGCCTTCCCAGTCCACGCCGCTATAGAAGGTGTAACAGATTAAACAGGCCAGCAGCGTTTTCACTGCATAGCGCATATAGTCCGGATTGGTAAAGGCATCGGGTACAAATGAAGGTGGTTTGGCGGCGGGTGTCGGCGGCGTATGCGGGTCCATCTGACCAAGCTGTAACAGCGTCTGGCAGATATTCTCCAGGTTACATTCCCGCGCCGCCATTGCTTCCTCTTCACTTAGCCGCCAGTTGCTTTTCCAGCATTGACCTTGTGCAATAGCATGTTGCAGTTTGTTGATTTCCAGGGCTAGTTTTTGCCGGAACTCAATGATTGCCAGCGAGTCAGCAAACGCGGTGGGATCGTAGCGATTCAGCGTCGAGTAAATGTAGGTTACCGTTGCCACGCAGCTTTGCCACCATGCGCTATGGGTTCGCCAGTCGGCGTCATCCGCGAGGCAAAAGACACTGAGTTTTTGCAGCGCCAGCGCCTCTCTTTCAATCCGCGTTTCAGGTAGTGGCGTGAGGCTTTCTGTCATGTGGCTTACCGCTTCATCAAGTCGGTCATTAATTGCCTGATGCATTTGCGTGATGGCGCGGCTGGGAAACCACAACACGCCGATTAACGTCATCAATAACGTCGGGTAGAGGCCGACAACAATACACCACAGCGTTAAGCGCACGACGACTTCCGGATAATCGAGCATGGCGGGGAAGGTTTGCCCGTAAATGGCGACGATAGCGACGGCAAAAAAGACCAGCCCCAGCCGATGGGTGCGCATCAAAAACATACAGCCCATCAGGATCGGCCCGGCGATGATCAGTCTGATCAACGGTTCGCTGTAAGACCATTTGTAGATCAAAAACAGGCTGCCGATCTCCAGCACTGTGGCGACCACAAACAGGAACGCCACAAATTTGGTGTAAAACGCGTTCGACTGAATACCGTAAAACAGCACTGCCAGTGATAACGCCACGAAGGGGATCTCGAAGGTCATCGAGATTAGCACTACCAGCAGGCAGCCTACCCAGAGCTGCACGGTCTGCGGCACGCGACCTGGCCGTTGCTCGCTTAGCTCTTCATGAAAGAACGCCAGCAGCCTGACCACCGGTAATGGCAGGGAGTTGAGGGCGCTCATTATTGCGGCTCAAGATTAGCGACTGCCGATGCGCCGATACGGAACATTTCCGGGTCAGGTTTATCGACCATGATTTTGACCGGAAAACGCTGGGCAACGCGGACCCAGTTAATAGAACGAGACACTTTCGGCAGACCGCCAAGCACCAGACCACCATCATCCGGCAACACACCGTAGCCAATGGAATCTACTTTACCTTCGAAGGTTTTGCCGCTGTCGCTCATCAGGCGAATTGTCGCAGGCGTACCGGCATGAATGTTTTTCAGATCGGTTTCGCGGAAGTTGGCGATCACGTACCAGTGACGGGTGTCGATTAGCGTGAAAATAGGATGCATCGCGGAGGCAAATTGCCCAACCGAGGTTTTGAGGGAAATCACCCGACCATCGAACGGTGCGCGAACGGTGGCCATTTCCAGATGCAGTTTGGTCAGGGCAATATCCGCTTCGACCGCCGCGCGTTGCGCGACCAGTGCATCGACGCCGCTAACGGCGCTGGCGGCTGACTGTGCCTGCAACAATACAGCATTAAGATCGGCTTCTGCCGCACGCTGTGCGGTTCTCGCGCGGTCTACATCTTCCGCAGAGACAAAACCTTCCTTCAGTAGCGGCTCGGTACGGCGTAATGTATCGTTGGCCTGTTTGGCAGCGGCGCGAGCTTTTTCTACCGTGGCGTTAACCGAGTCAGCACCGAACTGTTGGGCATTAACGCTACGCTGAGTGAGCATAATTTGCTTATCCAGCGCGGCGAGGGAAGCTTCGGCTTTCGCCAGATTAGCTTCGTACGGGCGCGGGTCGATGCGAAACAGTAAATCACCTTGTTTAACTGCCTGGTTGTCGGTGACTGCCAGTTCTACAATGCGACCGCTGACTTCCGGTACTACATCAATGGTATCGGCTGACGCGTAAGCGTCGTTAGTTGATGGCGCACTGTCGACGCGCCAGATAACAAAAACAGCGGCAACCAGTGCCAGCGCAACCACCAGCAGGGCAGGGAATTTACTGCGAGGAGCTTTTTTCGGCGTACTTTCCATGAGCGCATCTCAAAATAGATTAGAAAAATGCCAGCCAGAACAGCATGGCGTAGAGAGCAAAAAGGGCGGTATAAATAATTCCGACAAATGCCAGATTGATATTTGCCCGCTGAATAATTCGCCTTGTGATGAGAGTCACAATAAGGCTGGCAATAACGCAGAAAAACCAGCCGGGATAATAAGCGCCGATTACCGGGATCGCCGGAGATAATGAGCATCCCGAAACCATGAAGACGGGAATTATCCAGGTTGCTTTTTTGAGTTGCATCACCATGCGAGAGAAAACTGTTGGCATAATAAATACATCCTGTCTGCTGCGAACAATATCTGTAGTGAATGTCAATATCCATTGAAGGCGTCAGTATGGCTATTTTCTTGTGGAATAAAAATAGCTTTATTCAGCCACCGCATTCATAACTTATTTATTTTATGTATTAGTTAATGATTTATATTTTTGATATAAATGCTTTCGGGAGCTTAATTGCCCCCGAAAGTGAGTGGAATTAATTTGGGGTAACGATATTCACCCACAAATCAAAATTATCCAGACAGGCAATAATTTCTTCCAGTTTCACACCATTGCCAATAATTTTGGCTTTCTTCGCTTTTACCAGCTCTGCCATTTTCGCCTGTCCGGTCAGCACCGCGTGCAGATCTTCACGGCTGATGTAGAAAGCGGCGTTGGCTTCAGGCTGCAGCGTTTTACGGTAGTTAAGCACGCTATCGTTCAGCGTCAGGTTGAGGTTATCGCCGTTACTCATATTGAAGTTCAGGCTGATATTTTTGCCAGCGGCTTTTTCGCTATCGAGGCGCACGGACATAAAGTCGAACAGCATTTCGACTGACATCCCGCGAATGGTGTCCGGGGAACCGGTGGTGCCGTGGCTGAACTTATGTACTCCTTCGCGCAGCTCTTTCGCACCAGTCAGGTAGAAACCGCGCCAGGTGGCGGACTCGGCCTGATAACCAAGCTGTTCAAAGTTTTTGGCTTGCAGATTTTTCGCTACCTGGTCACCCGGATTGGCGGCAATCACCTGTTTCAGTAATTCTGCCGACCAGCGGTAATCCCCTTGCTTATTCGCTTCCTGTGCCAGGTTGATCACGCGCGCGGAACCGCCCAGCGCCTGTACATAACGCTTGCCCATCTCCACCTGACCATATGGATGCAGGTTAGCCGGATTGCCATCGTAGTAGCCAAGATAGAAGTTATACACCGCGCGGGCGTTATGGCTAACAGAGCCATAGTAGCCGCGGCTGGCCCAGTTGTTGGCAAGTGCTGGCGGCAACTTAATCATGTCTCCGATTTCATTCATGGTGTAGCCCTGGTTTGCCAGGTGCAGGGTCTGATCGTGAATGTACTTGATGGTATCGCGATATTTACCAATATAATCATTGATATGCTTATTGCCCCAGACTGGCCAGGTGTGTGGCATAAACAGTACTTCCGCTTCGTTACCCCACATATCCAGCGTTTCGTTCAGGTACTCGGTCCACTTGCTGGTGTCGCGGGTTTTCGCGCCGCGCAGGGTGTAGAAGTTGTGCAGGGTGTGAGTGGCGTTCTCGGCGGTGCACAGCGCTTTCAGGGCCGGAATATAGAAATGCATTTCCGCGGGTGCTTCGCTGCCTGGGGTCATCAGGAAGTCAAACTCCAGACCATCGATAATCATCTTCTCGCCAGTTCTGACAATTGTTTTGGTTGGCGCAATAATGCTCGGGTCGCCGGTCGCCAGCGTGACACCGAGGCCATTACCCACGTTGCCCTGTGCGTTGTGCGGCAGTAACAGGCCGTAAGAGTAAAGGGCTCGGCGGCTCATGATGTTACCCGCCAGCACGTTTTCGCTGATAGCTTCGTCCATAAAGCCTGCCGGAGCGATTACCTGAACTTTCCCTGATTTAACATCAGCTTCAGTGATAATGCCTTTCACTCCGCCATAATGGTCGGCGTGGCTGTGGGTGTAGATAACGGCAACAATTGGTTTTTGCGGACGATGCTGGAAGTAAAGGTCAAGTGCGGCTTTCGCGGCTGGCGGCGTCACCAGTGGGTCGATAACAATAATCCCTTTCTCGCCTTCAACGAACGTAATGTTAGAGATGTCCTGACCGCGCACTTGATACATTTTATCGGTGACTTTAAACAGGCCAGAAATGCCGTTGATCTGCGACTGACGCCACAGACTGGGATTTACGGTTTCCGGTGCGGCGGCATTAATATCAAATTTGTAATCATCTGCCCGATAATAAACTTTTCCGTTAGCATCACGCAGAATACCTTCATCCAGTAGCGGGGCGATAAATCCACGCTGGGCATCGTCAAAATCCTGACGATCGCTAAACGGCAATGATTTGGCGTAGTTCTGGTTAATTTGCTGAGTATATTGGCTGGCAGCCTGAGCTTCTTCCTTCGCGTAAGCGGTATTTACCATCATGCCGCTGGCGGCGGTTAATGCAATAACAATCCTGCTCAAACGGAATAACCGTGAGTTATTCATATAAATCTCCATTTATCATTTGTGTCGTAAATATATGACCCATACAAAATACGTCATTTGAAACTGGCGTTATCATAATTGGGAAGCTTCGACTTTAATAAGAGTAAGTGTGAGCAGAACACGCTATTTTATTAGGCATTAGTGCTGAAGAAGGAAGACAGCGATAGTTTTATTTTTTCTATAAATAATACGAAACGGTTTATTCTTTAATTATATATATTAACGGTAATATCGTTAGCATAGCGGGATTTTGATTTGTGGTACAGGTGTCGGCATTTCGATAGCGGCGAACAAGTTTGCCGGAGTTCGTGCGGTCGTCTGTAGCGAACCTTATTCCGCGCAACTCTCGCGGCAACATAACGACACCAACGTGCTGGCTTTTGGTTCACGAGTGGTTGGCCTCGAACTGGCGAAAATGATTGTGGATGCATGGCTGGGGGCGCAGTACGAAGGCGGTCGTCATCAACAGCGTGTGGAGGCGATTATGGCAATAGAGCAGCGGAGGAATTGAGATTCATCCACTGTTTGCATGGATGAGTAATGACTAATGTGGATAGAGTCTCTTTCTGAGGTTAGTTAATGAAACGCTATCCGCTGTTATTTTTATTTACCCTGCTCACGCTGACCGCTGTTCCGGCTCATGCCGATATTATCGATGACACCATTGGCAATATTCAGCAGGCGATTAACGACGCTTATAAGCCTGACCGTGGACGCGATTATGAAGATTCGCGTGATGACGGTTGGCAGCGTGAAGTGAGCGACGATCGTCGCAGACAATATGATGATCGCCACCGCCAGTTTGAAGATCGCCGCAGGCAACTGGATGATCGCCAGCGCCAGCTTGATCAGGAGCGTCGGCAACTGGAAGATGAAGAACGGAGAATGGAAGATGAATATGGGCGTTAGTCGGATCGTTTTTGCCTGATTGCTGGTTAACCCCGGTTCCAGTTTATCCGCAACGATCGCCTTCAGAAGCGTAACTCACTCCTCGACTCTGTGTATAACAAAGTCACTTGTGACAATAACGTCTGCTCACATCGCGGGAGGACGAGCCTCCCGGTGGGGCTTATTTTGTGGGCTGTTGTTTAACAACATTAATCATCCACGGCACTCCATATTTATCGGTGACTTTGCCGAAGCCATGCGCCCAGAAGGTTTCCTGCCAGTCCATTTCGATTTTTCCATTGGCGGCAAGGTTGTCAAACCAGCGTTTCCCTTCTTCGACCTGTTGCGAATCGAGCACCAGCGTAAAGCCGGAGTAGCTGGCTTTTCCTGACGGTATGGCATCGCTCATCATGATATCGCTACCGGCAATGCGCACGTTAGCATGGGCGATGGCAGTATCGGGGAATTGCATTCCTGATGGGCAGCCTTCGGCGCTTTCCTGTGCGGGTTTCGGCATTTCTCCGAAGCTGATTTTATACAGCAGTTCCGCGTCCAACGTGCGTTGATAATAGGCTATTGCGTCGGCACAGTTACCGGCAAAAGAGATGTAGGGACTTAACGGCATGATGGTGACCTCAGTGAAGAGAAGTCAGTTAAGTGTAGTTTGAATTTTGTACAGATGAAGAGTAGGCCTGATAAGACGCGGTAAGCGTCGCATCAGGCATTGGCATAGTTGCCGGATGGTGTGGGAATTTGTAGGCCTGATAAGATGCGGCGAGCGTCGCATCAGGCATTTGGCACCATTGCCGGATGCGGCGTAAACGCCTTATCCGGCCTACGGATAGCGCGGGAATTCCCCGGCCTGATACGATGTGCAAGCGTCGCATCAGGCATTGGCACCGTTGCCGGATGGTGTGGGAATTTGTAGGCCTGATAAGACGCGGCAAGCGTCGCATCAGGCATTTGGCACCATTGCCGGATGCGGTGTAAACGCCTTATCCGGCCTACGGATAGCGCGGGAATTCCCCGGCCTGATACGATGTGCAAGCGTCGCATCAGGCATTGGCACCGTTGCCGGATGCTTCGCACCCGGCAATCGAAATCAGTTCTTTTTCACAAACTCAGATTTCAGTTTCATCGGGCCAAAACCATCGATTTTGCAATCGATGTTATGGTCACCTTCAACCAGGCGGATGTTTTTCACTTTGGTGCCGATCTTCAGCATCGAAGAGCTACCTTTTACCTTCAGGTCTTTAATGATGGTAACGCTGTCGCCGTCAGCCAGCAGGTTGCCGTTAGCATCTTTAACGATCAGCTCGTCGCTTTCCTGTGCAGGTTCAGCGTCGTTCCATTCGTAGGCGCATTCCGGGCAGATGTACATGCCGTTATCTTCGTAAGTGTATTCGGAGTTGCATTTCGGGCAGTTTGGTAATGACATGTGGATTTCCTCAAAGTCAGCAGGGCAAAAGCGCCAAAAAACGGCAGATTGCCGAAAAAGGCCGCAATTATACACAAAATCCCTGAGTTTGTCGGGGGTACTGCTGATTTTAGACGACAAACGTTTTCATTTGAAAGACAACGCAAAAAGAAAATAATCTTTTTGCCTCCATTTATTATTTAAGTTAAGGTTAACTCTCTTCTTGTTCTTTTTTTAATTCAATTATTATTTCTATCTTTCTGACATTTTAAATGTATCGGAAGAGGCTTATTCATTCGGATAAAAAGACTATATTAATTATAAGAGTTATTTACTGCTGTAATTATAAAATCCGAAAGCAGAACTAAAAAACAATCTGGCTAAATAAAAGTAATAAAATTTGCTTTAAGGAAGAATTTTCCATGTACACACAGACAATATATGAGTTAAGTCAGGAGGCTGAACGCCTGTTACAGCTTTCCCGACAACAGTTGCAGTTACTGGAAAAAATGCCTCTCTCTGTACCCGGAGAAGATACACCACCACTGACTTTGCCCTGGGGGCAGCATAATATCGACGAGCGTCATGCCATGTTGAGTAATGAGCTGCGTAAAATCTCCCGTCTGGAAATGGTGCTGGCGATTGTTGGCACCATGAAAGCAGGGAAATCAACCACCATTAACGCTATTGTTGGCACTGAAGTTCTTCCTAATCGCAACCGTCCTATGACTGCGCTACCGACGCTTATTCGCCATGCTCCGGGGCAAAAAGAACCGGTGTTGCATTTTTCGCATGTCGCGCCAATCGACCGTTTAATCCAACAATTACAACAGCGCTTGCGTGATTTCGATATTAAACATCTGACCGATCTGCTGGAAATAGATAAAGATATGCGCGCACTTATGCAGCGGATCGAAAATGGCATCGCTTTCGAAAAATATTATCTTGGTGCCCAGCCTATTTTTCATTGCCTGAAAAGTTTGAATGATTTGGTGCGTCTGGCGAAGGCGCTGGACGTCGATTTTCCCTTTTCTGCTTATGCCGCCATTGAGCATATTCCAGTGATTGAAGTGGAGTTTGTCCATCTGGCGGGGCTGGAGAGTTATCCCGGGCAGTTAACGTTACTGGATACTCCCGGGCCAAATGAAGCCGGGCAACCGCATCTGCAAGAAATGCTTAACGAGCAACTGGCGCGCGCCTCCGCAGTGCTGGCGGTACTGGATTATACGCAACTGAAGTCAATCTCCGATGAGGAGGTTCGTGAGGCGGTTTTAGCGGTGGGGAAATCAGTACCGCTGTATGTACTGGTCAATAAGTTCGATCAGCAGGATCGGAACAGTGACGATGCCGAACAGGTGAGGGCGCTGATTTCCGGGACGCTGATGAAAGGTTGCGTTACGCCTGGGCAGATATTTCCGGTGTCGTCGATGTGGGGCTATCTGGCGAATCGGGCACGCCATGAGTTAGTCAACAACGGTAAATTACCAGCACCGGAGCAACAACGCTGGGTGGAGGATTTTGCCCATGCGGCGCTGGGCAGGCGCTGGTGTAACGCCGATCTGGCGGATATCGACCATATTCGTCATGCTGCCGATCAACTGTGGGACGATTCGCTATTCGCCCAACCGGTTCAGGCGTTACTCCATGCCGCCTACGCTAACGCGTCGTTATATGCTCTGCGATCTGCATCGCATAAGTTGTTGAATTACGCCCTGCAGGCGCGGGAATATCTGGATTTTCGCGCACACGGGCTGAACGTCGCCTGCGAACAATTGCGGCAAAATATCCGCCAGGTTGAAGAAAATATGCAGCTATTGCAGCTCAATCAGGTACAGGTGAGTGGCGAGATTAAACATGAAATCAAGGTGGCCCTGACGTCAGCCACCGACTTTCTGTGTCAGCAGCAAAATGAGGTGAATGCCCAGTTAGCTGCGCTGTTTCAACATGATTCGTGGCCGTTAAGTGAGATCCGCACCCGCTGCGAGACGTTGTTACAGACGGCACAAACCAAAATCAGCCGTGACTTCACGCTGCGTTTTACTGAACTGGAATCAACCCTTTGCCGGGTGTTAACCGATGTTATTCGTCCCATTGAGCAACGGGTTAAAACGGAATTGAGTGAGTCCGGGTTTCGTCCTGGATTTCATTTTCCTGCTTTTCACAGCGCAGCTCCCCACTTCAATACTCGTCAGTTGTTCAGCAATGCAATATCTCGCCAGGAAAAAACGGATGAGCAGATCACCCGTTTTGGCATTGTGCGTGAGACTTTCTCGCGCTGGCTGAATCAGCCCGACTGGGGGCGGAGTAGTGAGAAATCTCCGCCGGAGGCTATTGATTACAGCGCGCTACAACGAATGTTAACCGCGGAAGTCGACCTTTATTGCCAACAAATGGCTAAAGCTTTGGCGGTTCAGGTCGATGATTCTGTCACGGCAGACATGAGCACTTTTTTTGCTGATTTCGCTTTATGCTTGACGGAATTACAGACGCGTTTACGCGAAAGCCTGGCTCTGCGTCAACAAAATGAATCTGTAGTTAAGATGATGCAGCAGCAATTGCAGCAGACTGTGATGACTCACGGCTGGATTTATACGGACTCTCAGTTGTTACGCGATGATATTCAAACACTTTTCACGGCAGAACGATATTGACTAAGACGTTACTGGACGGCCCCGGTCGCGTGCTGGAGTCGGTTTATCCCCGCTTTTTAGTGGATCTGGCGCAGGGCAATGACGCCCGCTATCCACAAGCCCATCAGCAGCAGTTTCGCGAACGGCTGATGCTGGAGATCCTTGCTCGCACACAGCTTCAGACGTGGGCGAACGCAGGAATGTTAAATGCGCCGCTTAGCCTGCGCCTGACATTGGTGGAAAAACTGGCGGCGATGCTTGATCCCGCTCATCTGGCGCTGACGCAGGTCGCGCAACATCTGGCACTTTTGCAAAAAATGGATCACCGCCCACAATCTGCTTTCCCGAAACTTCCGCAGCAAATTGCCGCGTTGTATGGGTGGTTTTCCAGCCGTTGTTGCTGGAAGGAAAAAGCGTTAATGCAACGAGGATTACTGGTGCAGGCGGGCGAGCAGAGCGCGCAAGTTTTTACCCGCTGGCGTGCTGGTGCGTATAACGCCTGGTCGTTGCCTGGGCGTTGTTTCATTGTTCTGGAAGAGTTGCGCTGGGGGGCGTTTGGTGATGCCTGCCGTCTGGGAAGCCCGCAAGCGGCGGTGTTGTTGCTTGACGATTTGCGCGTGAAAGCGACGCAATATCTGGCCGAAAGTATCAACGCAGCACCGACTACTCGTCATTATTACCCTCAGTGGTTTACCTCTCCCACTACCCCGACTGGCGGAGATTATGCTGACTTTTTAAGCTGGCTGGGCAAGTGGTCCGATGCCGATAAACAGCCCGTTTGCTGGTCAGTAACCCAACGCTGGCAAACTGTCGCGCTGGGGATGCCACGGCTCTGCTCAGCACAGCGTCTGGCGGGGGCGATGGTAGAGGAAATCTTCACTGTAAATTAAGTGTAAATAATCGGTTACACCAATGAGTGTTAAACGAAATCCATGTGTGAAGTTGATCACAAATTTAAACGCTGGTAGGGTAAAAAGGTCATTAACTGCCCAATTCAGGCGTCAACAGGTTTGGTTGTACAGTTCTTAATCAGAACGTGTAAATAAACCCGCTACGCTTGTTACAGAGATTGCACCCTGCAATTCCCGCTCCCCTTTTGCGGGCGCCACGTCGATTTGCCTGACGTGTGCGGAAATGGGCTTACTCTGCGAGGAAAGCTATGCTGAAAAGGAAAAAAGTAAAACCGATAACCCTTCGTGATGTCACTATTATTGATGACGGTAAACTGCGAAAAGCCATTACTGCAGCATCGCTGGGTAATGCAATGGAATGGTTTGATTTTGGTGTTTATGGTTTTGTTGCTTACGCATTAGGTAAAGTCTTTTTCCCTGGGGCTGATCCCAGCGTGCAGATGGTTGCTGCACTTGCCACCTTCTCCGTTCCCTTTCTGATTCGACCGCTTGGCGGGCTCTTCTTTGGTATGTTGGGCGATAAATATGGTCGCCAGAAGATCCTCGCTATCACCATTGTGATTATGTCGATCAGTACATTCTGTATTGGATTGATACCGTCCTATGCCTCGATTGGTATTTGGGCACCGGTTCTGCTGTTGATTTGTAAGATGGCGCAAGGTTTCTCGGTCGGCGGCGAATATACCGGAGCATCGATATTTGTTGCGGAATACTCTCCTGACCGCAAACGTGGCTTTATGGGTAGCTGGCTGGATTTCGGTTCTATTGCCGGGTTTGTTCTGGGCGCGGGTGTGGTGGTGTTAATTTCTACCATCGTCGGTGAAGAGAACTTCCTCGACTGGGGCTGGCGTATTCCGTTCTTTATCGCTCTGCCGTTAGGGATTATCGGACTTTATCTACGTCATGCTTTAGAAGAGACACCAGCGTTCCAGCAACATGTTGAGAAACTGGAACAGGGCGACCGCGAAGGTTTGCAGGATGGCCCGAAAATCTCGTTTAAAGAGATTGCCACGAAGCACTGGCGCAGCCTGTTGACGTGTATTGGTCTGGTGATAGCCACTAACGTGACTTACTACATGCTGCTGACCTATATGCCAAGTTATTTGTCGCATAACCTGCATTACTCCGAAGATCACGGGGTGCTGATTATTATCGCCATTATGATCGGGATGTTGTTTGTGCAGCCGGTAATGGGCCTGCTGAGTGACCGTTTTGGCCGTCGCCCGTTTGTGATCCTCGGTAGTGTTGCGCTGTTTGCACTGGCGATCCCGGCGTTTATTCTGATTAACAGTAATATCATCGGTCTGATTTTTGCCGGACTGTTGATGCTGGCAGTGATCCTCAACTGTTTTACGGGCGTTATGGCCTCAACGCTGCCAGCGATGTTCCCGACGCATATCCGTTACAGCGCGCTGGCGGCGGCATTTAATATTTCGGTGCTGATTGCCGGTCTGACGCCAACGCTGGCGGCATGGTTGGTAGAAAGTTCGCAGGATCTGATGATGCCAGCGTATTACCTGATGGTAGTGGCGGTGATTGGTTTGATTACCGGCGTGACCATGAAAGAGACGGCGAATCGTCCGTTGAAAGGCGCGACACCGGCGGCGTCAGATTTGCAGGAAGCGAAGGAAATTCTCGTTGAGCATTACGATAATATCGAGCAAAAAATCGAAGATATTGACCACGAGATTGCCGATTTGCAGGCGAAACGCACTCGCCTGGTACAGCAACATCCGCGAATTGATGAGTAACCTGAAACGGATTACCTGATGCGACGCTGTCGCGTCTTATCAGGCCCCCAATCGGTCTGACCCGACTCTTAAGGTTCACTTAATCTCTGGCGTGCATACTCTCCTCCAGTTCAATGGAGGAGAGTGCAATGAAAAACCGTATTTATGAAAGTTTAACTACCGTGTTTAGCGTGCTGGTAGTAAGCAGCTTTCTTTATATTTGGTTTGCCACGTATTGATCTTTCTTCAGCCGTATCCAGGCGCGCGTGCCGGAAGTCTCTTCCCGGTTTTGCAGGAAAAACTGCCCGTGATGCAACTGCGTGATGCGGCTGACAATACTTAATCCCAGACCAATTCCGCCATAACGGCTGTCCATCCGTACAAACGCTTTGCTCAACTCTCCGCATTTACTCTCATCAATACCAGGCCCTTCATCTTCAACTGCCATTACCGCACCGCCATCTTCTTGCAGTTTAATCATAATGTTGCTGCCTTCGGGACTATAGCGATGGGCGTTTTCTACCAGGTTACGCAACAACATGCGTAGTAGAGTGGCGTCGCCCTGGACAGTGATGTCGGCGGCGCTTTCTGGCAACAGCAAGGTTTGCTGACGCTGGTCGAGCATGGTGCTGAGTTCGTCATAGGAGGGCAGGATCACATCATCCAGCAACTTTACATGCTGGTAATTACCCGAAGAGAATGACTGTCCGGCGCGCGCCAGTTGTAACAACTGGGAGACGCTGGCCATCATCTGATCGAGCCGCGCGACTAACGGCGCTACGTCAATGTTGTGCGTTTTCGCCATTAACTCCAGATGCAAACGTACCCCTGCCAGCGGCGTTCGTAGTTCGTGAGCGACGTCAGCGGTAAACAGCCGTTCGTTATCCAGCGTGCTGGTCAGGCGACTGACCAGATCGTTCAATGCAGAAACTACCGCTTCGATTTCGAGGGTGGCACTGTGAATAGCAATAGGTGTCAGGTTGTCGGCGGTACGCGCTTCCAGCTCTTTTTGCAGCTCCGCCAGTGGGCGGGTGATGCGAAGTACCGCCTGATAGCAGATAAACAGCGTCAGACTGACCATAAACACGCCAGGAACAATCAGACTGGCGACCGCCTCACGGATTTCACGCATGATGTGGCGATCGTTGTTGCGATTGTCGCGCAGCGCCTGCTCAAATAGCTGAATCTGCTCGGTGCTTTCATGCCATAGCCAGAAAACGCTGATCAGCTCAAACACCAGCAGAATTGCCCCAATGGTTAATATCAGCCGTTGACGCAGCGATATTGGTCGACGCAGAAAACGCATCAGGTTCAATTAGTTTTCCTCATTAGCGACCAGCATATAGCCAAAGCCGCGCACGGTGCGGATACGGGCTTTGCCCACTTTGTCGCGCAAGTTATGGATATGCACTTCCAGGGTATTCGTTGAGGGTTCGTTGTCCCAGTTGTAAATGTCGTTGTAGAGAATTTCCCGATGCACCGGACTACCCGCCTTGAGCATCAGGCGCGACAGCAGGGCATATTCTTTTGGTGTCAGGATCAGCTCTTCACCGCCCATCCATACCTGACGGCGACCCATATTCAGCATCAGGTTGCCAACCTTCAGCTCGCTTTCGCCCTGATTATTATGGCGTCGCAGCAGGGCGCGGATGCGGGCGTGCAACTCTTCCAGCGCGAAAGGCTTCACCAGATAGTCGTCGGCACCGACATCCAGCCCGGCGATTTTGTCGGTAAGCGTGTCGCGGGCGGTGAGGATCAGTACCGGCAGGGTGTATTTTTTCTGCCGGATACGAGCGAGAAAATGCAGTCCATCTTCGTCGGGTAAACCTAAATCCAGCACCACCAGGCTGTAATGACCGGCTTCCAGGCTTTGTTCCGCCATCCGCGCGGTCGTGACGCCATCACACGCGTAGCCTTCAGTTTGTGCCGCCAGAATCAATCCCTGCAATAACAGTGTATCGTCTTCAACAATTAGAATTTTCATTCAGTCGTTCTCCTGCATGCCTGCAGAATATCATCCGCGGCTTGATAATACTTCGTCTCGACGCCGGTTAATCCCAACAGGGTTGAGAATAAATTGTCCTGTGAATAGTGCTGCGTTTGTGCTTGTTTTTGCAGGCAGCTTTGATCAACCTGATACCGTTTTTGATAATCCTCCGACAACCACAGCAGCATCGGAACCTGCTTTTGGCTATCCGGGGCGATGCTATAAGGCAAGCCGTGTAGATAGATGCCATTTTCACCTAACGATTCACCGTGGTCAGAAAGATAAATCAGGCTGGTGGTAAATTTATCCTGATGTTCTTTCAGCAGATTAATCGCTTTATCAACAATATAGTCGACGTAGAGCAACGTATTGTCGTAAGTATTGACCAGTTGCTCTTTGGAACAGGTCTGGATCTCGTTGGTGTCGCAGGTGGGAGTAAATTTCCTGAACTGCGGTGGATAGCGGTTGTAATAGGTCGGGCCGTGGCTGCCGATGGTGTGTAAGACAATCACCCCATCGCCTTGCAGATTATTGATGTACTCCTCCAGCCCGTGGAACAGCACTTCGTCATAGCATTCGCCGTTGATGCACTGACCGGGTAAGTTCAGGGCAGTGACGTTCTGATGAGGCACGCGGTCACATGCGCCTTTGCAGCCGCCATCGTTGTCATTCCATAGTACGTTGATGCCTGCCCGCTGAATGATATCCAGCACGCCTTCCTGGTGTTGTGCCAGCTCTTCTTTGTAATGCTCGCGCGGCATATCTGAGAACATGCACGGTACGGAGACAGCCGTTGCTGTGCCGCAAGACGCAGTATTAGGAAAATAGATCACGTTATCTTTCGCCAGTCGCGGGTTGGTTTCACGCGGGTAGCCATTGAGTGAGAAATTCTCCGCCCGCGAGGTTTCCCCGACGATCAAAATGGTCAGGTTTTTCCGGTTTCCTTTTTGCATTAACGGGTTGCGGTGTGCGTCCTCACCAATGCGTACCAGTGGCAGATTTGCCAGTCGCTGGTGGGAATACCATGACCAACTGGCAACAATGCTGTTGGAGGGGCTTAAAGATTTCACCAGCTCTTTGTTGTTGCGAAACAGCGAGGCGTAGTCTTTATAAAAAAGCACGGCAACCAGCACAATCAGCAGTACAGATATCAGGATACTGGCTCCACGGAAAAGAACACTGCGCAGGCGCGAGGCAGCAGGTTTGATTTTTATCCAGCAGGCAATCAGCGCAGCAAGTACGCCGCTTAACCCTAGCGTTAGTAACATGCGTGGCGTCATCAACGCATAACTTTCCGCCGGTGTGGTATCAATGATATTGGCAATCATCGAACGGTCGATGACGATGCCATAAGTCATGATGAAATATTGCGCAGATGCGCCAACGAGAATAAACAGACAGGCTAGTGGTCGATTAAGCCATAAGAAAGAGCCTAGTGTCAGAACAATATTAATCACGCTGAACGCGACGACTGGCATCGACAAGAAAACCAGCACGTTATGCAGCGAATCCAGCGGTAACGCCTGTAACACCTGTTTAAAAAAGGCAATGTTCAGGCAGATAGCAATATAAAAAGAGGCCAGCAATAGCCAGGCGAGTAAATTCAAAGAGGGTCTTTTTAAAAGGCGCTTTAACATCACGGTGTTTCCATCGAACAAAGTGCGCATATGCTCGCAAAGCAAAGTTAAGCCAACCTTAAGTTCTTAAGGTTGGCTTTTATGTTTGCTGGATTAAGGAGGCTTAATCTTTGCTAATGGGTGGATCTAAAGGATACGGGTTTTTATGCAGCCGGTTGTAGTTCAGCGTGTACATAGCGGTGATCACCATCAGAGTGACAAATGACCACATGACTTCTTGTGCACCAGAACCAACCACCGCCCAGATGCAATAAAGGAAGGCGATAGTTGTGATGACCAGATACGCCGGACGCGCTTTGCCAAAGTGACCGTGGCCTAAAAGCAGTAAAGCTGCACAGGTATAAAGATAAGGCACCAGGGTAAAGATAACCGATACGGAAGAGACCAGACCGAACTCTTTGGTTGCGTTTGGTGAGATGCTGCTGAACTGGAAGATAGTCATCAGGATACCAACGATAATCAACCCGGCTACCGGTGTGCCTGCTTTGTTGACGCGGGCAAAAATCGGTGGGAACAAACCGTCATCGGCAGCGGCTTTCGCCGTTTGTCCAGCCAGTAACGTCCAGCCGCCGAGCGAACCCAGGCAACCAGCCGCCGCACAGAAGGAGACAATGGCTCCTGCGGTATCACCCAGCGCCATCCGTGCAGCATCACCGAATGGCGAGGCGGAAACGCGCAGTGCGGCATTCGGGATCATCCCCATAATTGCCGTGGTCGAGAGCACATAGCAGACGGCAGCAATCAGTACCCCACCAATGGTGGCAATAGGGACGTTGCGTTTCGGGTTTTTCACTACACCCGCTGCAACAGAAGCACTTTCTACCCCGATAAATGACCACAGCGTTACGTTTAAGGTGCTTTGAATTGCGCCGAAAGTGCCCAGACCGCTAACGTTCCAGGCCGCCATATAGGTTTCTCCGTGGAACCAGAACCAGCCGAATACGGCAATCCCGACGATGGGGATCAGCGCCAGTACAGTGGCGATGGCCTGCACGCGGGTAATCATTTTCGGCCCGACGATATTAAGCAGAACGAAGATCCACAGCACCACAACACAGGTGATAGTTAATACCAGCGGATCTTTCAGTACCGGGAAGAAATAGCTCAGGTAGCCGACGCCAATGACCACCATAGCAATATTGCCGATCCAGCAGGCCAGCCAGTAGAGAACGTTAGTTTGATACCCGAGGAAAGGACCAAAACAGCGGCGCGCGTAGGCATATGAACCGCCAGGGCTGGGATCGAGGAACGACATTTTGGCGTAAACCATCGATAAAGCCAAAGCGCCGATAATTGTCACCAGCCAACCATATATAGCAATCCCCCCCGTCGAGGCCAGATTTGCAGGTAACAGAAAAACACCTGACCCCATAATATTCCCCGACACCATTAGGGTGACGGGGATTAAGCCCACTTTGTGAGCATCAGCATCCGAAGACATAATAAAACTCCTGCGAAGGCGAGCTTCGTGACAATAAATTACGTCATATCATACGCCTGCATTCGCGCGTTGAATTATCGTCGGCTGGCTTATCGCTGATGCTGTTATTAATATATCTCTTCGTTAAGGTTATAAATCAGGCGATAGAACGTTCTCTATGCTGGCTAACATAATGGAGTGGGGTCATGCCATAGAAATCTTTAAATACAGAAATAAAGTAAGACGTACTGTTGTAGCCACAGGACTGTGACACCTGTGAGATATTTTTACCATCCATCATTAATTCATTTACGGCATAACGCATCCGGCAGGTGGTTATTATTTGGCTATAACTGGTGTTTTCGCTTTTCAGCTTTTTCTTTAACAAACTTGGGCTAAGGCATAAACAACTGGCTACCATACTAAGATTCCAGTCTTTATGGATATCGCTTTCAATGATTTGATAAACGCTGTCGCTAACACAATTACGTAACATATGCATTAGCAGTGAAAGGAATTTTTTACTGTCGAGAAAACGAGATAGTACAGTGAATAATAATGCACGTGTTCGTTCCTTTTCCGACTCTGTTTCAGCGGGCATTATGCTGTGTTGCGCTGCGACGCGAAACACCTCTGGTGTCAGGCATGACAGGGAAATAAAAGGCGTGGCGCTACGCTGCCAGACCGGTATTTTCGAGAGATCTTTATTCAGAAAACGGAGATAATCTTTGATGATGTCGAGGCTAATATACGCAACCAAAGTGTTATTCAGAGAGGAGACGTCGATAATATTGTTTTCACAACTTAATAACGTTATATGGTTAGCTTTCAAACTTATAGGTTCTTTCCCATTCACTCTTAGCCAGACATCTTTTTCAGTTAATAAAACTATACAAGGTTGGTTGCTGCAAATCCTCATACATGTACTCCTGAAATGCAAAGAAAATAGTGGATCTCGCCAACATAGAGAGATACCGGGGACTGGTTATATAATTGTATGACGAATCAAAACATGCATAAAAATAACGTGTTTTGCTAATATTACAAATTTTTATAGTAATTTCTCATGTACAAAAATTTTTACAGAGTGAAGAAGTGTAAATAACAAACAAAAAAAGCGCGGGGTGGGACCGCGCAAAAAGTATGACATTTTTGTTTGCAGCAATTTTTATGAAAACGTTGCCATACTCAAAAGGCCTCAGGCCAGGCGGCGTAATGTTATTTAAACAATTACGCCTTCAGCGGAATAGTGGTTACGCTTTCACACACATTACGTGGTAAATACCGTCAATAATTTCGGTGCCTTCCGTTTCGTGTTCAAAACCAGGGAAATGATGATCCCAGGATTGCAGTGAGCGTAAATAGCTTACTTGTGGGCTGTTTTTATCGCCAAAGTTTTCACCGGAAAGCAGCATTGGGATCCCGGGCGGATATGGGATGACTGAGTTCGCCGCAATACGTCCCGGCAGGTTTTCAATGGATACCAGTTCAACGTTGTTATCGACAATTGCGTTGTATGCTTCGCGCGGAGTGATTTCTGCCACCGGCAGGCCGGAATAGGCTTCGTTCAATCGTGCGCCAGGATTGTTTTCTTTCAGCCAGGCAAACATTTTGTCGCCCAGATCGTGAATGCCCATGTTCGCATAAGTGTCAGGATATTGTTCAACAAGTTCCGGCATTACCTGAGCCAGCGGGGTGTTAGCGTCGTAGTGGCGTTTGAAGGAACAGAGGGTGTTAGCCAGCGTTCCCCATTTCCCACGGGTTACGCCCATTGAGAACAGGAACATAATCTGGAAGTCGGTGGTACGGGTGGGCACAATGCCGTGGCGACCCAGCCATGCGGTAACCAGTGCCGCCGGAACACCGGTTTCTTCCAGTTCACCGTCTTCACCCATCCCCGGAGCGAGGATGCTGACTTTAATCGGGTCAAGCATACTCCAGTTATCCGGAATATCTTTGAAGCCGTGCCAGCTTTCGCCCGGATGCATTACCCAGCAGTCCTGAACGGTGGTCAGCAGTTTGTGCGGTGCGTCGGCAAAGTCATAGGTTTTGCCGGTTTCCGGATCGGTAACCACTTCTTTATTCCACGGCTTAAAGAACCAACTACCTTCGTCAGCAAACTCTTTATACAACCGTGCCATTGCCTGGCGGAAATCGACCGCTTCGTCGATCACTTCCTGAGTCAGCGACAGGCCGCTGTTGCCGTCCATCATTGATACAGCCACATCGTTTGACGCGCAGATGGCATATAACGGGGAAGTGGTGGCATGCATCATGTATGCCTGATTAAAGCGGGAGAAGTTAATCGCGCCGCGGCCTTCACGTACATGAATATAAGACGCCTGCGACAGTGCATTCAGCAGTTTATGAGTGGAGTGAGTGGCGAAAACGGTAGGACCGCTGTGATCACCCGGCTCACCGCGCATCGCGTAGTGATCGGCATAGATCGGATTAAAACGTGCGTAACCGTACCAGGCTTCGTCGAAGTGCAGACGATCGGCGGTTTTTTCCAGCAGATCCTGCGCGTCTTTGGCGTTATAGCATACGCCGTCATAGGTGCAGTTGGTTACCACGCAGTAAGAGGGTTTTTGCCCGACTTTGTCTTTGGTCAGCGGGCTTTCGCTGATTTTCTTCTGCAAGGTTTCAGGCTGCATTTCCTGCGGATAGATTGGCCCGATAATGCCGTAGCGGTTGCGGCTTGGCACCATGTATACCGGTTTCGCGCCAGTCAGCATTAAACCTTGTTCGATGGATTTGTGGCAGTTACGGTCAACAACAACCACGTCGTTATCTGTCATGCAGGCTTGCATGATGGTGCGGTTAGACCCTGAAGTGCCGACGACGACTGACCAGGAGTGGTCGGCACCAAATACGCGCGCGGCATATTTTTCGCTTTCGCCAAATGCGCCAGTATGGTCAAGTAAAGAACCGAGGGAAGTTCGTTCGATGCCCATGTCGGTGCGGAACAGGTTTTCACCATAGTAGTCATGGTAGAAACGTCCGGCGGGGGTTTTAGTGAAGCCAACACCGCCCTGGTGACCTGGCGCGGCCCAGGAGTACTCATGGATGTCGCTATATTTCATCAGCGCGCTGAACAGTGGCGGCAATAGCTGTTGGCGGTAGCGGGACATCGCTGCGATGGCGCGTCCGGCGATAAAGTCAGCGGTATCTTCCAGAATCCAGGCGAATTCATCGACAAGCTCCAGCAGATCGCGATCCAGCGCGGCGATTGATTTTTCCCGGTCGCCTAACAGGAATACCGGCACATTTTGCTGACGCTCATGAAGCTTACCGATCAATTCTCTGACATTTTGGTGTTCGTCCGGATGCTCCATTTGATAACTGAACATCAGACAATCAATGGCTTCATTTGAAGAGAGAATGGCAAAGCCATCATCAAAGGAGGTGGATTTAATCACGGTAACATTTTGTTGGCTCAAGGCATTTGCCAGACGCTCAACGGCGCTACCGACCCAGGTGTCCTGATGTAGAAACTCGCTTTCAACAATTAATACTTTCATCATTGCTTACCCGGTTGTGAAGGAATCTTCGCTGCGGGCAAGTATCTTCCGGGCATTTCAGGCTGTAAAGTGATTGAAAAACAAGCGTTTTTAAAATTTTTATATTATAAACAAAAGTTTAAATTAATTTTTTAATTGATTTTCAATGTTTATTATCGACAGCTAAATTATTTTTTTGGCTGATACTGATATCGTTTTTAGCCGGGAAGCATCTGGCGGCGTTGTTGGCTAAGTTTTCGGTATTGTTGCGGCGACATGCCGACATATTTGCCGAACGTGCTGTAAAAACGACTACTCGAACGAAAGCCTGCCGTCAGTGCAATATCGAGAATACTTTTATCGGTATCGCTCAGTAATGCGCGAACGTGGTTGATGCGCATCGCAGTAATGTACTGTTTCATCGTCAACTGCATGACCCGCTGAAATATCCCCATTGCATAATTGGCATTAAGTTTGACGTGCTCGGCCACATCGTTGATGGTCAGCGCCTGATCATAGTTATCCGCAATAAAGCCCAGCATCTGGCTGACATAAAACTGCGCATGGCGCGAGACGCTATTTTTGTGCGTGCGCGAAGTTTTATTGACCAGAATAGGCTCCCAGCCGGAGAGGCTAAATCGCTTGAGCATCAGGCCAATTTCATCAATGGCGAGCTGGCGGATTTGCTCGTTTGGGTTGTTCAACTCCTGCTGCCAGCGGCGTACTTCAAACGGACTAAGTTGCTGTGCCACCAGTGATTTAATCACCATGCCGTGAGTCACATGGTTTATAAGGTCTTTATCCAGTGGCCAGGAGAGAAACAAATGCATTGGCAGATTAAAAATTGCCATGCTCTTGCAGGTTCCGGTATCGGTTAGCTGGTGCGGCGTACAGGCCCAGAACAGCGTGATATGGCCTTGATTGATACTTACGTGTTCATTGTTGATCAGGTATTCCACATCGCCATCGAAAGGCACATTTACCTCAACCTGACCATGCCAGTGGCTGGAGGTCATGACATGCGGCGCGCGAAATTCAATTTCCATCCGCTGATATTCCGAGTATAGCGACAGCGGGCTGCGGGTCTGCTTTTCATCACTGCTGCACATAAATGTGTCTGTATTCATCGATAGCCCTCTTTCCTGGATTATCAGAATCATGGCAGAAGTTGGCAGGGGTGACTGCGAATGACGACACAAAACGTAAAGAGAGAGGAATGGATAGGGTTTTATAAGGGCTAATTACTCTGTTTTTTAGGCAATTTATTCCCGAAAACTCAGATTTACTGCTAAGCAACCCAGGATCTGAGTTTTTGGGAATGCTCAACGGGGAAGCCGGAGGTTTTCTGCGAAATCGCCTGCCATGATGAAATCATTCAAGCAAGCCAGGAGACCTGAATGATGTCTGCACCCAAAATTACTTTTATCGGCGCTGGTTCGACGATTTTCGTTAAAAATATTCTTGGTGATGTGTTTCATCGCGAGGCGCTGAAAACGGCGCATATTGCCCTGATGGATATCGATCCCACCCGCCTGGAAGAGTCGCACATTGTGGTGCGTAAGCTGATGGATTCAGCAGGAGCCAGCGGCAAAATTACCTGTCATACCCAACAGAAAGAAGCCTTACAGGATGCTGATTTCGTGGTGGTGGCATTTCAGATTGGCGGTTATGAACCCTGTACGGTCACCGATTTTGAGGTTTGTAAGCGTCACGGTCTGGAACAAACTATTGCCGACACGTTGGGGCCGGGCGGCATTATGCGCGCGCTGCGTACCATTCCGCATCTGTGGCAGATTTGTGAGGACATGACGGAAGTGTGCCCCGACGCCACCATGCTGAACTACGTTAACCCGATGGCGATGAATACCTGGGCAATGTATGCCCGCTATCCGCATATCAAACAGGTAGGGTTGTGCCATTCGGTGCAGGGAACGGCGGAAGAACTGGCGCGCGATCTCAATATCGATCCCGCTACACTGCGTTATCGTTGTGCAGGTATCAACCATATGGCGTTCTACCTGGAGCTGGAGCGCAAAACCGCAGACGGCAGTTACGTGAATCTCTATCCGGAACTGCTGGCAGCCTATGATGCGGGCCAGGCACCGAAGCCGAATATTCATGGTAATCCCCGCTGCCAGAATATTGTGCGCTATGAAATGTTCAAAAAGCTGGGCTACTTCGTCACGGAATCATCAGAACACTTTGCTGAATATACGCCGTGGTTTATTAAGCCAGGCCGTGAGGATTTGATTGAACGTTATAAAGTGCCGCTGGATGAGTACCCGAAACGCTGCGTTGAGCAACTGGCGAACTGGCATAAAGAGCTGGAGGAGTATAAGAATGCGTCCCGGATTGATATTAAACCGTCGCGGGAATATGCCAGCACAATCATGAACGCTATCTGGACCGGTGAACCGAGTGTGATTTATGGCAACGTTCGTAACGATGGCCTGATTGATAACCTGCCGCAAGGATGTTGCGTGGAAGTCGCCTGTCTGGTTGATGCTAATGGCATTCAGCCGACTAAAGTCGGTACGCTACCTTCGCATCTGGCAGCACTGATGCAAACCAATATCAACGTACAAACGCTACTGACGGAAGCGATTCTCACGGAAAATCGTGACCGTGTTTACCACGCCGCGATGATGGATCCGCACACCGCCGCTGTGCTGAGCATTGACGAAATTTATGCTCTTGTTGACGACCTGATTACCGCCCACGGCAACTGGCTACCCGGCTGGTTGCACCGCTAATACGCTACTGCGCCGGGGTATGTCTTCCGGCGCACACCTCTGACGATACCAATAACAGAAGGCGGGCGTTGGTAACAGCGACCCGATACCCTATGAGCATTTCAATGACGACAAAACTTAGTTATGGATTTGGAGCGTTCGGGAAGGATTTTGCGATCGGCATTGTGTATATGTACCTGATGTATTACTACACCGATGTTGTCGGGCTGTCGGTTGGTTTGATTGGTACTTTGTTTCTGGTGGCGAGGATCTGGGATGCTATTAACGATCCGATTATGGGGTGGATTGTAAATGCTACGCGATCGCGATGGGGTAAGTTTAAGCCCTGGATCCTGATCGGTACGTTGGCTAACTCTGTAATCTTATTTCTTCTCTTTAGCGCGCATCTGTTTGAAGGTACTACTCAGATTGTCTTTGTTTGCGTGACCTACATTCTTTGGGGCATGACTTACACCATAATGGATATTCCCTTCTGGTCACTGGTTCCAACCATAACCCTCGACAAACGTGAGCGAGAACAACTGGTTCCTTATCCGCGCTTTTTTGCCAGTCTGGCGGGTTTTGTTACGGCAGGCGTGACGCTGCCATTTGTTAATTATGTCGGCGGCGGCGATCGGGGATTTGGCTTTCAGATGTTCACACTGGTGCTGATTGCGTTTTTTATTGTGTCGACCATCATCACTCTGCGTAATGTGCATGAAGTCTTTTCGTCAGATAATCAATCGTCTGTCGGAGAAAAACACCTGACACTAAAAGCCATCATTGCGCTTATTTATAAAAACGATCAGCTTTCCTGCCTGTTGGGAATGGCTCTTGCTTATAATATTGCCAGCAACATTATCACCGGCTTTGCTATCTATTATTTCTCGTATGTTATCGGTGATGCGGATCTGTTTCCCTATTACCTGTCGTATGCGGGAGCAGCTAACCTGGTGACGTTAGTGTTCTTCCCGCGTTTAGTTAAATCATTATCCCGACGTATTTTATGGGCCGGAGCCTCTATTCTTCCGGTATTAAGCTGTGGTGTTCTTCTGTTGATGGCATTAGTGGGCTATCACAACGTCGCTCTTATTGTGATAGCCGGTATTTTGCTGAATGTGGGGACGGCGCTGTTCTGGGTATTACAGGTCATCATGGTGGCAGATACCGTTGACTACGGTGAATATAAATTGCACATCCGCTGTGAGAGCATTGCTTATTCCGTGCAGACGATGGTGGTGAAGGGCGGTTCGGCATTTGCGGCTTTTTTCATTGCAGTTGTGTTGGGGATGATTGGCTATGTCCCGAATGTTGAACAGTCTACGCAAGCCATATTAGGTATGCAGTTTATTATGATTGCTCTACCTGCTCTGTTCTTCATGGTCACGCTGATTCTCTACTTCCGTTTCTATCGCCTCAATGGCGACACGCTGCGCAGGATCCAGATCCATCTGCTGGATAAATATCGTAAAGTGCCCCCCGTACCTGTTCATGCTGATATTCCGGTCGGTGCAGTGAGCGATGTGAAAGCCTGACGGACGTTGGCAATAGCGAATGAAAACATTGCCTGATGCGACGCTGGCGCGTCTTATCAGGCCTACAATAAGAAATTCAATTGATTGAATTTGCACATTTTGTAGGCAGAATAAGGCGTTTACGCCGCATCCGGCATAAACAAAACGCAGGTTGTCATCCGGTTATCAAGCCATAGCGCCGTAACTGGTGGCAGTGAAAGCGAGCGAGGAATATCACCGCGGTTAATGCGCCCAGCAGCGCACAGAACATATCGGATTGCGTATCCCACTGGTCGCCCTGGGTGCCGAGAAAATCATCCGCGCCCTGGCCCATCGCCAACGCTGCCCACCACTCAACCAATTCATACATTGCGCTTATCGCCAGCGCCACGCAGCAGACCAGAAACGCTACCATTTTACGTCCGCGCACGTACATCCCACGCACAAGGATCTCTCGCGCCACCAGTGCAGGCACCAGCCCCTGAAAAAAGTGCCCCAGCTTGTCATACGGATTACGACTCAGCCCCAGCCATTCCTGCACTTCAAAACCGATGGGAACTTTTGCGTAGGTATACTGACCGCCAACCATCAGGATGATGGCATGAAAGAAAATCAGCGTATAGAGCAAGGGCGTTAATGGATAACGTCTGGCGGTGGCAAGCAGCAACGGTACGACAATAATCACTGGCGTCACTTCCATCAACCAGGTCAGTTTGTCATGAGCCGAAATGCCGGTGTAAATCAGGATGAATGTTAGCGCCAACGCGCCAGTGTTAAGAATTAACGGCTTGAGTGTGCGGATCATGGTGAGTTCGCAAGTCAGGGAAAATACTGACTATTCACCAGTAAGCGTGAAATTACAATCGCAAAAGAGGTGGCCCGGGGGGATCACCTGGCAGTATACCGCCAGGCGCCGGGCCGAAGAGGTTACTTAGTGCAGTTCGCGCACTGTTGATTGACGATCTGCTGGAAGAAGTCGTTGCCCTTGTCATCGACCAGGATAAACGCCGGGAAATCTTCCACTTCGATTTTCCAGATAGCTTCCATACCCAGCTCCGGATAGGCAACACATTCCAGATGCTTAATGCTCTGCTGTGCCAGCACTGCCGCCGGGCCGCCAATGCTGCCGAGGTAGAAGCCGCCGTGTTTATGACAAGCGTCGGTGACCTGCTGACTGCGGTTACCTTTCGCCAGCATGATCATGCTGCCGCCGTGGGATTGCAGCAGATCCACATAGGAGTCCATACGTCCTGCGGTAGTTGGGCCAAGTGAACCGGAAGGATAACCAGCAGGCGTTTTGGCCGGACCTGCGTAGTAGATCGGGTGATCTTTGATGTACTGCGGCAGTTCTTTACCGGCGTCGATCAGTTCTTTCAGCTTAGCGTGCGCAATATCGCGACCAACGATAATCGTGCCGGTGAGCGACAAACGGGTGGAAACCGGATACTGCGAAAGCTGGGCGAGGATCTCTTTCATCGGACGGTTAAGGTCGACTTTCACCGCTTCGCCTTCACCTGCCTGACGTAGCTCTTCCGGAATGTACTGGCCTGGGTTGTGCTCCAGTTTTTCTATCCAGATACCTTCGCGGTTGATTTTTGCTTTGATGTTACGGTCAGCGGAGCAGGAGACGCCCATACCTACCGGGCAGGATGCGCCGTGACGCGGCAGACGGATCACGCGGATGTCGTGGGCGAAGTATTTACCGCCAAACTGCGCGCCGAGGCCGAGCTTCTGGGCCTCTTCCAGTAGTTCCTGTTCAAGCTGGACATCGCGGAATGCCTGACCGTGTTCGTTCCCTTCCGTCGGCAGTTCATCGTAATAGTGAGCACTTGCTAACTTAACGGTTTTCAGGTTGGTTTCAGCGGAAGTTCCACCAATCACAAATGCGATATGGTACGGCGGGCAGGCTGCGGTGCCGAGGGTGCGCATTTTCTCAACGAGGAAGTTTTTCAGTTTGCCGGGGGTTAGCAGGGCTTTCGTTTCCTGGTAGAGATACGTTTTGTTGGCAGAGCCGCCACCTTTGGCAACGCAGAGGAATTTGTACTCGTCGCCATCTACCGCGTACAGGTCGATTTGCGCAGGCAGGTTAGTGCCGGTGTTAACCTCTTTGTACATATCCAGCGGCGCGTTCTGTGAATAGCGCAGGTTATCTTCGATATAGGTGTTATAGACACCTTTTGACAGGGCTTCTTCATCACCGCCGCCGGTCCATACGCGCTGACCTTTTTTACCGACAATGATCGCGGTGCCGGTATCCTGGCAGGTCGGCAGCACGCCTTTGGCAGCGATTTCAGAGTTTCTCAAGAATTGCAGCGCCACATACTTATCGTTTTCGCTGGCTTCTGGGTCGTGAAGAATAGACGCAACCTGTTTCTGGTGGGCCGGACGGAGCATGAAAGATGCGTCGTGGAAGGCTTGCTGCGCCAGCAGGGTCAGGGCTTCTGGTTCCACTTTCAGAATGGTTTCACCGTCAAATTCGGCAACGCTGACGTAATCGGAGGTGAGCAGATAATATTCGGTATTGTCTTTCCCCATCGGGAAAGGTGCCTGGTAGATAAATGGTTTGTTTGACATAGCTTCCAGCCTGTAACTCTGTATTTGTTATACGAAAATGGCGTGCCGCACAGCGATGGGCAGCACGCATAGTGCAATTACAAGAACCCGTACATCGCGGCGAAGATCCAGCCAAAGACGCAGGATACGCTCACGCCAATCAACCCTGGCAGAATGAAGCTGTGGTTGATGACGAAGCGACCGATGTGGGTGGTTCCGGAACGGTCAAACTGAATCGCTGCCAGGTCGCTAGGATAGGTCGGCAGGATGTAATAACCGTAGCAAGCCGGTGCTGAAGCCACGATGTATGCCGGGTCAACGCCGATCGCCAGTGCAACCGGAACAATGGCTGCCAGCGCTGCGGCCTGGGAGTTCACAAACTTGGAGACCAGCAACAGAACAATGGCATAAGCCCACGGATACTCTTTCACCATTTCGCCCAGTACGCCCTGAATTTCAGACATATGCGCACCGAACATGGTTTCCGCCATCCACGCGATACCGTACACCGCCACGATGGCGATCATACCGGAACGGAAGACTTCGTTTTTTGAGATAGACGCGGGATTGGTTTTGGTCAGGATAATAATCAGCGCCCCGGTCAGCAGCATAAACATCTGAATAACCAGTACCATTGATAGCGGTTTGCCACCAAAAGATGGACGCAGGTCTGAATCAGCACCGAGAAGCGCGACCACGGCGATTGCCCCGAGGAAGATCCACATTGCCAGCCAGTTGCTTTTCGGCAGTTTTTTATCCAGCAGCGTAGCGGTATCACCGTAAACATACTCACGGTTTTCCGGTACAGAGATGAATTTCTGGAATTCTTCGTCTTTATCCAGATCTTTACCGCGGAACCAACTGAAGATACCGATCGCCAGGATTCCTAACAAGGTAGATGGGATGGTGATAGCGAGCAGGTCAAGGAATTCAAGATGACGACCGTCAAAGGTGACGTTACCCAGCATTGCGACGAGTGATACTACCGCAACGGACACCGGACTGGCGATAATTCCCATTTGCGCGCCGATAGAACTCGCCGCCATCGGGCGTTCCGGGCGAATGTTGTTCTTAATGGCGACGTCATAGATGATCGGTAGAATGGTGTAGACCACGTGGCCAGTACCGCAAAGAATGGTCAGTATACAGGTGACAAACGGCGCGACAATGGAGACATATTTCGGGTTGCGGCGCAGCAGTTTTTCGGCAATTTGCAGCATGACGTCAAGGCCGCCAGAGGCTTGCAAGGTCGCAGATGCCGCCACCACCGCGATGATGACCAGCATTACATCAACGGGGGGTTTACCCGGCTGAAGGTGGAAGACGAAGACCAGAATGACCAGGCCGATACCGCCTAATAACCCCAGCGCGATACCGCCCTTTCTGGCACCATAAAACAGACATATCAGTATTATGATAAGTTGGATAGTAAATAACATGTGTGAACCCTCGCGATAATCCCATTTAAATTCTTGTCGAATAGATCACAGTCACGTTCTGTTTTGGATGAACTGTTTTCAGAGCCTGACTAAATATCCGTTTGGTCGTTACTGGCTTGAGTAAATACTTCACAGTAAATATTGGCTGATTAAAACAGCAGAAAATTTATGCACTGTGATAAGTGACTTTTTCAGAGAGAAATACTCTCTGGCGATGGGTTTATCGTTTATGTTTTGCAGATGTTAATGACTTGTTTGTTTGCTATCTTGTTGATATTTATCAGTCTGTTTTTGTTCTACAGGAAGATGTCATTAAGTTTATAGATTATTCTGATCTACCTATTTGTGGGTAAAAATACACATAATGCAGGTAACATAATAGTTAATTAACTTTTGTTAGCGTTTTGAAATTAAAAACTCTATTTATCCGAAAGGATATTAATTTGCTGGACTGAAGAAGGGAAATTATATTTGATCTGGCACAAGTTTTACTGATAGGGGATGTAACTTGTGCCAGTGCTGGTTTGCGTTACTACAATAATTGTTACTTCCAGATAACGAATAACGCTTTATTGACAATATTGCTTCAGTAATGAGTAATGCTCTGCCTGAATACGGTAACGATAAACCGGACGACCAGTGACACCATAATGGATGCTGGTAACTAAGATGTGGCAATTCACCAGCCAGATCAAATATTTACGGCACGAAACGCGTGAGATGTTAACCTCGTTGGCCAACTCGTCGGTTGAAAACTCATAGTCCTGATGAGCGTCAATCCACTGGCACAGCGTGCGTAAAGTCTGTGGCGTTAAGCCTTTCGGCAGACGACGCGTATCCTGTTCGTTGGATGAACTGCCATGAATTAGCTGGTCCAGTTCCGCCTGGTCGTAATACTGCTGCTTCTCCAGCGCCATTTTTTTTTGTCGCCAGCCGGTGAGTGCCTCTTCAAAACGTGATGCCTGGAAGGGTTTAATCAGGTAATCAACGACGCCGTAATGTAGTGAATCTTTAATAGTTGCGGCATCGGCAGCGGAAGAGATGACAATCACATCGCTTTTGCAGTGAGCGTTGTGCAGGGCGGGCAGTAAATCGAGTCCATTCTCTTTTTGCATATAGATATCGAGTAATATCAGGTCGATGGAGGTGTCGCTGTTGAAGATAATCTCTTTGGCTTTCTCAAGCGTAGAGGCGGTGCCGCAGCACTGAAAGCCCGGTATCTGTGCGACATAGCGGCGATTTAGTTCCGCTACCATTGCGTCGTCATCGATAATTAATACATTAATCATTTGCTCGACCTCTCCCCATCCCAGGGTAATTGGACAAAAAATTGTGTGAAAATTCCGGGTTCTGATTCCACGGCAATGCTGCCGCCGAGATTTTCAACCTGTTGTTTGACAAGTGCCAGACCGATGCCTCGTTCGCTTCCTTTTGTCGAGACACCTTTGTCAAAAATGTGATCGATTTTATCGGGGGGAATCCCCGGCCCATCATCGTTAATTTCACAGTGCAGCAAGCCGTGACGGTAGTGTAACGTGACGCTGATTTCGCCACCAGGTTGCGGCCCTAATGCCTCCAGCGCGTTTTCTATCAGGTTTCCCAGCGTGGTAATTAGCGTCGCGACCTGATCTTCACTACCACTGTCTGGCAACTGGCTTTCACTGTTTAAAATCAGCGTATGGCCTAAATCGGTCGCACGGTTAATCTTGCTGATTAAAAAACCAGCGATAACCGGAGATTTGATCTTACCCAGCAGAGAGCCAATCTCTTCCTGATAGTTGTTGGCTGTTTTGAGAATGTAATCTTCCAACTGCTTATAACTCTTCAGATGCAATAATCCGAGAATCACGTGCAATTTGTTCATAAATTCGTGGGATCGTTCACGAAGGGCATCGGCATAGTTGACCAGACCGTCCAACCGTTGCATCAGCTTACGAACTTCTGTTTTGTCTCTGAAGGTAGAGATGGCTCCGATGATAATGCCATTACTGCGCACCGGAACGGTGTTGATCAGTAAGAGTCTGTCTTTAACGGTCACCTCTTCATCTCGTCGCGGCGTGCCGTCGCGTAACACTTCCGATACATCAACTACCTGCGACCATGCCTGACTAAGTGTCGATAACTTTTCGTCATCCTGCGATTTGTGGTAGTTGAGCAGTTCTTGCGCGGCATCATTAATTAGTGTGACTTCGCCACGAGCGTCCACGGCAACGACGCCTTCCTTGATCGATTGCAGCATTGCCTGGCGTTGCTCAAACAGAGTAGAGATTTCATAGGGTTCCAGGCCGAACAGGATGCGCTTAAGTACTTTGACCAGTATCCAGGTGCCCAGACCGCCAACCAGCACACCGAATAAAATTGACCAGATAATGCTCCAGCGGCTGTCATTGATCTGCTGTGTTACACGGCTTAACTCCAGACCAATCGCCACCACGCCGATCTGTTTATGATTTTCGTCGTAGACAGGGGTAAATACGCGTAAGGCTTGCGCCAGAAAACCGTGATTAATAGCAACATTTTCCTCGCCGTTCAAAGCTTTAAGGATGTCATCACCTTTAAATGGCTGACCAATTCGCGGGGCTTCAGGGTGTGAGTAGCGAAGACTTTGCATATCGGTAATGACAATAAACAGCAGATCGTTCCGTTTGCGTACATCTTCAGCGATGGCCTGGATACCGCTCTCCTGCGGTGTTTTTTGTAAGCCCCGTCGGATTTCCGGCGAGTCAGCAAGGGTTCGCGCCACAGCCAGCGCCTTGTTGGCTAGTCCGTCACGCGTCATATCGCTGATCTGCGAGAAGTAAATCAGATGCACTACCAGCAACACCGAGAACAGCACTGCGCTGACCATTAAGATCACCGTGGTACTGAGTTTCATCGGACGTTTGCGTAACATGCGGCAGGGCAGTGAATGTCTCATCAGCTTCCTTGTATGACAAATTTCCTAAGCATTATCCCTGATGATGCGGGTAATTCAAAGGGAGTAAGGGGGATTGGCTATTTGGAGCAGAGGAGCTGCTCATTGAAACTGCCAGTGTCGTCTGGCGATTCGGGAGCTATGCTTATAGCGAAAACCATACTTTTGATGGGGGAAGGTCATGGATCAAGCTCTACTGGATGATGGTTATCGCTGCTATACCGGCGAAAAGATAGATGTCTGGTTCAACACCGCGATGTGTCAGCATTCCGGCAACTGCGTACGTGGCAACGGCAAGTTATTTAATCTCAAACGTAAGCCGTGGATTATGCCGGATGAAGTTGACGTCGCTACCGTAGTGAACGTTATTGATACGTGCCCAAGTGGCGCACTGAAATACCGTCATAAATAAGCGAGGGAAAAATGGAAATACGTGAGGGCCATAATAATTTTTATATTAATGATGCGCAGGGAAAGCAAATAGCAGAAATTGTCTTTGTGCCAACCGGAGAAAATTTAGCCATTATCGAACATACCGATGTTGATGAAAGTTTGAAAGGGCAGGGGATTGGTAAACAACTGGTGGCAAAAGTCGTGGAAAAAATGCGCCGGGAGAAACGAAAAATTATCCCGCTGTGTCCGTTTGCGAAACACGAATTTGATAAAACGCGTGAGTATGATGATATTCGTAACTGATGGTAGAGTGTGGAGTAATGATATTTTCATGTTCTGCGTAACGTCATTCAGGAGAGTATCTGAAGGGTAGGGGGATGCACAAATAATGGTCAGAGAGAGCGTTTTTTTGTCCCAAATCATCCCCTCTATTGAGCAAAAAAAAAGAATATCTCCTATATGAGAATCATCAATCGGGGTTAATAAACTTTGCATCCCCAGGGCGTATAATATTGATAGGAGTCATTTTATGGAAGGTATAAACAGGTTCAAAACTTACGTTGTTTCTTTTGATTATCCATCATCTTATTACTCAGTTTTCTTAAGGTTAAGGTCGTTAATGTATGATATGGATTTCTCCTCTATAGTTGCTGATGAATATGGAATACCACGACAATTGAATGAGAATGCTTTCGCAATAACGACATCATTAGCCGCAAGTGAAATTGAAGATTTAATCAGGCTCAAATGCTTAGACTTACCAGATATTGATTTTGACCTCAACATTATGATAGTCGATGACTATTTCCGTCAGTTCTACAAATAGATGGAAAGGATAAGAAGATATTCAAAATGGCACTATTCTCTAAAATATTAATTTTTTATGTGATTGGTGTGAACATATCCTTTGTCATTATCTGGTTTCTCTCACATGAGAAAACACATATTCGTTTACTTAGTGCATTCCTGGTAGGAATAACCTGGCCAATGAGCCTGCCCGTGGCATTACTTTTTTCTCTCTTTTAGGAGCTGTGGTTGAGTGGACCCGCTGGTTATCTTGAAACGAAGCGTCTCTCCTCAAAGCTGGACTTGCGGAACGACGAACGAAGCAGTCATCAGGCTGCTTCGTTCATTAAAGTAAAACTTATTTCTGTGGGCGCATAGCCGGGAAGAGAATAACGTCGCGGATAGTATGACTGTTAGTAAACAGCATAATCATTCGGTCGATACCAATACCTAAACCAGCGGTTGGCGGCAGACCATATTCCAGCGCAGTAACGTAATCTTCATCGTAGAACATGGCTTCGTCGTCACCTGCAGCTTTAGCGTTAACCTGCTCCTGGAAACGTTCTGCCTGATCTTCTGCGTCGTTTAATTCGCTAAAACCATTACCGATTTCACGACCACCGATGAAGAATTCAAAACGGTCGGTGATTTCCGGGTTAACATCATTACGGCGCGCCAGCGGCGACACTTCCGCCGGATACTCAGTAATAAAGGTTGGCTGAATCAGATGTGCTTCTGCCACTTCATCAAAGATTTCGGTGACAATACGTCCCAGCCCCCAGCTTTTCTCTACCGTAATACCGATAGATTCGGCTAATGCTTTAGCGGCATCAAAATTATCCAGGTCTGCCATATCGGTTTCTGGACGATATTTTTTGATTGCTTCGCGCATGGTGAGTTTTTCAAACGGTTTGCCAAAATCAAACACATGCTCACCATAAGTGACTTTAGTTGTACCCAGTACCTCTTGTGCCAGGGTGCGGAACAGTGACTCCGTCAGTTCAATCAAATCGTGGTAATCCGCATACGCCATGTAGAGCTCCATCATCGTGAACTCAGGATTATGACGAACAGAAATACCTTCATTACGGAAGTTACGGTTGATTTCGAATACTCGTTCAAAACCACCTACAACCAGGCGTTTCAGATACAACTCTGGCGCAATACGCAGGTACATATCCAAATCAAGAGCATTGTGATGGGTAATAAACGGGCGAGCAGATGCCCCACCTGGAATTACCTGCATCATCGGGGTTTCTACTTCCATAAACCCACGAGCGACCATGAACTGGCGGATAGCGGCCAGAATTTTTGAACGAACAACAAAAGTTTGACGGGATTTATCGTTAGCGATCAGGTCCAGATAACGTTGACGATAACGGACTTCCTGGTCCTGTAAGCCATGAAATTTATCTGGCAAGGGACGCAGTGCCTTAGTCAGCAGGCGTAACTCAGTACAGTGAATGGAAAGCTCGCCAGTTTGTGTCTTAAACAGCGTACCGCGTGCGCCGATAATGTCACCCAAATCCCATTTTTTAAACTGGTCGTTATAAACACCTTCTGGCAGGTTATCTCGCGCAACGTACAGTTGAATACGGCCACCTACATCCTGCAACGTTACAAAGGAGGCTTTCCCCATGATGCGACGGGTCATCATTCGGCCAGCAACCGAGACTTCAATGTTTAAGGATTCCAGTTCCTGGTTATCCTTCGCATCAAATTCCTCGTGCAACTGGTCAGAGGTATGGTCGCGGCGAAAATCATTGGGAAACGCCACACCTTGCTGACGCAGTGCTGCCAGTTTTTCGCGACGATTTCTCAGTTCATCATTAAAATCAATAGCCTCATTGGCTCCCCGTGTTTCTTGTTCAGACATTTTGGTTCCTCTAAATCCAGCTTTCAATTTAGCGTAGATAAAGAGACAGATCGGTACACTGTATTATCTGCCTCGACTATTAATAACTCAGTTTATCTTATCGAAACCAACGCTCACCTCAAGTTGATATCACTAATAAATAATCATAAAAATAGTTTAAATATCTTATTAATCTTGATTTGCTAGTGTGATTAACTAAAAGTCAATTGATTCGTAACCAATTGTTTTCACGGCAGTTAATCGTTGCTTTCCTGTATCATATTGGTCGGCGTGCTAAACAGAAATCGGGTAGCAAAGGCCAATACCACGATGATCGCGACACAAGCCAACGTCCACTCTCCCATCTGGGAAAAGAATCGCTGGTAAGCTGCAATTGCCATACCGCTAATTTGCGACTCTGTCGTCTGTTGTGCCACTACGCCTGCCAGCCAGTTGGCGACCGCGCCTGTTGCCAGCATATAAATACCGGTTAATACGCCAGACATTTTCAGGCGCGTGATTTGCGCAATTGCCACCGGATCAATAAAGAGTTCGGCAAAGCCCATTAGCGCCAACCCGGATATCATCACGCCCATTGACGCTTGACCGCCAGCCGCTGCATGTCGGGCATCAAATGCCAGCAACATAAAGCCACAAGCCATCAGCAGTAAGCCAAAGGCAAACTTCAGCCAGACGCGCAATGTTGAGTTGCCGCGGCTTTCTGGCGACGCCAGCCAGGCAAGTACAACCCCAGCGAGCATCACCGCAATTGCATTCACCGACTGGAATAGCGCAGTAGGTACTTCAATATTGAATGCCTGACGATTCACAAAGCGATCGATAAACAAGCTGATGGTACTGCCGCCCTGTTGTGCCAGTACCCAGAACAACGTCCCGACAAACATCAACAATACAATTTGCCAAAGAGCACGGCGGTGTTCGGGGAATTTGATCATCATGCGGGCAATGATTTGTGCAGCAATAAGGCAAACGATCGCCAGCAAATATCCGGACCAGTCGTTTTCCAGCAATAGGGTAAAAAATACCGGGGCTAAACAGAGCATCACCACCAACCAACTCCATACCGGCAAGGCAAACTTCACGCGAGTGAGCGCTTTTTTATCCATACCTCGCGTGGATTGGAAATGACGATGACCACTCAGGAATATCAACAAACCGATAAACATGCCGCCGCCCGCAAGGGCAAAGCCAACATGCCAACCATACCACTGTGCAGCCAGGCCACAGGCGATGGGGGCGGCGATAGAACCGATATTGCCCGCGGCATATAGCAGCGAAAAACCACCATCACGTCGATGATCGTCCGCGTCATAGAGCTCGCCAAGTAAACAGCTAATGTTTGATTTGAATAAACCGTAACCACAAATAATGATTGCCAGCGCCAGATACAGGCTAAAGGTTGAATTTGTATCAATGCCCAGTACCACATGGCCAAGGGTCATTAACAGCGCGCCGGCAATTACTGCAGTGCGGTTGCCGAGCAGGCGGTCGGCAAGCCAGCCGCCGAGAATAGGGGTAACATAAACCAGAGATGCATATGCGCTGAACAGGCTGATGGCATGGTTATCATCAAAACCAAGCTGATGGGTGAGATAGAGAATGAGTAAGGCACGCATGCCGTAAAAACTGAAGTACTCCCAGATCTGGATCGCCACGATATAGTATATCGCGCGCGGCTGTGAGGGTGTTTTCATGTGTTCTCCTTATGAGCAAAAAAGGGAAGTGGCAAGCCACTTCCCTTGTACGAGCTAATTATTTTTTGTTTTCTTCTTTCAATACCTTAACGGTATAGCGGCCATCAGCCTGACGGTATGCACCGTGAATGTCGGTTTCAAAGCCCGGATAGTGAGCGCCGATTTCACACAGCATCTGCAGGAACTCCAGAACCGGACGGCTTTCTTCGGTGATCATTTCACCCGGCATTACCAGAGGAACTCCCGGCGGATACGGAAGGATCATATTGGCGTTAATACGACCTACCATTTCGTCGAGGTAAACTTCTTCGGTCATACCGTGCAGCTCTTTCTGGAACGCAGCATACGGAGTCATTACCATCGTCGGCAGAACTTCAAATGCGCGATACATCAGATCCGGCAGATTGTGGTGAACAATCAGTTTGTGGATATTCTGCGCCAGTTCCTGAATACGCATGTTTTCATAGAATTCAGGATCTTCACGATACAGAGACGGCAGCATGTTTTTCACACGCAGGTTCAGGTCGAACGCACGTTTGAAGTCAGTCAGAGCACGCAGCAGGCTCAGTGCTTTGGTCTTATCGATACCGATGCTGAACAGGAACAGCAGGTTATACGGACCGGTCTTCTCAACAACGATGCCATGTTCGTCGAGGTATTTCGCCACGATGCTGGCCGGAATACCGAACTCGCTCATGGTGCCGTCTTTTTCCATCCCCGGAGTCAGCAGGGTGACTTTGATCGGGTCAAGATACATGTGTTCATTATCGATGTTTTTGAAGCCGTGCCAGGTGCTGTCAGAACGCAGCGGCCAACATTCAGTGGTATCGATATGATCCGGCTGCCATACATCAAAGAACCAGCCATCAGATTCCGTTCTCAGGCGTTTGATCTCTTTACGGAACTTGATCGCACGTTCAATGGAACCGTTGATCAGACGCTTACCGGCATTACCTTTCATCATCGCCGCAGCGGTTTCAGTGGAGGCCACGATACCGTAGTGCGGAGAGGTGGTGGTGTGCATCATGTAGGCTTCGTTAAAGGTTTCTTCGTTTACATCACCTTTAACGTGGATCATGGAAGCCTGAGAGAATGCCGCCAGCAGTTTGTGAGTGGACTGGGTTTCATAAATCACTTTCCCTTCTACACGGCCACCGCTCATACCACATTTACCTTCGTAAATTGGAGAGAAGTTGGTGTAAGGCACCCATGCGGAGTCAAAGTGGATGGATTTTACATCCAGTGTTTTCTTGATGAAGTCGGTGTTGTACAGCAGACCATCATAGGTAGAGTTAGTAATTACGGCATGTACCGGCCAGGTTGCGTTTGGTGTTTCTTTAACGCGCTTAGCAATGGTAGCGTGCTGGAATTCACTCTGTGGGATACCACCAAGAATACCGTAAGCGTTACGGGTCGGGCGGAAATAGATTGGTGTAACATCGCTCATCATCATCAGATGGGTCAGCGATTTGTGGCAGTTACGGTCAATCAGAATGGTGCTGCCTGCCGGAGCCGAGTACATACCGACAATTTTGTTGGCAGTGGAAGTACCGTTAGTCACCATGTAGCTGCGGTCTGCGTTAAATACGCGGGCGATATACTGTTCTGCTTCTTTGTGTGGACCGCTGTGATCCAGCAGAGAACCCAGTTCAGATACTGAAATGGAAATATCAGATTTCATGGTGTTCGGACCAAAGAAATCATAGAACAGGCTACCTACCGGGCTTTTCTGGAATGCAGTACCGCCCATGTGACCAGGAGTACAGAAAGTATATTTACCTTCACGAACATATTTAAACAGTGCTTTGGTCAGCGGAGGCAGAATAGTGTTGATATATTCGTCAGTGGTCTGCTTGATCTTGTTAGCAATATCATCAGCAGCACCCAGCGCATATTCAAAGAAGCTAATCTGTAAACGCAGATCGTTCAGGCTTACATCGAGAGTGGAATACGTATTAGCGAACGCGTACAACGGCAGGTTCTCGTTCATTTTGCTAATTTCTTCGCACAGCTCGAGATTATATTTATCCCAGTCAAAAATAACACCGCACAGACGCGCATTGTTTTCGATCAATTTTAATAAGTCGTCACGGTCGTTCGGGTAAACAATCTGGAAGTTCAGACGTTCAAGCGCGCGATGAAGTTCACGGATGGGTTCTTCTTTAAAATAAACCCCCATGTGATTCAATATTGCAATAACGTTCATAGTCATATCTCCAGGTAAAGAAGGCCCCTCCCAACACATGGGACAAAATGAAAGGAGGAGCCTCGGAAAATACTTTTAATTAATGTGCGTTAGATGCAGTGTGGTTATCCATTGAGTGGCTCTGGCGCTCGTGCATTTTGCGAGCGTAGAACATCAGGATAATCAGGCTGACGATGAAGGTTCCTGCCAGCTCGAAGGAGCTTGCACCCATCAGAGCAATGAAGCAGAACACGCAACCCAGTACAGAGCAGATCAGGCTGACAAAGTTGCGGATGTTAACGCCTTCAAAACGAATCAGGTCAACGCAAGAGTAGAAGTACGGCAGCATAGTCAGCAGTACTGCGATACCGGTCAGTTCACCAAACAGGTCAGATGCTTTACCACCGGCAGAGTTCATCAGGGTGATCAGGATCATCAGGGCAGTCATTTTCACAGCAGCCAGCAGCAGACCTTTTTTCGGAATACCGTTGCTGTCGACTTCGCCATAAACTTTCGGGAAGTTACCGTCGTTAGCGGCACGCACACCTGCCTGGCCTACCAGCATCATCCAGGAACCCAGAGACGTCAGGCATGCAAAGGCGGTGAATGCAGAAACCAGCGGCGCAGCCCAGTTACCCAGGATAGTAGAAGCACTGATTGCAAACGGAGCACCGGAAGCTGCCATTACAGAAGACGGATACATACCGGAAAGCACTTGAGTTGCAGCAATATAAACAATACCTGCTAAACCAGTGCCCAGCATGGTTGCCAGTGGAACGGTACGTTTCGGGTTTTTAACCATACCCGTACTTACCGCTGCGGATTCCACACCCACAAAGGCCCACAGGCAGAGCAGAATACTTTTAATGATCGCATGGCCATCAGTGGTATTAGCAGTGTTCCAGTTAGCTGCATAAGTTGCAGCATCAAACCAATGCCAGCCAACAATAGCAGTCATAACTACAGGAATAAGAACCAGCACCAGACCAATAGTGGTTAAACGGCTTACCCAAGTACCGCCGAGCATATTTACAAAGGTAAATATCCAGACGATAGCAATACAGGCGATACCCGCCGGGACAGGATCATTTAATACCGGGAAGAAGGTGGAAAGATAAGATACAGCGGTAATACCAATCGCCAGGTTACCAATCCAGTTAGCATGGTAATAAAGAACACCTGTCTGAAAACCAAATGCAGGAGAAATTTCTCCGGCATAAGCAATTGGGCCACCTTGTTGCGGGTTTTTTGTTGCCAGTCGGGCATATACATAAGCCAACGACATTGCACCAATAATAGAGATAATCCAACCCCAGATAGCAATACCACCGATACTTGCAAGGTTCGCAGGTAATAATGCAATACCGCTCCCCATCATATTACCGGCAACAACACCGGTACAGGCAAATAGCCCGATCTTCTTGGCAGAACTCATGCTCTTCTCCTAATTTCATTTTTGAATTTGGAGTCCGGGTCATGATGCGTAACTATTTACTGACCAGACCAAACTGGCGACAAGATTACTCAAAAAAAAAGATTAATCCTAAAGATTAGGTGAAATAATACAAAAGTTTATGTAAGTGAGGATTTGAGCTCTCCATTAACAGATAAGAATCGCAAGTTGATATCATGAAAAGATAAACATTTAATGTTTACAATGGGTTATGTTCAGGTTTGTGGTTAAAATTATGTAATAAAAATTATGCGACAAATAAAATGCCGCAACATATTATACCAATAAAAACACACAAAAATTCAACATCCAGTATTCCCGTGCATGAATCAACGCGGGAGTCACTTATTCTGAAGCGAGAAATTTGTCGAGATAAGGAACAACATAAGGAACAGAAGTCTGGAATATACCATTTTCAATCCAGTAAAGGGTGTTTGTACCAGGACGTAAATTAAAGGCTGTGAGATATGCATCAGCAGCTTCACGGTTCATCCCCTTCATTTCGTAAACTTTGCCAAGCAACACATAGTTTAGCCAGGACATTTCAAGATCAATTCCAGTATTTATCGCCTGATACGACTCCTCTATTTTTCCATTTTCCAGGGCGCTGACAGCTTTTATTTGATAGAAAATGGCTAGATTATTCATGCCCGGCATTGTAGCAATGTTATCAATTTCTGTATTCAGTGCTGCTAATTGTTTTTCATCTAAAGGGTGCTGAGAATGACGTACTATATCAACTAATGCTTTTTCTGCTCTCGCATAGATAAATTCAGGAGATGATTCAATAATCTCACCTAATAATTCACTGGCACGGTTCAATGATTTTTCATCACCATGCATTAAATAATCATGCGCTTGATAAAAATTAGTTAATAAAGCACCTCGATGAGGCAATATTTGTTGGAACATCTCCTGCATTCGTTGTGGCCACGGTTGATTCAATGCCTTTGATAAACTCTCAAGTAAATCATTTTGAATTGCCAACTGGTTACCGTTAGTGATGACATAACGTTTATCCAGCATGGTTGAACCATCTGCATTGTCTACCAATTTCACCGACATAAAGCACTGCTGAGCGCGGTATTGGCGTTGATTAACAAATGCAATAGATAACGTTTTACCAGAGCTGCTCGGTTCATCAATGTTGTAGTTAATTTTGTCATGCACCATAAAGGTGGAGAAGGTATTAAGTGACGTAGCCACCAAATCGCCCACACCTATCGCGTAAGAGCGCTGATACGGAGAAGTCCAATTGTTACAACTGTTATTCACCATATTAATGTCAATATCGCGTGGATTGAGCAAAATACGCGATTTACTCAAAGGAAGACGCGTTTCCAGGCTGGAGAATGCCACGAGTACGACACAGATACCTAACGACAACAGGAAAAAAAACCATACCCAAAAGGCAGTTAATCGTTTGCATCTAACTGGGGGATGTTCAGGTGGCTTTGGGGGGTATTGGATATCTGGACTGTGGATGGGGGGATCTGTGTCAGGAGTCGCCTCTGGTATAGGAGGAGACGAAGATAACATCATTTCCTCCCCTTCCTCTTCGCTGCACCATATAACCGGAACCATTAATTTATAACCGCGCTTCGGTACAGTAGCGATATAGACAGGACTATCTTCATCATTATCTTTTAATGACTTACGCAGTTCTGAGATACTCTGCGTTACAACGTGATTGGTGACGATACTCCTCTTCCACACATTATCGATAAGTTCATCTCTACTAAGTACTTCACCACTATGTTGAGCAAAGAAAACCAGAAGATCGATTAATCGTGGCTCCAGGGTTAGTTGACGCCCGTTGCGACTTATTTGGTTTATGGACGGAGTAACAAGCCATTCGCCAACGCGAACTACAGGTTGTTGCATAATAGAAACTCACTCGAAAAGGGACTGGCCCAATGATAATTGCCATAACCTATTTTTACCATCTATTGATGAATGTCTTTACATATTATTGGTGAATAGAATACGTTATTCTTACCAGCCATAAACTTCTTGATTACATAGCCTTACGAAAGAACTTTAATGAGAACCAGAAGTAATTTGCCTTACCATCAAAATTCATCATCTTTGCCAAAGAAAAATGTTCAGAAAATAATTCCCGGAAAATGGCCCGAAGCGCTTACTATTTTAATGGATTGTTAGTCTTTGCATGAGCAAACGGACTGATACATTTTTCTTTGTTCGCATTCAGAATCTCATCAGTCGGCGTTCTGTTTATGGATGCATTACGCTCCTGATGACGTCATTTGACGTTCAACAGCATTACGAGGCCGCGCGACATTTCGCGTCAGTCAGTGCTATAGCTTAGGGACAAATTTTCTCGAACCGGGATATACCCGCAAAATGCTGGTGATGTGGGGGAGAATCGGGTTGAGTTCGGCAGAATTGATTTGGAGGCAGAACGCTTAAATTGTGGCGTCCTGAAACGAAAAACGGACCTCCGTGGAGATCCGTTTATATGAATTTGGTGCCCGGACTCGGAATCGAACCAAGGACACGGGGATTTTCAATCCCCTGCTCTACCGACTGAGCTATCCGGGCAACGGGGCGCATTAAACCGTAATCTGCACATCTCGTCAACCTAATTTCAGTAAAAACGATTCAATTGCTTAAGTTTGCGGCAAATCGCTTGTTTTCTGTATTTCTGTCAGGTCAGTGCCCCGCCCTGACGGCAGCGGGCGAAGCGCAGGATATCTTCCGCCAGTCGGTGTGCGGTGTCGACATCCGCCTGGCTGCGATTCACCAGCATGCGACTTAAACACCCTTCCAGCACCAGTTCCATCTGCTTTGCCACCATTGCCGGGTCGTCAACTTCCAGGGTGGTTAACAGTTCGTGGGTGAAATCATACGCCGCGCTTTTTTGCTGATCGGCCAGTTGATGGATAGGGTGGTCGGGATCGGGATAAAACGTGCAGGCAGCGATAAACAGACAGCCCGGATAGCGGTTGTTTTTAACGCATTCTGATAATGCCTGATAACGCGCCAGCAGCTTTTGTTCAGCAGATTGCGTTTCATCCAGCATCAGTTGACGACGCCAGACATCTATCTGTTGGCTAAGATAGCGCAGCGCATCGTAGAGGATGGCCTCTTTGTCTGGCCAGAAACGCTGGAGCGCTTCCAACGGATAATCCACTCGTTCAGCAACCATCTCCAGCGTAGTGTTAGCAATCCCTTGTAACTCTAATAATTTCAGGGCTTCTCCCAGTACATCTTCACGTTGCACGCTATTTTCCTCCGTCTTTCCCACTGAAGTGTCGTTCACGGTTGGCGATCGCGCAAATGTGCGCTGAAGGTTTCTGCATCCATAAAGCCCGTGACTCGTGCTTGTGGATGCTCCTGACCTTGTCCGTCAAAAAACAGAATCGTCGGTAGGCCAAGGACATTTAGATGTTTTAACAGCGCCACATCTTGTGCGTCGTTGGCAGTGACGTTGGCCTGAAGTAATACCGTGTCTGCTAACGCTTTTTGCACCTGCGGGTCACTGAAGGTGTATTTTTCGAACTCTTTACAGGCGACGCACCAGTCGGCATAGAGATCTAGCATTACCGGTTTGCCTTTGGCTGCAACGAGCGCCTGATTTAACTCATCTACTGTTTTGATTTTTTTAAAGTTGAGATGGGCCTGAGATTGTGCCGTGCTCGTCGCGCCAAACGCCCAATCCTGGAGTGGGCGCACGCTTACCAGCGCGGCTGCCAGCAGGATAATTTGTACCATGCGCATCCAGCCGCGTTTGGCTTGTAAGCTGGAGACAAACGCCCAGCCAAAGAACGCGACGCCAAGCGCCGACCACAAGCGTAATCCCCAGGCATCGCCAATCACCCGCTCCAGCAGGAAGACCGGCAGCGCCAGGATTACAAAACCAAACGCGGTTTTGACCTGTTCCATCCACGGACCGCTTTTCGGCAGCAGACGGTTGCCGAAGACAGTAATGAGTATCAGCGGTAGTCCCATGCCCAGCGCATAGAGATAAAGTGTACCGCCGCCCAGCCACATGTTCCCGCTTTGGGCGATATACAGCAGAATCGCGCTAAGTGGCGCGGTAGTGCATGGTGAACAGATCAATCCGGCAATTGCGCCCATAACAAACACACCGCCAGGCGAGCCGCCTTGCTGGCGATTACTCATCAGCGTGAGGCGTGTTTGTAGGGAAGAGGGAAGTTGCAGGGTAAACAAGCCAAACATCGACATCGCCAGCAAGGTAAAGACGATAGCGAGGCCGATAAGCACGTAAGGATGCTGTAGCGCCGCCTGGAACTGTAATCCCGCGGCGGCAACCACCAGACCCAGTGCCGTGTAAGTCAGCGCCATCCCCTGAACATAAATAAAGGTCAGCAGCAATGCTCTGGCGGTGGATAGCCGCTGTTTACCGCCCAGTACGATGCCGGAAATCAGCGGGTACATCGGCAGCACGCATGGTGTGAAGGCGATGCCGATACCGATCAACAGCGCCCAGAGTGCAGAAAAGGGCAGTTGCGCGGCGGGTTGCTCTTGCTGCGGAACTGGCGCAGGTTGTGGCGCCGCGTTGTTGGTGAGCACTTCGCTTAACGGCACTATTTTAGTTTCTGGCGGATAACAGAAACCGGCGTCGGCGCATCCCTGGTAAGTAATCGTCAACGTCGCACCAGCACCCGCCTGATTGATGGTAACGGGAAGCGTCAGCCGCCCACGGTAAATCTCGCTTTTGCCGTAAAACTCATCTTCATGCCAGACACCTGACGGCAGTTGCACGTCGGCAATCTTAGCCTGTTCAGGCGTAATACGGATCTGTTTACGGTAGAGGTAATAACCGTCTTTGATCTGCCAGCTCAGATTAAGGTCATGCTGGTTTTGCTGAAAATCAAAAGCAAAGGCTTGATCCGCGGGGACAAATTGGGAACGTCCAGGCGCGTCGAATAATCCGGCAAAAACGGAAGTGCTGCAAAATAGCAGGATCAGCGTAAAGATGCGTTGAGCCATGAGAGGTAATCTGTGTCTCCATGTGTAACAGGTAAAACCAGAAGTTCAGGTGTTTGATAAGGATGATGAGCCTTCAGGCATTCCAGCAGTGCCTGCTGGTGAGCTTTATCGGTTTTTAAGATCATCTGTACTTCATATTCCTGTTCCAGCTTACCCTCCCAGTAATAGAGAGAGGTTGCACCGGGGATCAGGGTTGCGCAGGCCGCCAGTTTTTCTGCCAGCGCTTTGGCAGCCAGATCCTGGGCTGTCGCTTCATCCGGCGCGGTACACAGCACCACGACAGACGCGGTATTCGAACTTTTTTCATCAAGCATAAACACCTCGCTAGAACAGATGGAACCGCAAGAGAGAGGTCACTATACAACGGACGAGGGAAGGATGTTAGTCGGTGGGAAAGAAAGCGGGGCGTGAACGCCCCGCGATTTGTTATTACAGCATCACACTGCCCAGCAGGAAGCCGAAGCAAACGGCCAGGGCAACACCCAGAGTACCCGGGATGAAGAACGGATGGTTGAAGACGAATTTACCGATACGAGTTGTACCCGTGTCATCCATCTGTACCGCAGCAACCAGCGTCGGGTAGGTCGGCAGAATGAACAGGCCAGACACGGCTGCGAAAGAAGCAACAGCGGTCAGCGGAGAAACGTTCAGCGCCAGAGCCATCGGCATCAGTGCTTTTGCGGTTGCAGCCTGAGAGTACAGCAGAGCAGAAGCAAAGAAGAAGATGACAGCCAGCAGCCACGGATGACCCTGAATCACTTCACCAGCGGTATCTTTGATCCAGTCGATGTTGTTGGAAACGAAAGTATCGCCCAGCCATGCAACACCCAGGATACAAATACAGGCGCTCATACCTGCTTTGAAGGTGCTGGAGTTGAGGATGTTGTCGGTATCCACTTTGCAAAGAATAGTGGTCAGGGTTGCAACACTCAGCATGATAATCAGGATGGCGTTAGTGGTGTTCATCAGCGGTTTCTCAACCAGACCCATGCTCGGGCTGTTGATGATCGCATAGATAACCACGCCGACTACGCCCAGCAGGAACAGCCAGACGGACGCTTTCGCGCCTTGTTTGATTTCAATCTGCTTCTCACCGCGCAGTTCAACTAAACCTTCTTCCAGACGCTTGCGATAAATCGGATCGTCAGACAGCCTGGAGTTGAACAGCATGGTGACCAGGAAGGACATCACCAGAACCGCCAGCAAGGTGGACGGGATGACTACGGAGAGCAAATGGAGGTAGCTGATGCCATGACCTTCCATTACGGAAGACATGTAAACCACTGCCGCAGAGATTGGCGATGCGGTGATCGCAATCTGCGCGGAAACTACCGCAGTAGACAGTGGACGGCAAGGTTTAACGCCTTGTTCCTTCGCTACTTCAGCGATAACTGGCAGCGTTGCCAGAGAGATGTTGCCAGTGCCCGCAAAGATGGTCAGGAAATAGGTCACGATCGGTGCGAGGATCGTGATGTATTTCGGGTTACGGCGCAGCAGCTTTTCTGTCTGGTGAACCAGATAGTCCAGACCGCCAGCAACCTGCATGGCAGAAATAGCAGCGATAACCGCCATGATAATGGAAATTACATCGAACGGAATGTTACCAGGCTTGACGCCGATAGCGGCAAGAACCAGCACTCCCAATCCACCTGCAAAACCAATACCAATTCCCCCTAATCTGGCGCCCAAAAAGATCGCCAGCAAAACGATGATGAGTTCTACAACTAGCATATTAGCCTTCCTTGTTTTTTAACAAGTTGATATCAGGTTGTTGTTTTTAAGTTACTGCTCACAAGAAAAAAGGCACGCCATCTGACGTGCCTCTTTTATTTGTACTACCCTGTACGATTACTGTTCGCTTTCATCAGTATAGCGTTTTGCTTTGTAAGCCGGATGCATCAGGTTCTGTACGGAGAAAATATCGTCTAGTTCCGCTTCAGTCAACAGACCGCGCTCCAGAACGACTTCGCGCACGCTCTTACCTGTTTCGGCACAGATTTTACCCACGATGTCACCGTTGTGGTGACCGATGAACGGGTTCAGGTAAGTGACGATACCGATAGAGTTGTAAACGTAACCTTCGCACACTTCTTTGTTAGCAGTGATGCCGTTAATGCATTTTTCCAGCAGGTTGTAGCAAGCATTGGTCAGAATGTGAACGGATTCAAACATCGCCTGGCCAATGACCGGCTCCATAACGTTCAACTGAAGCTGACCTGCTTCTGCTGCCATGGTAACAGTGGTGTCGTTACCGATGACTTTGAAGCATACCTGGTTAACTACTTCCGGAACTACCGGGTTTACTTTTGCTGGCATGATAGAAGAGCCTGCCTGCAGTTCCGGCAGGTTGATCTCATTCAGGCCGGCACGTGGGCCAGAAGAGAGCAAGCGCAGGTCGTTACAGATTTTGGACATCTTCACAGCCAGGCGTTTCAGCGCGCCGTGAACCATAACGTAAGCGCCGCAGTCAGAGGTCGCTTCGATGAGGTCTTCAGCCGGAACGCATGGGAAGCCAGTGACTTCAGCCAGTTTTTTCACTGCCAGCGGAGAGTACTCTTTCGGCGTGTTCAGGCCAGTACCGATGGCAGTTGCGCCAAGGTTAACTTCCAGCAGCAGTTCAGAGGTACGTTGGATGTTTTTCACTTCCTCTTTCAGCAGGATGCTGAAAGCGCGGAATTCCTGACCAAGGGTCATTGGTACTGCGTCCTGCAGTTGGGTGCGACCCATTTTCAGGATGTCCTGGAATTCGACAGCTTTACGCTCAAAACCTTCGCGCAGTTGGTTAATAGCATCTACCAGTTTAATCAGGGAAGAGTAAACTGCGATGCGGAAACCGGTCGGGTAGGCGTCGTTGGTGGACTGACATTTGTTAACATGGTCGTTCGGATTCAGGTACTGATATTCACCTTTCTGGTGTCCCATCAGTTCCAGACCGATATTGGCCAGCACTTCGTTGGTGTTCATGTTTACGGAAGTACCTGCGCCGCCCTGGTAGACGTCTACCGGGAACTGATCCATGCATTTTCCGTTATTCAGGACTTCATCACATGCAGCAATGATTGCATTCGCTACACTTTTAGGAATGGTTTGCAGCTCTTTGTTTGCCATAGCTGCGGCTTTTTTAACCATTACCATACCGCGAACAAATTCAGGAATATCGCTGATTTTGTTGTTGCTGATATAGAAGTTTTCAATCGCTCTCAGAGTGTGAACACCATAGTAGGCATCAGCTGGAACTTCCCTGGTACCCAACAGATCTTCTTCGATACGAATGTTGTTTGACATGTGAACCTTCTTTTTCAAGCTGCCAATGATTTGCTTTAAACACACAGAATATATGTGGTTTCGAATGTTTTTCGACCGACGATTATCCCCTGCATCAGTCGAATACTCGGGATCATATGTTGCTTGAGGATTTCTACCGTAATCTGGATCACTTTAAGTGTCGGTTTTTACCCCTTAATTATTAATTTGTGAAATAGATCACCGCTTTGGGATTACTACCAAAAATAGTTGCGCAAACGTCTTGAAATTTTGCTAATGACCACAATATAAGCTGAACGCGATTCGCAAACCATTCAGGCGGCCGGATTTAACCGGTTGCTATTACAGGAGAAACCTTTGCGCTGGTTACCTTTTATTGCCATTTTCCTTTATGTCTATATTGAGATTTCAATCTTTATTCAGGTTGCCCACGTATTGGGGGTATTACTCACTCTTGTGTTGGTTATATTCACGTCAGTTATTGGTATGTCGCTGGTACGTAACCAGGGATTTAAGAATTTTGTGCTGATGCAACAAAAAATGGCGGCGGGAGAAAATCCGGCGGCGGAAATGATTAAAAGTGTTTCGTTGATCATTGCCGGTTTGCTGCTTTTATTACCGGGCTTTTTCACCGATTTCCTCGGTCTTCTTCTTTTATTGCCACCAGTGCAGAAACATCTGACCGTGAAGTTGATGCCGCATTTGCGTTTTTCCCGTATGCCGGGCGGTGGATTTAGTGCCGGAGCCGGTGGCGGCAATACTTTTGATGGTGAATATCAGCGTAAGGATGACAACCGCGATCGCCTTGATCATAAAGACGATCGTCAGGATTAATGTTGAAACGCCGGATTATGTGGTTATGCCATTTTCCGGCGTTTTTCGTTTCGGCAGGAACAACCACAGCCCCGCCAGCATGATCAATGCATACACGCTTTTCCAGCCGACCATCGCCAGCAACAGGATGCATAGCAGTCCGCCAATCACCGCCAGTAGCCGATAACGTCCCTTCAATAATTTACAGCCAGCCAGCATGCACAGCAGATAGATCATAATAAAGATGCCGTTGGCATAAATGATGAGTGCGTCCAGATTGATCTCTAAAGTGTGAATCACCAACGTGCTCACCACGCAACAGCCGAGCACTGCATTGAGGGCATTGTTCGGGATATGGCGAGAAGAGAGGCGCGCCAGGTAGTGGTTGGGTTTATCTTGCGCCTGCGACCAGACCAGGCGGGCGAAACTCTGTATATAAATATTGAGGCTGGCAAAGCAGGCCAGATAGCCAATCACGCAGGCAATCCACAGCGCCCCTACACCGAACAGTTGCACCACAATTTCCGGAAGCGATGCTGCCGCCGCCATTTTTTCACCGTAGGCGTCGAAGTGTAAGACGACAACCGTACACCCCCAGTAGACTAAACCTGCCAGCACCAGACCAATCATCAGAGCGCGGGGGAAATCACGCTCCGGATTTTTAAATTCTGAGGCAAGGTGAGCAAACGCCTCCAGACCGACAAAGCACCAGAACATTACCGATAACGCAGCAAATAGCCCGGAAAGTTCGATATCACCTGGCGCAGGGAAGGGGATATTCGCAGGTTTAATATCGGCCGCCCACCAGACGGCGACAATCAGCGCGACGATAAGTCCGGCAATAACCGTTTGTAGATTCGCACTGGAACTGGCACCGCGAGTACCGATATACCACACCAGCGCCAGCGTACCGAGTTCAGCCATCAACAGTTGCCAGCCATGCCAGCCAAACATCGCCTGGCCGAATCCGGCGGCAATTTGCAGCGCAGCGGGCAAGCCAACGGGAATAACTGATAAAAATAACCAGCCTGTGACTCGCTCAAGCCGCGAACCGAACGCCATGCCGACAAAATGCGCCACACCGCCCGCGCTGGGGTAGTGGCGACCCAGAATCGCAAACACGATCGCAATCGGGAAAACTAAGATTATCAGAACAGGCCAGGCCCACAGGCTATTATTGCCTGCCACCAGGGCGGCTAAGGCAGGAACGGCAAACACGCCGGTGCCTAACAATGAAGTCGATAACAGGCCGATGCCCTGGGCCAGCCCCAGTTCTTGTTTGAGTCCACTCATGGGTTGATGTCCGATTGCGCCCAAATTTTGGGCAACTGCGCAGGTTTTTGATGGTAGCACAATCAGATTCGCTTATGACGACGATGTCGAAATTGCGATGAAACGTGAGGTGAATCAGGATTTTTACCCGATTTTGTGCTGATCAGAATTTTTTTTCATTTTCCCCCTTGAAGGGGAGAGGCCTCATCCCCATTTCTCTGGTCACCAGCCGGGAAACCACGTAAGGTCCGGCGTCACCCATAACAGATACGGACTTTCTCAAAGGAGAGTTATCAATGAATATTCGTCCATTGCATGATCGCGTGATCGTCAAGCGTAAAGAAGTTGAAACTAAATCTGCTGGCGGCATCGTTCTGACCGGCTCTGCAGCGGCTAAATCTACCCGTGGCGAAGTGCTGGCTGTAGGCAATGGCCGTATCCTTGAAAATGGCGAAGTGAAGCCGCTGGACGTGAAAGTTGGCGACATCGTTATTTTCAACGATGGCTACGGTGTGAAATCTGAGAAGATCGACAATGAAGAAGTGTTGATCATGTCCGAAAGCGACATTCTGGCAATTGTTGAAGCGTAATCCGCGCACGACACTGAACATACGAATTTAAGGAATAAAGATAATGGCAGCTAAAGACGTAAAATTCGGTAACGACGCTCGTGTGAAAATGCTGCGCGGCGTAAACGTACTGGCAGATGCAGTGAAAGTTACCCTCGGTCCGAAAGGCCGTAACGTAGTTCTGGATAAATCTTTCGGTGCACCGACCATCACCAAAGATGGTGTTTCCGTTGCTCGTGAAATCGAACTGGAAGACAAGTTCGAAAATATGGGTGCGCAGATGGTGAAAGAAGTTGCCTCTAAAGCGAATGACACTGCAGGCGACGGTACTACCACCGCAACCGTACTGGCTCAGGCCATCATCACTGAAGGTCTGAAAGCTGTTGCTGCGGGCATGAACCCGATGGACCTGAAGCGTGGTATCGACAAAGCTGTTACCGCTGCAGTTGAAGAACTGAAAGCGCTGTCTGTACCGTGCTCTGACTCTAAAGCTATTGCTCAGGTTGGTACTATCTCCGCTAACTCCGACGAAACCGTAGGTAAACTGATCGCTGAAGCGATGGACAAAGTCGGTAAAGAAGGCGTTATCACCGTTGAGGACGGTACTGGTCTGCAGGACGAACTGGACGTGGTTGAAGGTATGCAGTTCGACCGTGGCTACCTGTCTCCTTACTTCATCAACAAGCCGGAAACTGGCGCAGTAGAACTGGAAAGCCCGTTCATCCTGCTGGCTGACAAGAAAATCTCCAACATCCGCGAAATGCTGCCAGTTCTGGAAGCTGTTGCAAAAGCAGGCAAACCGCTGCTGATCATCGCTGAAGATGTTGAAGGCGAAGCTCTGGCAACTCTGGTTGTTAACACCATGCGCGGCATCGTGAAAGTGGCTGCGGTTAAAGCACCGGGCTTCGGCGATCGTCGTAAAGCAATGCTCCAGGATATCGCTACTCTGACCGGTGGTACTGTAATCTCTGAAGAGATTGGTATGGAACTGGAAAAAGCAACCCTGGAAGACCTGGGCCAGGCTAAACGTGTTGTGATCAACAAAGACACCACCACCATCATCGATGGCGTGGGTGAAGAAGCTGCAATCCAGGGCCGTGTTGCTCAGATCCGTCAGCAGATTGAAGAAGCAACTTCTGACTACGACCGTGAAAAACTGCAGGAGCGCGTAGCGAAACTGGCAGGCGGCGTTGCAGTTATCAAAGTGGGTGCTGCTACCGAAGTTGAAATGAAAGAGAAAAAAGCACGCGTTGAAGACGCCCTGCACGCGACCCGTGCTGCGGTAGAAGAAGGCGTGGTTGCTGGTGGTGGTGTTGCGCTGATCCGCGTAGCGTCTAAACTGGCTGACCTGCGTGGTCAGAACGAAGAGCAGAACGTGGGTATCAAAGTTGCACTGCGTGCAATGGAAGCTCCGCTGCGTCAGATCGTACTGAACTGCGGTGAAGAGCCGTCAGTTGTTGCTAACACTGTTAAAGCTGGCGACGGCAACTACGGCTACAACGCTGCAACCGAAGAATACGGCAACATGATCGACATGGGTATCCTGGATCCAACCAAAGTAACTCGTTCTGCTCTGCAGTACGCAGCTTCTGTGGCTGGCCTGATGATCACCACCGAGTGCATGGTTACCGACCTGCCGAAAAACGATGCGGCTGACTTAGGCGCTGCTGGCGGTATGGGCGGCATGGGTGGCATGGGCGGCATGATGTAATTGCCCTGCACCTCGCAGAAATAAAGAAACCCTCAGGCAGAAATGTCTGGGGGTTTTTCTTTTAGTCATCTTTCTAGTATAAGATTCAAACACGGACGACGCGAGGGGCGTCCAGCTCATTGATTATGGGGAATAACATGCACGTAAAATACTTAGCAGGGATTGTCGGTGCCGCGCTACTGATGGCGGGTTGTAGCTCCAGTAACGAATTGAGTGCTGCCGGTCAGAGTGTTCGCATTGTGGACGAGCAACCAGGCGCAGAGTGCCAACTTATTGGTACTGCGACAGGTAAGCAAAGTAACTGGCTTTCCGGACAACACGGCGAAGAAGGCGGTTCTATGCGTGGTGCGGCAAACGATCTGCGCAATCAGGCTGCCGCAATGGGCGGTAACGTGATTTATGGTATTAGCAGCCCGTCGCAGGGGATGTTGTCCAGCTTCGTTCCGACTGATAGCCAGATTATCGGCCAGGTTTATAAGTGCCCGAACTGATGTGATTCCGAGGCTGGGTGACAAACGTATAATTGCCTGATGCGCTTCGCTTATCAGGCCTACATCAGGCATTGCAACTGATTGAATGCTTGAGAATTTATAGGCCGGATAAGGCGTTTACGCCGCATCCGACATGATCAACGATCACGTTATCAGTCATTTCAGGCTGGATGGCTCCAGCCTCGCATTAGCAAAGATGGGATTATTTCGCTTGTGGCGCGGCTTTGCTGATGGACTGAACGCGTAGGTGATGCAGTACGCGTAAGCATTGATCCTGGGTCAGCGGTTGGGCGTTATTTGCCGCTACGGTGCGAACGTAGACCTGACACGGCACTCCAGCGAGCTTTTTCAGTCGAGGGCTGAAATCAAGCATCCGGCGGGTGATGGCCTCCACTTCTTTACTTGCTGTCGCTTCACGTGTTTTCACCACTGCACCGCTAAATTGTTCTTTGCCACTTTCATCTTTAAAGCGATAAAGCACCGCCAGATAATGGCTAAACAAGTTTTGTTTCCATTCTGGCTGTGAATAGGTGTCATATTCCAGATTACCATTATCCTGGCAGTCGACGTCATATAATGGCAGGAAATCTAACAGCGATGTAATACGTAATGCCAGTTCACGCATTTCCGCATTATTAATTGCGTGAATGATTGCTCGCGCCAGCATTTCAATTTGCAGTTCATTGACAACTAATTCAGATTTGCTGCCGTCATGCAGAGTTAATAGGAATGTGAGATTTTCACCCTGATTATCGGTAAGTTCCAGTGTATTTACACGGCGATTAATATCAGCATTTTTAAGTTCTTCAATCTGAATTTGAGGAATATTTTCTGCCATCTTTTTCATGGCCTTATCGCGCGCTTGCTCATACTGAAGACGGTGATCAGCCTCCAGTTTATGCTTTTGATGCAGACGGCTTTCCAGCGCTATCAGCAGGTCGCGCAGTTCCATCACAGACATGAAGAACAACGATTCTTTATTGCGAGGCTCTTTTATTTTCAGTGCCAGTGCAATGAAGTTATTACTCTTGCGAATAACACCAGTGTTAACACCCTTGATGCTTATGGCCATGTAGGTTCTCCCTAACCATTTCTCAATAAAATAAATAATATTAATTTATAAGCCAGATAAATGGGCTTGGTAGTAATAGTTGTTAAAATAACATAAATAGCGGCGCTCGCTCTATATAAACAGAAAAGAAAGGTTAATTATTGATATCAGTTATATAAATAATAAAAATAGCAAAGCATATGAATAATTAATGGTTATGCAACGGAAAAGATTAAACTTCCCTATTTAATGACAGGTCGCTGTACGCGTGTTCGTTGCTCTTGCCGGATGCGACGTAAACGCCTTATCAGGCCTACAGTTCATTGAAAATTCAATCAGTTGCAATGCATCATGTAGGCCTGATAAGCGCAGCACATCAGGCAATTTCACATTTATCATCAGCTTCAACTTCCCTGTTGAATCAGTTATTGCTGACGTAGCTGCAAATCCAGCGGTGTTTTGCTGGGTTCTCCGCCTATCTCACGCGCCAGTTTTGGCACCAGATATCCCGACACCAGCGTCAGCAACTCACGCATAATCTGCCGTGCTTCATCATCGCTCACCATGAAATGCGCCGCGCCCTGCACTTTATCGAGCACATGCAGGTAATAGGGCATCACGCCCGCGTCAAACAACGCATTACTCAGGTTTGCCAGCGTTTGCGCGTTGTCGTTCACGCCACGTAACAGAACACTCTGGTTAAGCAGGGTGACGCCCACGCGTTTTAACTTAGCCATCGCCTGACGGAATGTTTCATCCACTTCATTGGCATGGTTGATGTGATTCACCAGCAGGATTTGCAGCGTAGAACGGGCAAAGCGTTCAACCAGCGCCTCAGTGATGCGCGCCGGGATCACAATCGGCAGACGGCTGTGAATACGCAGACGTTTGATGTGCGGGATGGCTTCCAGTTGCGTGAGCAACCAGTCCAGTTCGCGATCTTTCGCCATCAGCGGATCGCCGCCGGAGAAAATGATCTCGTCCAGTTCTGGATTTGCGGCAACATACTCAAGTGCAGTCTGCCAGTTACGCTTGTTGCCCTGATTTTCGGCATACGGGAAGTGGCGACGGAAGCAATAGCGACAATTTACCGCACAGCCACCTTTCACCAACAGTAATGCCCGGTTGTGGTATTTATGCAACAAACCAGGCACCACGCTGTGCTGTTCTTCCAGCGGGTCGGTGGAAAAACCGGGTGCAGTGATATACTCATCTTGCGAGGTAAGTACCTGACGCAAAAGTGGATCGTCAGGATTGCCTTTTTCCATGCGATCGATAAATGAGCGGGGCACGCGCAGGGCAAACAGATTTTTGGCGCTGCGTCCGGCCAACAGTTTTTCGTCCGCGTCTATATTCAAAAGACGCAGAAGTTCATCAGGATCGGTCACAACATCGGCAAGTTGCGCTAACCAATCTTCTCTGGATGGGGTGTTTAGGGTTACAATATGCGCCATTTTGTGGCTTAGCTACCAATTAACAAATTTCAGAGGGCCTTATGGCAACGTACTATAGCAACGATTTTCGTGCTGGTCTTAAAATCATGTTGGACGGCGAACCTTACGCGGTTGAAGCAAGTGAATTTGTGAAGCCGGGTAAAGGCCAGGCATTTGCTCGCGTTAAACTGCGTCGTCTGCTGACCGGTACTCGTGTAGAAAAAACCTTTAAATCTACGGATTCCGCTGAAGGCGCTGATGTTGTCGATATGAACCTGACTTACCTGTACAACGATGGTGAGTTCTGGCACTTCATGAACAACGAAACCTTCGAACAACTGTCTGCTGATGCAAAAGCAATTGGCGACAACGCGAAATGGCTGCTGGATCAGGCAGAGTGCATCGTGACTCTGTGGAACGGCCAGCCGATTTCCGTTACTCCGCCGAACTTCGTTGAACTGGAAATCGTTGATACCGATCCAGGTCTGAAAGGTGATACCGCAGGTACTGGCGGCAAACCAGCTACCCTGTCCACTGGCGCTGTGGTTAAAGTTCCGCTGTTCGTACAGATTGGCGAAGTTATCAAAGTGGATACCCGCTCTGGTGAATACGTATCTCGCGTGAAGTAATACGGTTGTGGTGCGGCCTGCTGGCTGCACCATCACTTTTCAGGTCAGAGATGATGAAACGCCTTATCCTTCTTGTTTTGCTTGCCAGTACGCTGCTCACGGGCTGTAACACCGCTCGCGGTTTCGGTGAAGATATCAAACATCTCGGCAATTCCATTTCCCGCGCTGCCAGCTAATTTCCTCTTCACTTCCGAAAAATCATCAGATTCCCGTCATTTTTGGTGATGTTGTCTATTATTAATTTGCTATAGGCAAACACAAATAACATTACCTAAAAGGAAGATATTATGGTGAAGAAGACAATTGCAGCGATCTTTTCTGTTCTGGTGCTTTCAACAGTATTAACTGCCTGCAACACCACGCGTGGCGTTGGTGAAGACATCTCTGATGGCGGTAACGCGATTTCTGGCGCAGCGACGAAAGCGCAGCAATAAGCAATAACGGTACGACAGGTTTGTCGTGCCGTTTGTTTTTCCTGGCGGTAATCACTGCTGTAACCGTTGAAATTTCCTCTTAAATCGGCAAAATACTTCTTTCACTATCAGCTTTGCGGGACGACCCGCAAACGCATCGTTTCACCGGGGACGGCCCCATTTCTCCGGAGTATTATATGTCCTGGATTATCCTGTTTATTGCTGGTTTGCTGGAAGTTGTCTGGGCGGTAGGCCTGAAATACACCCACGGTTTTAGTCGTCTGACGCCAAGCGTAATTACCGTGACGGCGATGATTGTCAGTATGGCGTTGCTCGCCTGGGCAATGAAATCGCTACCGGTAGGTACAGCTTATGCTGTCTGGACGGGGATTGGCGCAGTCGGGGCGGCGATCACCGGTATTGTGCTGCTCGGTGAGTCTGCTAGTCCGATGCGCCTGGCGAGTCTGGCGTTAATCGTACTGGGGATAGTTGGTCTGAAACTCAGCACCCATTAACTGCCGGGTTGCTGTACCCAGATAAACTTACTGACATCAAATCCTTCCCGGGTTGCGACCGCCAGCATCTCCTGTTTAACTTCGCTAGAAATAGTTGGCGTGCGGGAGAGTATCCACAGGTAGTCGCGATCCGGGCCGCAAACCAGCGCGTGGCGATACTCCCGGTCGAGCGCAATGACGTTATAGCCGCCATAGAAAGGGCCAAAGAATGACACTTTCAGCGCTGCGCGATGCGGATCTCCGGTAAAGTACGCTTTCCCTTCGCTCTGTTGCCACATCTCCCTGTCCGGATTATAGCCTTTGTTGATGACATTCAATCCACCATCATCCCGCAGGCTATATGTCGCGGTGACTTTCTCCAGTCCGCGTTCAAAGCGGTGATCAAAACGGGCAATCTCATACCAGGTGCCAAGATAGCGCTTAGCGTCGAAATTATTCACTACGGTCACGCCACGCGGCGGCGTAGGTGAACTACAGGCAACGACAAGAAATGCCGCTGTCGCTGCGGCAACAAGAGGGAGCAGGCGCATAGATGTTTCCTTACTGGTTTTTTTCTAAGTGTAGATGACAGCAAGGAAAAGCGGAGAAAAGGCCCGTAAATTCGGGCCATCTTCGTTGTTATTGCAAAGCGTTGAGGATCTGCCAGGCGGCGGCGACTCTCACCGGGTTTGGATAGTTTTTGTTAGCCAGCATCACAATACCCAACTCTTTTTCTGGGATAAATGCGACATAGCTACCAAATCCGCCGGTCGCCCCTGTTTTATGTACCCATGATGCGCGCACAGCAGGAGCAGGGGGCGTAATCGCTTTTACTGGTCGTGCTGCCAGTGCAATTTTATTGTCGCTGCCATTAATGATGCTGTCAGGATTTACCGGCCAGTCCAGCATTTCCCAGCCCAGGCCTTGATACATATCGCCAATTTTCCAGTAGCGAGATTGCGCCAGTTGGATACCTTGCTGAAGTGTTTTGTCGTTGATATTACGAGGATCTATATTGCTTTGTAGCCAGCGGGCCATGTCTTCAATCGTCGATTTCACACCGTAAGCTTCAGCATCTAACGCCCCTGGCGAAACATGCACCGCCTTACCTTCGCGATATCCCCAGGCGTAATTCTTTTCTTCTGCAGGCGGCACATTAATCCACGTATGGGTGAGTTTGAGTGGCTGGAAGACACGGGTATCCATTGCCTGTTCAAAGCTCAAACCAGACGGCTTCACAGCTAGCGAGCCGAATAAACCGATACTGGAGTTGGCATACAGACGTTGTGTTCCTGGCGTCCAGTCAGGCTGCCAGTTTTGATAGAAGCGCAGCAAGTCGCTTGAGGATTTAACGTCATCCGGCACTTGCAATGGCAGGCCGCCAGCGGTGTAGGTTGCGAGATGTAATAGCGTGATCCCGTTCCACTGTTTAGCGGTAAGTTCAGGCCAGTATTTTGTGACGGGATCGCTTAGATTTATTTCCCCTCGAGCAATAGTGTCGCCACCAAGTACGCCCGTAAATGTTTTGCTGACCGAGCCTAACTCAAACAACGTTTGCTGCGTGACGGGCTGCTTTTTATCTACGTCCGCATAGCCCCAGGTAAAGTAATAAGGTTTGCCCTGATAAATCACTGCAACGGCCATGCCCGGGATTTTTTGTTGTTCTATAAGCGGAGTCATTGTGCGATGCACAATATCGTTGAGCTGTTGGGGGGCGGCAAGTGCGGAGCAAGAGGCGGTAATCAGTAAGGCGCAGAGCGTCATTTTGAGCATAAGGTCTGGTTCCCATACAAAACGGCCCGCCATAGGCGGGCCGGATTTACATTGGCGATGCGTTAGATTGTAACGACACCAATCAGCGTGACAACTGTCAGGATAGCAGCCAGACCGTAGAAAACCCATTTGCCCGCAGGCACGTGGATTTTCAGATCGTGCATCGCGTGGTGCATACGGTGTAAACCACACCACAGCGGCAGAACGATCATCAGGAACAGGAATACGCGACCAATGAAGCTCTGCGCGAACGCCAGAACGCGTTCGTAGCTCAGAGCATCACCCGGAAACAGTCCCAGCGGCAGCATAATGCCGACCAGCAGGATCATTACCGGTGCAATGATTGCGCTCCACATACCACCGGCCCCGAAAAGGCCCCAGAATACCGGTTCGTCAGAACGCTTTGGATTTGGATTAATCATCTCAGGCTCCTTACCAGTACAGGGCTACAAACAGGATTACGATGGTGGCAACCACGGTTACCGCCCAGAGACTTTTGATAATTGGCTCTGGTCCCATTTTTTCGTCTTTTACAATGATATTGGCCGCTTTCGGTGCCAGTTCAAACCAGGTTTTGGTGTGCAGCAGAGCTGCCGCCAGAGTGATCAGGTTAATGATCACGATAACCGGGTTTTGTAAAAAGTCGACGAATCCCGCCCAGGCTTCCGGGCCATTTTTCAGGGCAAACAGCCCGAAAATCAGTTCAATGCTGAACCACACAGCCGGAACCGCCGTGCCTTCGCGCAGCATGTAAAAGCGATAAAACGGCAATTTTTTCCACCAGGTGGACGTCATTGGCCGTACATACGGTTTACGTTTAGTCGTCATGTTGCACTCCTTAGCGTGGTTTCAGGGTCGCGATAAGAAAGTCTTTCGAACTTTCTACTTTGCCCTGCTGAATGGCCGCAGCCGGATCGACGTGTTTCGGGCAGACTTCGGAGCAGTAGCCCACGAAAGTACAGCTCCATACGCCGTTCTGGCTGTTCAACTGCGCCATACGCTCCTTCTTACCGTGGTCGCGGCTATCTTCGTTATAACGATGCGCCAGCGTAATGGCAGCCGGACCGATGAACTCTGGGTTCAGGCCAAACTGCGGGCACGCGGCGTAGCACAGACCACAGTTGATGCAACCGGAGAACTGATGATACTTCGCCATCTGCGCCGGGGTCTGGATATTAGTACCCTGATCCGCGGTGCGGGAGTTGCCAATGATGTATGGTTTGATCGCTTCCAGACTTTCGATGAAGTGGGTCATATCGACGACCAGATCGCGTTCGATCGGGAAGTTAGCTAGCGCTTCAACCTTCATACCGTCGGTGTAGTCACGCAGGAAGGTTTTACATGCCAGCTTCGGCACGTTGTTGACCATCATGCCGCAGGAACCACAAATCGCCATACGACAGGACCAGCGGTAGCTCAGATCCGGTGCCAGGTTGTCTTTGATATAGCCCAGCGCATCCAGTAATGAGGTGGTTGCGTCATAAGGTACTTCATAAAATGCGCTATGCGGTGCGGTATCGACTTCCGGGTTATAGCGCACCACCTCGATTTTCAGGTTCTTCATCTCAGCCATTCGCCTTCTCCTTCTTATTGGCTGCTTCCGCCTTATCGGCTGCATCCGCTTCGCCACCGTAAACGCGTTTAGCTGGCGGCAGCGTAGTAATCTTCACGTCGCTGTACTCCAGGCGAGTAGTGCCATCAGCATCGCGGAAGGCGAGGGTGTGTTTGAGGAAGTTGACGTCGTCACGCTCGGTGCAACCTTCGTCCAGACGCTGGTGCGCGCCGCGAGACTCTTTACGCGCCATTGCGGAGTGCGCCATACATTCGGCAACGTTCAGACCGTGGCCCAGCTCGATGGTGTAGAGCAGGTCGGTGTTGAACACGCTGGAGGTGTCGGTGATGCGCACGCGCTTGAAGCGTTCTTGCAGCTCCGCCAGTTTGTCGATGGTTTTCTGCATCAGTTCCGGCGTACGGTAGATACCGCAGCCTTCTTCCATGGCCATGCCCATTTCGTCGCGGATCTTCGCCCAGTTTTCGCCGCCGTCCTGGTTAACCAGATCTTTCAGACGCTGTTCAACGGCAGTAGCCTGTGCATTGATTGCCGCATCGTTGCCATTACCAGCGGTAGATGCGCGCTCCATAGCTTGCTCACCGGCCAGACGACCGAAGACCACCAGTTCTGCCAGTGAGTTGGATCCCAGACGGTTTGCACCGTGCAGACCTACAGAGGAACATTCACCGACGGCGAACAGACCCTTAATACGGGTTTCGCAGTTCTGATCGGTTTCGATACCGCCCATGGTGTAGTGCGCGGTCGGACGTACCGGAATCGGTTCTTTAACCGGATCGACGCCAACGTATGCTTTTGCCAGTTCGCAGATAAACGGCAGACGTTCGTGCAGTTTTTTCTCACCCAGGTGACGCAGGTCGAGGTATACCACATCGCCGCGTGGTGTGGAGATGGTGTTGCCTTTACGCCATTCGTGCCAGAAGGCCTGAGAAACTTTGTCGCGCGGACCCAGTTCCATATATTTGTTTTTCGGCTCGCCCAGCGGAGTTTCCGGGCCCATGCCGTAATCTTGCAGATAACGGTAGCCATTTTTGTTGACCAGAATACCGCCTTCACCGCGGCAACCTTCGGTCATCAGGATACCGGAACCCGGCAGACCGGTCGGGTGATATTGAACGAATTCCATGTCACGCAGCGGAACGCCGTGGCTCAGTGCCATGCCCATACCGTCGCCAGTAACAATGCCGCCGTTAGTGTTGTAGCGATATACGCGACCCGCGCCGCCGGTAGCCATAACCACCGCATTAGCACGGATTTGCACCAGCGTACCTTCCATCATGTTCATTGCCACCAGGCCGCGAACGTGACCATCATCGACCAGAATATCCAGCACGAAGTGTTCATCAAAACGCTGGATCTGCGGGAATTGCAGAGAGGTCTGGAACAGCGTGTGCAGCATATGGAAGCCTGTCTTATCGGCGGCGAACCAGGTACGCTCGATTTTCATACCGCCGAAGCGACGTACGTTGACGCTACCATCCGGGCGACGGCTCCATGGGCATCCCCACAGTTCCAGTTGAGTCATTTCAGTTGGGCAGTGGTGGACGAAATAATCCACGACATCCTGCTCACACAACCAGTCGCCACCCGCTACTGTATCGTGAAAGTGATATTCGAAGCTGTCATGATCCTGCGCGACAGCGGCGGAGCCCCCTTCTGCGGCAACGGTATGGCTGCGCATCGGGTATACTTTTGAGATTAGTGCGATTTTTGCATTTGGATTTGCCTGCGCGGCAGCAATTGCAGCACGTAATCCCGCGCCACCGGCACCTACAATGGCAAGATCGGCTTGAAAGGTTTGCACGACATTCCTCCAGATTGTTTTTATCCCGCAGCACCGTACTTCAGGGTAAGTGTCTGAAAGCTACGGTCTGCGAACGCTATTCCACTGCTCCTTTATAGGTACAACAGTATAGTCTGATGGATAAGTCTGAAATTTGACGAGATCGATTTTTTTAGCGTGCCGGGAGGCTAAATTATCACTGAAGATGATTAATTTAATTACTAAACCATCATATTGCGGTTTTTTTAGTCACTGCCCACCGTTGATTGATTTCTGCGTAAAATTTGTCTCGCCGTCGCGTTGCGAGTAGACTTCGTGCCCTTGTCAAAAACTGGAGATTTTACTATGAGCGAAACGGCATCCTGGCAGCCGAGCGCATCCATTCCTAACTTATTAAAACGCGCGGCGATTATGGCGGAGATCCGTCGTTTCTTTGCCGATCGTGGAGTGCTGGAGGTGGAGACGCCTTGTATGAGCCAGGCGACGGTAACCGATATTCATTTGGTCCCGTTTGAGACACGTTTCGTAGGCCCCGGGCACTCGCAGGGGATGAATCTCTGGTTAATGACCAGCCCGGAATACCACATGAAACGCCTGCTGGTTGCCGGTTGTGGTCCGGTATTCCAGTTGTGCCGCAGCTTCCGTAATGAAGAGATGGGACGTTATCACAACCCTGAGTTCACTATGCTGGAGTGGTATCGACCGCATTATGATATGTATCGGTTGATGAATGAGGTGGACGACCTCTTGCAACAGGTGCTGGACTGCCCGGCGGCAGAAAGCCTTTCTTATCAACAAGCTTTCTTGCGTTATCTGGAAATAGACCCGCTTTCTGCTGACAAAACGCAACTGCGAGAAGTCGCGGCGAAACTGGACTTGAGTAACGTTGCAGACACCGAAGAAGACCGCGACACGTTGCTGCAACTGCTGTTTACCTTTGGCGTGGAACCGAACATTGGTAAAGAAAAACCAACGTTTGTGTACCATTTCCCGGCCAGCCAGGCATCACTGGCACAAATTAGTACGGAAGATCATCGGGTCGCGGAACGCTTCGAGGTCTACTACAAAGGTATTGAGCTGGCGAATGGTTTCCATGAATTGACGGACGCTCGTGAACAGCAACAACGCTTTGAGCAGGATAACCGTAAACGTGCGGCGCGTGGTTTACCACAACATCCTATCGACCAGAACCTGATTGACGCCCTGGAAGTTGGTATGCCTGACTGTTCCGGCGTGGCGTTAGGTGTTGACCGCCTGGTGATGCTGGCATTGGGCGCTGAGACACTGGCGGAAGTCATTGCCTTTAGTGTCGACCGGGCATAATTCTGAAAAGCCAGCTCAATCGCAACACAGAATGGCGTAGCTGACGCCATTCTGTAGCAGATGTTTTCATTTTTCCGCTAAAGCGCACAATTTAAGACTGGATGTTTGCTATCATCCAGGTATCAATTCTGTATTAGTTTTATTGTTGCCTGCCAATCGGTGGGTAGTGCAGTTAATTGGCGCGTTTAATATATGCGCTGAAATGAAGGATGATTCCATGCCTCACACGATAAAAAAGATGAGTCTAATTGGGCTCATATTGATGATCTTTACTTCAGTATTCGGTTTTGCGAATAGCCCATCGGCTTATTATTTAATGGGTTATAGTGCGATTCCATTTTATATATTTTCTGCATTATTATTCTTTATTCCATTCGCCTTAATGATGGCTGAAATGGGGGCGGCCTATCGCAAAGAAGAGGGCGGTATCTATTCCTGGATGAATAATAGCGTTGGGCCACGTTTTGCTTTCATCGGCACCTTTATGTGGTTTTCCTCTTATATCATCTGGATGGTGAGTACTTCCGCTAAAGTTTGGGTGCCGTTCTCAACATTCCTCTATGGTAGCGACATGACTCAGCACTGGAGTATTGCCGGGCTGGGGCCTACGCAGGTTGTTGGTCTGTTGGCTGTCGCATGGATGGTTCTGGTTACCGTCGTCGCCTCAAAAGGGATTAATAAAATAGCCCGTATTACTGCGGTAGGTGGTATAGCAGTAATGTGTCTTAATTTAGTATTACTGTTAGTGAGCGTTGCTATTTTGTTATTAAATGGTGGTCATTTCGCACAGGATATTAATTTTGTGGTATCTCCAAATCCGGGATATCAGTCCGGTCTGGCGATGTTATCTTTTGTCGTATTTGCTATTTTCGCTTACGGTGGAATTGAAGCTGTTGGCGGTCTGGTTGATAAAACGGAAAATCCTGAAAAGAATTTTGCTAAAGGTATTGTTTTTGCCGCTATTGTTATTTCGATTGGTTATTCCCTGGCAATATTCTTATGGGGCGTCAGCACTAACTGGCAGCAGGTATTAAGTAATGGTTCGGTTAACCTTGGCAATATTACTTATGTATTGATGAAGAGCCTTGGGATGACGCTGGGTAATGCACTGCATTTGTCGCCCGAAGCATCATTGTCGCTGGGGGTATGGTTTGCGCGTATTACCGGACTTTCGATGTTCCTCGCTTACACGGGGGCGTTCTTTACGCTTTGCTACTCGCCGTTGAAAGCAATCATCCAGGGGACGCCGAAAGCATTGTGGCCGGAACCAATGACGCGTCTGAACGCGATGGGAATGCCGTCTATTGCGATGTGGATGCAGTGTGGGTTGGTTACTGTCTTCATCCTGCTGGTTTCGTTTGGCGGCGGCACCGCATCGGCGTTCTTTAACAAGCTGACGCTGATGGCGAATGTCTCCATGACCATTCCGTATCTGTTCCTTGCCCTGGCATTCCCGTTCTTTAAAGCGCGTCAGGATCTCGACAGACCGTTTGTTATTTTCAAAACGCACATGTCAGCAATGATTGCCACAGTGGTTGTCGTATTGGTGGTGACGTTTGCTAACGTCTTTACCATCATCCAGCCAGTAGTCGAAGCCGGAGACTGGGATAGCACATTGTGGATGATTGGCGGCCCTGTCTTCTTCTCGCTGTTAGCAATGGCGATTTACCAGAACTATTGCGGCCGCATGGCGAATAGGCCTGAGTTAACCTTAGATTGATTGTATGCAATAACAACTCATCGCCAGCCCGGCGATGAGTTGTCTGAAAAGGAAGATGTCATGGATGGCACGGGGCGGGGTCCGCTGATAACCGAAGATCAAGTCAGAGCACTGCAATTTTCTGCTGGGGATGTAGCGGAAATAGAGCAGACTATTCTCTCTTTTTTCGATGCCTGCCACACCCGTAAAATAGCGATGGTGGTCGGCAATACCATTAATACCCTCAAAGATCGAGACCGGAATCGGTGGCGAAACCTGTCGGATATTTATTGCGCTTACCTTATCAGGTTCCTGGTTTTTCGTGGCGAATTGGTTGGATACGGTGATTTGTTCAGAATGCGTTTTAGCGAAATGAAACTGTCGGTTGAAACGTCATGAGTGCGCATCAGTTTATTTTATGCTGCATTTGGTTCTTCGTATCTGTTCTCTGGATTCTGATACTGTCCACGCTGGACAAAGAATGGATGATTGATGGACGTGGGATTAACAACATCTGCGATGTGTTGGAGCATCTGGAAAATGACGATACTCGCGATGTCGGTGTGATAATGACGTTGCCGCTGTTTTTCCCTTTTCTTTGGTTCACGCAGTGGCGAAAAAAACGCGGCTGGTTTATGTACGCCACCGCACTGGCGATCTTCGGCTACTGGCTATGGCAGTTTTTCCTGCGCTATCAGTTTTGTTGGTGATTGAAACTGCCAGAGTCGCCTCCGGCAGTTTCTCACGTTACAAGCTTCCTGCCTGACGCCCTTTACCCGCAGACGTTAATGTTCTGCCCGTTTGTTTACCGTTAAGACTTTCCAGACGCATCTGGAACGGCGGGAATGGCATATCGATACCGTGGGCGTGGAAGCCCGCCAGAATTAACTGGTGGATCTCGTGGCGCAGCGGCATACGGTGACCCATTTCCGCGGCGTAAATACGCAACTCGAAAATCTGAATCCCCTGTTGTAGATCGACCAGGAAGACTTCCGGTGCCGGGTTGTCGATGACCAACGAGCAGCGACGCGCTGCGGTTAGCAAGATTTCCGTCACTTCTTCACTGTTGGCATCGGCAGGAGCCGGAATCGTCAACACCACGCGCGTGACCGAGTCAGAAAGCGACCAGTTGATAAACTGCTCAGTAATGAACGCTTTGTTCGGCACAATAATCTCTTTGCGATCCCAGTCGCTGATAGTGGTGGCGCGGGTGTTAATTTTCGTCACACTGCCAGTAAGATCGCGAATTGTCACCGTATCGCCAATGCGAATCGGTTTTTCGAACAGGATAATCAGACCAGAGATAAAGTTGGCGAAAATCTCCTGCAAACCAAAACCGAGACCAACACCGAGTGCAGCGACCAGCCACTGCAATTTCGACCACTCAATACCAATCATCGAGAAGCCGACCAGCCCGCCAATCAGCATCAGCAGATATTTGGTGATGGTGGTGATGGCGTAACCTGTACCTGGCGTTAAATCAAGGTGCTGCAAAATCGCCAGTTCCAGCAGCGCGGGCAGGTTGCGCACTAGTTGCGTGGTGATGATAAACACCAGAATGGCAATCAGCACTGCACCGAGAGTAATCGGTTCCAGACTTTCCACGCCCTGCACTGTGGAGGTGACATCCCACAGCGAAATATTTTCGAGGAAGCCAAAAGCGGAATGAATTTCTGACCACAGCACGATGACTGAAAGAAGGGCGATCAGCATCAGGATTGAACGCACCAGCCGCAAGGATTGTGCACTGATAGCATCGAGATCGACTTCGCTTTCATCCACTTCAATCGCCCCTTCCGGGCTACTGTGATGATGCGCTTCTTCTTCGCCACGCGCGCGTTGTGCCAGCATTTCAGCACGGCGATGCTTCGCCCGGTCAAACGCCAACCTGCGGCGTTGGATCAGCATCCAGCGGCGGATAACGTGATAAATCACCAGTAACAGGAACCAGATGGCGACCGATGTTTCCAGCCTTGCCAGCAGAGCCTGCGCTGTTGCCAGATAACCCACGGCTGCGGCGAGAATAGCGACCAGTGGCGCGCCAATCATCATGTTCCACAGCATATGGTTGGCAATGTTGTCACCACTGCCTTCTTTGTTAAGATACAGTGGGATCCCGGCTTTTTTCAGGCTGAGCGTGACCACTGCCAGTGCACCGCAAATGAGGATAAAGCAAAGACGTCCCAGTGAGCCGGAAAACTCGCGGTCGTCGAGATTATCAAACATCATCAGCGCCATAATCAGTGGCACGATAAGCCCAATGCTCATCAGGTAGTAGCGCATACCACGGGAAACACGTTCGCGCGGCCAGCCGAAATGGGCGATAAACAAGCCGTTCGGGCGAGCAAAGGTGGCGCAAATCATCACCACCCACAGCAGTGGCACGGTGGCCGTTACACCATCGCCAATCGCTACCGCCAGCGGATAAGGCCACGCCTCGCGCAAGCCGTAACCCAGCGTCATCCACAGCACTGGTAGCGGCGAAGCGACGAGGATCGACCAGAAAAGCGTCCGTAACGTCAGCCAGAAATGATCCTGAGTGACTTTGCCGACTTTAGCCGCCGAACGTTCAAGAAAACGGGTGAAATAGCGGCGCGAGTAAATGCTGCAACCGACCAGAATCAACGCGCCAAACAGCGGTAAAATAGTCTCTTTGCTGGTCAGCATCATCATGGTGGCTTTACCTAACTGACTGAAGGTGTCCAGCGAGATCAGACGACGCAGATCCTGGGCGATTTCCAACGGCCAGGCGATGGTCATCGGGCGCACATCAGAGGTCCAGAACAGATAGCGGTGTGTCGCTTCGTTGACCTCTTTCAGCGCATCTTCCAGTTGCCCGTTGGAAACTTTCAGCTTGGTTAGTTCAAGCAGTAGCGTGTCGCCGCCCTGGAGTAATGAGTTAAGCAACTCGCGCTGAGTACGCAATTGAGCTTCGAGTATCCGGTTTTGCTCGGCAGTCAGCGGCTGGCCGTCGGCCTGAAGGATCTGTCGCAGTTGTGGCTGTTTATTGAGGAGATCTTCATAATGCAACCGTTGCACGCGCAACTGAGCCATTTCGGTATCAAGCTGTTGCGGTTTCGGCATTTCCGGCAGGCGTGCCACCTGCGCCCGCAGTGCTTCACCGAGCAAGTTTGATGAACCCAGCCATTGCGACTGTTCACGCAGCGTATTCAGCGCCTGCCGGACTTGCAACGTCTGGCTGGCAGCCTGACGCTGCTGTGAGGCGACGAGATCCATCCGCTGCGCTTGCTGATTCAACGCCGCCGATAGTTCACGGTTAATTTTGAATTGAGCAACGATATCTTCCGGCAAATCGGCACTGCTTTCTGCCAGTAATTCAGTGCTTTCCAGCGCCCGCTCTGCCTCAAGCTGGCGTTGGCTGTTCAACTGGTTGCGCAGAGCCTGCAAATACGCATCCAGTTGCTGACTCTCTTTTTCTGCCAGTGCCGAGCGCAGACGAGCCAGTTCCTGACGGTTATTGGCAGAAAGTTGCGCCAGCTCGAGTTCATCGACCAATGATTTCAAACGTGCGGAGTCGGCCTGCAACGCGAAATTTTGTGCCTGATTAAGCGGACTATTTCCCGTGAGTGTCCCCAGTCGGCGCTCAATTTCATTCAACTGGCGGCGGGCGTCAGTTTGCTGTTGTGGTAATTGATTAAGCGAATCCGCAATCTCGCGGGCGCGTTCCTGCTCTTGCTGGGCCTGACGGCTTTTATCCAGCAACTGACTGCTGACCTGGAGTATTTCCTGATTCAGCGCGTCGGTAGACATCCCCGGCGACACGCTGCGCGGCTCATCACGCATATTGTTTAACTGTGCGCGCAGAGTAGCGGAGAGTTTCGGGTAGTTATCAATGATTTCTTGATATTGCTTGATGCGCTCAAGGGAACCTTTACGTTCCTCAAGCGCATTTAAGGCAGACTGGAGCGCCTCTACGACTTCCGGCTGCGCGGGTTTCGCCGCTTTTGCCTGCTCCAGTTCCTGGGTGATTTGTTTACTATCGGGGGCCGTCGCGGCGTACGCCCCCCAACTGAGGCACCAGGCCATCAGAAAAGTGATAATCAGGCGCACGTCAGCGTTTCCTTTGATGGATTAGACCTGGTCTTTTTTGTCGTCAACCAATGGGCTGGCGTCGTGTTCTGCCTCGATCTCTTCAGCAGGAAGCGGGGCCGGTTCAGTTTCTGGCGTAACAAAGGTTTCGGTAGATACAGCCAGCGGCTGACCAATCTTAGTGACAGAAAGGCTTGCCAGTTGCTCAACCAGATTCACTTTACCCGGCGCAAACAGGTTGATAACAGTAGATCCGAGTTTAAAGCGCCCCATTTCCTGGCCTTTCAGTAGCGCCACAGAATCGTCGTTTTCCCCGGCAGGCCAGGTCCAGCGTTTGATGATGCCTTCGCGCGGTGGCGTAATGGTGCCTGCCCAGACAGTTTCAATGCTGCCAACAATTGTCGCACCGACCAGAATCTGTGCCATCGGGCCGAATTCGGTATCGAAGAGACAGATTACGCGTTCGTTACGGGCAAACAGATTTGGCACGTTCTGGGCTGTGAGATGATTCACCGAGAAGAGATCGCCCGGCACGTAGATCATCTCACGCAGGATACCGTTGCACGGCATATGTACGCGGTGGTAGTCACGCGGGGAGAGGTAAGTGGTCACAAACGTACCGTTGCGGAAGAGATCCGCCATCAGGTAGTTACCCGCCAGCAGGGCTTCAAGACTGTAGTTGTGGCCTTTGGCTTGCAGGATTTTATCTTCTTCGATTTTACCTAACTGGCTGATAACACCATCGGCAGGCATGACCAGAACATTCGGGTCGGTATCGATCGGGCGTACATCGTCACGCAGCGGACGGACAAAAAATTCGTTAAAGGTACGGTAGCTGGCGGTGTCCGGTTTCTGCGCCTCTTTCATGTCGACCTTGTAGTATTTAACGAACAGATCGATAACCAGTTTTGTCAGCCATCCTGCCCGCTTGCTTGCACCCCAACCCGCCAGGCGAGTAAGCCATAGTTTCGGCAGAATATACTGTAGCGAAAGTTTGAATGAATTTAACAAGGTAGCCTCCAGGCCATTGTTTTGTCGTTCCTGATCCGGCGTACATGCCGGATCCTGAAAAAAAGGGGACGATTCTAACGACGGTTAGCTTAATTGTCAGTCATCCGTATCAGAAAAGTTTTTACGCGTTTTTACCTGCGCCATGCTTTCCAGAATACGGTGATAGTTTTCGAAACGAGTTTCCGCGATTTTCCCATCTTCAACCGCTTCACGGATAGCGCAGCCCGGATCGGTATCGTGTTTGCAATCGCGATACTTACACAGGCCTAAGTAATCATGAAATTCGACAAAGCCTTGAGTGATTTGTTCCGGTGCCAGGTGCCAGAGACCAAATTCACGCACGCCAGGGGAATCAATCACATCACCGCCGTGCGGGAAGTGATACAGCCGTGCGGCGGTGGTGGTGTGCTGACCCAGACCAGAGTTGTCCGAAACATCGTTGGTCAGGATCTCTTTTTGCAGCCCCAGCAACGCGTTCAGCAGACTGGATTTACCGACGCCAGACTGCCCGGCAAAGATGCTGATCCGCCCGGTCAACGCCTCTTCCAGCGGTTTCAGGCCATCCTGAGTATGGCTGGAAACCATTAATACGCGATAACCAATGTTGCGGTAAATATCCATCTGCTCGTTGACAAATGCCATACCGTCATCGTCCAGCAGGTCGATCTTGTTGAGCACAATAATCGGCTCAATCTGCAAGGTTTCGCAGGCCACCAGGTAACGGTCGATAATATTGAGCGACAGCTCCGGCAAAATGGCGGAGACAATGACGATCTGGTCGATGTTGGCGGCAATGGGCTTCACGCCGTCGTAAAAATCCGGGCGCGTCAACACCGAGGTGCGCTCATGCACCGCTTCAACGATCCCTTTGACATTAATACCTTCCGCCGCCGGTTTGCCCGGACGCCAGACAACGCGATCGCCAGTCACCAGCGAACGGATGGTGCGGCGAATATTGCAGCGGTGAACTTCGCCATCGGCGGATTCCACATCAGCATGCATGCCAAAACGGCTGATGACGATACCTTCATCAGGCTCGCCAAACAGATTGTCGTCGTAGTCGGGCTTCTCCTTAGACGTTTTAAGACGACGCTGGTGATTGGCGTTCACACGGCGCTGCTGGCCTTTGGAGAGTTTATTTTTACTCAATCGTACTGACTCCTGGTCGCCCCTGATGGGCAAAACATCTATGATACACGCAATTGCGAATCAATATAGTCACTGTGAATGGGTGGAAAATAGCATGAGTGCCAATGAAAACAACCTGATTTGGATCGATCTTGAGATGACCGGTCTGGATCCCGAGCGCGATCGCATTATTGAGATTGCCACGCTGGTGACCGATGCCAACCTGAATATTCTGGCAGAAGGGCCGACCATTGCAGTACACCAGTCTGATGAACAGTTAGCGTTGATGGATGACTGGAACGTGCGCACTCATACCGCCAGTGGGCTGGTGGAGCGTGTGAAGGCGAGCACGATGGGCGATCGGGAAGCGGAACTGGCGACGCTCGAGTTCTTAAAACAGTGGGTGCCAGCAGGAAAATCACCGATCTGCGGTAACAGTATTGGTCAGGATCGTCGCTTCCTGTTCAAATACATGCCGGAACTGGAGTCGTACTTCCACTACCGCTATCTCGATGTCAGCACGCTGAAAGAGCTGGCGCGCCGTTGGAAGCCGGAAATTCTTGATGGTTTTACCAAACAGGGGACGCATCAGGCGATGGATGATATCCGTGAATCGGTGGCGGAACTGGCTTACTACCGCGAGCACTTCATCAAGATGTAAAATTTTTCCTGGTCACGTAACCGCCGAAATCCACTTGCGGCGGCGTGATTTTGACGCTAAATTGAACGTCTTGCCGATAATTTCAGCACTTGAGATAAAAACTCAAAAAAAATTTTTTAGGGGGGTTGCAGAGGGAAAGATTTCTCGTATAATGCGCCTCCCGTAACGACGCAGAAATGCGAAATTACGAAAGCAAAAATTAAGTAGTACGCGGGAATAGCTCAGTTGGTAGAGCACGACCTTGCCAAGGTCGGGGTCGCGAGTTCGAGTCTCGTTTCCCGCTCCAAAATTTGAAAAGTGCTGAAAGGCACAGACCACCCAATCGCAGTATTTCGAATTGCGACAAGGCGGCAACTGAACGAATCCTTCGGAGCTTACAAAAGTAAGTGATTAAGGTGAGTGAAGGCAGCCAAGGCAGTAGCGATTTGAAAGACGAAGATTAAGCGGGAATAGCTCAGTTGGTAGAGCACGACCTTGCCAAGGTCGGGGTCGCGAGTTCGAGTCTCGTTTCCCGCTCCAAATTCTCCTCTCAATAAAATATCCACAGCGACGCGATGCGTTATTGCTGGTTTTTGTTATCTCTGACAAACTCTTGTAAACAGAGTTATCCACAGTGTCGGGCTGTAATCTTAATTTCAGGAAAACTTCGCACGGTGAATAGTAATTTTTTAACGTGTTGATATTTAAGTTGAAAAATAAGGTTTTGATTTGTCGTATTGATCACTTGACGATTTTTTCTGGCTTGAATTGCAATGTGTTTTTAATTTTATTCACAAGCTGTGGATGAATCAGGCGTCACGTGGTAGGCCTTTTTCTATCACGCGAACCAGACGCTGTTTTTTCGGTAGTTGCACCTCGACCACGCAGGCATTTCGTCGCTCGATTTGCTGCGCAATCGCCCACTCTATGTGTTCATCGAGAAGTGGGTGTTCACCTTTCCGACTGTTCAGTGCCGCCAGAATCGCTTCATCCCAGGGCGCATTTCCTAGTGCTACGGCGATATTTCGCAGCCAGCGTAAGTGACCAATCCGCCTAATCGCTGATCCTTCCGTGACTTTTAAAAACTTCTCTTCGCTCCAGGCAAAAAGCTCAATGAGCTCCGGCGCATGTAACGGTTTACGCGGGCTGAAATCATCTTCAGTTGTCAGTTGTGAATAGCGATTCCACGGGCAGATAAGCTGACAATCATCGCAACCGTAAATACGGTTTCCCATTAATGGCCGTAGTTCTTCCGGGATTGCTCCTTCCAGTTCAATGGTGAGATAAGAGATACAGCGGCGAGCATCGACGGTATATGGTTCCACGATGGCTCCGGTCGGGCAAATCGTCATGCAGGCAACGCATTTACCACATCCTTCCTCAACCGGTTGATCCACAGGTAGCGGAATATCAACCAGCAGTTCGCCTAAAAAGAAGAACGAACCAGCTTCGCGATTAAGAATAAGTGAGTGCTTACCTGTCCAGCCAAGACCTGCTTTTTCAGCTAACGGACGCTCAAGAATAGGCGCAGAGTCGACAAACGGTCTAAAATTCAGCGAAACACAATGTTGCTGAATCATCTCGCCCAGCTTTTTGAGTCGGTTGCGCAGAAGTTTGTGATAGTCACGGCCCAGCGCATAACGGCTAACATAGCCGAGTTTGGGATTTTTCAGCGTGCTGGCAAATGCGGCGTTGGCAGGAAGATAATTCATCCGCACGCTGATCACGCGCAGTGTACCGGGCAATAACTCGTGGGGGCGGGCGCGCAGCATACCGTGACGCGCCATCCAGTCCATTTCGCCATGGTATTGTTTGTCCAGCCATGCTTGCAGTTTTGGCTCGGACTCGCTGAGATCGGTATCGGTAATACCTACTTGCTGAAAGCCCAGTTCCAGCCCCCACTGTTTAATTTTTTGCGCTAACTGATTGAGATCGAGGGGCTCTGACATGACGGACCATACAATGAAGAAAAACCCCGTAAGTATACCACACACCGTCTGGCACGCCGACGATATCCGCCGTGGAGAACGCGAGGCGGCGGATGTGCTGGGGCTAACGCTCTATGAACTGATGCTTCGTGCGGGGGAAGCCGCGTTTCAGGTGTGTCGTACAGCTTATCCTGACGCCCGTCATTGGCTGGTGCTGTGCGGTCATGGCAATAACGGTGGCGATGGGTATGTGGTCGCGCGGCGGGCAAAAGCCATCGGCATTGAGGTCACGCTGCTGGCTCAGGAGAGCGACAAACCGTTGCCAGAAGAGGCCGCACAAGCGCGCGATGCATGGTTAAACGCGGGAGGCGAGATTCATGTTTCGAATATTGTCTGGCCTGAGTCGGTGGATCTGATAGTTGATGCGCTGCTCGGCACCGGATTGCAGCAAGCGCCCCGTGAACCCATCAGTAAATTAATCGATCATGCCAATACTCATCCTGCGCCGATTGTGGCAGTTGATATTCCTTCCGGCCTGTTAGCACAAACCGGAGCCACGCCAGGTGCGGTGATCAACGCCTCTCACACCGTGACCTTTATTGCCCTGAAACCAGGCTTGCTAACCGGGAAAGCGCGGGATGTAACCGGGGATCTGCATTTTGACTCGCTGGGGCTGGATAGGTGGCTGGCAACTCAGGAGGCGAAAATTCAGCGCTTTTCCGCATCGCAACTTTCTCACTGGCTGAAACCGCGTCGCCCGACATCACATAAAGGCGATCACGGGCGACTGGTGATTATCGGTGGCGATCACGGCACGGCGGGCGCGATCCGTATGGCGGGCGAAGCGGCGCTGCGTGCTGGCGCTGGTTTGGTCAGAGTGCTGACGCGCAGTGAAAACATTGCGCCGTTGCTGACCGCGCGCCCGGAATTGATGGTATACGAACTGACTGCGGAATCCTTAGCTGATAGCCTGGAATGGGCCGATGTGGTGGTGATTGGCCCTGGTCTGGGTCAGCAAGAGTGGGGGAAAAAAGCCCTACAAAAAGTCGAGAATTTTCGCAAACCGATGTTGTGGGATGCCGATGCATTGAACCTGCTGGCAATCAATCCCGATAAGCGTCACAATCGCGTGATCACGCCGCATCCTGGCGAGGCTGCACGGTTGTTGGGCTGTTCCGTGGCTGAAATTGAAAGTGACCGCTTACATTACGCACAACGTCTGGTACAACGTTATGGTGGTGTAGCGGTGCTGAAAGGTGCCGGAACCGTGGTCGCTGCACATCCTGATGCGTTAGGTATTGTTGACGCCGGAAATGCAGGTATGGCCAGTGGCGGCATGGGCGATGTGCTCTCTGGTATTATTGGCGCATTGTTAGGGCAGAAACTGACGCCGTATGATGCTGCCTGTGCCGGTTGTGTTGCGCACGGTGCGGCGGCCGATGTGCTGGCAGCGCGTTTTGGTACGCGCGGGATGCTGGCAACCGATCTCTTTTCCACGCTACAGCGTATTGTTAACCCGGAAGTGACTGATAAAAACCATGATGAATCGAGTAATTCCGCTCCCTGACGAGCAGGCAACATTAGACCTGGGCGAACGGGTAGCTAAAGCCTGCGATGGCGCTACCGTAATCTATCTGTATGGCGATTTAGGTGCAGGTAAAACCACCTTCAGCCGGGGTTTTTTACAAGCTCTGGGCCATCAGGGTAATGTCAAAAGCCCCACCTATACGCTGGTCGAACCCTATACGCTCGACAAATTAATGGTTTATCACTTTGATTTGTACCGCCTTGCCGATCCCGAGGAGCTGGAGTTTATGGGGATCCGCGATTATTTTGCCCACGATGCCATCTGCCTGGTGGAATGGCCACAACAAGGTACAGGTGTTCTTCCTGACCCGGATGTCGAAATACACATTGATTATCAGGCACAAGGCCGTGAGGCGCGCGTGAGTGCTGTTTCCTCTGCGGGTGAATTGTTGCTGGCGCGTTTAGCCGGTTAACCTTTAAAAGGTGGCGGGATGATGTATCGCATCAAAAATTGGTTGGTGGCGGCATTGGTGCTGTTGTGCGCACAGGCTGGTGCCGCTACGCTCTCTGATATTCAGGTTTCTAATGGCAGTGAGCAGGCGCGGATAACGTTGAGTTTTATTGGCGAGCCTGATTATGCCTTTAGCCATCAAAGCAAACGCACTGTGGCGCTGGATATTAAACAAACCGGTGTAATTCAGGGGCTACCGTTGTTGTTCAGTGGCAATAATTTGGTAAAAGCTATTCGCTCTGGCACGCCAAAAGATGCGCAAACGCTGCGGTTGGTGGTCGATCTTACCGAAAACGGTAAAACCGAAGCGATGAAGCGGCAGAATGGTAGCAATTACACAGTCGTCTTTACGATTAACGCCGATGCACCGCCACCACCTCCTCCGCCGCCTGTGGTTGCTAAACGCGTTGAAACACCTACGGTTGTCGCACCGCGCGTAAGTGAACCTGCGCGCAATCCGTTTAAAACTGAAAGCAACCGCACAACAGGTGTCATCAGCAGCAATACGGTAACGCGTCCGGCAGCGCGCGCGACGGCTAACACTGGCGATAAAATTGTCATCGCCATTGATGCCGGGCACGGCGGTCAGGACCCTGGCGCTATCGGCCCTGGCGGTACGCGGGAGAAAAATGTCACCATCGCCATCGCGCGTAAATTGCGTACTTTGCTCAATGCCGATCCGATGTTTAAGGGGGTTTTAACCCGTGACGGGGATTACTTTATTTCGGTGATGGGGCGTAGTGACGTCGCACGTAAGCAAAACGCCAATTTCCTCGTGTCGATTCACGCCGATGCCGCACCGAACCGCAGTGCCACCGGCGCTTCTGTATGGGTGCTCTCGAACCGTCGCGCAAACAGTGAAATGGCAAGCTGGCTGGAACAGCACGAGAAACAGTCAGAGTTGCTGGGCGGTGCTGGTGATGTGCTGGCAAACAGCCAGTCGGATCCGTACTTAAGCCAGGCAGTGCTGGATTTACAGTTCGGTCATTCCCAGCGGGTAGGGTATGATGTGGCGACCAGTATGATCAGCCAGTTACAACGCATTGGCGAAATTCATAAACGTCGACCAGAACACGCCAGCCTTGGCGTTCTGCGTTCGCCGGATATCCCGTCAGTACTGGTCGAAACCGGTTTTATCAGCAATAACAGCGAAGAGCGTTTGCTGGCGAGCGACGATTATCAACAGCAGTTGGCAGAAGCCATTTACAACGGCCTGCGCAATTATTTCCTTGCGCATCCGATGCAGTCTGCGCCGCAGGGCGCAACTGCGCAGACAGCCAGTACTGCCACGACGTCAGATCGCACGCTGCCAAACTAAGGATTATTGATGCCAATTCAGGTCTTACCGCCACAACTGGCGAACCAGATTGCCGCAGGTGAGGTGGTCGAGCGACCTGCGTCGGTAGTCAAAGAACTGGTGGAAAACAGCCTCGATGCGGGGGCGACGCGCATTGATATTGATATCGAACGTGGCGGGGCGAAACTTATCCGCATTCGTGATAACGGCTGCGGTATCAAAAAAGATGAACTGGCGCTGGCGCTGGCGCGTCATGCCACCAGTAAAATCGCCTCTCTGGACGATCTCGAAGCCATTATCAGCCTGGGCTTTCGCGGTGAGGCGTTGGCGAGTATCAGTTCGGTTTCCCGCCTGACACTCACTTCGCGCACCGCGGAACAGCAGGAAGCCTGGCAGGCTTATGCCGAAGGGCGTGATATGGATGTGACGGTTAAACCTGCTGCCCATCCGGTGGGAACGACGCTGGAAGTGTTGGATCTGTTCTACAACACCCCGGCGCGGCGCAAATTCATGCGCACCGAGAAAACGGAATTTAACCATATTGATGAGATTATCCGGCGTATTGCACTGGCGCGTTTCGATGTGACCATCAACCTGTCACATAACGGCAAAATCATGCGCCAGTACCGCGCGGTGCCGGAAGGCGGGCAAAAAGAGCGCCGTTTAGGGGCGATTTGTGGCACCGCTTTTCTCGAACATGCGCTGGCGATTGAATGGCAGCACGGTGACCTCACGCTGCACGGCTGGGTCGTAGATCCGACTCATACCACGCCCGCGCTGGCAGAAATTCAGTATTGCTACGTGAATGGGCGCATGATGCGCGATCGCCTGATCAATCACGCGATTCGCCAGGCCTGCGAAGATAAACTGGGGGCCGACCAACAACCGGCGTTTGTGTTGTATCTTGAGATCGACCCGCATCAGGTGGATGTTAACGTGCACCCTGCCAAAAACGAAGTGCGTTTTCATCAGTCGCGCCTGGTGCATGATTTTATCTATCAGGGCGTGTTAAGCGTGCTGCAACAGCAACTGGAAACGCCTTTGCCGTTGGAGGGTAACGCTCAGCCAGCACCGCGTCCTGTACCAGAAAACCGCGTGGCAGCAGGGCGTAATCATTTCGCTGAACCGGCAGTTCGTGAGCCAGCAGCCCAGCGCTACTCTCCTGCTCCAGCAACAGGCAGCCGCCAGGCCGCTCCGTGGCCGAACGCACAGCCAGGCTACCAGAAACAGCAAGGCGAAGTGTATCGCCAGCTTTTGCAAACGCCTGCGCCAATGCACAAACCAAAAGCGTCAGAACCGCAGGAACTTACGCTGGCAGCGAATGGTCAAAGCTTTGGTCGGGTGCTGACTATCGTCCATTCTGACTGTGCGCTGCTGGAACGCGACGGCAAAATTTCACTTTTAGCCCTGCCGGTAGCGGAACGCTGGTTGCGTCAGGTGCAACTGACACCGGGTGAATCGCCAGTTTGCGCCCAGCCGTTGCTTATTCCGTTGCGGCTAAAAGTCTCTGGCGAAGAAAAATCGGCATTAGAAAAAGCGCAGTCTGCACTGGCAGAGTTAGGCATTGAATATCAGTCCGATGCGCAGCATGTGACCATCAGGGCCGTGCCTTTACCCTTACGCCAACAAAATTTACAAATCTTGATTCCTGAACTGATAGGCTACCTGGCAAAGCAGTCCGTATTCGAACATGGCAATATTGCGCAGTGGATTGCACGAAATCTGACGAGCGAACATGCACAGTGGTCAATGGCACAAGCCATTACCCTACTGGCGGACGTAGAACGGTTATGTCCTCAGCTTGTGAAAACGCCGCCGGGTGGTCTGTTACAATCTGTTGATTTACATCCGGCGATAAAAGCCCTGAAAGATGAGTGATATCAGTAAGGCGAGCCTGCCTAAGGCAATTTTTTTGATGGGGCCAACGGCCTCCGGTAAAACGGCGCTGGCTATTGAGCTGCGTAAAATTTTACCAGTAGAGTTGATAAGCGTTGATTCTGCCCTTATTTACAAAGGGATGGATATCGGGACGGCGAAGCCGAACGCTGAAGAGTTACTCGCCGCGCCGCACCGATTGCTGGATATTCGCGATCCGTCGCAGGCTTATTCGGCTGCTGATTTTCGCCGCGATGCGCTGGCGGAAATGGCCGATATCACCGCGGCGGGGCGGATCCCGCTGTTGGTAGGCGGTACGATGTTGTATTTCAAGGCGTTACTGGAAGGGTTGTCGCCGCTACCGTCGGCGGACCCGGAAGTACGGGCCAGAATTGAGCAACAGGCGGCAGAGCAAGGTTGGGAGTCATGGCACCGTCAACTTCAGGAGATCGATCCGGTTGCGGCAGCAAGGATTCATCCAAATGATCCACAAAGGCTTTCCCGGGCACTGGAAGTTTTTTTCATTTCGGGTAAAACTTTAACGGAACTGACGCAAACGTCAGGAGACGCTCTACCGTATCAGGTGCATCAGTTCGCCATCGCCCCGGCGAGCCGTGAACTGCTCCATCAACGAATTGAGCAGCGTTTTCATCAGATGTTGGCTTCAGGTTTTGAAGCAGAAGTCCGGGCGCTTTTTGCCCGAGGAGATTTGCATACGGATTTGCCTTCCATTCGTTGCGTGGGTTATCGCCAGATGTGGTCTTACCTTGAAGGCGAAATCTCATACGATGAAATGGTTTATCGAGGTGTTTGCGCCACGAGACAGTTGGCGAAGCGGCAAATAACCTGGCTACGTGGTTGGGAAGGGGTTCACTGGCTTGACAGTGAAAAACCAGAACAGGCGCGTGACGAAGTATTACAGGTTGTTGGTGCTATCGCAGGCTGAATGTGTACAATTGAGACGTATCGTGCGCAATTTTTTCAGAATCGAAAGGTTCAAAGTACAAATAAGCATATAAGGAAAAGAGAGAATGGCTAAGGGGCAATCTTTACAAGATCCGTTCCTGAACGCACTGCGTCGGGAACGTGTTCCAGTTTCTATTTATTTGGTGAATGGTATTAAGCTGCAAGGACAAATCGAGTCTTTTGATCAGTTCGTGATCCTGTTGAAAAACACGGTCAGCCAGATGGTTTATAAGCACGCGATTTCTACTGTTGTCCCGTCTCGCCCGGTTTCTCATCACAGTAACAACGCCGGTGGCAGTACCAGCAGTAACTACCATCATGGTAGCAGCGCGCAGAATACTTCCGCGCAACAGGACAGCGAAGAAACCGAATAAGGTTTTGGGCTGTTTTTTTACACGGGGAGCCAGCGATCCTGCGTTCCCCGCTGATCTATTTAGAGGGTTATACGCTTGTTTGACCGTTATGATGCTGGTGAGCAGGCGGTGCTGGTACACATCTATTTTACGCAAGACAAAGATATGGAAGACCTCCAGGAGTTTGAATCTCTGGTCTCTTCCGCCGGTGTCGAAGCATTGCAGGTGATTACCGGTAGCCGTAAAGCGCCGCACCCAAAGTATTTTGTTGGTGAAGGTAAAGCCGTTGAAATTGCGGAAGCCGTAAAAGCGACGGGTGCTTCGGTCGTTCTTTTTGACCATGCACTGAGTCCGGCGCAGGAGCGTAACCTGGAGCGTTTGTGCGAATGTCGTGTTATCGACCGCACTGGTCTTATTTTAGATATTTTCGCCCAACGTGCACGTACTCATGAGGGTAAGTTGCAGGTTGAGCTGGCGCAGTTGCGCCATCTGGCCACGCGCCTGGTGCGTGGTTGGACCCACCTTGAAAGACAGAAAGGCGGGATCGGTTTGCGTGGGCCGGGCGAAACCCAGCTCGAAACCGACCGTCGTTTGTTGCGTAATCGCATTGTGCAGATACAGTCGCGCCTGGAAAAAGTTGAAAAGCAGCGTGAGCAGGGGCGGCAATCGCGCATCAAAGCCGACGTTCCTACAGTTTCGCTGGTGGGATATACCAACGCCGGTAAATCTACCCTTTTCAATCGCATCACCGAAGCACGGGTTTATGCGGCAGACCAGTTGTTTGCCACCCTCGACCCTACGTTGCGGCGTATTGACGTCGCGGATGTCGGTGAAACCGTACTGGCGGATACCGTAGGGTTCATTCGCCACTTGCCGCACGATCTGGTGGCGGCGTTTAAAGCCACGTTGCAAGAGACGCGGCAAGCCACATTGCTGCTGCACGTCATTGATGCGGCAGATGTGCGCGTACAGGAGAACATCGAAGCGGTGAATACGGTTCTTGAAGAGATCGATGCTCACGAGATCCCAACCCTGCTGGTGATGAACAAGATCGATATGCTGGACGATTTCGAACCGCGTATTGATCGAGATGAAGAGAACAAACCGATTCGTGTCTGGCTTTCCGCGCAGACCGGAGCGGGGATACCACAGCTTTTTCAGGCTTTGACGGAGCGGCTTTCCGGTGAGGTGGCGCAGCATACATTGCGTTTGCCGCCGCAGGAAGGGCGTCTGAGAAGCCGTTTTTATCAGCTTCAGGCAATAGAAAAAGAGTGGATGGAGGAGGACGGCAGCGTAAGTCTGCAAGTTCGTATGCCGATCATTGACTGGCGTCGCCTCTGTAAACAAGAACCGGCGTTGATCGATTACCTGATCTAACCGGCAAAGCGTCTGAAGCGTGGAGTCATATCCTCTGGCGTCGAAAGACAACAGGGATCACCGCATAACAAATATGGAGCACAAACATGGCGTGGAATCAGCCCGGTAATAACGGACAAGACCGCGACCCGTGGGGAAGCAGCAAACCTGGCGGCAACTCTGAGGGAAATGGAAACAAAGGCGGTCGTGATCAAGGGCCACCTGATTTAGATGATATCTTCCGCAAACTGAGCAAAAAGCTCGGTGGACTGGGCGGCGGCAAAGGCACTGGGTCTGGCGGTGGTAGTTCATCGCAAGGTCCGCGCCCGCAGCTTGGCGGTCGTGTCGTTACCATCGCAGCGGCAGCGATTGTCATTATCTGGGCGGCCAGTGGTTTCTACACCATTAAAGAAGCCGAACGTGGCGTGGTAACACGCTTTGGTAAATTCAGCCATCTGGTTGAGCCGGGTCTGAACTGGAAACCGACGTTTATCGACGAAGTCAAACCGGTGAACGTAGAAGCCGTGCGTGAACTGGCTGCTTCCGGTGTGATGCTGACGTCGGACGAAAACGTGGTGCGCGTTGAGATGAACGTGCAGTACCGCGTAACCAATCCGGAAAAATACCTGTATAGCGTGACCAGCCCGGATGACAGTCTGCGTCAGGCTACCGACAGCGCCCTGCGTGGAGTTATCGGTAAATACACCATGGACCGCATTCTGACGGAAGGTCGTACTGTGATTCGTAGCGATACCCAGCGCGAACTGGAAGAGACGATTCGTCCGTATGACATGGGTATCACGCTGCTGGACGTCAACTTCCAGGCCGCTCGTCCGCCGGAAGAAGTAAAAGCCGCGTTTGACGATGCGATTGCTGCGCGTGAAAACGAACAGCAATACATTCGTGAAGCAGAGGCGTATACCAACGAAGTTCAGCCGCGTGCGAACGGTCAGGCGCAACGTATCCTCGAAGAGGCGCGTGCGTACAAGGCTCAGACTATCCTGGAAGCCCAGGGTGAAGTGGCGCGCTTTGCTAAACTTCTGCCGGAATATAAAGCCGCGCCGGAAATTACTCGCGAGCGTCTGTATATCGAGACGATGGAAAAAGTGTTGGGTAACACCCGCAAAGTGCTGGTTAACGATAAAGGTGGCAACCTGATGGTTCTGCCGTTAGACCAGATGCTGAAAGGCGGCAACGCGCCTGCGGCGAAGAGCGACAACGGTGCCAGCAACTTGCTGCGTCTGCCGCCAGCCTCTTCCTCCACAACCAGTGGAGCAAGCAACACGTCGTCCACCAGTCAGGGCGATATTATGGACCAACGCCGCGCCAACGCGCAGCGTAACGACTACCAGCGTCAGGGGGAATAACGATGCGTAAGTCAGTTATCGCGATTATCATCATCGTGCTGGTAGTGCTTTACATGTCTGTCTTTGTCGTCAAAGAAGGTGAGCGCGGTATTACGCTGCGTTTTGGTAAGGTACTGCGTGACGATGACAACAAACCTCTGGTTTATGAACCGGGTCTGCATTTCAAGATACCGTTCATTGAAACGGTGAAAATGCTCGACGCGCGTATTCAGACCATGGACAACCAGGCAGACCGCTTTGTGACCAAAGAGAAGAAAGACCTGATCGTCGACTCTTACATCAAATGGCGCATCAGCGATTTCAGCCGTTACTACCTGGCAACGGGCGGCGGCGATATTTCGCAAGCAGAAGTGCTGCTGAAACGTAAGTTCTCTGACCGTCTGCGTTCTGAAATTGGTCGTCTGGATGTGAAAGACATCGTCACTGATTCTCGTGGTCGTCTGACCCTTGAAGTGCGTGACGCGCTGAACTCTGGTTCTGCGGGGACGGAAGATGAAGTGTCTACGCCTGCGGCAGATAACGCTATCGCAGAAGCCGCTGAACGTGTAACGGCAGAGACTAAGGGCAAGGTTCCGGTCATCAACCCGAACAGTATGGCTGCGCTGGGTATTGAAGTTGTCGATGTGCGTATCAAGCAGATCAACCTGCCGACCGAAGTGTCTGAAGCGATTTACAACCGTATGCGCGCCGAGCGTGAAGCGGTAGCGCGTCGTCACCGTTCACAAGGTCAGGAAGAAGCGGAAAAACTGCGCGCGACTGCCGACTATGAAGTGACCAGAACGCTGGCAGAAGCAGAGCGTCAGGGTCGTATCATGCGCGGTGAAGGTGATGCCGAAGCGGCTAAACTGTTTGCTGATGCATTCAGCAAGGACCCAGACTTCTACGCGTTCATCCGTAGCCTGCGTGCCTACGAGAATAGCTTCTCCGGTAATCAGGACGTGATGGTCATGAGCCCGGACAGCGATTTCTTCCGCTATATGAAGACGCCGAGCTCCGCGACGCGTTAAGATAACGACCGCGGTACAGGTAAATAAAGCCACCGCATCCTCAGGGATGCCGGTGGTTTTCTTTTTCTATAAGGACAATGAATGAATTCGACAATCTGGCTGGCGCTTGCTCTGGTTTTGGTGCTGGAAGGTTTAGGGCCGATGCTTTACCCACAGGCGTGGAAGAAGATGATCTCCGCGATGACCAATTTACCCGATAATATTTTACGCCGTTTTGGCGGTGGACTTGTGGTTGCGGGCGTTGTGGTCTACTACATGTTGAGGAAAACGATTGGCTGAGCAAAAAATAGACTGACTAAGGTCATTTTTGGATGCAAAAAGTGCTGTAACTCTGAAAAAGCGATGGTAGAATCCATTTTTAAGCAAACGGTGATTTTGAAAAATGGGTAACAACGTCGTCGTACTGGGCACCCAATGGGGTGACGAAGGTAAAGGTAAGATCGTCGATCTTCTGACTGAACGGGCTAAATATGTTGTACGCTACCAGGGCGGTCACAACGCAGGCCATACTCTCGTAATCAACGGTGAAAAAACCGTTCTCCATCTTATTCCATCAGGTATTCTTCGCGAGAATGTAACCAGCATCATCGGTAACGGTGTTGTGCTGTCTCCGGCTGCGCTGATGAAAGAGATGAAAGAACTGGAAGACCGTGGCATCCCCGTTCGTGAGCGTCTGCTGTTGTCTGAAGCATGTCCGCTGATCCTTGATTATCACGTGGCGCTGGATAACGCACGTGAGAAAGCGCGTGGTGCGAAAGCGATCGGCACCACGGGTCGTGGTATCGGGCCGGCCTACGAAGATAAAGTAGCACGTCGCGGTTTGCGTGTTGGCGACCTTTTCGACAAAGAAACCTTCGCTGAAAAACTGAAAGAAGTGATGGAATATCACAACTTCCAGTTGGTTAACTACTACAAAGTTGAAGCGGTTGATTACCAGAAAGTTCTGGATGATGTGATGGCGGTTGCTGACATCCTGACTTCTATGGTGGTTGACGTTTCTGACCTGCTCGACCAGGCGCGTCAACGTGGCGATTTCGTCATGTTCGAAGGTGCGCAGGGTACGCTGCTGGATATCGACCACGGTACTTATCCGTACGTAACTTCTTCCAACACCACTGCGGGTGGCGTGGCGACCGGTTCCGGCCTGGGGCCGCGTTATGTTGATTACGTTCTGGGTATCCTCAAAGCTTACTCCACTCGCGTTGGCGCAGGTCCGTTCCCGACTGAACTGTTTGATGAAACCGGCGAGTTCCTCTGCAAGCAGGGTAACGAATTTGGCGCGACAACGGGTCGTCGCCGTCGTACCGGCTGGTTGGACACCGTTGCTGTTCGTCGTGCGGTACAGTTGAACTCTCTGTCTGGCTTCTGCCTGACCAAACTGGACGTTCTGGACGGCCTGAAAGAGGTGAAACTCTGCGTGGCCTACCGTATGCCGGATGGTCGCGAAGTGACCACCACTCCGCTGGCAGCAGATGACTGGAAAGGCGTTGAGCCGATTTACGAAACCATGCCGGGTTGGTCTGAATCCACCTTTGGCGTGAAAGATCGTAGCGGTCTGCCGCAGGCAGCGCTGAACTACATCAAGCGTATTGAAGAGCTGACCGGTGTGCCGATCGATATCATCTCTACTGGTCCGGATCGTACTGAAACCATGATTCTGCGCGACCCGTTCGACGCGTAATTCTGGTACGCCCGGCAGATCTTTTGCCTGCCGGGCTAGCAGTGTGATACATTACTGTGTCGGGTAAGCCATTACGCTATCCGACACAGTGTTAAATCCTCGCTTTTTTCCTTCCCCAAACTGAAATAAATTAGCGACACAGCTTGTGGCTGGTTTATCATCAATGTAAATGTATTTTTTCCCGCTTTCCCTTTTTTGAGGTTGATGTGCAGTTAACGAGTTTCACTGATTACGGATTACGCGCGCTGATCTACATGGCATCATTGCCAGAAGGGCGGATGACCAGCATTTCTGAAGTGACTGACGTCTACGGCGTTTCCCGTAATCATATGGTCAAAATAATCAATCAACTTAGTCGTGCCGGCTACGTGACTGCTGTTCGTGGAAAAAATGGCGGCATTCGCCTGGGTAAACCGGCGAGTGCTATACGTATTGGTGATGTGGTGCGCGAGCTGGAACCCTTATCGTTGGTGAATTGCAGCAGTGAGTTTTGCCACATCACACCTGCCTGTCGGTTGAAACAGGCACTTTCAAAGGCCGTGCAAAGTTTTCTTACGGAACTGGATAACTACACGCTTGCCGATTTGGTTGAAGAGAATCAACCGCTTTATAAATTATTGCTGGTGGAGTGACGAAAATCTTCATCAGAGATGACAACGGAGGAACCGAGATGTCACAAGATCCTTTCCAGGAACGCGAAGCTGAAAAATACGCGAATCCCATCCCTAGTCGGGAATTTATCCTCGAACATTTAACCAAACGTGAAAAACCGGCCAGCCGTGATGAGCTGGCGGTAGAGCTGCACATTGAAGGCGAAGAGCAGCTTGAAGGCCTGCGTCGTCGCCTGCGCGCGATGGAGCGCGACGGTCAACTGGTCTTCACTCGCCGTCAGTGCTATGCGCTGCCGGAACGTCTCGATCTGGTGAAAGGTACTGTTATTGGCCACCGTGATGGCTACGGCTTTCTGCGGGTTGAAGGGCGTAAAGATGATTTGTATCTTTCCAGCGAGCAGATGAAAACCTGCATTCATGGCGATCAGGTTCTGGCGCAACCGCTTGGTGCTGACCGTAAAGGCCGCCGTGAAGCGCGTATTGTCCGCGTACTGGTGCCAAAAACGAGCCAGATTGTGGGTCGTTACTTTACCGAAGCGGGCGTCGGCTTTGTGGTTCCTGACGACAGCCGTTTGAGCTTCGATATCTTAATCCCACCTGATCAGATCATGGGCGCACGCATGGGCTTTGTCGTTGTTGTCGAACTGACTCAACGCCCGACACGTCGTACCAAAGCGGTGGGTAAAATCGTCGAAGTACTTGGCGACAATATGGGCACCGGCATGGCGGTTGATATCGCCCTGCGCACCCATGAAATTCCGTACATCTGGCCGCAGGCTGTTGAGCAACAGGTTGCCGGGCTGAAAGAAGAAGTGCCGGAAGAGGCAAAAGCAGGCCGTGTCGATCTGCGTGATTTACCGTTGGTCACCATTGATGGCGAAGACGCCCGTGACTTTGACGATGCGGTTTACTGCGAGAAGAAACGCGGCGGTGGCTGGCGTTTATGGGTCGCAATTGCCGACGTCAGTTACTATGTGCGTCCACCAACACCGCTGGACAGAGAAGCACGTAACCGCGGTACGTCGGTCTACTTCCCGTCGCAGGTTATCCCGATGCTGCCGGAAGTACTCTCTAACGGCCTGTGCTCGCTCAATCCGCAGGTAGACCGCCTGTGTATGGTGTGCGAGATGACCATTTCGTCGAAAGGTCGCCTGACCGGCTATAAATTCTACGAAGCGGTGATGAGCTCTCATGCGCGTCTGACTTACACCAAAGTTTGGCATATTCTGCAGGGCGATCAGGAACTGCGTGAACAATACGCGCCGCTGGTTAAGCATCTCGAAGAGCTGCATAACCTCTATAAAGTGCTGGATAAAGCCCGCGAAGAGCGCGGTGGGATCTCGTTTGAGAGTGAAGAAGCGAAGTTTATTTTCAACGCTGAACGTCGTATTGAACGTATCGAACAGACTCAGCGTAACGACGCGCACAAATTAATTGAAGAGTGTATGATTCTGGCGAATATCTCGGCGGCGCGTTTCGTTGAGAAAGCCAAAGAACCGGCACTGTTCCGTATTCACGACAAGCCGAGCACCGAAGCGATTACCTCTTTCCGTTCAGTGCTGGCGGAACTGGGGCTGGAATTGCCGGGTGGTAACAAGCCAGAACCGCGCGACTACGCAGAATTGCTGGAGTCGGTTGCCGACCGTCCTGACGCAGAAATGCTACAAACCATGCTGCTGCGCTCAATGAAACAGGCGATTTACGATCCGGAAAACCGCGGTCACTTTGGTCTGGCATTGCAGTCTTATGCCCACTTTACCTCACCGATTCGTCGTTATCCTGACCTGACGCTGCATCGTGCCATTAAGTATCTGTTGGCGAAAGAGCAGGGGCTTCAGGGGAACACGACTGAAACCGGTGGCTACCATTATTCAATGGAAGAGATGCTGCAACTGGGTCAGCACTGTTCGATGGCGGAACGTCGTGCCGATGAAGCAACGCGTGATGTGGCAGACTGGCTGAAGTGTGACTTTATGCTCGACCAGGTGGGCAACGTCTTTAAAGGCGTAATTTCCAGCGTCACTGGATTCGGTTTCTTTGTTCGCCTGGATGATCTGTTTATTGATGGCCTGGTCCACGTTTCTTCGCTGGATAACGACTACTATCGCTTTGATCAGGTTGGTCAACGTCTGATGGGGGAATCCAGCGGCCAGACTTATCGCCTGGGCGACCGCGTGGAAGTTCGCGTCGAAGCGGTTAATATGGACGAGCGCAAGATCGACTTTAGCCTGATCTCCAGCGAACGCGCGCCACGCAACGTCGGTAAAACGGCGCGCGAGAAAGCGAAAAAAGGTGATGCAGGTAAAAAAGCCGGTAAGCGTCGTCAGGTGGGCAAAAAGGTAAACTTTGAGCCAGACAGTGCTTTCCGTGGTGAGAAAAAAGCGAAGCCGAAAGCGGCGAAAAAAGACGCGAGAAAAGCGAAAAAGCCATCGGCTAAAACGCAGAAAATAGCTGCAGCGACCAAAGCGAAGCGTGCAGCGAAGAAAAAAGTAGCTGAGTGATCAAAACCCTCTTCAAAAAGAAGAGGGTCAGATTGCTGACAAAGTGCGCTTTGTTCATGCCGGATGCGGCGTGAACGCCTTATCAGGCCTACATAATCACGCAAATTCAATATATTGCAGAATCATGTAGGCCTGATAAGCGTAGCGTATCAGGCAAAACGTTAACAACGAGTACATTAATGAGCGAAATGATTTACGGCATCCACGCAGTGCAGGCCCTGCTGGAGCGCGCCCCTGAACGTTTTCAGGAAGTCTTTATTTTAAAAGGCCGTGAAGATAAACGTCTGTTACCGCTGATTCACGCCCTCGAGTCTCATGGCGTGGTTATCCAGTTGGCAAATCGTCAATATCTCGACGAGAAAAGCGACGGTGCCGTGCATCAGGGCATTATCGCCCGCGTGAAGCCTGGACGTCAGTATCAGGAAAGCGATCTGCCGGATCTGATCGCTTCGCTCGAACAACCGTTCCTGCTGATCCTCGACGGCGTTACCGATCCACACAACCTCGGTGCGTGCCTGCGTAGCGCAGACGCCGCTGGCGTTCATGCGGTGATTGTACCGAAAGATCGTTCCGCTCAACTCAATGCAACGGCGAAAAAAGTGGCCTGTGGCGCGGCAGAAAGCGTTCCTCTGATTCGGGTGACTAACCTGGCGCGCACCATGCGTATGTTGCAGGAAGAGAATATCTGGATCGTCGGTACGGCGGGTGAAGCGGATCATACTCTCTATCAGAGCAAAATGACCGGGCGTCTGGCACTGGTGATGGGCGCGGAAGGTGAAGGCATGCGTCGCCTGACCCGTGAACATTGCGATGAGTTGATCAGCATCCCGATGGCAGGAAGCGTTTCTTCCCTGAACGTTTCGGTAGCGACCGGCATTTGTTTATTTGAAGCAGTACGCCAGCGTAGCTAATTCCTCTGAATTATGAAAAACCATCCATATTTGGATGGTTTTTTTTTACCTGGAGCTGGTAAGATAATTACGTGCTACAAATATTCATATTATTAATATTTTAACTTAATCACTATGGAATAATATATGACATGGAATCCGTTGGCGCTGGCGACGGCGCTGCAAACTGTACCTGAACAAAATATTGATATAACAAATAATGAAAACGCATTAATTATTAAAATGAATGATTATGGCGATTTGCAAATCAATATTCTTTTTACTTCCCGCCAGATGATTATCGAAACATTTATTTGCCCGGTAAGTTGTATCAGTAATCCAGATGAATTTAATACCTTCTTATTAAGAAATCAGAAGATTATGCCACTGTCATCGGTAGGGATCTCCAGTGTGGAGCAGGAAGAGTATTACATTGTTTTTGGTGCATTATCGCTTAACTCTTCCCTTGATGATCTCCTGCTGGAGATAACCACGCTGGTAGATAATGCATTGGATTTAGCTGAAATTACTGAAGAATATTCATATTAATCACGAAGACAGGTATTTATGGGGATTTTAAAAAGTTTATTTACATTAGGTAAGTCTTTTATTTCACAGGCGGAAGAATCCATTGAAGAAAACCAGGGTGTGCGGATGCTGGAACAACATATTCGCGACGCCAAAGCTGAACTGGATAAAGCCGGAAAATCACGCGTCGATCTGCTGGCGCGAGTGAAATTAAGTAACGATAAACTGAAAGATTTACGTGAGCGTAAAGCCACTCTGGAAGCCCGTGCGCTGGAAGCATTAAGTAAGAACGTCAACCCGTCGTTGATTAACGAAGTCGCTGAAGAAATCGCGCGCCTTGAGAATCTCATTACCGCTGAAGAGCAAGTGTTGTCGAATCTTGAAGTCTCCCGTGATGGTGTGGAAAAAGCGGTAACGGCAACGGCACAGCGTATTGCTCAATTTGAGCAACAGATGGAAGTCGTTAAGGCCACTGAAGCCATGCAGCGTGCGCAACAGGCAGTAACGACCTCTACCGTTGGAGCATCTTCCAGCGTCTCTACAGCGGCTGAATCCTTAAAACGCCTGCAAGCGCGTCAGGCCGAACGTCAGGCACGGCTGGATGCCGCTGCACAACTGGAGAAAGTGGCAGACGGCCGCGATCTCGACGAAAAACTGGCGGAAGCGGGGATTGGTGGAGTTAACAAAAGCAGTGCTCAGGATGTGCTGGCAAGGCTGCAACGCCAACAGGGTGAGTAATTTTTTTGCCAGCCTCACTAAAAGGCTGGCAGCTATTTTAAGGGTAAAATATGTCTGGTTTTTTCCAGCGCCTGTTTGGCAATGATGATAAGCCTGCTGTCGCTCGTGGTCCGCTGGGGTTGCATCTCCATAATGGTTTTACGCTCGATACGTTAGCGTTTCGTTTACTGGAAGATGAATTACTGATTGCGTTACCGGGGGAAGAATACACTGTAGCTGCAGCCAGTCGCATCGATCTGGGGGGCGGTAGTCAGATATTCCGTTACTACACTTCCGGTGATGAATTCCTGCAAATCAATACCACTGGCGGCGAAGACATTGATGACATTGATGATATCAAGCTCTTTGTCTATGAAGAGAGTTACGGTATCAGCAAAGAGAGCCACTGGCGCGAGGCAATTAATGCCAAAGCAATGGGGATGATGACCTTAAACTGGCAGGAAAAACGCTGGCAGCGATTTTTTAATAGCGAAGAACCAGGTAATATTGAGCCGGTCTACATGCTGGAAAAAATAGAAAATCAAAACCATACCAAATGGGAAGTGCATAACTTTATGATGGGTTACCAGCGACAGGTGACCGAAGATACTTACGAATATTTGCTGTTAAATGGTGAGGAATCCTTTAACGAACTCGGTGAACCGGAGTGGTTATTTTCGCGTGCGCTGGGTGTCGATATCCCACTAACATCACTTCATATTATTGGTTAATTACAGGGAAGTTTATAATGCATATTCTTGATTCACTCCTTGCTTTTAGCGCCTATTTTTTTATTGGCGTGGCTATGGTGATTATCTTTCTGTTTATCTATTCCAAAATTACTCCGCATAATGAATGGCAGTTAATCAAAAACAATAATATCGCGGCGTCATTGGCGTTCAGCGGGACATTGCTGGGTTATGTTATTCCATTATCCAGTGCGGCAATCAATGCGGTGAGTATTCCTGATTATTTTGCCTGGGGTGGGATCGCACTGGTGATTCAATTACTCGTTTTTTCTGGCGTCAGACTTTATATACCCGCATTAAGCGACAAAATTATTAATCACAATACCGCCGCAGGAATGTTTATGGGAACCGCCGCGCTGGCTGGTGGTATTTTTAACGCAGCTTGTATGACATGGTAATGGACGATCATGGCCAGAAAACGCAAATCAAGAAATAGCAGTAAACCAGCTCACGGAGCCATCAGCCGTATTAATCGACCGAATAATCCCTTCGCACCGCAGCGAAATCGCTACGCACATAAATACTTAACGTTGGCGCTAATGGGGGGAGCCGCTTTTTTCGTATTGAAAAGTTGTGGCGATAGTGGCGATGTCGATAACGACGGCGACGGAACGTTTTACTCGACAGTGCAGGATTGCATTGATGACGGTAATAATTCAGATATCTGTGCTCATGGCTGGAACAACGCCAAAGCGGCATTTTATGCCGATGTTCCGAAGAATATGACTCAGCAGAATTGTCAGTCTAAGTACGAAAATTGCTATTACGACAACGTCGAACAGAGTTGGCTCCCGGTCATTTCTGGATTTTTATTAAGTCGGGTTATTCGTAAAGATCGCGATGAGCAGTTTGTTTATAACAGTAGCGGCTCCTCTTATGCTTCGCGCCCCGTCTGGCGCAACACTTCCGGTGATTACTCCTGGCGCTCCGGTTCTGGCAAAAAAGAGTCTTACTCTTCGGGCGGCTTTACCACCAGAAAAGCATCAACCGTTTCTCGCGGCGGCTATGGTCGTTCTTCCAGCGCCCGTGGGCATTGGGGAGGCTAATCATGCTGAGACACAACGTTCCTGTGCGGCGGGATCTGGATCAGATCGCTGCCGATAACGGATTTGACTTTCATATCATCGACAATGAAATCTATTGGGATGAGAGTCGTGCTTATCGCTTTACCCTGCGGCAGATTGAAGAGCAGATCGAAAAACCGACTGCGGAACTGCATCAGATGTGCCTTGAGGTGGTGGATCGTGCGGTTAAAAATGAAGAGATCCTGACGCAACTGGCGATCCCCCCGCTGTACTGGGATGTAATTGCTGAAAGCTGGCGCGTGCGCGATCCTTCGCTGTATGGCCGTATGGATTTTGCCTGGTGTGGTAATGCGCCGGTGAAGTTGCTGGAGTACAACGCCGATACGCCGACCTCGCTGTATGAATCGGCTTATTTTCAGTGGTTGTGGCTGGAAGATGCCCGGCGCAGCGGCATTATTCCGCGTGACGCTGATCAGTACAATGTCATTCAGGAGCGTCTGATTTCGCGCTTTAGCGAGATTTATAGCCGTGAACCGTTTTATTTTTGTTGCTGTCAGGATACCGACGAAGACAGGACTACCGTGCTGTACTTGCAGGACTGCGCCCAGCAGGCAGGACAGGAATCGCGGTTTATCTATATTGAAGATCTCGGCCTGGGCGTCGGCGGTGTGCTGACCGATCTCGATGATAACGTCATCCAGCGTGCGTTTAAGCTGTATCCGCTGGAGTGGATGATGCGTGACGATAACGGCCCGCTGCTGCGCAAGCGTCGTGAGCAATGGGTGGAACCGTTATGGAAAAGTATCTTGAGCAACAAAGGGTTAATGCCGCTATTGTGGCGCTTTTTCCCTGGTCATCCTAATCTTCTGGCATCCTGGTTTGAGGGCGAGAAACCGCAGATTGCTGCGGGCGAAAGCTACGTGCGTAAACCGATCTACTCACGGGAAGGCGGTAACGTCACCATTTTTGACGGTCAGAACAATGTCGTTGACCATGCTGAGGGTGATTACGCCGATGAACCGATGATCTACCAGGCTTTTCAGCCTTTGCCGCGCTTTGGCGATAGCTACACATTGATTGGTAGCTGGATTGTCGATGATGAAGCGTGCGGTATGGGGATTCGCGAAGATAACACGCTGATCACTAAAGATACTTCGCGTTTTGTTCCGCATTACATTGCGGGTTAAGAATGTTTTAGCAATCTCTTTCTGTCAGGAATCCGTGGCAGTGACCATACTAATGGTGACTGCCATTGATGGAGGGAGACACAGTGCACTGGCAAACTCACACCGTTTTTAATCAACCGATACCTTTAAATAACAGCAATCTATACCTGTCCGATGGCGCGCTTTGCGAAGCGGTAACACGTGAAGGTGCGGGCTGGGATAGTGATTTTCTCGCCAGTATTGGTCAGCAGTTAGGGACGGCTGAATCCCTTGAACTGGGGCGACTGGCGAATGTGAATCCGCCAGAATTGTTGCGCTACGATGCTCAGGGACGCCGTCTGGACGATGTGCGTTTTCATCCGGCATGGCACTTGCTGATGCAGGCACTATGTACCAATCGGGTGCACAATCTGGCCTGGGAGGAAGATGCTCGTTCTGGCGCATTTGTGGCGCGCGCGGCGCGTTTTATGTTGCACGCACAGGTTGAGGCCGGATCGTTATGTCCGATAACCATGACTTTTGCCGCCACCCCATTGTTATTGCAGATGTTACCTGCACCATTCAAGGATTGGACCACGCCGCTGTTGAGCGATCGCTACGATTCCCATTTGCTGCCAGGCGGGCAAAAACGCGGTCTGTTGATTGGCATGGGAATGACAGAAAAGCAGGGCGGCTCTGATGTGATGAGCAATACTACCAGGGCAGAGCGTCTGGACGATGGTTCTTATCGGCTGGTGGGGCATAAATGGTTTTTCTCGGTGCCGCAAAGCGACGCGCATTTGGTGCTGGCACAGACCACGGGCGGATTGTCCTGCTTCTTTGTGCCGCGTTTTTTGCCTGATGGACAACGTAACGCGATTCGCCTGGAACGCCTGAAAGATAAGCTGGGCAATCGCTCTAATGCCAGTTGCGAAGTGGAGTTTCAGGATGCTATCGGCTGGCTGTTAGGCCAGGAGGGAGAAGGCATCCGCCTGATCCTGAAAATGGGCGGGATGACGCGTTTTGATTGCGCCCTGGGTAGCCATGCCATGATGCGCCGTGCATTTTCGCTGGCGATTTATCACGCTCATCAACGACATGTATTTGGCAATCCGTTGATCGAACAGCCCCTTATGCGTCATGTCTTAAGTCGCATGGCGCTTCAGCTTGAAGGGCAAACGGCGCTGTTGTTTCGTCTGGCACGGGCGTGGGATCGGCGTGCCGATGCTAAAGAAGCCCTGTGGGCGCGTTTATTTACGCCAGCAGCGAAGTTTGTGATTTGCAAAAGTGGCGTCCCATTTGTGGCCGAAGCGATGGAGGTGTTGGGCGGTATTGGCTATTGCGAGGAGAGCGAGTTGCCGCGGCTGTACCGGGAGATGCCGGTGAACAGTATCTGGGAAGGCTCCGGCAATATTATGTGTCTGGATGTGCTGCGCGTTCTTAATAAGCAGGCTGGCGTATACGAGTTATTGACGGAAGCGTTTATGGAAGTGAAAGGACAGGATCGCTATTTTGATCGCGCGGTTCGTCGTTTACAGCAGCAACTGCGCAAACCGTCTGAAGAGCTGGGGCGAGAGATTACTCATCAGCTATTCTTGCTGGGTAGTGGCGCGCAAATGTTGAAATATGCTTCTCCGCCAATGGCGCAGGCGTGGTGTCAGATGATGTTAGATACGCGCGGTGGTGTGCGGTTGTCAGGGCAGATCCAGAATGATTTGTTACTGCGGGCGACTGGTGGTGTGTGTTTGTAAGCGTTTACGCTTAATGAAATATATAGAATTTATAGGCCGGATAGGGCGCTCGCGCCGCATCCGGCATTGTTCATTCGCTGTTGATAACACTCATGCATACAGTATCGCCTGTACACACCAGTTATCGGGCTGCTGATCCTCGTACATGGTAATAATGCGATACCATGACGCCCCCTGTTCATCGGCCTTTAACGCCACGATACGTTCCACGTCCTGCGGATCCCCTGAAATATTGCTAACTGAGATCTGACCTATTTCATTCAGGCCCGTCACGCAGTCAGCACTGGCGAATTCTGCAGACTGTGCCGTGGCGCTCGCGGGACACGTAACTAATTGCAGCGAGGGTGAGGCAAGTAATTGTTTCATCGTCAGCTCCATTTTTCGTTTCCCCACATGTTGCAGGGCATTCCATCGCGGTAATAAACGCCCGAGCTTCCAGCCGGTAATTTATTGTGCACAGGTAAACGCATAGGGACGCAAAGCAATGTAAAGCTTACTGTATAAGTTGTCTGATTTATTTACGGTACAAAATGGCTTGTGAATACCACTGTCCTGTCACAATGGTTTCATCCACCATTACGACGACGTAATAATCAGCTTTTGCCGCGGCAGCTTTCGCTCTGATTTCTGCTAATGCGTCATCCGGTGAGCCACGGACCATTGTGCTTACCGTTCCAATTCGCTGTAGCCCTTGGGTTTGGTCGCGGCGAATTTCCTGCGGATGATCCGTTACTGGTGGCGCTGGCTGTGGCGTACCTTGCAGTGCGCTACAGGCGCTTAACATCAACACCAATAATAAACTGGCAAACCGGTAAACAACGCTATTACGTTTCCTGCTAACCATAGTGTAGTGCCTTATTAATTTAACTTTGGGGGAATGTTCCCGAATTGTTACCTGGTACGCGATTTTCGAATGAAAACGTGGTGAAAGCGTAACCCATATCTCAACATTATGAACTAATACTGCCAGCGGAAACTTGTGCTAAGGATTTCTTCATGTCATACCAGACAAAAAGGAGGAATAGATGATTGAATTAGAATCGCGCGTACTGGCAGATATTCCCGTTCTACATGCTTATCCCGTTGGGCAAAAAGAAACTCCGTTACCGTGCGTGATTTTTTATCACGGTTTTACTTCATCCAGTCTGGTGTATAGCTATTTTGCCGTTGCGCTGGCACAGGCCGGTATGCGGGTAATCATGCCAGACGCACCCGATCACGGTATCCGTTTTAGTGGCGACACACCGCGACGGTTAAATCAGTTCTGGCAAATATTGCGGCAAAATATGCAAGAATTTACGCCATTACGTGCGGCTATTGTTAAAGAAAACTGGCTGCTTGATGACCGTCTGGCAGTCGGCGGCGCATCGATGGGCGCGATGACGGCCTTGGGAATTACCGCTCGCCACTCCACGGTGAAATGTACCGCCAGCATGATGGGATCGGGCTATTTCACATCGCTTGCCCGTTCACTGTTTCCACCGCTGATACCTGAAACGGCAGCGCAGCAGCGCGAATTTAATAACATTATCGCTCCGCTGGTGGAGTGGGAAGCGACAAACCACCGGGAAGAGCTGGGAAACAGACCACTGCTCTTATGGCATGGTCTTGATGATGATGTCGTACCTGCCGACGAATCAGTACGTTTGCAGCAGGCACTAAGAGAAGCGGGGCTGGATAAACAGTTAACCTGTTCATGGCAGCCAGGCGTGCGTCATCGCATTACGCCAGAAGCGTTAGATGCCGCGGTGAAATTTTTCCGCCAGCATCTTTAAACGCGCAGAATGCTGACCCCTTGCTCTTCCAGTTGTTGCAGGATTTCCGGGTTAGCATTTTTGCCAGTGATCAGCATATCGATTTGATCGGCGCGGCTAAAGAGCATACCCGCGCGCTCACCAATCTTGCTGCTATCGACCAGAACCACCAGTTTCCCCACCACGCTCAGCATCTTCTGCTCTGCCATCGCTGTTAGCATATCGGTTTTATACAACCCTTCTGCCGTCAGCCCTTTGCCACTGGTAAACATCCAGTGGCCGGCATACAAGCTGTTCTCACTGCCCTGCGGGCTTAAGGTGATGGACTGGCTTTTATTGTACTGCCCGCCCATGATGATCACGCTCTCATGTTCCTGATCGATCAGGTAATTTGCCAGCGGTAAATAATTGGTGATGATTTGCACAGGCTTGCCACACATTTCCCTTCCGAGCAGGAATGCGGTGGAACCACAGTTGATGACCACACTTTCGCCCGGATTGACCAGTTGCGATGCCGCTTTGGCGATACGCACTTTTTCATCGTGGTTCTGTGCCTGGTGGAGATTCATTGGTGTCCAGCGAGGACGCTGTTGGGTGATGGCTTCCGCGCCATTGCGCACTTTTTTCAGTTTGCCGCTCTCGTCGAGTTTATTAATGTCCCGTCGTGCGGTAGCAGGCGAAATTCCCAGGCGCTCAACAACTTTCTCTACGGTCACAAAGCCCAATTGTGCGAGCATTTCCAGGAGGATTTGATGTCTTTGTGCTTCAGTCATGAGCTATTCCGATAAAATTTGATTTTTTTAGATGATATTTGAAATAGCCAGGAAATACTACGCCGGATAGCGGGAACATCTCCACGCTATCCGGTAAAAGCGACGGATTACAGGAACGATTTGAACGGCAGATCCGGTTCAATGGTGAAGCAATCGTCAAAACCACGCGGATAGTGGTATTCGAAGTTGTCTTTATCCAGCGGCCAGGTGAACTTGCCGCCAACCTGCCAGATAAACGGCTTAAAGCCATACTTCAGACGATCTTTTTTCATCTCCCACAGTACGCGAATTTCCTGCGGATCGGCCTGGAAGTTTGACCAGATATCGTGGTGGAACGGGATCACCACTTTTGCATTTAACGCTTCACCCATACGCAACATATCGGCGCTGGTCATTTTGTCGGTAATACCGCGCGGGTTCTCGCCGTAAGATCCTAACGCCACATCGATCTGATACTCATTACCATGTTTTGCATAGTAGTTGGAGTAGTGGGAGTCGCCGCTGTGATACAGGGAACCGCCCGGCGTTTTGAACAGATAGTTCACTGCGCGATCATCCATCCCGTCCGGCAGTACGCCAGCCGCTTTTTGATCCGCAGGCAGGGTAATCAGTGCAGTACGGTCGAACGCGTCAAGGGCATGAATTTCAATGTCTTTCACTTTTACCACATCGCCTGGTTTGACCACGATGCAGCGTTCTTTCGGCACGCCCCAGCCAATCCATAAATCCACACAGGTTTTCGGCCCGATAAATGGCACATCGTCGGCGCAGTTTTGCATTACGGCTGCAGCGACGTTCACGTCGATATGATCGTTGTGATCGTGAGTCGCCAGCACAGCGTCGATCTGGCGAATGGCAAACGGATCAAGGACAAATGGTGTGGTGCGCAGGTTCGGTTGCAGTTTTTTCACCCCTGCCATGCGCTGCATCTGGTGACCCTGTTTCATCAGTGGGTTACCGTGACTTTGTTTGCCAGTACCGCACCAGAAATCGACGCACACGTTGGTGCCGCCTTCCGATTTCAACCAGATCCCGGTGCAGCCGAGCCACCACATCGCAAAGGTGCCTGGTGCGACCTGTTCTTGCTCTATTTCTTCATTCAGCCAGCTACCCCATTCCGGGAAGGTGCTCAGGATCCAGGATTCACGGGTGATACTTTTCACTTTACTCATCGCCATTTACCTTCATGATAGTTCAATTTGAATCAATGTGTGATTGGTTTTGATTAATCCTGACACTGTTTTTTCAGGAAGGCAATGACCATTTTTTGACTTTTCACCGAAAGCGTTGTTGATGATTTTGAGTATGGAAAGATTTAAAGGAGTGTGTAATTTAATTAACTAAATGAATTTAAATGAGTAATTGTTTCGTCTTGTGAACACCATACTTTCTATGTGGAATTATTTGCGTGCCGCGTCACATTTAATCACAAATAATCTTGTTGTGATTATTTTTGAAAATTAGAGTGAGTGCACAACATTCCGGGTGTGCGGAATTCCCGGTTACCTCTTCTTCAGGAGATCGTTATGGAGATCCTCTACAGCATCTTTACCGTGTTCTTTAACCAGGTCATGACCAATGCCCCGTTATTGTTGGGTATTGTGACCTGCCTGGGCTACATCCTGCTGCGTAAAAGCGTCAGCGTGATTATCAAAGGCACCATCAAAACGATTATCGGTTTTATGTTGCTGCAAGCAGGGTCCGGCATCCTGACCAGCACTTTTAAACCGGTGGTGGCAAAAATGTCGGAAGTCTATGGCATTAATGGCGCGATTTCAGATACCTACGCATCGATGATGGCAACTATTGAGCGTATGGGCGATGCCTATAGCTGGGTGGGTTATGCGGTGTTGTTGGCACTGGCGCTAAACATCTGTTACGTGCTGCTGCGTCGCATTACTGGTATTCGCACCATCATGCTGACCGGCCACATCATGTTCCAACAGGCGGGTCTGATAGCTGTCACGCTGTTTATTTTCGGCTACTCCATGTGGACTACCATTATCTGCACTGCGGTTCTGGTTTCGCTTTACTGGGGCATCACCTCCAACATGATGTACAAGCCGACTCAGGAAGTGACGGACGGCTGCGGTTTCTCCATCGGTCACCAACAGCAGTTTGCTTCCTGGCTTGCCTATAAGGTCGCGCCGTATTTGGGCAAAAAAGAGGAAAGCGTTGAAGACCTCAAATTGCCCGGTTGGCTGAACATTTTCCACGACAACATCGTCTCCACGGCGATTGTGATGACCATCTTCTTTGGTGCCATTCTGCTCTCTTTCGGTATCGATACCGTGCAGGCGATGGCAGGCAAAGTGAACTGGGTGGTGTACATCCTGCAAACCGGTTTCTCCTTTGCGGTGGCGATCTTCATCATTACTCAGGGCGTGCGCATGTTTGTCGCGGAACTCTCTGAAGCATTTAACGGTATCTCCCAGCGTCTGATCCCGGGTGCGGTTCTGGCGATTGACTGTGCGGCTATCTATAGCTTTGCGCCGAATGCCGTGGTCTGGGGCTTTATGTGGGGCACCATCGGGCAACTAATAGCGGTTGGTATTCTGGTCGCCTGCGGTTCCGCGATTCTGATCATTCCTGGTTTTATCCCGATGTTTTTCTCCAACGCCACCATCGGCGTATTCGCGAACCACTTCGGCGGCTGGCGTGCGGCGCTGAAGATTTGTCTGGTGATGGGGATGATTGAAATCTTTGGCTGCGTCTGGGCGGTGAAACTCACCGGTATGAGTGCCTGGATGGGCATGGCGGACTGGTCGATTCTGGCACCGCCGATGATGCAGGGCTTCTTCTCCATCGGTATCGCCTTTATGGCCGTCATCATCGTTATTGCATTGGCTTATATGTACTTCGCTGGCCGCGCGCTGCGCGCAGAAGAAGATGCAGAAAAACAACTGGCAGAACAGTCTGCTTAATAAGGAGTTTTGATTATGACCGTACGTATTCTGGCTGTGTGTGGCAACGGACAAGGCAGTTCCATGATCATGAAAATGAAAGTGGACCAGTTTTTAACCCAATCAAACATTGACCACACGGTAAATAGCTGCGCGGTTGGCGAGTACAAAAGCGAGTTGAGCGGCGCGGATATCATCATCGCTTCTACCCATATTGCGGGCGAAATCACTGTTACCGGCAACAAATATGTGGTTGGCGTGCGCAACATGCTCTCACCCACAGACTTTGGCCCGAAACTGCTGGAAGTGATCAAAGAACATTTCCCGCAGGACATGAAGTAAGGACGCGCCATGAAATTACGTGATTCGCTGGCAGAAAATAAATCTATCTGTTTGCAGGCAGAAGCAGAGACCTGGCAGGACGCGGTAAAAATTGGCGTTGACCTGCTGGTGGCGGCGGATGTTGTTGAGCCGCGTTACTACCAGGCGATTCTGGATGCGGTTGAACAGCACGGCCCGTACTTTGTGCTCGCGCCAGGCCTGGCAATGCCACACGGACGCCCGGAAGAGGGGGTTAAGAAAACCGGTTTTGCGCTGGTGACGTTGAAAAAGCCGCTGGAGTTCAACCACGAAGATAACGACCCGGTGGATATCCTCATCACGATGGCGGCAGTCGATGCCAATACTCATCAGGAAGTGGGCATCATGCAAATCGTCAACCTGTTTGAAGATGAAGAGAATTTCGACCGTTTACGCGCCTGCCGTACCGAGCAGGAAGTACTGGATTTAATTGACCGCACCAACGCGGCTGCTTAAGAAGGAATTGAAGATGTCATTACCCATGTTGCAAGTCGCGCTGGACAACCAGACTATGGATAGCGCCTATGAAACCACTCGTCTGATTGCTGAAGAAGTCGATATTATCGAAGTGGGCACCATTCTGTGTATGGGGGAAGGTGTGCGTGCGGTGCGCGATCTGAAAGCACTCTATCCACACAAGATTGTGCTGGCAGACGCCAAAATCGCTGATGCGGGCAAAATCCTTTCTCGTATGTGCTTTGAAGCCAACGCTGACTGGGTCACCGTGATTTGCTGTGCGGATATCAACACCGCCAAAGGCGCGCTGGATGTGGCAAAAGAGTTTAACGGCGACGTACAGATTGAACTGACTGGTTTCTGGACCTGGGAACAGGCGGATGCATGGCGTGAAGCGGGCATCCAGCAGGTGGTGTATCACCGCAGCCGTGATGCGCAAGCAGCCGGTGTAGGCTGGGGCGAATCAGATATCGCCGCGATCAAACGCCTTTCTGATATGGGCTTCAAAGTAACCATTACCGGTGGCCTGGCGCTGGAAGATTTGCCACTGTTCAAAGGTATTCCGATTCATGTCTTTATCGCTGGTCGTAGCATCCGTGATGCCGCGTCTCCGGTTGAAGCTGCGCGTCAGTTCAAACGTTCCATCGCCCAACTGTGGGGCTAAGGAGCGGATATGTTGTCCAAACAAATCCCGCTTGGCATCTATGAAAAAGCACTCCCCACCGGGGAGTGCTGGTTGGCACGGTTGCAACTGGCAAAAACGTTGGGCTTCGATTTTGTTGAGATGTCAGTAGATGAAACGGACGCTCGCCTGTCTCGCCTTAACTGGAGCCGCGAACAACGTCTGACGCTGGTGAATGCGATTGTTGAAACTGGCGTGCGCGTACCGTCCATGTGCCTTTCTGCCCATCGTCGTTTTCCGCTGGGCAGCGAAGATGACACAGTGCGGGCGCAGGGGCTGGAGATTATGCGTAAAGCTATCCAGTTCGCCCAGGATGTCGGCATTCGCGTGATCCAACTGGCGGGCTATGACGTCTACTATCAGGAAGCCAATAACGAAACGCGTCGTCGTTTTCGCGAAGGGCTGAAAGAGAGTGTTGAGATGGCGAGCCGTGCGCAGGTGACGCTGGCGATGGAGATCATGGATTACCCGTTGATGAACTCCATCAGCAAGGCGCTGGGCTATGCACACTATCTCAACAACCCGTGGTTCCAGCTCTATCCGGATATCGGCAACCTGTCGGCGTGGGATAACGACGTGCAGATGGAATTACAGGCTGGAATAGGGCACATCGTCGCGGTGCATGTGAAAGACACCAAACCGGGCGTCTTTAAAAATGTGCCGTTTGGCGAAGGCGTGGTGGACTTCGAACGTTGCTTTGAAACGCTCAAACAGAGTGGTTATTGCGGGCCTTATCTGATTGAGATGTGGAGCGAAACGGCGGAAGACCCGGCGGCAGAAGTGGCGAAAGCGCGTGATTGGGTGAAAGCGCGCATGGCCAAAGCGGGCATGGTGGAGGCCGCATAATGCAAAAGCTGAAACAGCAGGTATTTGAAGCCAACATGGATCTGCCGCGTTACGGACTGGTGACCTTTACCTGGGGCAACGTTAGCGCCATTGATCGCGGACGCGGGCTGGTGGTGATTAAGCCCAGCGGCGTCGCCTACGAAACCATGCAAGTGGACGATATGGTGGTGGTTGACATGAGTGGCAATGTGGTGGAAGGGCAGTATCGTCCATCGTCAGACACTGCAACGCATCTCGAGCTTTACCGTCGTTATCCATCTCTCGGTGGAATCGTGCATACCCACTCAACCCATGCCACCGCATGGGCGCAGGCGGGGATGGCGATCCCGGCGTTAGGCACCACACACGCTGACTATTTCTTTGGCGATATTCCGTGTACGCGCGGATTAAGCGAAGAAGAGGTGCAGGGCGAGTATGAACTGAACACCGGCAAAGTGATCATCGAAACGCTGGGCGATGCCGAGCCGCTGCATACGCCGGGGATTGTGGTTTACCAGCACGGGCCGTTCGCCTGGGGTAAAGACGCTCATGATGCGGTGCATAATGCGGTGGTGATGGAAGAAGTGGCGAAAATGGCGTGGATTGCGCGCGGCATTAACCCGCAACTGAATCCCATCGATAGTTATCTGATGAATAAGCACTTTATGCGTAAGCATGGTCCCAACGCTTATTACGGGCAGAAGTAAAACACGCGCTGCGGAAATATACTTCTTCGGGAGATAACTGGTCTGATTCCGCAGCCGTTTTTCATAAAAAAGCCCCCGGTGAAGGGGGCAATGCAAACTATGACAATGTTTCGTTGGTTATACCTGGTGCTAGCGATAAATATCCGCGCTGGCGTGCATGTTGCCGTTACTCCCCGGTTCCCGCATCAGAATCACGTGGTAGTACGTTGCGCCCTGCGCGTCGGTTTCTTCGTTTAATGCCTGACGTGCTTCACTTTCAGTGGCAAAGTTATGATTGATATAAATCACGCCTAAGCTCTGCACATCGTCCATATTTCTGGCCTGGTGGTTATTGATTTCAATGGCTGCCCATGTATTTGCACTTAGCAAAAGCACAGCCAGAAGGGCTAAAACACGACTGAACATAAATACCTCCTCGACGGCTGTCTTTGTATGCGCTCCTCTGTGATGATCTTCTGATTTAATTTTAATCAATGATAAAGAAGTTGATGGTGACCATTTCTGATGCAGTTGTTCAAAAAAACACCGTAATGGAATGTGATGAACTTCAAATCAGCGGGTTAGTACGATTTAGCGAAAGATGAGAATTATTTGTCGGCTGGCCTTGAGTTTAGCGGGGTATACCAGTACTATAACGCGTCATTTTTCAGCCGCCCTTTAACACGTTCCTTGCCTCCATGGGCTGCGGCTGACCCAGACAGGAGGCTGAATAATCCGTAAGGAGCAATTCGATGCGTCATTACGAAATCGTTTTTATGGTCCATCCTGACCAGAGCGAACAGGTTCCGGGCATGATCGAGCGCTACACTGCTGCCATCACTGGTGCAGAAGGCAAGATCCACCGTCTGGAAGACTGGGGCCGCCGTCAGCTGGCTTACCCGATCAACAAACTGCACAAAGCTCACTACGTTCTGATGAACGTTGAAGCGCCGCAGGAAGTGATCGATGAGCTGGAAACTACCTTCCGCTTCAACGACGCCGTTATCCGTAGCATGGTAATGCGTACTAAGCACGCCGTTACCGAAGCATCTCCGATGGTTAAAGCGAAAGACGAGCGCCGTGAGCGTCGCGATGATTTCGCAAACGAAACCGCTGATGATGCTGAAGCTGGGGATTCTGAAGAGTAATTTCTGATGACCAACCGTCTGGTGTTGTCCGGCACCGTGTGCAGGATGCCCCTTCGAAAGGTCAGTCCATCAGGAATTCCTCACTGCCAGTTCGTGCTTGAGCATCGTTCTGTGCAGGAGGAAGCCGGTTTTCATCGGCAGGCGTGGTGCCAAATGCCCGTTATTATTAGCGGACACGAAAACCAGGCCATTACTCACAGTATAACGGTCGGCAGTCGCATAACCGTTCAGGGGTTCATTTCATGCCACAAGGCAAAGAACGGTCTGAGCAAAATGGTTTTGCATGCCGAGCAGATTGAATTGATAGATTCTGGAGACTAGCCATATGGCACGTTATTTCCGTCGTCGCAAGTTCTGCCGTTTCACCGCGGAAGGCGTTCAAGAGATCGACTATAAAGATATCGCTACGCTGAAAAACTACATCACCGAAAGCGGTAAGATTGTCCCAAGCCGTATCACCGGGACCCGTGCAAAATACCAGCGTCAGCTGGCTCGCGCTATCAAACGCGCTCGCTACCTGTCCCTGCTGCCGTACACTGATCGCCATCAGTAATCGGTCACGGTCCATTAATACGACTTTGAGAGGATAAGGTAATGCAAGTTATTCTGCTTGATAAAGTAGCAAACCTGGGTAGCCTGGGTGATCAGGTAAATGTTAAAGCGGGCTACGCTCGTAACTTCCTGGTACCACAGGGTAAAGCTGTTCCAGCTACCAAGAAAAACATTGAATTCTTCGAAGCACGTCGCGCTGAACTGGAAGCTAAACTGGCTGAAGTTCTGGCAGCAGCTAATGCTCGCGCTGAGAAAATCAATGCACTGGAAACTGTTACCATCGCGTCTAAAGCTGGCGACGAAGGTAAACTGTTCGGTTCCATCGGTACTCGCGACATCGCTGACGCTGTAACTGCAGCAGGCGTTGAAGTGGCTAAGAGCGAAGTTCGTCTGCCGAACGGCGTTCTGCGTACCACTGGCGAACACGAAGTAAGCTTCCAGGTTCACAGCGAAGTATTCGCGAAAGTGATCGTAAACGTAGTAGCTGAATAATTCGTTATTCAACGAGACGTAAAAACGCCGGCCATGTGCCGGCGTTTTGCTTTATTGTTGAAGCGCCATAACCATAATTACAGCGCACTCATCTTAAATATTAGCTCGTAGCTAATTGTACGTGCGGTTCTTCATCTTTGACTTTGATAAGCGCCCACAGCGCAATTGCCCCCAGGATGTCAAAGAAAGCCAGAGCAATAAAGAACGGCGCGAAGCCGATAATGTGAACGAATGCCCCGATAAACAGGTTGAAAATCAACTGACCACTCCACGCACAGGCACCCGCCATACCAACGGCGGTGGCAACTTCATCTTTTTTGAACAAATCGCCGCCCAGTGTTGCCGCAACAGTAGAAAGACATTGATGCGAGAACGCGCCAATACTAATCAGCAATACGGCAATGTAGGGATTTTCGACAATACTCACCAGGCCGATTGTCATCATAATGACCGCAGCAATAGTGAAGGTAATTCTTCGCGAGTTAATTAAACTCACGCCGCGATCGTGGAAGAACTTCGCCACAAAACCGCTGGCTAAACAGCCGAGGTCGCCCAGCAGGAAAGGTAGCCAGACAAACATGGCAATTTCTTTCAGGCTAAAATGCAGCGTTTCAACGAAGAATATAGGCACCCAGAAATTAATGGTTCCCCATGCCGGGTCTGCGAGAAAACGCGCGATGCCGATACCCCAGAAATTACGTTGGCTGAGGATATGTTTGATTGACGTTTTTTCTTTTTTACCTGTTTTAAGATGCTGCTCTTGTCCTGATTCAATATATTGACGCTCTTCATCAGAAAGGCGTTTGGCATCTTTCGGATCTTTATAACAAAAGAACCAAAATATAGCCGCGAGCAAAGCAAGGCTACCCGAGACAATAAACGCAAATTGCCAGCTATGAAACATAATGCACCAGGCAATCAGCGGTGGCGCAAGCATTGCACCGAGTGAAGTTCCCATATTGAAAACCCCCGTAGCCACACCGCGCTCTTTTGCCGGGAACCATGTTGATGCTGTTTTAACACCCGCCGGAATTGCCGATGCTTCGCTGAACCCCATCAGGGCGCGCATAAATGCCAGACCTGACCATGTTCCGGTCAGTGCATGACCCATTGTCGCCAGGCCCCAGATTGCGGCGCAAATCGCAAAGCTTAATTTCAGACCAACGGTATCAATAAAGAAACCCATCACCGGTTGCCCTAATGTATAGGCCAACTGGAACGCACTGACGATCCATGAATATTGCTCTTTGGTTATTCCGGTGGTCTCCATAATGGTTGGAGCCGCAATACCTAATGCAGTTCTGTCCAGATAATTGATTACAGTGATAAAACATACGAGGGCAATCATATGCCACCGATAATTCTTTATTTTATTCATGTTTAAACCTTTTAATTATATTAATAAACCCTGGTTGTTGGTATTTCCGTGTAATAGGTAATAAAATCAGGTACAGAGAACATATTAAAAATTATTGTGTGTAAATCTCTCCATTCAGAAAATCTGGCCAGTTTTTTTCAAAGAAAATACCGTTAATATGCGGTTGTTTGCGTAAAGACTTAACTTCGGTAATAAAAGAACCTTGTGAATATTGAATCGTTAATTTGTGATTTTTATCGTCGGCTTGCTCAGAGCGAAAACGCCATTCTTCTTTTGCGCCGCGACGAGTTTGTGGCAGGCATTCGCCTTGCGGATCAATAACCATCCGCGCCCCACGACTGCCGCCACCTGCGTCAATATAATGTGTGAGTTGCGTTAAAACGGCGGCAGAGGTCAGCGCCATATGCCGCCACATAAATAATTCAGCAACTTCGCCTGCGTGGTTGATGGTTAAACCGTGTCGCTGGGCAAATTCACTCAACAGCAGGGCATCGCGGGTGGCGTGGCGAACTTTATCGGCATGACAAATAAATCCAGCGTAATCAGACATTCGCGTCTGGATTTTTTCTTTCACCGTTGCCAGCGTCATACCGTTTTCGTTTGCCAGCGCCTGGGTGATGACCTCTCTTACGGTAGTCAGGGGCGAAGCTACCCGTTGCGCGATATCTCCCTCAACAGACCGCATTTGCGTACAGCCAATAAAGCGCGCCAGGCGCACGGCAAAAACCTGCCCGGCATTCAGCGCTGCGCCGCCGGGGCGAGTGACGCCGTGAGTTCCGGCCACTTCTCCCACGGCAAAACAGCCGGGGAGAGAGGTTTGCCCCCAGATATCCACCTCAATGCCGCCGTTCATGTGTTGATTATTCATGGCGAACTGCAATGGTTGCGTGGTGAGCCCGTAGCCGTGCATCAGGTACAGCGAGATAGACAGCGGATTCATTCGTTGCAGGCGTTCGATGGGCGATGGTGCCAGCGCGCCGTTGTTTTCCAGATACGCGTGAACGTCAGCATCCAGTCGCGCTAATGAGAATGGCAAATCACCAGGCACCGCTTCAGGATTGCGATTGAAATCCATAAACACCAGGCGGCCTGATTGCTGCTCTTTTGCCACCGCCATATCCAGCAGGCTGGAGCCAAAATCCATCACCCGTGTGGCGTGGAACGGCCACTGATAGCCTTTACGGAAGATATTTGAAGCCAGTTCCTGGGTAGTGCGATAGTAATCCGCAAGGAAATTATACTCGTTACCCTCTGTATCCACAGAATAGATATACGGGATCACCTGCACATAGGTGCCGGATAAATTCCACGGAAACGTGCTGCGCGGCGTGCCTATACCAAACTGGCTTTCGGTCAGATTGGTTAGCGTCAAACCTTCTTCCAGCGCCAGCCCCAGCGAGCCAAAGCATTTATGCGGATAAACACTGTCGCGATAAAGCTCGCCCGGTCCGCCCGTTGCCAGTACCACATTGGGCGCAGTCACAATTGCCAGCCCCCACGGGTTATGGGCGCGGGAACCGGTTGCGAGGATAGCCCCCGCCACGCGATCTTCGCCATTCTCACCGCGTTGATGCAGCAGTTTAATCACCGTTGCACTGGTCAGCAGTGGAATGGAGAGGCGCTGCACTTCTTCCAGCAGCACTTTCACCATCAGGCGAGAAGTGCGTGGTCCACAGGACGTCGCGCGTCCGGCTTCGTCATGGTCGGTCTGATAACGGAGAATTGCGCCATAGCGATCTTCCGGCAATTCCAGACCAAGATATTGCAGCCCGCCAAGGGTATGCAGGGAACCGACCGCTTCGACATATGCCGTGTCGTGATCCATCGCGCCGCCGCTCGCCAGTGCCTCGGCCAGTTTTGCGAAGTTGTCGCCGTTGCCCGCAGTAGCAGCGGTAAACAGCGTCTGTTTATCGGAACCGGAGCAGGCTGACGTTCCCATGTATAACCCGGCGGTAGCAAGCAGCACATTTTGCTGGCGACGTTTCAGCTCAACCGCTGCACGTAATCCAGCCGCGCCGCTACCAACGACCAGTGCATCAACTTGCCAGGTTGGGTAATCAACATCCTCCACGGTGACAATTGAGTGCGGTTCTGCTGGCGTAAAACCTTTCGGAAAGGTGACGTGCGTCAGCGCCTCGAGGATGGCGTCATCAGGCTGGCTCATGCGTCCTCCATCGGCGTAAACAGGCTACTTTCCATCAGACGCGGCTGCCTGATAATCGGACGGAAGGCCATGAACGGCAGAATGTCGCGGTCAATCTCCACGCCCGGGGCAATCTCAATTAATTCAACACCTTCTGTCGTTAACTGAAAAACCGCGCGTTCGGTGATGTACAGCACTTCCTGACCACTTTGCTGTGCGTAAGCGGCGCTAAAGGTGATTTTTTCCACCTGAGTAACCAGTTTGGGTATTTGACCTGACTGGGTGATATGCAGACCATCTGGCGTCACGTCGATCTTGCTGCCTTTGGCGTCGAATGTGCCGCAGAACACCACTTTACGGGCATTTTGTGCAATTTCGAGGAAGCCGCCAGGGCCGATCAGATTGCCGTTCAGGTGTGAGACATTGACGTTACCGTGCTGATCCATCTCGCCCATGCCGAGGAAAGTAATATCAATGCCGCCGCCGCTGTAGAACTCGAATTGATCCAGCGAAGGGATAATCGCGTCAGCGTTACGGGCGCAGCCGAAAAACGCGTCATCCAGCATCATGCCGTTATGCACGCCTTGCTCGACACTCAACCATAAACTTTGATAAGGAACACCTTCGCGCAGTGCAACCCCAGGAATACCGCCCGGAATACCAAAGCCAAAGTTGGTAGAAGCGCCAGCCACCAGTTCGCGTGCCGCCCGACGGGCAATCAGACGGCGCACCGGATGGCTAACCAGTTCAATAGCGCCGGTAGAACTCAGACGGCGATGCTGACCGCTAATTGTCAGGTCGTAGCCGCCAAGATAGGTTTGCGGTTGTTCGCGGTGCTCAACGATGCCATCGACCAGAATCCCCGGCAGCTTGACCCGGCGTGGTTCGATGGCGCCAGCTTCCAGCACATCGCGCACCTGGACGAATACTTTGCCGCCGCTGTTGTGTGCTGCCAGCGCCATCGAATAGCTATCCATATCAATCGCTTCTTCTTCGAGGCTAACGTTGCCACGCGGATCGGCATAAGTGCCGCGCAAAATGGCATAGTCCACTTTGAAAGGGCGATAGCGGAGTTTGGTTTCGCCATCAATTTCAATCAGTTCTACCAGATCGTCAGTGGTGCAAGCGTTCGACTTTCCGCCACCATTGCGTGGATCAACAAACGATCCCAGCCCTACGTGGGTAAAAAGCCCAGGACGTCCGGCACCGATCTCCCGCAGCAGTGCCTGAATTACACCGCCAGGAAAGCAATACGCTTCGATGGCGTTATTTTTTACCAACTCCTGCATTTTGGGGGACCAGGTAAAGTGTCCGGCAATTATACGTTTGAGCATTTCGGCATGAGCGAGGCGGTTAGTGCCTTTGCTGTCGCGATCGCCAATGCCCAGCGAGTGGATTAGTGTCAGGTTGCGGGGGTGTCCGGTTTGCAGGAAACGCGCTTCAATGGCTGCCAGAATATGGTCAGCTTCCACCATGCCGCCGCCGTTACCGCTAATGGCAATGGTTGCGCCGTCCTGAATTTGCGCCGCCAGTGCCCCGGCGGTTGTTATCTTACGCATACAATTTCCTTATTGATTATGGAAGCTGACGCTGCCTTTTTCGGCAAATGCGCGCGTGGCTTGCTGGCAATCGTGGGTGGCGGACATTAATCCCGCCAGTAACTGGTGTGAGTAATCGGCATGTTTATTTTCCAGCGCCAGAATCAGTTGCTTAATATGCGCCAGCGCCACCGGGCCACATTTTTCCAAGTGCGCTAACTGATTCGCCATCCAGCTTTCTATCTGTTCTTTTTCTACCACTTCATCAATCAAATTCGCCGCCAGGGCTTCCTGCGCCGTCAGGCGTTTACCCAACATCAGCATCTGGCGACCAACCACCGGACCGACCTGATTAAGCACTCGTTCGATGCCCATCCAGCCAGGCACCATGCCAAGCATCACTTCCGGGTTAGAGAATTTTGCGTTGGGGCGAGCGATACGAATATCGCAGCACAAGGCAAGTTCAATACCGCCGCCGATGGTGTGACCGTTTAGATTCGCAACCGTTAATTGCGGTAAATTGCGTAGGCGATTAAAAACATCATTACCGCGTTTAATCCACTTTCTGCCCATATCTAATGGAGAATAAGTCGACCATGATTTAATATCGCCGCCCGCACAAAAGAATTTATCGCCGGTTGCGGTTAATTCGACTAATCGTAATGTGGTGTCGTTTTCAATTTCATTTAAATAATGATCGAGAGATTCAATCATCTCTTCATTAATGGCATGACATTTATCTTCACGGTTCAACGTCAGACGGCAGGAAGCCGCCGCTCTGCTGAACAGAACGGGTTGGTCATTCATGATCATTCCTTAACAATAATGCGCGATGCGATCGACGCTAATATCCAGCGTGCTGTTTATATCTTGCTGCCACCAGTACGGTGAGAATATTTCCAGCTCTATAGCGCCATTAAATCCGGCGTTTTCAACCAGGCGACGGATTGACGGAATATTGATGATGCCATCTCCCGGCATTCCCCGATCATTGACCAGATCGGTGGTTGGCACTAACCAGTCGGAAACATGAAATGCGAGAATTCGTTTTCCGGCACGCAGGATTTGGCTGGCCAGTTCCGGGTCCCACCAGACGTGGTAGACATCAACCGCCACGCCGAGACCAAACTCACCATCGGGATCGAGTTCATCACACCAGTCCAGTGCCTGGCGTAGCGTACACAAACAGGAACGATCGGCGGCAGTCATCGGGTGCAGTGGCTCCAGCGCAATTGGCACGCCGACTTCTTTCGAATGTGGCAGCAACTGGCGAATCCCTTGTTTCACCTGTTCCCGCGCCTCATACAGATCTTTTGTGCCAGTTGGTAACCCGCCAACCACCTGCATGTAACAGGCGGCGTTCAGCGCAGCGGCATCGTCCAGCGCCCGACGGTTATCATCTACTGCCAGTTTGCGCTCCGCCAGCGTCGGCGCGGTGTAATAGGTGCTACGACACAAACCGGAAACGCTCATGTTACTGGCGGCAAGCTGGCGGGTGATCTGCTGGAGATCTTCGCCCTGCAACTCTCTGCGCCAGGGGGCGAGCGCGCCGATACCGCGTGCGGCGCAGGCATCAATAATGGCGGGTAGCGGCATTTTATAGCCCAGCGTCGCGGTATTAATGCTGAATAAATCCGGGCGTTGTAACAGATCTCTCATGATTCAGCCTCAGAAGCGCGGCATACTTAAGCCGCCGTCGATAGCGACCGCCTGGCCACAGGTATAAATCAGTTTGCCTTCCGCCATTGCCCGTACTGTGGAGGCGATATCAGCCGGATAACCCCAGCGTCCCCACGGCACCAGACCTTTGGCAATTAGTTCATCGTAATAGGCTGTTGCCGGAATGGTCATATCGGTTTTGATTAGGCCGGGGCGCACTTCATAGACGCCAATTTGTTCATTGCAAAGGCGAGCGGCAAACAGACGAGCAGCGGCAGAAACGGCGGTTTTGGCAATGGTATATTCGCCGCGATTCATCGCCAGCATGATGGCGTTGATTGAACTGACAAAAATAATCGAGCGGTGCGGTAGCTCCGCTTCCGGTTTCGGTTGTGCCAGTAAGCGTTTACTGAATGCCTGAGCGAGGAAAAACGGCGCACGGGTGTTAATGGCAATGTTTTGGTCGAAGCTGTCTGGCTCCAGGTCGAGAAGGTCACCGCGCTTTTTCACGGAAATCCCCGCGTTGTTGAGCAGACAGTCCAGACGCCCCCACTGGTTTTGCGCCGCGTCGAGCATCTCTTCATGCAGGGAGAGATCGCCAACATCGGCAGGGAAGCAAATCACTTCCACGCCTTCTGCCAGACATTCCTGTTGCGTGGCATGTAATTTTTCTACGCTGTCGGCATCGGGGCGATCGTTAATCAGCAGGTTAAAACCGCCACGAGCAAGTTCCAGCGCACAGCCTTTTCCAATACCACGTGCGGCTCCGGTAATCACGGCAACGGGACGAGTGGACTTCATACAATAACCCTCTTTTGAATATTGTTTCCTTGAGTGACGATTAGCTTGCGACGTGTGGAAAGAAAGATCAACCATCTGGTTGGTTGATCTGCGATAGCGATCACAGGGCATTTGATAACTCGATGAAAGTACGAGTTTTTGCCCTTTTTTCTGGAGCTGAAATCAAATCAGGTTATGATAGTAATCCTGAAGAGGTCGTGGGGAAGCGTTATGTATCTTGATACCAGCAACGTACAAAGCCTGAAGGAAAAACTATTATTATGTGCGGTTAATGAATTTGCCGAATATGGTTATGAAGGGGCCAGAGTCGATAATATCGTGAAGGCTGCGGAGTGCAGTAAACAGACGGTTTACCATCACTTTGGTAATAAAGAAAATTTATTTATCGAAGTGCTGGAATATACCTGGAATGATATTCGACAAAAAGAAAAATCCCTTGATGTTTCAGGTCTCCCTCCACAAAAAGCAATTGAAAAAATCATCGATTTTACCTGGGATTATTACATTGCTAATCCCTGGTTTTTAAAAATTGTGCATAGTGAAAACCAGAGCAAAGGTGTGCATTATGCAAAATCACAGCGTCTTCAGGAAATTAACCACGCGCATTTGCAGTTAATGGAATCCTTGTTGGCTGAAGGGAAGAAACTCAATATTTTTAAGCCTGATATCGACCCGTTGCAGGTGAATATCAATATTGCCGCGCTTGGAGGATATTATTTGATCAACCAGCATACGCTTGGCCTGGTTTATCACATCAGCATGGTTTCACCGCAAGCGCTGGAAGCCAGACGTAAGGTCATTAAAGAAACGATCCTTAGCTGGCTTCTGCTTGAACCTTCATCTACCGCGCACGAATAAAACTGCCATCTGGCTGGCGGGTAAACAGAACCTGTTGATTATTCTCCGTATCAATGGTTAAGCCCGTCACCACGCCGCTGGCGTTCTGGCGAATTTTCACTATCTGCCCATTTTGCAAATTACTCAGCGGTTTACCCACGCCTTCTACCTGCGCCATTGCATAGACATCAGTGGCGGGTAGACCGTGGTCGCGGAACAGTTGCGCCATCGTTTTGCCGGGTTCGACACGGTAAGAGCGCCACTGGTTGTCAATTCCGCTATCTGGCTGGAAAGGTTGTGTTTGTGCGGTTTGCGGCTGATCTTCAGGCTGACTTTCCTGTATCGGTTCAGGGGCGACCGGTGCCACCTGATCGGGATCATTTTGTGGGGTGACTAATTGCGCCCGCAGTTGTTCTTCCGTCGGCGGTTGGGATTGCGACTGAATATCCAGTTGCGCTTCACGCGTCACCACCGGCGCGTCGGGCGTATCATCAGACGGAAGTAGAAAACCGACCACCAATACAATGGCGGCAATAATGATCCCCCGACGATGCATCGGCGGCAGCGGGTCCATGAAGCGAAAATTGTCCGGCGCGTGCCAGACTTTCTCCAGGGTTGGTTTTAGTTCAAAGCGCCCGGGCATGGTTTCCTCCTGCTCCGCGTCTTGTTCCTCAATCATAGCCTATGAATAAGCTAACGCTATGATGTCCGTGGTAAACCCGCTTTTATTATATTCATACGGGATATTGCTATTGTTTCTTTTTCCCCGTGATTTGTCATCATTCCCGCGACAAAGTTTTACCCAAAGTTGTGTGGCTGATATGCTGCCCGCTACTTTTTACCCTAAGAAAGGAAATACGATGACCACCCCAACTTTTGATACCATCGAAGCGCAAGCAAGCTACGGCATTGGTTTGCAGGTAGGGCAACAACTGAGTGAATCTGGTCTGGAAGGGTTACTGCCAGAAGCACTGGTTGCAGGCATTGCTGATGCGCTGGAAGGCAAACATCCGGCTGTTCCGGTTGATGTGGTGCACCGTGCGCTACGTGAAATCCACGAACGTGCCGATGCTGTTCGTCGTCAGCGTTTCCAGACGATGGCTGCCGAAGGTGTGAAATACCTTGAAGAAAACGCCAAAAAAGAGGGTGTGAACAGCACCGAATCTGGCCTGCAATTCCGCGTGATTAATCAGGGCGAAGGCGCAATTCCGGCACGTACCGACCGCGTTCGCGTTCATTACACCGGTAAACTGATCGACGGTACTGTATTTGACAGCTCCGTTGCCCGTGGCGAACCGGCTGAATTCCCGGTTAACGGCGTGATCCCCGGCTGGATTGAAGCACTGACTCTGATGCCGGTAGGTTCTAAATGGGAACTGACTATCCCGCAGGAACTGGCTTATGGCGAGCGTGGCGCTGGCGCGTCTATTCCTCCGTTCAGCACCCTGGTGTTTGAAGTCGAACTGCTGGAAATCCTCTAAGCAGCGCATTCTGTTCCCCTCGAGCCAGAGGGGAGCAGGCATTCAGCAATAAACCCTTCAGTTTGCCAAACGGCGCTATTTTGTGTTGCAAAGACCACGTAAGCGTGTATTTTTGTGAGCTATTTCGCGTTATCACCGTGATATGACACTCACTTTAAACATTAAATTAACATTAGATCTAAATCTTAGTATTCATCCCGCGCATTGTTACCTAATATCGATGAGTCCCGATACCGATTCGTCGTATCATAGACTGACAAAAGGCCGCAGAGCCTGAACAACACAGACAGGAAGAAAAAACATGGTAGATCAGGTAAAAGTCGTTGCCGATGATCAGGCTCCGGCTGAACAGTCGCTACGGCGCAATCTCACAAACCGGCATATTCAGCTTATTGCCATTGGCGGTGCCATAGGTACAGGGTTGTTTATGGGTTCCGGTAAAACAATCAGTCTTGCCGGGCCGTCGATCATTTTTGTTTATATGATCATCGGTTTTATGCTCTTTTTCGTGATGCGGGCAATGGGGGAGTTGCTGCTTTCGAATCTGGAATATAAATCTTTTAGTGACTTCGCTTCCGATTTATTGGGGCCGTGGGCGGGTTATTTCACTGGCTGGACTTATTGGTTTTGTTGGGTGGTAACCGGTATGGCGGATGTTGTGGCGATTACCGCTTACGCGCAGTTCTGGTTTCCAGGACTTTCCGACTGGGTGGCGTCGTTGTCGGTGATCATTCTGTTGCTGGTTCTTAATCTCGCCACCGTGAAAATGTTTGGTGAGATGGAGTTCTGGTTCGCGATGATCAAAATCGTCGCTATTGTGTCGCTGATTGTTGTCGGTCTGATTATGGTGATGATGCACTTCCAGTCACCGACTGGCGTAGAAGCGTCGTTTGCGCATTTGTGGAATGACGGCGGCTGGTTCCCGAAAGGCTTAAGCGGCTTCTTTGCCGGATTCCAGATAGCGGTTTTCGCTTTTGTGGGGATTGAGCTGGTCGGCACAACGGCTGCGGAAACCAAAGATCCAGAGAAATCACTGCCGCGTGCGATTAACTCCATTCCGATCCGCATCATTATGTTCTACGTCTTCGCGCTGATTGTGATTATGTCCGTGACGCCGTGGAGTTCAGTGGTCGCGGAGAAAAGCCCGTTTGTAGAACTGTTTGTGCTGGTGGGGCTGCCTGCGGCGGCAAGTGTGATTAACTTTGTGGTGCTGACCTCTGCGGCTTCTTCTGCTAACAGTGGCGTATTCTCTACCAGCCGTATGTTGTTTGGTCTGGCACAGGAAGGCGTCGCGCCGAAAGCGTTCGCTAAACTCTCTAAACGCGCAGTACCAGCGAAAGGGCTGACCTTCTCTTGTATCTGTCTGCTCGGCGGCGTGGTGATGTTGTATGTGAATCCAAGCGTGATTGGCGCGTTCACCATGATCACCACGGTTTCAGCGATTCTGTTTATGTTCGTCTGGACTATTATCCTTTGCTCGTACCTGGTGTATCGCAAACAGCGTCCACATCTGCATGAGAAGTCGATCTACAAGATGCCGCTCGGCAAGCTGATGTGCTGGGTATGTATGGCGTTCTTTGTGTTTGTTATCGTGCTGCTGACGCTGGAAGACGACACTCGCCAGGCACTGCTGGTTACTCCGCTGTGGTTTATCGCACTAGGGCTGGGCTGGTTGTTTATTGGTAAGAAACGTATAGCGAAGTAATGCTGCTAAGGCACCTGCGGGTGCCTTTCAGGCTGCAAAATTGCCTGATGCGCTACGCTTATCAGGCCTACGGGAGCTCTGCCATATATTGAATTTGCGTGCTTTTGTAGGCCGGATAAGGCGTTTACGCCGCATCCGGCATGAACAAAGCACACTTTGTCTGCAATCTCTTTTGTCTTTATACATTCCTAAAAATACTTCCCGTCATCGACAGCGCCCAGGCGCGGGCTTACCGTGAATCTTTGCCACTTATTGCAGAGTTCACTATGGCTAAGCACAGTTGGTTATTAATCGCCGCATTACCTCTCTCCATTTCACCTTCCTGGGGCGCAGATTTTTATTACCGCCAGCAGGAGAAAGGTACGGTTTACATTGCCGAACAGAAGGGGGAAAAAGATGAGATCCTCTCCGAATTACCAGATATTAATTTTTCCCACCTTTGGCGCATTGCCAATTTAGCCAATAAACAAGAAACCCGCTTACTGTCCGATTTTAATCCCGATAAGTTCGATTGCGATGATGAGGGGGATTGTCAGCATACCTGGCTCACCGATGGACGCTCTGTCCTTTGGGCAGGCAAAGTCCTGACAAACCCATCCGGTAAACCTAATGTCGATGCCACCAGTTTTCAGGCATTCGGCGCTTTCGCTGCCGATAAACGCAGTATCTATTTTGATGGTCAGCGTACCGATGATAATAGCGGTGATAAGCAGGTGGATATGTCAACGCTGGAAGAGACGGACATCTGGAATTTACTGCGTGATAAAAATAGTCTTTGGCATAAAGGTCGCTGGTTGGGTCATGCCGATGGATTTCAAATCGTGCGGCATGATTCAGCCATACAATTTGTTGTGCTGACAAATTCGCAGGTAATTGTTAACGGTAAGCTTCTGCCCGCCGATCGCAAAACTTTTCAGATTAAACGTTGGATGCCTGGTGAACGGTTGGTTTATCGCGATAAAAGCGGCGAGCATGACTATGAGCTTGAGGATATTGAGTATCGCTGTGCGCCATTTAATAGTGGTCTGAATAATGTGTCCTGGCTCAAACATGAAGCCACTCCAGCGGGCAGTGACTGTGTTTATGAAACGCTGGTGGGGGTTGATCCGGAATATTTTTATCTGTTTGTTTGGGACACCGGTTTATATAAGAACCAAATTTATAAAGTAACAACCAACGCCTTGGGTGAAGGTGAATTGATTAATCTTAAGTCGGAGGAACTCTCCGGCTCACTTGAAGCAGGTGGTTGGCGGAGATTAATTAATACGTATATATCTCCAGACGGGCAGCTTTACGCTCAACAAGCGACTGAAATTGTGAAAGAGCGTGCCCGGCAAGGTGAATGGCTGCGTTATAACCTGGGTGTGGGAGGATGGTCATCGGTGAAGCAACCTCCGAGCGGACTAAAACCCTTATTTAAATAACCTCTTCACACTAACAGCTTCAGGATGACGCTATGTTGCGAATTAAACCCCTTTGTCTCGCCCTGGCTTTATTTTCAACCATCTCACTAGCCTGCTCCGGTGTACCTTCTGCTGCGTTTTACTACCAGCCGTGGGGGCAAGGAACAAAATATAGCGTTGAAGATAGTGACGATTATGGACTCTATTTCCCGGATATTCATTTACCGCAGGTCAAGTTTAAGCAACTTCGCCGCGTACCCAACGGCACTGATGATAAATATGATTCTCCGGATAATATCAATAATGATTTTGTACAAGTGGATGCTGGCACTTATATCAGAACTAATGGCGGCTGGCGTTTCGACTGGTTGACTGATGGCCGTCATATTTTATGGGCAGGGAAAATAGTCCAGAACCCGCCGGGAACACCGAAAGTCGATGCCGCAACATTCCGTGCCTGGGGACGTTTTGCCGCTGATAAAGACAGCCTCTATTTTGATGGCGAACGCACGGATGATAACCGCGGCGAAAAGCAGGTTGATATGGATTCGCTGCAACAAGTCGGCGGTCGCGTTCGTTCAGGTGATTCTGCGGATGTGCTCAAAGATCGCCGCAATATTTATTTTCAAGGGCGTTGGTTAGGCAGTGCACAAGGGTATTCTATTCTTGGCGTTAAATCCTGGACACGTCGCCCCATTCTTTATTCACCTAATAGTTGTGAAAGCAAAAGTAATCCTGGACCGTGGGATACCATTTGGCGAACCCAATCGCAGGTCTTTGTGAATGGAGATGCCATCAATGCCGATCCGGATACCTTTCATCTTGTGCGCTGGATGGCCGGTTCACTACTGATTTATCGCGACAAAAACGGGGAGAAACGTTATTCGTTCGGGAAAGATTGCCGGAGTACGTTTGATCTACAGCGAGATAAAGTAACATGGTTGACGCGTGATGCTTCCCGGCGCGCTAATGACTGCCGGGTTGCGACCATTCCTGATGTTGATCCGGAATATTTTCGCCCGTTGACGCAGAATGTGGCGCAATATAAAGATTCGCTCTATCTGGTGAAGTATGTTTCTGGGGTCGAAAAAACGCTTTCGGTTATTCATTTACCCGACCCCAAACAAGAATTACAGGGAGGCGTTAATATTGTAGGGAATAAAGTTTATTTCATCGCGAGCGCTGATGTGACTATTTTCGATATTAATGGGCATTGGACGTGGTATAAAAGCCCCGATGGCACAACATTAAATTATTTGGCACATGATGACCGCTATACGTATTTTATTAACGAAGACACGGTTGAGCTCTTTGAACTGAAAGGCCAATGGACGTGGTTTAAATACGCCAATGGTCAATTATCAGATACCTTTGCTCATGATGACCATTATATTTATTACGTAGGAGATGGGTTGGTTCGTGATGCGAAGCGGCGTAATGAGACTCGACAACTCAATGCGGCGCATCTTGATAAAAACGGCAGTCTGCTTACCGTTGAAGGTAAGTACACCAGTTACAATAATGAATTGCTTCCACTGAGTGACTGAATCACTTAACAATCAACGATCCTGCTCATGTCAGGATCGTTGATCAAACAAATCACTCACCCGCCAGCGCGCGTGGGAACAGTACATTATTTTCCAGACTGATGTGCTCCATTAAATCATCAATCAGTTCATTAATACCGTTATACATCGCTTTCCAGGTGGTGCAGGCTTCCGGCGGCGGTGTGACGTTATTGGTAATGTGTTTGATAACCTCCAACAGCTCACCTGCTTCATCGTGTTCGCTTTCCATTACGCTGATTGGCCCCATCGCCTGGCTGCCCATGCCTTGTTTGATCATCGGGAAGAGGATCTGCTCTTCTTTCATCATGTGGCTGGAAAGCTCTTCATGCAGCATAGTCAGGTATTTTGTCAGCCCTTTTGGCACGCTCGGTTTGTCGGCGTGAACGCGCTCTACTTTGGTGGCTTGCAGGATCAACTCTGGCAGTTGCTCACGGTGACGATCGTGGTAGCGCACGATGATATGGTCGATGATTTCTGCCAGCGGCGCGCTACGCCAGTCTTTCTCAATCGGTTGTTCAGCAAGCTTTGCCAGTTCGGCTTCAATGACGTCAACATCCAGTTCTTTACGTGCCGCCGCGCGAGCCAGCGTCTGCTTACCGCCGCAGCAGTAATCCATATCATATTGACGAAACAGAGCCGAAGCGCGAGGAATAGAGAGCGCCAGTTCACCTAAAGGTTGGTCGCGATAAGCCATAGCTGATACCTCATTCTTAATAAGATAAGATGTATTTTAAATGCATCTTTAAGTTAAAAGCTATAACCCTTACGTAGCAGAGGATTATTTAACAGACTGGCAAGGTGTCAACTTTCAGAGACAGGTTCAGCTAAGGGTTTTTCCGGTTTTGCTCTGACTGCAATGATCACGCCGGCCACTAACAGCGCGATACCGCTCAGCGTCATCAGCGGTGGAATTTGTTGGCGGAGTAAAAAGGTGTACAGCAAACCTGCCAGCGTTTCGAAAACAATCAGCGGCCCGAGGATCACCGTCGGTAATCGCTGGCTGGCGACGTTCCAGCAAAGTGCGCCGACCCATGAGCAAAGCACGGCGATAGCAATCATCAGGCTAATAAAGGCCAGTGGACGGGAGCCAAAAGGTAGAGAGAAATCAGGCATTTGCGTATTCAGCCAGAAACAAGCAACAACATAACCGATGAGCGAAACCGGCAGCGTGACCAGCGCCTGCGCCGTCGCCCACATCATTGGATGTTTGTCTGAATTTTCCCGCAGCCAGCGGGCGTTGCGCAATGCATACCACGCCCAGCAAACCACGGAGACTAATGCCAGCATGACGCCTGAGGTATAACGTGCCCAGTCAAAATTGGGGAGACCGTGGTTTAACTCAGCAATATTTACACACGCAAGGCCGATACCAATACAAACCAGCGCCGGGGCGAGTTTCCCCCACGCGAGTTTGCCGTCGCGCTGGCTGTACAACAAATTGGCAAAGACCGGGATAACCACTGGCAGGGTGCCGATAATCATCGTGGAAACAGGCGCGCCGGTTCGCTGAATGGCACTGGCAAGGCAAAAGTAATAGATGAGATTGCCCATCATGGTGAGCATTAGCGCGGTAAGCCAGTCGCGACGTGTCAACTGGCGCAGACGCACGCGCCCCAGCCAGGCAATGGGCAGTGCAATTAAACCTAATGCCAGATAGCGTCCCATTGATTGCAGCATCGCCGGGTATTCTGGAACGATCAACGGCCCGACAAAAATAAGCCCCCACATCAACCCTGCTAACAGGGCGTACAGCACGCCGCTAATCATCACTGGCATCCATTGGTCTGTCAGAAGAAATATTCAGGGAACAGAGATGGTTGCTCCCCGCATCCCGTCATTATCAGAGAGGATGCGGGAGGATGCCACTTTAATTAACTAGTTATTAACATTAAAAAGCGCGTTTACGCTTTCGGCTAATGTTGTTGTCGGGCGGCCAATCAGCGTGCTGAGTGTTTTGCTGTCATCAAACAGACCACCTTTTGATGCGCCAACGTCAGAGTCAGCCAGCATATCCGCCAGTCCGCCAGGAAGACCAACGCTTTTCAGCGCTGCGGCGAAATCGGCTTCGCTCATATTCTGGTAGATAACTGGTTTGCCGCTCTGTTTGGTCAGCTCTGCCGCTAACTGTGTCAGCGTCCAGGCGTTGTCGCCCGCCAGCTCATAGACTTTGCCTTCGTGACCTGCTTCGCTAATTACGCGTGCCGCAGCCTCTGCGTAATCTGCACGAGTTGCTGAGGCAATTTTGCCATCGCCCGCCGCACCAATAAATACGCCGTGTTCCAGTGCTGCCGGGGCGCTGGCGAGGTAGTTTTCAGTGTACCAGCCGTTGCGCAGCAGGGTATAAGCGATGCCAGAATCAGCCAGCATTTTCTCCGTCTCGATATGCTCAGCAGCCAGGCCGAGCGGGGAGGTGTCCGCATGTAACAGGCTGGTGTAGGCGATAAATTTCACGCCAGCCGCCTTTGCGGCATTAATAACATTACGATGCTGCGAGGCTCGCTGTCCCACTTCGCTGGAAGAGATCAGCAGCAATTTTTCCACGCCCTGTAGCGCAGATGTCAGTGCAGCTTCATCGCCGTAGTCAGCCTGACGCACGCTAATGCCTTGTGCGCTCAAAGCATGCGCTTTTTCCGGATTACGTGCGATAGCCACTATTTGGCTGGCAGAAACGGTTTGCAGCAAAGATTCAATTACATTGTGACCAAGCTGGCCGGTCGCGCCGGTGATTGCGATCATGAGCAATCTCCATTGGTTTGTCTTGTGTTTAAATACGCTAACACCTAAACTAACTTTTAGTAAGTACATGCAAAAAGGTAAGTATGAAATGAGTCGGGTAAGCCTGTCGCAACAACTGAAAGAGGGAAACCTCTTCGCTGAGCAGTGTCCGTCGCGGGATGTGTTGAAACACGTTACCAGCCGTTGGGGGGTACTGATTCTGGTGGCGCTGCGCGAAGGCACTCATCGCTTTAGCGACTTGCGGCGTAAAATGGGCGGAGTGAGCGAAAAGATGCTCGCGCAGTCGTTACAGGCGCTGGAGCAGGATGGATTTGTTAACCGTATCGCGTATCCGGTGGTGCCGCCGCATGTGGAATATAGCCTCACACCGCTGGGTGAACAGGTCAGTGAAAAGGTTGCTGCACTGGCAGACTGGATTGAGTTGAATTTGCCAGAGGTGCTGGCGGTGCGGGATGAACGTGCGGCATAACTGCCGGAGACCTACGATTCGTGGTTTGTAGGGCGGATAAGACGCGTCAGCATCGCATCCGCCAGGAAGTGCCGGATGCGATGCATGATGTGTAGACCGAAAACGGTGTGTCTTACTTACTCAAATCCACCTGATAAATCGCAAACCCGATATCATCAGTCGCGACTTTATTCATCGGATACTGACCCTTCTCTTTAATAAAGTCTGCGGCTTTATCGGACGGGGACGTTTCAAAACGAATATCCAGTTTTTTATCACCGGCAATCGGCGCTAAACGCCAGTTATTATCTGCCGCTGGGTGAATTTCTCCTGCACGCTTCGACTCTTCAGCAATCCACGCTGCCAGCACCGAACGGTTCTCATCCGGCGACGCAAAGGCGATATGGCTGTCGCCTGTTCCGGCAAATTTGCCACCGTATGCACGATAATTATTGGTAGCAACCAGGAACATCGCGTCCGGATCAATCGGTTTACCATTAAAGGTCAGATTCTTAATCCTTTCCGCATTGGCATTAATCACCTGACATTCACCGTCATAGCGGGCTGGCTGGGTAACATCAATCTGATAATTCACGCCGTCAATCACATCAAAGTTATAGGTACGGAAGCCATCCCAGTTGATTAATGACTGCGGTTTAGTGCTGTTGGGATCTATCTGGTTAAACTGCCCGGCGGAGCACTCCAGCCACTCTTTAACTTCCTTGCCGCTGGCTTTTACCACAATCAGCGTATTGGGATAGAGATAGAGATCGGCGGCATTACGGAAAGTCAGTTGGCCTTTTTCCACTTCTACATAGCTGGCAGGATCGTTCTTGCGACCGCCAACTTTAAACGGCGCAGCGGCAGAGAGCACCGGCAGTTTTGCCAGATCCGGATCGCCCTGAATGTAATGTTCGACATACGCTTTTTGCGCGTTGTTCACCACCTGCACCGTCGGATCGTCCTGTACCAGCGCCAGATAGCTATACATATTGTCGGCGGATTTCCCGATAGGTTTGCTGACAAACTGGCGTGTGGCATCGTGATCGGCTTTCAGCGTTGCAACCAACTTGCTGTCTTCAGCGGCGAGTGATTTTTTATTGGCGACATCGTAAATCGGGCGAGCTTCCGCTTTTGCTTGCGTCACCTGCCATTTCCCGCTGTCATTATTGAGTTGCAGATCGACCACGCCGAGATGATCGCCCCACATGCCTGGCATTACCGCCGGAACACCGTTAATCGTACCTTTGGCGATATCTACGCCTTTGATATCAGCAAAATCTTTGCCCGGGAAGACGGCATGGGCATGACCAAACATAATGGCATCAACGCCCGGAATTTCACTGAGATAATAAACTGAGTTTTCCGCCATTACTTTATACGGATCGGCAGACAGACCAGAATGCGCCAGAACGACAACGACATCGGCACCTTTCTCGCGCATTTCCGGCACGTACTTGCGCACTGTTTCGGTAATATCGTTAACGGTAACTTTGCCGGATAAATTGGCTTTATCCCATCCCATAATCTGCGGTGGCACGACGCCGATATAGCCAATTTTCAGCGTTTGCTTTTTCCCGTCTTTATCGGCTACTTCGGTGTCTTTAATTAAATACGGTGTAAACATCGGCTGGTTGGTTTTTACGTCAATGACATTGGCATTTATATAGGGGAATTTCGCCCCCGCCAGCGCATTTTTCAGGTAATCCAGACCGTAATTAAATTCATGATTGCCGAGTGTGCCGACGGTATAATCCAGCGTATTCAGCACCTTATAGACCGGATGAATATCACCGGCTTTTAATCCTTTAGCCGACATGTAATCCGCCAGCGGGCTGCCCTGAATCAGGTCACCGTTATCGACCAACACGCTATTTTTCACTTCATTGCGCGCGTCATTAATCAGGCTCGCGGTGCGTACCAGCCCAAATTTTTCTGTGGATGTGTCTTTGTAATAATCGAAATCCATCATGTTGCTATGCAAATCAGAGGTTTCCATTATGCGTAGATCGACTGTTGCCGCATTCACGCTGGCAGCAATCAGCGTGGCCAGGAGCGTTGCGCTAAACTTAATCATAAGGGACATCCTTTTATGAACGAGAAGATGAAACGTCTTTCATACGGAGCGTGAAGGATGCCATAAATAATAAATCAGGAAACGATGACGCCATCACAGTTGGCGGATTCTATAGCGATGGGGTATAAGTAAAACAATAAGTTAACGCCGCTCACAGAGACGAGGTGGAGAATGTTAGATCAAGTATGCCAGCTTGCACGGATTGCGGGCGATGCCATTATGCAGGTCTACGACGGGACTAAACCGATGGACGTCGCCAACAAAGCAGATGACTCTCCGGTGACGGCGGCAGATATCGCCGCGCATACCGTAATCATGGAAGGATTACGTAAGCTGACGCCGGATATCCCCGTTCTTTCTGAAGAAGATCCTCCCGGTTGGGAAGTCCGCCAGCACTGGCAACGTTACTGGCTGGTGGATCCGCTGGACGGCACCAAAGAGTTTATTAAACGAAATGGCGAATTTACCGTTAACATTGCGCTGATCGACAAAGGCAAACCGATATTAGGTGTGGTGTATGCGCCGGTAATGAACGTAATGTACAGCGCGGAGGAAGGAAAAGCCTGGAAAGAAGAGTGCGGCGTGCGCAAGCAGATTCAGGTACGCGACGCTCGCCCGCCTCTGGTTGTCATTAGCCGTTCCCATGCGGATGCGGAGCTGAAAGAGTATCTGCAACAGCTTGGCGAACACCAGACGACATCCATCGGTTCTTCACTGAAATTTTGCCTGGTGGCGGAAGGGCAGGCTCAGCTCTACCCGCGTTTTGGGCCAACCAATATTTGGGACACCGCTGCCGGTCATGCTGTGGCTGCCGCTGCCGGAGCACACGTCCACGACTGGCAGGGGAAACCGCTGGATTACACTCCGCGTGAATCCTTCCTGAATCCAGGGTTCCGGGTTTCTATTTATTAAGCAACTTATGCAGCAAGTCCATCACTTGCTGCACCTCTTCCTGAGTGAGCGCTCCATCTTTTGCCCATTGCACGCGACCGTCTTTATCCAGCACTGCAATGGCGGAACTCTCTTCATCCAACTGCCAGGCGCTGCGTGCGATGCCGTTGCTGTCGACAATAAACTGTGACCACGGATAGAGCTTTTTATTGCTCTCCAGGCTGCTACGTACAAACATACCTGAACCGGGGATAGCGTCGTCGGTGTTCACAATGGTGGTCGTCTGGTAGCGATCATGCGGCAGTTTTGCCGATTTAATCGCTTCAATCAGCGTCGCATTTTTCTCTTTTGCGGAGGTGCGACCGGCAATATGTTGCAGTACCCGCACTTTCCCCACTAACTGTGCGCTGTTCCAGGTATTGTAGCTAAACTGATCTTTATCAAGTACTAACTCGCCACGATCGGCAATGCCAATTGGTGGTACTCGCTGACCGGTTTCGAATTTATGCGCGGAGGTCATCATCGGCAGTAGCAAGCAAGTCAGCGCGAGAATCTTGCGTAGGGTCATAGTGTTTCCTTCTTATCGTATGCAGGTGATCCGACCACTTGGGTCGGACTTTTAATCATATGTGCTATTTATCGAATTTCCCGCAAGTGTGGTGCCAGTTTGCGGACAAGCGCACAAATCATATGAAAAATGAATGCTTATACTGAAGATTGTGGTTAGGCGAAAAGATAATTCTGAATAACTGTAACGTTAAGGTAAAAAACTTTATACACACTGGAAACATTGCAGCGATAGACTATAGTCATCAGGCATTAAAATTTGCGCCTCATAATAGTTGGGCCGATTGTGGCACCACAAAGGCGTAATACTCAGCAGGAGATAACAATGAAAATTTTCCAACGGTACAACCCACTGCAGGTGGCGAAGTACGTGAAAATCCTGTTCCGTGGACGGTTATACATCAAGGACGTTGGCGCTTTTGAATTTGATAAGGGTAAGATTCTTATCCCAAAAGTGAAGGATAAGCTGCATTTGTCAGTGATGTCCGAAGTTAACCGTCAGGTTATGCGTCTGCAAACAGAGATGGCTTAACCAGCGTGCTATGCAGTAATAAGACGGCTCCTGATTCAGGAGCCGTTGATGTTTCTGGGGTTATGCGACGCTTTCTTCTTTATTTTTATCTTTAGCGTCAGGCTGTTTCGGTGAAAGGGCGGTGGCTTTGCTGTCGATCCGCGTCACCAGCAGTTGGTCGATGCGGTAGTTATCGATATCCACCACTTCAAATTTGTAGCCGGAGAGTTTCACTGAATCGGTGCGTTTCGGGATCTTACGCAGCATAAACATCATAAAGCCGCCGATGGTTTCGTAGTTGCCCGACTGCGGGAACTCGTCAATATCCAGCACACGCATCACGTCGTCAATCGGCGTACCGCCATCGATTAGCCATGAGTTCTCATCACGCGCGACAATCTGTTCTTCCAGCCCCTGACCGACCAGATCGCCCATCAACGTGGTCATCACGTCGTTGAGGGTAATTATCCCCACCACCAGGGCGTACTCGTTCATGATTACCGCAAAGTCTTCGCCCGCAGCTTTAAAACTTTCCAGCGCCTCAGAGAGGGTCAGAGTGTCAGGCACGATCAGCGTGTTGCGAATCTGCACGCCGCTATTCAGTGCCAGACTTTGATTGGCCAGCACGCGGTTCAGCAGATCTTTCGAGTCCACATAGCCGATGATGTGGTCGATATCTTCATTACAGACGAGGAATTTTGAGTGCGGATGCTCCGCCACTTTATTCTTCAGACTTTGCTCATCTTCATGGAGATCGAACCAAATCACGTTTTCACGCGGCGTCATGGAAGACGGCACGGTACGGGATTCCAGTTCAAACACGTTTTCGATCAGCTCGTGTTCCTGTTTACGCAGTACTCCAGCCAGTGCACCGGCTTCCACCACCGCGTAGATGTCATCAGAAGTGATGTCATCTTTACGTACCATCGGCAATTTAAAGATACGGAAGATCATGTTTGCCAGGCCGTTGAAAAACCACACCAGAGGGGTGCAGACGAACAGGCAGAAGCGCATCGGGTTGATGATACGCAAAGCCACAGCTTCTGGCGCAATCATACCGATGCGTTTCGGGGTTAAATCCGCAAACAGAATAAACATGCCAGTCACTAATGAGAAAGAGAGAATAAAGCTCAGTTGCTCAGAGAGTTCCGCTGATATATAGCGAGAGAACAGGCTGTTAAAAGCCGGAGAGAACGCCGCATCACCGACGATACCACCGAGTATCGCCACCGCGTTCAGACCAATTTGCACCACGGTAAAGAACATGCCGGGATTTTCCTGCATATCCAGAACGCGCTGGGCGTTTATATTGCCTTCATCAGCCAGCAGTTTAAGTTTGATTTTGCGTGAGGCGGCAAGCGAGATCTCGGACATCGAGAAGAACGCACTCACAGCGATCAAGCATAGTATGACTAAAATACTGTTTAACATATCTTATCCGACCGTTCAGGTCAGATCCTCGGAAGGGGAAGTTGATTAATTTGTGCGAAATACACATTGAAAGCCGGTTCGAAGAGAGTGAACCGACATTTTCAGTGGCTAGTATAGCGTAAGGTTCTGTAAAGTCGCCAGAGGGTTAAATTTTTGCTTCATTTCGCTTTAGTTCAGCCTTTTATTGCTACGCTTCAGGCGGCAGGCAAACGCCGATCCCACCAATTCCACAATAGCCATATGGGTTTTTGTGCAGATATTGTTGGTGGTCATCTTCGGCATAATAAAACGGTGTAGCGTTGGCGATCTCGGTGGTTATCTGGCGATCGTCACCGACGGTGAGCATTGCGGCCTGAAAACGTTCCAGACTGGCGCGGGCGGCAGCGTCCTGTTCTGGTGTCAGCGGGTAAATTGCGGAACGATACTGCGTGCCGTGGTCATTGCCCTGACGCATCCCTTGTGCGGGATCGTGATTCTCCCAGAATACCTGTAACAGTTGTTCGTAGCTGATCACTGACGGATCGTAAACCACGCGTACCGCTTCGGCGTGGCCGGTATCACCAGAACACACTTCCCGATAGGTCGGGTTTGGCGTGTAACCGCCGGTATAGCCTGCGGCAGTGCTGTAAACACCGGGAAGTTGCCAGAAAAGGCGTTCCACGCCCCAGAAACAGCCCATAGCAAAAATGGCGATCTCCATTCCGTCAGGTACATTGGTCATTGAGTGGCCGTTGACCGCATGCAATGTGGCTACAGGCATCGGGGTATTACGTCCAGGAAGGGCATCGGCGGGGGAAACCAGATGCTTTTTATCAAATAAACTCATAGTGTTGCTCTCCCGAAAGTCGGCCTTTGGGGATTAGGTTGTAACAAGAGACGTATTTGCACACAATAACCCCCGTGAATGTGTATAAAGTAAACCATAAGAAATATTTTGGGTTTAGTCTGCTTTTAAATCCATATGGCTGGATTTTTGTTAAGCCGTTTAACGGAGTTCCAGGGGCAGGAACAAAGGATATTCAGGAGAAAATGTGCGCTATATCCGACAGTTATGCTGTGTAAGCTTACTCTGCTTTAGCGGAGCTGCCGTCGCCGCGAACGTCCGTCTACAGGTCGAAGGGTTATCGGGGCAGCTAGAAAAGAACGTTCGTGCGCAGCTTTCTACGATTGAAAGTGATGAAGTTACGCCAGATCGGCGCTTTCGCGCACGTGTTGATGATGCCATCCGCGAAGGTCTGAAGGCGCTGGGCTATTACCAGCCGACCATTGAATTTGATCTCCGACCACCGCCAAAGAAGGGGCGGCAGGTGTTGATCGCCAAAGTCACGCCCGGCGTGCCGGTGTTGATTGGCGGCACTGATGTGGTTTTGCGCGGCGGTGCGCGGACTGATAAAGACTATTTGAAGTTGCTCGATACCCGCCCGGCTATAGGCACGGTGCTGAATCAGGGCGACTACGAAAATTTCAAAAAGTCCTTAACCAGCATCGCGTTGCGTAAAGGCTATTTCGATAGCGAATTTACCAAAGCACAGTTGGGTATCGCACTTGGCTTGCATAAAGCCTACTGGGATATTGATTACAACAGTGGCGAACGCTACCGCTTTGGGCATGTGACCTTCGAAGGTTCACAGATCCGCGATGAGTACCTGCAAAATCTGGTGCCGTTTAAAGAGGGCGATGAGTACGAATCTAAAGATCTGGCGGAACTGAACCGCCGTCTCTCCGCTACCGGTTGGTTTAACTCGGTGGTGGTTGCACCGCAGTTTGATAAAGCGCGAGAAACTAAAGTATTGCCACTGACTGGCGTCGTTTCGCCGCGCACGGAAAACACCATTGAAACCGGGGTCGGGTACTCAACGGACGTTGGCCCACGAGTTAAAGCCTCGTGGAAAAAGCCGTGGATGAACTCTTACGGTCACAGCCTGACCACCAGCACAAGTATCTCTGCACCGGAACAGACTCTCGATTTTAGTTATAAAATGCCGCTGCTTAAGAACCCACTGGAACAATACTATCTGGTACAGGGTGGTTTTAAGCGTACTGATCTGAATGATACCGAATCCGATTCCACCACCCTGGTTGCTTCCCGTTACTGGGATCTTTCCAGTGGCTGGCAGCGTGCCATTAACCTGCGCTGGAGTCTCGACCACTTTACTCAGGGTGAAATCACTAACACCACGATGCTGTTTTATCCTGGGGTCATGATTAGCCGGACGCGATCACGCGGCGGCCTGATGCCGACCTGGGGCGACTCGCAGCGTTACTCTATCGACTACTCCAACACCGCCTGGGGATCGGACGTCGATTTCTCCGTATTCCAGGCGCAGAACGTCTGGATCCGCACACTTTACGATCGCCATCGCTTTGTCACTCGCGGCACGCTGGGCTGGATTGAAACCGGTGACTTCGACAAAGTACCGCCAGATTTACGTTTCTTCGCCGGGGGCGACCGCAGTATTCGCGGCTATAAATACAAATCGATCGCTCCGAAATACGCCAATGGTGACCTGAAAGGGGCATCAAAGCTGATTACCGGATCGCTGGAGTATCAGTACAACGTGACCGGAAAATGGTGGGGCGCGGTGTTTGTCGATAGCGGCGAAGCGGTAAGCGATATTCGCCGCAGTGACTTTAAAACCGGCACCGGGGTTGGCGTGCGTTGGGAATCGCCGGTCGGGCCGATCAAGCTCGATTTCGCCGTTCCGGTCGCTGACAAAGACGAGCATGGTTTACAGTTTTACATCGGTCTGGGGCCAGAATTATGAGTTTATGGAAAAAAATCAGCCTCGGCGTAGTCATCGTTATTTTACTGTTGCTGGGATCAGTGGCGTTTCTGGTGGGCACCACCAGCGGCCTGCATCTGGTATTTAAAGCGGCAGACCGTTGGGTGCCAGGGCTGGATATTGGCAAGGTCACCGGTGGCTGGCGCGACCTTACCTTGTCTGACGTTCGTTATGAGCAGCCAGGCGTGGCGGTAAAAGCGGGCAATCTGCATCTGGCGGTCGGGCTGGAGTGCCTGTGGGACAGCAGTGTTTGTATTAACGATTTGGCACTGAAGGATATTCAGGTCAACATCGACAGTAAAAAAATGCCCCCTTCAGAGCAAGCGGAGGAAGAGGAAGATAGCGGGCCGCTGGATCTCTCTACGCCATATCCCATCACCCTGACGCGGGTAGCGCTGGATAACGTCAACATTAAGATTGATGACACTACGGTGTCGGTGATGGACTTCACCTCCGGTCTGAACTGGCAAGAGAAAACCCTGACCCTGAAACCGACATCGCTGAAAGGGCTGTTGATTGCCCTGCCGAAAGTGGCAGAAGTGGCGCAGGAAGAAGTTGTCGAACCGAAGATTGAAAATCCGCAGCCGGATGAAAAACCGCTGGGCGAAACGCTGAAAGATCTCTTTTCTCGCCCGGTATTACCGGAGATGACCGACGTACATTTGCCGCTCAACCTGAACATTGAAGAGTTTAAGGGTGAGCAACTGCGCGTGACGGGCGACACGGACATCACCGTGCACACCATGCTGCTGAAAGTCAGTAGCATCGATGGCAATACCAAACTGGACGCACTTGATATCGACTCTAATCAGGGGAGCGTTAATGCCAGTGGCACGGCGCAACTGTCCAATAACTGGCCGGTAGATATCACCCTCAATAGCACACTGAACGTGGAGCCACTAAAAGGCGAAAAAGTGAAGCTGAAAGTGGGTGGTGCGCTGCGCGAACAACTGGAGATTGGCGTTAATCTTTCCGGTCCGGTGGATATGGATCTGCGCGCCCAGACGCGGCTGGCAGAAGTCGGATTGCCGCTCAACGTGGAAGTAAACAGCAAACAGCTTTACTGGCCGTTTACTGGCGAGAAGCAGTATCAGGCGGATGATCTGAAACTGAAACTCACCGGAAAAATGACTGATTACACGCTCTCTATGCACATGGCGGTGAAGGGGCATGAGATCCCGCCAGCGACCATTACCCTCGATGCAAAGGGCAATGAACAGCAGGTTAATCTCGACAAACTTACCGTCGCAGCGCTGGAAGGGAAAACCGAGTTGAAAGCGTTACTCGACTGGCAGCAGGCGATTAGCTGGCGTGGTGAGTTAACGCTTAACGGCATTAACACTGCGAAAGAGTTCCCGGAGTGGCCGTCAAAACTCAATGGTTTGATCAAAACCCGAGGCAGCCTGTACGGCGGCACCTGGCAGATGGACGTACCAGAGTTGAAGCTGACCGGCAATGTTAAACAGAACAAAGTGAACGTTGACGGAACGCTGAAAGGCAACAGTTATATGCAGTGGACGATCCCTGGTCTGCATCTGGAACTGGGGCCAAACAGTGCCGAAGTGAAAGGCGAGTTGGGGGTAAAAGATCTCAATCTTGATGCCACCATCAACGCGCCGGGGCTGGATAATGCGCTACCAGGACTGGGCGGTACAGCGAAAGGGTTGGTGAAAGTACGCGGTACTGTGGAAGCGCCACAACTACTGGCAGATATTACCGCGCGCGGTTTGCGTTGGCAGGAACTCTCCGTAGCGCAGGTTCGTGTGGAAGGCGATATCAAATCCACCGATCAGATTGCGGGTAAACTCGACGTGCGCGTTGAGCAAATCTCGCAGCCGGATGTGAATATCAACCTCGTCACTCTGAACGCGAAAGGCAGCGAAAAGCAGCACGAGTTACAACTGCGGATTCAGGGCGAGCCGGTTTCCGGGCAGCTCAATCTGGCAGGGAGTTTTGATCGCAAAGAAGAACGTTGGAAGGGAACACTTAGCAATACGCGCTTCCAGACGCCGGTCGGCCCGTGGTCGCTGACGCGTGATATCGCACTGGACTACCGCAATCAGGAGCAAAAAATCAGCATCGGGCCACACTGTTGGCTTAACCCGAATGCGGAACTGTGCGTGCCGCAAACCATTGATGCCGGGGCTGAAGGGGGTGCGGTGGTGAATCTCAACCGTTTCGACCTGGCAATGCTGAAGCCGTTTATGCCGGAAACCACTCAGGCCAGCGGTATCTTTACAGGTAAAGCGGATGTCGCCTGGGATACCACCAAAGAAGGGCTGCCGCAGGGCAGTGTTACTCTTTCCGGGCGTAACGTGCAGGTGACGCAAACCGTCAACGATGCGGCGCTGCCAGTAGCGTTTCAGACGCTGAACCTGACGGCGGAGTTGCGTAATAACCGTGCCGAGCTGGGCTGGACAATCCGTCTGACTAATAACGGTCAGTTTGATGGTCAGGTGCAGGTAACCGATCCACAAGGGCGGCGTAACCTCGGCGGCAACGTGAATATCCGTAACTTCAACCTCGCGATGGTAAACCCCATCTTTACGCGTGGTGAAAAAGCGGCGGGTATGGTGAGCGCCAACTTACGTCTGGGCGGTGATGTGCAGAGCCCGCAGTTGTTTGGTCAGCTCCAGGTCACTGGTGTGGATATCGATGGCAACTTTATGCCGTTTGATATGCAGCCGAGCCAGCTTGCGGTCAACTTTAACGGTATGCGCTCGACGCTGGCGGGCACTGTGCGAACCCAGCAGGGGGAAATTTACCTGAACGGTGATGCTGACTGGAGTCAGATTGAAAACTGGCGTGCGCGGGTGACGGCAAAAGGCAGTAAGGTGCGGATCACCGTACCGCCGATGGTGCGCATGGATGTGTCGCCAGATGTCGTATTCGAAGCCACACCAAGCCTGTTTACCCTCGATGGCCGCGTGGATGTACCGTGGGCGCGCATTGTGGTGCACGATCTACCGGAAAGTGCGGTGGGCGTCTCCAGCGATGTGGTAATGCTCAACGATAACCTGCAACCGGAGGAGGCGAAAACGGCATCGATTCCGATCAACAGCAACCTGATTGTTCACGTTGGCAACAATGTGCGCATTGATGCCTTCGGCCTGAAAGCGCGACTGACGGGCGATCTCAATGTTGTACAGGACAAACAAGGTCTGGGTCTGAACGGGCAGATCAACATTCCGGAAGGTCGCTTCCATGCCTATGGTCAGGATCTGATTGTGCGTAAAGGTGAACTGCTGTTCTCTGGCCCGCCGGATCAACCGTATCTCAATATCGAAGCGATTCGTAACCCGGATGCAACAGAAGACGACGTGATCGCCGGTGTTCGTGTCACCGGGCTGGCGGATGAGCCGAAAGCGGAGATCTTCTCTGACCCGGCGATGTCACAACAGGCGGCATTGTCCTACTTGTTACGCGGACAAGGGCTGGAGAGCGATCAGAGTGACAGCGCGGCGATGACCTCGATGCTGATTGGTCTGGGGGTTGCACAAAGTGGTCAGATTGTGGGTAAAATCGGTGAGACATTTGGCGTAAGTAATTTAGCGCTCGACACCGAGGGGGTAGGCGATTCCTCCCAGGTGGTGGTCAGCGGCTATGTATTACCAGGCCTACAAGTGAAATACGGCGTGGGGATATTTGACTCTATAGCAACACTCACGTTACGTTATCGCCTGATGCCGAAGCTATATCTGGAAGCCGTGTCTGGTGTAGACCAGGCACTGGATTTGCTCTATCAGTTCGAGTTTTAGCTATGCGAATATTTGTCTACGGCAGTTTACGCCACAAACAAGGCAACAGCCACTGGATGACCAATGCCCAGTTGCTGGGCGATTTCAGTATCGATAACTACCAGTTGTATAGCCTGGGCCACTATCCAGGCGCAGTTCCGGGGAACGGAACGGTACACGGTGAAGTTTATCGTATTGACAACGCCACGCTGGCCGAACTTGATGCCTTGCGCACCAGGGGCGGTGAATACGCGCGCCAGTTGATTCAGACGCCGTACGGGAGTGCATGGATGTACGTATATCAACGACCCGTCGATGGATTAAAGCTGATTGCAAGCGGCGACTGGTTAGACAGGGATAAGCCATAATTAAACACGCCACCTTCGGGTGGCGTTGTTTTTGCGAGACGACACGCATTCTGTTTTGTAACTTTCCCGCCTGTTTCTTTTCCTTCCGAGTCGCTTTCTATATCTGTTAACGCATAAAAAACGCTGCTGGTGTTCATTAATGCGCAGGGGTAAAACATCTCGCAATTTAAATGGTGAGAATGAGCAGGAGCGGCTTATTTCCAGCAAGCGGCTCTGAACAGGCAAGATGCGTTCTCAAAAGCAAATGTTATACGTCAATTTAAACGATTAGAGGCATCCTGTTTATGCATCAAGTCCAGTTATCCTCACCAGATGGACTGTGAGCCATAGCAGTTCGTTACCTCTGAGGGTGATACCGAGTTGAACCTTGATATAATCGCGGATCAGTAGCGTACACTGCCAGGCTTCTGGATACTCTTTAATCACTTGCACTAGCAGGAAACTGTCCCGCGAGCTATCCAGTTCTCCCTCCTGTAAACGCTGAAGGAAAAACTGCATATGGATAAGAAAACGTGAGTAATTAATCGATTCAGTGTCGATCTCCTGCTTAAAGTGGTACTGCACGAGATTAAAAATATCCTTCAACATTTTCACTGACTGCATGGTTTGCGCTACGTCGTCGCCTTCGCTCTGACCATTCACAAGATGAAAAGCGATATTCCCGGCTTCCTCTTCCGGTAGTTCAATACCGTACTGCTGGCGAATAATGGTTACAGCCTCGCTGGCGATGTGGAACTGTTGTGGATAAAACCGCCTGACCTCCGGTAGTAGGCGGTTTTGAATGGTGATCCCTTTGCGGCTGCGCTCGATGGCAAAAGCCAGGTGATCGGCAAGGGTAAAGAAAATCTGCTCACGAACTTTGCTCGAAAGCTGCATGTTGGCACGGGAAATAATCATCGCAGCCATTTCGATGACTTCATCCGGTATAGCGGAAAGTGCCTCAAGATAGCCGCTGCGTTCGTCAAGCGTCTGGGTTACAAATAGCTTCTCTATCTGCTCCGGGGCGATCTCGTCCCCGGGTCTGCTGTTGAAGCCAATACCTTTCCCCATGACGATAACTTCCCTGTTATCGTCATCAAGGGAGAGCACCAGGCTATTATTGAGCACCTTCTGAACAATCATCTCTGAGACTCGTTGTGGTTACCGTTTTGCGCGATGACATCCTTATACCACCAGAAACTGCGTTTGCGGATCCTTTGCAAACTCTTCAGATCATCCTCGCCGCGATCGACATAAATAAAACCGTAGCGCTTAGCGTATCCCTGGTGAGTGCTTACCACATCAATTGCTGCCCATGGGCAGTAGCCCATCAGCTCGACGCCGTCAGCAATTGCCAGACGCATTTGCTCAATGTGCGCCTCAAGGAAAGCGATACGGTAATCGTCATTCACCGTCCCATCATGCTCCAGCTTATCCGGTGCGCCCATACCGTTTTCGCTGATCAGAATCGGCAGGCCGTAGCGCTCGCACACTTTACGCAGCGTCAGGCGCAATCCCACCGGATCAACGACCCAGCCGTAAGGCGTTTTGCCGACCCACGGATTTTCCGCTGGCCGATAAACGCCCTCTTCGCCCAGCATAATTTGTTGATCGCCCGCGCGGGGGGCAACATCGGCACCATCGCCCCGGCTGGCAGCAATCGTCGCGGTTGAGTAGTAGTTAATGGCGATAAAATCCGACCGCCCCTGCTGCAAAATCAGCGCATCTTCTGGCTGCATTTCCGGCGCGAGGCCGCGATCCTGCAAATACGCCCACGCCAGGGCGTTGTAGCGACCATGTACCGCTACATCTAAAAAACTCCAGCAGCGCAGCGTTTCCCAGTTATGCGCGGCAATAGCGTCTTCCGGTTTGCAACTTTCGGCGTACATCGAAGTGGTGTTTATCGCCGGGCCGATGCGCAGCCCAGGGAATTCGCGGTGGCACAGGGCGAAGATCTGCGCCTGAGCCAGCATCATATGATGATTCTGCTGGTACAGCGCCTTCTTATCCGGCAGTTCACGATTGGCGGGTACGCCAATCGCGCCGGGATGCAGGATCATGGTGTTCTGTTCGTTAATCGTCAGCCATAGCGGGACTTTATCGGCAAACTCGCTGAACAGCAGACGGGCGTAACGAACAAACGCCTCCCCGGTTTTGCGGTTCAGCCAGCCGCCTTTCAACTCCAGAGCCCAGGGCAAGTCGAAATGATACAACGTGACGATGGGGGTTATTCCGTGGCGTGTCAGGGCGTCGATCAGGCGGTGATAAAAGGCTAACCCGTCCGGATTCACCGGGCCATCACCGTCAGGTATCACCCGCGACCAGGCCACCGAAAAGCGGTAGGCCTTCAGCCCCATCTGCGCCATCAGCGCTACGTCTTCCTCCACGCGATGATAGTGATCGCTGGCAATGCGGAAGTCAGCCGTTCCCGGCGGATGGCTGAGCATGTCGACTACCGACGGTCCTTTACCGTCTTCATTCCACGCGCCCTCAACCTGATAGGCCGAAGTGGACGCGCCCCACAGAAAACCGTCCGGGAACTGCGTTTTCTTTTGATAAATCATACCTGCACCTCCTTAGCGGATTGCACCATCAGTTGTTCGCCGTAATCGACCTGCGCGGCGGTGGTAAGGCGCAGGGAGTGCTGCTCGTCGCCATTGACCACAATCACCGGGGTAATCAGGTCATACCCGGCCTGTTCGATGGCGGGGATATCAAAGCGGATTAGCTCCTGTCCGACCTCCACCTTGTCGCCTACTTTCAGCGATGAGCTAAAGTGCTGGCCGTTAAGATTAACGGTATCGATACCGATATGGATCAGCAGCTCAAGTCCGCTTTCACTTTGTAAACCAACGGCGTGGCAGGAAGGTAGAAACATCATTACAGTACCGTTAAACGGCGCACGCAGAACCCCTTCCTGTGGTTGGATCGCCACGCCTTCTCCCAGCAGGCCACCGGAAAAGACATCATCATTCACTTCGTTCAGCGCCATCACCTGACCGCGCAGCGGGCTGAGTACTTCAATCTCACCCTCAATTTTCGGGCTAACGACAGGCTGCGGAGCCTCGCTGACCTCTTCTTGCTCTTCAGGCGTATCTTTAAAGGCGATAAACCAGGTCAGGGCAAAGGTTACTACGATAGAAATCGCACAGGTCACTAGCGCATGGACGATATTCATCGGGTTTTCACCGATAAACGCCGGCAGCGCCGCAAGTCCTGGGGAGACAAACGCATAGCGCACCAGACCGCTCACACCAGCATAAATCCCGGCGCAGCCGCCACCGATCATCGCGGCAATCAGTACCCGGCGGAACTTGAGTAATACCCCGTACAGTGCCGGTTCGGTGATCCCCAGCAGCGCGGTAAAGCCCGATGATGAGGCCAACTGGCGCAGGTTGTTATTTTTGGTTTTCAGCGCCACGCACAGCGTCGCCGCGCCCATTGCCACGTTTGACGCCAGCATTCCCGGTCCGTTGATCATCTCAAAACCGTTTTTACTCAACTGACCGGTAGCGATTGGCGTCATCGCCCAGGCGGTGCCGGTAATAATCAGGAAGGGTTGCAGAGCGCCCATCAGCATCGGAATTAACCAACTGGCGTGGCGATCAATAGCGCCTGCGCCAGCCGCCACCAGATCGTTAAGCAAAATACCCGCAGGGCCGACGAGCACCAGCGCCAGTGGCGCGGTGATCAACAGGATCAGCATCGGCTTAACAAAGAACTTAATGATCGACGGCGAAACCTTCTCCGCGAAGCGCTCCACCCACGACATCAGCCAGACCGTCAGAATAATCGGCAGCACTGACCCGGCGTAATCGGAAAGCAGGACGTTGATACCGACAAAATCAACCGCTTTCCCCGCTGCCAGCATCTGGCCGATGCCCGGATGCAGCAGTACGCCCGCGAGGGTCATCGCCAGAATCGGGTTACATTCAAATTTCAGCGATGCCCCGTAGGCCAGCAGCACTGGCAGGAAGAAGAAGGCCGCGTCGGCAATAATGTTGAGTAGCTGATAGGTTGAACTGGTTTCGCTAATCACGCCCGTTAGTTTGAGGATAGCCAGCAGTGCCTTGAGCATCCCGGCGCCGGTAATGGCCGGGATCACTGGGGTGAAGGTGGTCGAAATCACGCTGATAATGCGTGCGATGATACCGGTGGGTTTGGCGTTTTTGCCACCGCTTGAGGGGCCTTTCTTCTCCGGCAGCGCCTTATTGAGCAGGCGATAAACCTGCTGCACCTCATTGCCGATAACAATCTGGAACTGACCGCCTTTCTCCACCACGCTTATCACGCCGGGGATAGCGCCAATCTGCGTATCGTTAACCTTTGCGCGATCGTTAAACTCCATGCGCAAGCGGGTCGCGCAGTGGGTGAGCATTCGGATATTCTCCGCACCACCCACCGAGTGGAGGATTTTGTCTGCTGTTTCGTTATAGTTCATAGTGTTCCCTGGGTTGAGGCAAAAAAAAAGACCAAAATAGAAATGCTCCCCTTGGCGGGAGAGCATTTCTATTTTGGTCTTGCCTGCTTTCGCAGTAGCACGCCATCATAGAAATGGGTTATTTCGACAGATTATCTAAGTGATGTTGTTGTCTTTCAATCGGTATAGAGAAAAAACGTGATCTGCATTGAATGAAATTATGACGGTTTCAGGTGAACCTCTATGTTTTACCCAAACACGTGTCTACCATTCATGTGATAAGAAGGGCTTTGTGCCTTACCAACACCGGGTTCGGTTGTTTTTTGCAAGACAAAACAGGTGTCAATATAAAATAAAAACCCTTACTAACCGAAGCCCGGTGTTCAGGGTTATTACGATATACTCGTCATGCTGCAAGTTGCATGTACTGTGTCTGCGTTCGCTCACCTCAGTCACTTACTTATGTAGGTGCCCGGGAATTCACTCGCTTGTCGCCTTCCTGCAACTTGAATTATTTAGAGTATACAAGAAATTATTTATTCTTTGCGCGCTCGAAGGAAGCAACGATTTCAGCTTTAGCGGCTTCAGCGTTTTCCCAACCTTCAACTTTCACCCACTTGCCTTTTTCGAGGTCTTTGTAGTGCTCGAAGAAGTGAGCGATCTGCGCTTTCAGCAGTTCCGGCAGATCGTTAACGTCTTTGATGTGATCGTATTCTTTGCTCAGCTTGCTGTGCGGAACCGCAATCAGTTTTGCATCTTCACCGGCTTCGTCGGTCATTTTCAGAACGCCAACCGGACGGCAACGGATCACAGAACCCGGCTGCAGCGGGTACGGAGTCGGGACCAGTACGTCAACCGGATCACCATCCAGAGACAGAGTGTGGTTGATGTAACCGTAGTTGCATGGATAGAACATTGCGGTGGACATGAAGCGGTCAACGAACAGTGCGCCGCTTTCTTTGTCGATTTCGTATTTGATCGGATCTGCGTTAGCCGGGATCTCAATAACAACGTAGATGTCTTCCGGCAGATCTTTACCCGCAGGGACGTTGAGTAAGCTCATGTCTGTTTCCTTTAAAATATGTGGCAAACAAGTGCCGAGTATTATAGCCAACTCGCGCCGAATGTCTTCGCTTGTTTTCGTCCTCTTTTTCCTTTTTCGCCAGCTTTAAGACGGTTTACAGAGCAGGAAAATCCATAACCGTAGCCGCATTTTTCATAGCGAGATGAAAGCGATTACAAACTTGTGATTAACGATGTATTTACTTTTTTGAAGTGTGAAGTAACGCAATCTGTTACATGACCGATTGTCTATAGTTTTTTCGCGAACATCTTTTAAACAATAATAATCACCCCGACGAGGACAACCCTATGTGGAAACGCTTACTTGTAGTCTCTGCGGTCTCAGCAGCCATGTCGTCTATGGCATTGGCCGCTCCCTTAACCGTAGGATTTTCGCAGGTCGGATCGGAGTCCGGCTGGCGTGCCGCAGAAACCAACGTGGCGAAAAGTGAGGCAGAAAAGCGCGGTATCACGCTAAAAATTGCCGATGGTCAGCAAAAGCAGGAAAACCAGATTAAAGCGGTACGTTCCTTCGTCGCACAAGGTGTGGATGCGATCTTTATCGCTCCGGTGGTGGCGACGGGCTGGGAACCAGTATTAAAAGAGGCGAAAGATGCCGAAATTCCGGTCTTTTTGCTCGACCGTTCCATCGATGTGAAAGACAAATCTCTCTATATGACGACCGTTACTGCTGACAACATTCTGGAAGGCAAGTTGATTGGTGACTGGCTGGTGAAAGAGGTCAACGGTAAACCGTGTAACGTGGTTGAGTTACAAGGCACCGTTGGGGCGAGCGTTGCCATCGACCGTAAGAAAGGTTTTGCCGAAGCTATTAAGAATGCGCCAAATATCAAAATTATCCGCTCGCAATCCGGTGATTTCACCCGTAGTAAAGGCAAAGAAGTTATGGAGAGCTTTATCAAAGCGGAAAACAACGGCAAAAATATCTGCATGGTTTACGCCCATAACGACGACATGGTAATAGGCGCGATTCAGGCGATTAAAGAAGCGGGTCTGAAGCCGGGCAAAGATATTCTGACAGGCTCTATCGACGGCGTGCCGGATATCTACAAAGCGATGATTGATGGTGAAGCGAATGCCAGTGTTGAACTGACGCCAAACATGGCAGGCCCAGCTTTCGACGCGCTGGAGAAATACAAGAAAGACGGCACCATGCCTGAAAAGCTGACGCTGACTAAGTCCACCCTTTATCTGCCTGATACCGCAAAAGAAGAGTTAGAGAAGAAGAAAAATATGGGGTATTGAGGCCTACAAACCGATGCCGACTGGTAGGTCGGATAAGGCGTTCACGCCGCATCAGGCATTTGTGCGCAGATGCCTGATGCGACGCTGGTGCGTCTTATCAGGCCTACCAGGAGCCCGCTTTACACTGGGAGAGCTATGACTACCGACCAACACCAGGAAATCCTCCGTACCGAAGGATTAAGCAAATTCTTCCCCGGCGTCAAAGCGTTAGATAACGTTGACTTCAGCTTGCGTCGTGGTGAAATTATGGCACTGCTTGGTGAAAACGGGGCAGGAAAATCGACGCTGATTAAAGCATTAACCGGCGTTTACCATGCCGATCGCGGCACAATCTGGCTGGAAGGCCAGGCCATCTCACCGAAAAACACAGCCCATGCACAACAGCTTGGCATCGGCACCGTCTACCAGGAAGTCAACCTGTTACCCAATATGTCGGTTGCCGACAATCTCTTTATCGGCCGTGAGCCCAAACGTTTCGGCTTGCTACGGCGCAAAGAGATGGAAAAGCGCGCAACCGGGTTAATGGCATCCTACGGTTTCTCCCTCGACGTGCGCGAACCGCTTAACCGTTTTTCGGTGGCAATGCAGCAAATCGTCGCCATTTGCCGGGCCATCGATCTCTCCGCCAAAGTGCTGATCCTTGATGAACCCACCGCCAGCCTCGACACCCAGGAAGTGGAACTACTGTTTGGCCTGATGCGCCAGCTTCGAGATCGCGGCGTCAGCCTGATCTTCGTCACTCACTTTCTCGATCAGGTATACCAGGTCAGTGATCGGATCACCGTCTTACGCAATGGCAGCTTTGTTGGCTGTCGGGAAACCCGCGAGCTTCCGCAGATCGAACTGGTGAAAATGATGCTGGGGCGTGAACTCGACACTCATGCGCTACAGCGTGCCGGGCGAACATTGTTGAGCGACAAACCTGTTGCCGAGTTTAACAATTACGGCAAGAAAGGGACGATCGCGCCGTTTGATCTGGAAATTCGTCCCGGCGAGATCGTCGGGTTGGCAGGTTTGCTGGGATCAGGACGTACAGAAACTGCGGAAGTGATCTTCGGTATCAAACCCGCCGACAGCGGCACAGCGTTGATCAAAGGTAAACCGCAAACCCTGCGATCGCCGCATCATGCATCGGTACTGGGTATTGGTTTCTGTCCGGAAGACCGGAAAACCGATGGCATTATTGCTGCCGCTTCGGTACGGGAAAATATCATCCTTGCCTTACAAGCCCAGCGCGGCTGGCTGCGACCGATTTCACGCAAAGAACAGCAGGAAATAGCAGAACGATTTATCCGCCAGCTCGGTATTCGCACCCCTTCCACGGAACAGCCGATAGAGTTCCTCTCTGGCGGTAATCAACAAAAAGTGTTGCTTTCACGCTGGCTGCTGACTCGTCCGCAATTTCTAATTCTCGACGAGCCAACGCGCGGTATTGACGTTGGTGCCCACGCCGAGATCATCCGCCTGATTGAAACGTTGTGCGCCGATGGTCTGGCACTGCTGGTGATCTCCTCGGAACTGGAAGAACTGGTGGGCTATGCCGATCGGGTGATCATCATGCGTGATCGTAAACAAGTGGCAGAGATCCCGCTGGCAGAGCTTTCCGTTCCGGCGATCATGAACGCCATTGCGGCGTAAGGAGAACAGTGTGATGCCTCAATCTCTCCCTGACACCGCGTCGTCGAAAAGGCGTTTTCGCTGGCCGACGGGAATGCCGCAACTGGCAGCGCTATTGCTGGTGCTGCTGGTCGATAGCTTGGTCGCCCCGCATTTCTGGCAGGTGGTGCTTCAGGATGGGCGTCTGTTCGGGAGTCCCATCGATATCCTTAACCGCGCGGCTCCCGTTGCGCTGCTGGCGATCGGCATGACGCTGGTGATCGCCACTGGCGGCATCGATCTTTCCGTAGGCGCGGTGATGGCTATTGCCGGAGCCACAACGGCCGCGATGACGGTAGCGGGGTATAGCGTGCCGATTGTGCTACTCAGTGCGTTAGGCACCGGCATTCTGGCTGGATTGTGGAATGGCATTCTGGTGGCGATCCTCAAAATTCAACCGTTTGTCGCCACTCTGATCCTGATGGTTGCCGGGCGCGGCGTGGCGCAACTGATCACCTCCGGACAGATCGTTACTTTCAACTCGCCGGATCTCTCCTGGTTCGGCAGCGGATCGCTGTTGTTCCTGCCAACGCCGGTCATTATTGCAGTGCTGACACTTCTTCTGTTTTGGTTGCTGGCTCGCAAAACGGCGCTGGGGATGTTTATTGAAGCTGTTGGCATCAACATTCGGGCAGCGAAAAATGCCGGAGTGAACACGCGGATCATCGTCATGCTCACCTATGTGTTGAGCGGGCTGTGTGCGGCGATTGCGGGCATTATCGTGGCGGCGGATATTCGCGGTGCCGACGCCAATAATGCTGGATTATGGCTGGAACTGGACGCCATTCTTGCGGTGGTGATCGGCGGTGGATCACTGATGGGCGGGCGCTTTAACCTGCTGCTCTCGGTGGTGGGGGCGCTGATTATTCAGGGAATGAATACCGGGATTTTGCTCTCGGGCTTTCCGCCGGAGATGAATCAGGTGGTGAAAGCGGTGGTGGTGCTTTGCGTGCTGATTGTTCAGTCGCAACGCTTTATCAGTCTGATTAAAGGAGTGCGTAGCCGTGATAAAACGTAACTTGCCACTGATGATCACCATCGGCGTCTTTGTGTTGGGCTATCTCTACTGTCTGACGCAGTTTCCCGGTTTTGCCTCCACGCGGGTGATCTGCAATATCCTGACTGATAACGCTTTTCTGGGGATCATCGCTGTCGGCATGACCTTTGTGATCCTCTCCGGTGGGATCGATCTTTCTGTCGGTTCGGTGATCGCTTTTACCGGCGTGTTTCTGGCAAAGGTGATTGGTGACTTCGGCTTTTCGCCACTATTGGCCTTCCCGCTGGTACTGGTGATGGGCTGTGCCTTCGGCGCATTTATGGGGCTTCTGATCGACGCGCTGAAGATCCCGGCATTCATCATTACCCTGGCAGGAATGTTCTTTTTGCGCGGCGTCAGCTATCTCGTTTCGGAAGAGTCGATCCCGATTAACCATCCCATTTATGAAACGCTCTCAAGCCTGGCGTGGAAAATCCCCGGCGGTGGTCGCTTAAGCGCGATGGGGCTGCTGATGCTTGCGGTGGTGGTTATTGGTATTTTCCTCGCACATCGTACCCGTTTTGGTAATCAGGTATATGCCATTGGTGGCAACGCGACTTCGGCAAACCTGATGGGAATTTCTACTCGCAGCACCACTATTCGCATTTATATGCTCTCCACCGGACTGGCGACACTGGCCGGGATTGTCTTCTCTATTTACACCCAGGCCGGATACGCGCTGGCAGGCGTAGGTGTGGAACTGGACGCTATCGCCTCCGTGGTGATTGGCGGTACACTTTTAAGCGGCGGTGTTGGGACAGTATTAGGAACGCTTTTTGGCGTAGCGATTCAGGGACTCATTCAGACTTACATAAACTTTGACGGCACGATGAGTTCATGGTGGACGAAAATCGCCATCGGCATTTTGCTGTTTATTTTCATTGCATTACAGCGTGGGTTAACGGTGCTGTGGGAGAACCGTCAGAGTTCGCCAGTAATAAGAGTGAGTCCGGAAAATACAATAAAAGAGTAAATTTACTGATATACAAGGATATTTTTATGTGGGCAAAGGAAGGCGAGGATTTAAGTACAACATGCAAAAGTTGTGGAGTAGCTGTTTTACCACCTGACGATTATTGCAAAGGTTGTGCTGATAAAAAGCTTACGGGGATTGGAGGTTGGCTGTATTTACCTGCTATTTCTTTAGTGCTGGTGATTATTTCGAGCATTTATTCTTTTGTACGAACATGGGGGCTTGCTCAGGGCAGTCAGGAAGAACCGCTCAGAACTCTGCTTTATCTGGAAGTGGTCGGATGTGCCACGATATTTCTGTTGGTGAGTTATACTACTTTTTTGTTTTTTAATAAGAAACGCCAACTTCCTCACTACTATATTGCCCTTCTTCTGGCGCTCTTCGCATTGAATGTTGCTGATATTTGGGGAGCAGTACAATTTCTTCATGCCACAATTGATCTTTCAGACGCATGGGGTGTGCTGAAAAATATCATTCATCTGGCTATCTGGGTTCCCTATTTCCGTGTCTCTAAACGCGTCAAATTAACTTTTGTTAATTAAAACGCAAAAACGCCGGACTGCTCCGGCGTTTTTAGACCATTACGCGTCCGGGAACTCACGGATAAAGCGTTCGACATCTTCAACCATATGGTCATTGCCGACGAAGAACGAACGGCGCTGATGCAGGGTTTCCGGGATGATATCCAGAATACGCTCTTTGCCATCGCTCGCTTTACCGCCAGCTTGTTCCGCCAGGAATGCCATTGGGTTGCATTCATACAGCAAACGCAGTTTACCGTCCGGGTGACTTGCGGTGCTTGGATAGAGATAAATGCCGCCTTTCAGCAGGTTACGGTGGAAATCCGCGACCAGTGAACCGATATAACGTGAGGTGTACGGGCGGTTGGTGGACTTATCTTCTTCCTGGCAGAATTTAATGTACTTCTTCACGCCGTTAGGAAACTTAATGTAGTTTCCTTCGTTGATGGAGTAGGTTGAGCCTTTCTCCGGGAAACGCATTTTTTCCTGACACAGACAGAAAACGCCGAGTGACGGATCATAAGTAAAGGCGTGGACGCCGCAGCCAGTGGTGTAAACCAGCATGGTAGAGGAGCCGTATACCACGTAACCTGCGGCAACCTGTTTATTACCAGGCTGGAGGAAATCCTCTTCCGTTACCGGCGTACCAACAGGCGTGACGCGGCGGTAGATGGAGAATATAGTACCGACAGAGACGTTAACATCGATGTTGGACGAGCCATCCAGGGGGTCCATCAGCACAACGTATTTTGCGTGTTCACACCCATCAAAGACGACAATCCCATCCTCTTCTTCAGATGCAATGCCCGCAACGATATCGCGCGCTTTCAATGCGGCTTTCAGTTTTTCATTAGCGAACAGGTCGAGTTTTTGTTGCACCTCGCCCTGCACATTCTCAGCACCGCTGGCACCCAGGATATCAACCAGTCCGGCTTTGTTGATATCTCTATGGATAATCTTGGCGCCCAGTTTTATTGCCGACAGCAAAGCAGTGAGCTCACCGGTAGCATGAGAAAACTCGTGCTGCTTTTCGACAATAAATTCACCTAACGTTTTCATAAAACTTTCCCTGCAATGTTTATGGAGTAAAGCGACCGCAACAATCTTAACAAATAATCTGAATGTTGCGCTCAGGTGAATCGCGCCAGCAAATTACGGATTATCCTGAAATGCGTTTCTCACTTGCCCGACATATGCGTAAAATGAGCGGTAGATTAAAAAAGGATAATGACGTATGCGCATTCATATTTTAGGAATTTGTGGCACGTTTATGGGTGGTCTGGCGATTCTGGCGCGCCAGTTGGGCCATGAAGTAACGGGTTCGGACGCCAATGTGTATCCGCCGATGAGCACCTTACTTGAGAAGCAAGGCATTGAACTGATTCAGGGTTTCGATGCCAGCCAGCTCGATCCGCAGCCGGATTTGGTGATTATTGGCAATGCCATGACCCGTGGAAATCCGTGTGTGGAAGCGGTACTGGAAAAAAACATTCCGTATATGTCAGGTCCACAGTGGCTGCACGATTTTGTGCTGCGTGACCGCTGGGTTCTGGCCATTGCTGGTACACACGGCAAAACCACTACCGCGGGAATGGCGACCTGGATTCTGGAACAGTGCGGCTATAAACCGGGTTTTGTGATCGGCGGTGTACCTGGAAACTTTGAGGTTTCGGCGCGTCTGGGCGAAAGCGACTTCTTTGTTATCGAAGCGGATGAGTATGACTGCGCCTTCTTTGACAAACGTTCTAAGTTTGTTCATTACTGCCCGCGCACGCTGATCCTCAATAATCTTGAGTTTGATCACGCCGATATTTTCGACGACCTGAAAGCGATCCAGAAACAGTTCCACCATCTGGTACGTATTGTTCCGGGGCAGGGCCGTATTATCTGGCCGGAAAACGACATCAACCTGAAACAGACCATGGCGATGGGCTGCTGGAGCGAGCAGGAGCTGGTGGGCGAGCAGGGACACTGGCAGGCGAAAAAGCTGACCACCGACGCTTCCGAATGGGAAGTTTTGCTGGATGGTGAAAAAGTGGGTGAAGTGAAATGGTCGCTGGTGGGGGAACATAACATGCACAACGGTCTGATGGCGATTGCTGCGGCCCGTCATGTTGGTGTTGCTCCGGCAGATGCTGCTAATGCGCTGGGGTCATTTATCAACGCTCGTCGTCGTCTGGAACTGCGTGGTGAAGCAAATGGCGTGACGGTATATGACGATTTTGCCCATCACCCGACGGCAATTCTGGCAACGCTGGCGGCGCTGCGCGGTAAAGTTGGTGGTACGGCGCGTATTATTGCCGTGCTGGAACCACGCTCGAACACCATGAAGATGGGCGTCTGCAAAGATGATTTAGCACCGTCGTTAGGTCGTGCCGATGAAGTCTTCCTGTTGCAACCGGCGCATATTCCGTGGCAGGTAGCCGAAGTGGCGGAAGCCTGTATTCAGCCTGCACACTGGAGTGGTGATGTCGATGCGTTGGCAGATATGGTGGTGAAAACCGCCCAGCCTGGCGACCATATTCTGGTGATGAGCAACGGCGATTTTGGTGGTATTCATCAGAAACTGCTGGATGGTCTGGCGAAGAAGGCGGAAGCCGCGCAGTAACCCTGAGACGTTTTATAAGGCCTACAGGGGCAACGTGCTTTTGTAGGCCGGATAGGGCGTTCACGCCGCATCCGGCATTTGAGCATAGCGCCTGAAGCGACGCTTGACGCGTCTTATCAGGCCTACAGATCTGGCGGTGCACTGCATCCGGCAAACCATACTCACATCAGCAACAAAACTTACCCTTCGTTCTCCGCTAACTCACGCAGATACTGGAAAATCTGTCGTGCGGATTTCGGCGGCTTGTTCCCTTCTTTCTCTTTCTTCGCGTTGCGGATCAGAGCACGTAATTGCTGACGATCGGCATCTGGCCACAAGTTCAATACCTCAGCGATGGCATCATCACCGTGGTCGATCAAACGATCGCGCAGGTTTTCCAGTTTATGGAACAGCACAACCTGCTGGTTGTGGCGGTTTTTCAGCTTATCCAGCGCCTGACGGATCGGTTCTACATCGCGCTGGCGCAGCATCTTACCGATAAGCTGCAACTGGCGGCGGCGGCCTTCCATCTTAATACGCTGGGCTAACTCGATAGCTGCGCGCAGATCCGCATCTAGCGGGATCTTATCCAGCGCGTTTTTCCCCAGATCTACAATTTCCGCACCCAGGCGTTTTAACTCCTCGGCATCGCGTTTAATTTCACTTTTACTGACCCAGATAATTTCATCGTCTTCGTCTTCGATATCATCACCGGGAACGTCGTCGAGCCAGTCTTCGGGCTGCTTAGTCATGTCAGGCTCCTTAAAAAAAGAGGCTAATGTTACCAGTTAAGATGCGCACTGAAAAACGGTTCTCTGTTAGACTTCAGAGAAACTCTCTACATTATGGCACTTGCAATGAAAGTAATCTCTCAAGTTGAAGCGCAGCGCAAGATTCTGGAAGAAGCAGTTTCGACTGCGCTGGAGTTGGCCTCAGGCAAATCGGACGGTGCAGAAGTTGCCGTCAGCAAGACCACCGGCATTAGCGTAAGCACGCGTTATGGTGAAGTGGAGAATGTCGAATTCAATAGCGATGGCGCGCTGGGGATCACCGTTTATCACCAGAACCGCAAAGGTAGTGCATCATCCACCGATTTAAGCCCGCAGGCCATTGCCCGCACCGTACAGGCGGCGCTGGATATTGCCCGTTATACCTCGCCAGATCCCTACGCAGGCGTGGCAGATAAAGAGTTGCTGGCCTTTGACGCGCCTGATCTCGACTTGTTCCACCCTGCGGAAGTCTCTCCGGATGAAGCCATTGAACTGGCGGCCCGTGCTGAACAGGCTGCGTTAAAGGCGGACAAACGCATCACCAATACCGAAGGCGGCAGTTTTAACAGCCACTACGGGGTAAAAGTATTTGGTAACAGCCACGGCATGTTGCAGGGCTACTGTTCAACGCGCCATTCACTCTCCAGTTGCGTGATTGCCGAAGAGAACGGCGATATGGAGCGTGATTATGCCTACACCATTGGTCGCGCGATGAGCGATCTACAAACGCCGGAATGGGTCGGGGCAGACTGCGCCCGCCGTACTTTATCGCGCCTGTCACCGCGTAAACTCTCCACTATGAAAGCGCCGGTAATTTTTGCCAATGAAGTTGCCACGGGGCTGTTTGGTCATCTGGTCGGCGCGATTGCCGGTGGTGCGGTCTACCGCAAATCGACTTTTCTGCTCGACTCGCTCGGTAAACAAATTTTGCCTGACTGGCTGACCATTGAAGAACACCCGCATCTGCTAAAAGGGTTGGCATCCACGCCATTCGACAGTGAAGGTGTGCGCACCGAGCGTCGCGATATCATCAAAGATGGCATCCTGACTCAGTGGCTGCTGACTTCCTACTCTGCGCGCAAGCTGGGGCTGAAAAGTACCGGTCATGCGGGCGGTATCCACAACTGGCGTATTGCCGGGCAAGGTCTGAGCTTCGAGCAGATGCTCAAAGAGATGGGCACCGGGCTGGTGGTGACAGAATTGATGGGCCAGGGCGTGAGCGCAATTACCGGTGATTATTCCCGTGGTGCCGCGGGCTTCTGGGTAGAAAACGGCGAAATTCAGTATCCGGTTAGCGAAATCACCATCGCAGGTAATTTAAAAGATATGTGGCGCAATATTGTCACCGTCGGTAACGATATTGAAACACGCAGCAATATACAGTGTGGTTCTGTACTGTTGCCGGAGATGAAAATCGCCGGGCAGTAAAAAACTGGCGCGACCTGCCGCGCCGAATCTTAATAAGAAAAATGGAAGGAAGTGAGCAATGCGTAAAAGCCTGTTAGCTATTCTTGCAGTCTCCTCGTTGGTATTCAGTTCGGCGTCGTTTGCCGCTGATCTGGAAGGCAATATGGAAACCCTCAACGACAATTTAAAAGTGGTCGAAAAAGCGGATAACGCGGCGCAAGTCAAAGATGCGTTAACCAAAATGCGCGCCGCGGCGCTGGATGCGCAAAAAGCAACGCCGCCGAAGCTGGAAGGTAAATCGCCAGACAGTCCGGAAATGAAAGATTTCCGTCACGGTTTCGACATTCTGGTCGGCCAGATTGACGACGCGCTGAAGTTGGCGAACGAAGGTAAAGTCAAAGAAGCACAGGCCGCCGCAGAGCAACTGAAAACCACCCGCAACACCTATCACAAGAAGTATCGTTAATGCTGGATTGGGCGGTGAAACATCACCGCCCAACGCTCTTCTCCTTTCATAAATCCCACGCAGAATTTACTGTCAACACGACCATTGTCCTGTGCGTAGCCCCATTTTTGCGAGGCGTTTTCCATAAATGAATGTAATGCATATGTAATGCTATAATGCATTACACTTTTCGTAATTACCGGAGGCATAATGGCCACACTTAACGTCCGCCTGGATGACAAACTGAAAAATGAGGCTTATGCGGTGCTGGAAAAATTAAATATCACGCCTACTGAAGCAGTGCGACTGTTGTTTCAGTACGTTGCGGAAAATGGGCGAATGCCGGTAAAAACGCTCACTGTCAGTGATAGCGAAGAAGCCTTGTTACGCACTGTCAGGGAACGACTGGCCAACCCACAAGAGGCCATTAAGGTCCGACTGGATGAACTATGAGCTGGCCTTTGATCCGCGAGCGCTGAAAGAGTGGCAAAAGCTGAGCGTGGCAGTCCGGGAACAATTTTAAAAAAGCTTGAGAATGTGCTGAAAAGGCCGAGCAATCCATCGGCTAAACTGCGGGATTTGCCGGACTGCTATAAAATTAAGTTTCGGACACTGGGATATCGTCTGGTCTATCAGGTCAACGATAAAGCGTTGCTCGTGTTGGTGATAGCTATTGGTAAGAGAGAGAACTCAGCCGTTTATGATGAGGCGGATAAACGGCTGGATGAGTGATTACCGCAAATGATGCACCACCTGGTTGCTGCTACCGCGCCAGATCAGGGACGGATCTTTTAAATCCTGCACAAATTTGCCGTCGACCAGCACGTTAATCAAGTCAACAACCTGCATTTGCGCAGCATTGAGTTCGTCGAGTTTATAGCCTGTCCATACCCAGATATCTTTACCAGGGCACTCGGCGCGGATGCGTTGTACCAGTTTTAAAATATCCGGCACGTTTTGTGGGTGCAGCGGGTCGCCGCCGGAGAGGGAAATACCCTGGCGTTTGATGCGGGTGTCGTTCAGATCGTTGATGATCTGGTCTTCCATTTCTTTGGTAAACGGTTGACCGGAATTTACCCGCCAGGTGCTTTTGTTATAGCAGCCAGGACATTCATGGACGCACCCGGAGACAAACAGGGTGCAGCGAGTGCCGGGGCCGTTAACGATGTCGACAGGATAGTATTGATGGTAATTCATTTTTGCCTGGCTTATCAGTCCGCGTGTAGGCCGGATAAGACGCTTTCGCGTCGCATCCGGCATTTGCTTACCGCAGAGTGAAGATCAACCGATTTGCCCATTGCCCAAATGTTTAACGCGGCGCTTAACTTCTTCCTGCTTACCGGCGTTAAACGGACGCGCATCAGGACTGCCTAAATATCCGCACACGCGGCGAGTCACCGACACACGGGAGGTGTCATGGTTACCACATTTCGGGCAGGTGAAGCCTTTGCTGGTGCACTCAAACTCACCGGTAAAGCCACATTCGTAGCATTCATCGATCGGCGTGTTGGTGCCGTAATACGGCACATGCTGATAGCTGTAATCCCAGACATCTTCCAGCGCCTTCAGGTTGTGCTGAATATTTGGATACTCGCCGTAGCAAATGAAGCCACCGTTCGCCAGCGGCGGATAAGGCGCTTCAAAGTCGATCTTGTCGTACGGGTTAACCTTCTTCTCAACATCGAGGTGGAAACTGTTGGTGTAGTAACCTTTATCGGTCACGCCCGGCACCACGCCAAACTCCGCAGTATCAAGACGACAGAAGCGATCGCACAGGTTTTCACTCGGCGTACTGTAGAGGCTGAAACCGTAGCCGGTTTCTTCTTTCCACTGATCCACCGCCTGACGCAGACGTTCAACAATGGCAATACCTTTCGCACGCAGTTGCTCGTTGTCGTAAACATGTTCGCCGCCGAACAGCGCATTAATCGTTTCGTGGATCCCGATATAACCCAGCGAAATCGATGCACGACCGTTTTTGAAGATTTCAGAAACGTCGTCATCAGCATTCAGACGTACTCCACAGGCACCTTCCATATAGAGGATTGGGGCCACGCGCGCTTTCACGCCTTCCAGACGGGCGATACGGGTCATCAGCGCCTTACGCGCCAGCACCAGGCGTTCATCCAGCAGCTTCCAGAAGGTGGCTTCATCACCTTTTGCTTCCAGCGCAATACGCGGCAGGTTAAGGCTGATTACGCCGAGGTTGTTACGTCCATCGTGGATCTGCTCGCCGTTTTCGTTTTCCCACACGCCGAGGAAGCTGCGGCAACCCATTGGCGTTTTAAACGACCCAGTAACCTTAACCACCTGATCGTAGTTCAGAATGTCTGGATACATGCGCTTGCTTGCACACTCCAGTGCCAGTTGTTTGATGTCGTAGTTCGGATCGCCTTTTTTATGGTTCAGGCCATCGCGGATCGCAAACACCAGTTTCGGGAACACGGCAGTTTTACGGTTTTTACCGAGGCCCGCGATACGGTTACGCAGGATAGATTCCTGAATCAGACGCGACTCCCAGCTAGTACCCAGACCAAAGCCAAAGGTGACAAACGGCGTCTGACCGTTGGCTGTGTGCAGGGTATTCACTTCATATTCCAGCGACTGGAACGCGTCGTAGCACTCTTTGATGGTACGAGAGTTGGCGTAGCCTTCAGCGTCTGGAATGCTCCACTCTTCCGCTGTTTTACGGTGCTTGTTGTAGCTGGCAGTGACGAACGGTGCCAGAACTTCGTCGATACGGTTAATGGTGGTGCCGCCATAAATATGGCTGGCAACCTGGGCGATAATCTGTGCAGTTACTGCGGTTGCCGTAGAGATCGACTTCGGCGGTTCAATCTCGGCGTTCCCCATCTTAAAGCCCTGGGTCAACATACCTTTCAGGTCGATCAACATGCAGTTGAACATCGGGAAGAACGGCGAGTAATCGAGATCGTGGTAGTGAATATCGCCACGCTCATGCGCCTGAACCACGTCACGCGGCAGCAAATGCTGGCGTGCATAGTGTTTAGCAACAATCCCGGCCAGCAGGTCGCGCTGGGTCGGAATCACCTTGCTGTCTTTGTTGGCGTTTTCATTGAGCAACGAAGAGTTGGTCTGCTCGACCAGGCCACGGATCTCCTGGTTCAGGCGACCGCGTTTTTCACGTTCAATGTCGCGATCATGACGGTACTCGATGTAAGCACGAGCCAGTTGTTTGTACGGGCCAGACATGAGCTGGTTTTCAACTGCAGTCTGGATTTCGTTGATATCGACCTGGGTGCGGCCTTGCATTTGCTCGCTGACGACAGCGGCAACAGTGGCACAATAATCTGCATCATCGACTTCCGCTGCTTTAGCTGCACGCAGAATAGCTTCTTTGATGCGCTCTGATTTAAACGGCACTTTGCAGCCGTCTCGTTTCATCACATGCGGTGTCATGATCGCTCCATATTTTTAAGAACAGGTTATACACAGAAAATTGGGAAGTGCGCCCCGGTTTATTTGGCTCTTTTTACGGGGAGTTACAGCAGTCCCAATCTGCCTTATCCACAATTATGTCGGCTTAGTTGGTGTGTATCTTGATGCAAGTATAGTCGACGGATACAACATATTGGGTTGCGATGCATTTTAAAGTCTATATATAGTGCTTTGCATTAAGGATGTTTGAGCTTTTTTTGATTTAGCTCAAAGTAAAAAGCAGAGTGTACGGATGACGGGCGCTACAGCGATGTGTAAATTTTTAATAATTTTCTGTTTAAAAAACCAACAAAAACAATGTGCTGCCATGTAAGGCCCCGAAAATGCTCGCTTTACCGGGGCCAGGAGAAGAATTATCTCTGCAACCACCAGGCAGCCTCAAAAGGCCGTAATGTCATGGCTCCCGGTTGAGAGGAGGCTTCTTCATAGTTGTGCATTAACAGTTGCCAGTCGCCGCGGATTTGCCCTGGCTGCCAGGGTTGTATGTCGCGGCTAAGGTTGGCAATCACCAATAAGGTTTGCCCCTGCCATTCGCGGCGATAGCACCACAACGCAGGGCTGTTTGGCAGCAGATCCTGGTAATCGCCCCATGTCAGAATGGGTTCTTGTTTACGCAGCGCGATTAATTTCTGATAGGTGTAAAACACCGAAGATTCATCGGCCAGCGCGGCTTCCACATTGATTTCCCGATAGTTATCACACACGGCAATCCACGGTTCGACGGTAGTAAACCCGGCGTTATCGCCGTTGTTCCATTGCATTGGCGTGCGGCTGTTATCGCGGGACTTGCTGGCGAGGATCGCCAATAACTCTTCGGCGTCACACCCGCAGTTGCGCAGTTCGGCAAACATGTTGAGGCTTTCCACGTCGCGGTAATCGGTAATGCGTGTGAAATGCGGATTGGTCATGCCAATCTCTTCCCCCTGGTAAATATAAGGCGTTCCCTGCATACCATGCAGCACCATCGCCAGCATTTTTGCCGCAGGCTCTCGGTAGTCACCTTCATCGCCAAAGCGAGAAACAATGCGCGGCTGATCGTGGTTACACCAGAACAAAGCATTCCACGCGACGTTATGCATTCCCTGTTGCCAGTGGCGGAACAATGTTTTTAACGCTACAAAGTCAGGTTTAGCTAGCGTCCATTTTTCACCGCCGGGATAATCGACCTTCAGGTGATGAAAATTAAAGGTCATCGACAATTCACTGCCTGTCAGCGCCGCGTATCGCTGGCAATGTTCAAGGCTGGTGGAGGACATTTCACCTACGGTCATCAACCCGCGTGGTGTAAAGACATCACGGTTCATCTCGTGCAAAAACTCATGGACTCGTGGCCCGTCGGTGTAGAAGCGACGCCCGTCGCCATCCAGATCGTCAGGGAAGCGCGGGTCTTTGGAGATCAGATTCACCACATCCAGACGCAGCCCGTCTACCCCGCGATCGGCCCAGAACTCACAGACTTTTTTCAGTTCTGTGCGTACTGCTGGGTTTTCCCAGTTGAGATCGGCCTGTTCAGGTGCAAACAGATGCAAATAATACTGTTCGCTTTCTGCGTGCCAGCGCCAGGCATTGCCGCCGAATTTAGAACGCCAGTTATTTGGTGGTATTCCTGGTTTGCCGTCACGCCAGATATAAAACTGACGATAAGGGCTTTCTTTGTTCAGCGCCTCGCGAAACCAGGCGTGTTGGGTAGAAGTATGGTTAAACACCATATCAAGAATAATGCGAATACCGCGCGATTTCGCCTGCGCCACCAGTTCGTCAAAATCATCCAGCGTGCCATACGTGGGATCAATCGCCGTATAGTTCGCCACGTCGTAACCGTTATCGACCTGGGGAGAGACATAAAAGGGGGTCAACCAGATAGCATCGACCCCCAGTTTTTGTAGATAGTCGAGGCGCAGGGTGACTCCGCGCAGATCGCCGGTGCCGCTGCCGGTGGTGTCCTGAAAACTCTTTGGATAAATCTGGTAGATAACGCCGTTTTGCCACCAGTGGGGAAGATTAGTCATTAGGTTATTCCTGCAAATGCGAGGGGGCGCAAGTGCGCCCCGAAGAAAATTAAACAATTTCAAGCGTACCCAGGCGATATTTCCGCTGGTAGATAAACGAGGTGAGTACAATCGGAATGATGATGGCGATAGCCATTGCCAGCGCAAACACCTGCCAGTAGCTCGGCTGAATAGAGAGAATGCCCGGCAGACCGCCAACACCGATGCCGTTCGCCATGACGCCGTTCAGGCCGCATAACAATCCCGCCACACCAGAACCAATCATCGCGCACAGCATCGGGAAGCGATATTTCAGGTTGATGCCGTACATTGCCGGCTCTGTGACCCCAAGCCAGGCGGAGATCGCGGCAGGCACGGAGATCTCGCGTTCATTGTGCTTGCGGCTGGAAATGATAATACCTATCACGGCGGAGCCCTGAGCGATATTCGACAGTGCAATCAGCGGCCACACTGGCGTGCCACCCATGCTTTGAATCATCTGCAAATCAATAGCAAGCGTGGTCTGGTGTACGCCGGTGATCACCAACGGGGCGTACAGGAAGCCAAACAATGCCGCACCAATCGGCGCAAAGCTGCCGGTCATCAGGTGGCGTACCGCAAAGGCAACGCCATCGCCAATCATGCGGCCAAAGGGACCAATAAGTGCATGGGCAAGGAACACCGCGAGGATCAACGAACAGACCGGCACAACCACCAGATAGAGGTAATCTGGCACGATGCGCTTAAGGCGGGTTTCAATAACGCCAAGCGCCAGCCCGGCCAGCAGTGCCGGGATCACCTGTGCCTGATAGCCTACTTTAGCGATGCTGAACATGCCAAAGTCCCATACTTCCGGCACCTGCTGCCCGAGCAGATAGGCGTTCATCAATTGTGGAGAAACCAGCGTCACGCCAAGTACGATACCGAGAATCGGTGTGCCACCCATCTTTTTCACCGCTGACCAGCAGATTCCGACTGGCAGGTAGAAGAAGATCGCTTCACCGATCAACCACAAAAAATCGTAGATCGTTTTTAGAGAAGGGTACATTTGCGCCAGCGTCTGCCCGTTGCTCATGGGTAGATCGCCAATCACATTGCGAAAACCGAGGATCAAACCACCACTAATTAGCGCCGGTAGCAACGGGAAGAAGATCTCTGCGAAATGGGAGATCAACTGTTCATGCCATTTCATATTTTGCCGTGCAGCTTTTTTCACCTGCTCTTTATCGACCTGCGCCTGACCAGTCCTCGCCAGCAGCGCTTTATAGTAATCGCCAACGTTGGTGCCAATGACCACCTGAAATTGCCCGGCATTGGTGAAGCAGCCTTTCACCATTGGTAATTGTTCAATTTCTTTCGGTCTGGCATTGGTCGGTTGGTTGAGGACAAAGCGCAGGCGTGTAATACAGTGGCTCACCGTCGCGATATTGTCGCGCCCGCCGACCAGTTCAATCAACTGGTCGATATCCGTTTGGTTCACTTTGCTCATCGTAAAGCCCCGTGGCAGATGACATATTTGGTTGATGGCAGAATATCGTGGGAAGAGAATATTAAAAATGGGAACGTTCCCGAAACGCAGCGAAGATCACAAATTATCGTTCAGTCAACGATCAGGAAAGGGTGGCGGGGATGACGATTTGTTGGGGTTCGCTGCGTCCGGTTACCTGCTCGATCAACTGGCAGGCCGCCTGGCGTCCGGCTTCAGCGTAGCCGGGATCAACGGTGACGATCTCCGGATGGAGGAACTTCATCAACGGCGTATTACCAACACTCGCCAACTGTAGAGTGTCAATGCGTTTCTCTTGCAGGTATTTACTTGCGCCAAGTGCCAGCGTGTCGGTTGCGCACAGCAACGCGGTGGTTTCAGGCGTAATCACTTTTTCCACGTTATCGTAGCCTTGCTTCATGGCAAGGCCCGGCAGAGCGGCGACGGGATGCAGTTTATGCGCTTTGCAAAATGCCAGATAGGCCTCATGGCGTCGCTTACCGGTAGTGACGTCACTGTGTGGCACGCCGAGATAGCTGATATTGCGGTGCCCCTGGTCATACAGTCGCTGCATCAGGATTTTGATCGCCCCTTCGTCGTCATAACAGACTGAAGCAAAGCCTTTTGCGTCACGTGCCATCAGCACCAGTGATGACTGCCAGTGGGCTAACATCTCTTCCGTTATGCCGGTAAAACCAAACAGCACCACGCCGTCAATATTACGACGTTTCAGAACGCTCAGATGCTCTGCGACCAATTGTGGTGAAAACTGGCTTTCCATCATGATTGGGTCGTAGCCCTGTTCATAGAATGCAGGCAGCATGGTCTGAACGGCGAGATTTTCTGATAACGAATCCAGACGGGTAACGATAATGGCGACGACTTTATCGCTTTGCCCACGCATGGCGCGTGCGGAGCGGGAAGGGGAAAATCCATGCTGATTCATCACTGCTTCCACGCGCTCACGTGTGCGCTGACTCACGCCGCTTTCGTTATTCAGCACCCGGGAAACCGTGGATTTCCCCACGCCGCTTAAGCGCGCGATGTCTTTGATGGTCAGCCGATTTTGCATCCTGTTGCCCCGTAACTTGCGGTTTAATTATTTGAGCCTAACTTTACCTGTGCATACCGCAATGGGCAAAGTCTGGTTTATCGTTGGTTTAGTTGTCTGCAGGTATTATATCGGCATAAATGCTACCAATATTATTGGATTCCTGGCGCTATTTTTCACTTACCGGAGGTTATATGGAACCTGATCCCACGCCTCTCCCTCGACGGAGATTAAAACTTTTCCGGTAAGCCTGTCTTTTCACGGCGTTACCGGATGCGTAAAGCCGTGACGTTTTAACGTCCCAGCTCATTTTTATTACCTTCAGGTAAGGCTTTGCAACGCCTGAAGATATTTTCTGCACCATGCTTACAGGGTGCGGAGGGACTTCCTATGTTTAAAGAAATTTTTACCCGGCTCATTCGCCATTTACCTTCTCGTCTGGTTCATCGCGATCCGTTGCCTGGCGCGCAACAGACAGCGAATATTCCGATCCCCCCTTCCTTAAGTGCGCATTGCCTGAAAATGGCGGTAATGCCAGAAGAGGAATTATGGAAAACCTTCGACACCCATCCGGAAGGGTTAAATCAGGCGGAAGTGGAATTAGCCCGCGAACAACATGGTGAAAATAAATTACCTGCGCAACAACCGTCTCCGTGGTGGGTACATTTGTGGGTCTGTTATCGCAACCCCTTTAATATATTGCTCACCATTCTCGGCGGTATTTCTTATGCCACGGAGGATTTATTTGCTGCAGGTGTGATCGCGTTAATGGTGGCTATTTCCACGCTGCTGAACTTTATTCAGGAAGCGCGTTCCACTAAAGCGGCAGATGCCCTGAAAGCGATGGTCAGCAATACCGCGACGGTGCTGCGTGTAATTAACGACAAAGGGGAAAATGGCTGGCTGGAGATCCCAATCGACCAGTTAGTGCCTGGCGATATTATTAAACTGGCGGCGGGGGATATGATCCCGGCCGATTTACGTATTTTGCAGGCGCGCGATCTGTTCATCGCTCAGGCGTCGTTAACCGGTGAGTCTCTGCCTGTTGAAAAAGCAGCAACTACCCGCCAGTCAGAGCACTGTAATCCGCTGGAGTGCGACACTTTGTGTTTTATGGGCACCACCGTGGTGAGCGGCACGGCACAAGCAATGGTGATTGCCACAGGTGCCAATACCTGGTTTGGTCAACTGGCGGGGCGTGTCAGCGAGCAGGAAAACGAGCCGAACGCCTTTCAACAAGGGATCAGCCGCGTCAGCATATTGTTGATTCGCTTTATGCTGGTGATGACGCCGGTGGTGCTGCTCATCAACGGTTACACCAAAGGTGACTGGTGGGAAGCAGCGCTGTTCGCGCTTTCGGTTGCGGTAGGCTTAACGCCGGAAATGTTGCCGATGATTGTCACTTCGACGCTGGCACGTGGCGCAGTCAAGCTGTCGAAACAGAAAGTGATCGTCAAACATCTGGATGCCATTCAGAACTTTGGCGCTATGGATATTCTGTGCACTGATAAAACAGGCACCCTGACGCAAGATAAAATTGTGCTGGAGAATCATACCGATATCTCCGGTAAAACCAGCGAGCGGGTGCTACATAGTGCGTGGTTGAACAGCCATTACCAGACCGGGCTTAAAAACCTGCTCGATACGGCGGTGCTGGAAGGCATCGATGAAGAGTCTGCCCGTCTGTTGGCCAGTCGTTGGCAGAAAGTGGATGAAATTCCGTTTGATTTCGAGCGCCGCCGGATGTCGGTAGTAGTGGCAGAAAATGCCGAACACCATCAACTGGTCTGCAAAGGCGCATTGCAGGAGATCCTCAATGTGTGTTCGCAAGTGCGTCACAATGGCGAGATTGTCCCGCTTGATGACACCATGTTACGCAAGATTAAACGGGTTACTGATACGCTGAACCGTCAGGGGCTGCGCGTGGTTGCGGTGGCGACGAAATACCTGCCAGCGCGTGAAGGAGATTACCAGCGGATTGATGAATCCGATCTGATCCTCGAAGGATATATCGCTTTTCTTGATCCGCCAAAAGAGACAACGGCTCCGGCTCTGCGGGCGTTAAAAGCCAGTGGAATTACCGTGAAGATCCTTACTGGCGACAGTGAGTTAGTGGCGGCGAAAGTGTGCCATGAAGTGGGGCTGGACGCGGGAGAAGTGGTTACTGGTAGTGATATTGAAACGCTAACTGACGACGAATTGGCAAATCTCGCGCAACGTACCACGCTGTTCGCGCGCCTGACGCCGATGCATAAAGAACGCATTGTGACCTTACTGAGGCGTGAAGGGCATGTGGTTGGCTTTATGGGCGATGGAATAAATGATGCGCCCGCCTTACGCGCTGCGGATATTGGAATTTCCGTGGACGGCGCGGTAGATATTGCTCGTGAAGCGGCTGATATCATCCTGCTGGAAAAAAGCCTGATGGTGCTGGAAGAGGGGGTTATTGAGGGACGTCGCACTTTCGCCAACATGCTGAAATACATCAAAATGACGGCGAGTTCTAACTTCGGTAATGTGTTCAGCGTGCTGGTGGCGAGTGCTTTCTTGCCTTTCCTGCCGATGTTGCCGTTACACTTGCTTATTCAGAACCTGCTGTACGATGTGTCACAGGTGGCGATCCCGTTTGATAACGTCGACGACGAGCAAATTCAAAAGCCGCAGCGCTGGAATCCGGCGGATCTGGGGCGCTTTATGATCTTCTTCGGACCGATCAGTTCGATCTTCGATATTCTGACGTTTTGCCTGATGTGGTGGGTATTCCATGCCAACACGCCGGAAACGCAAACGCTGTTCCAGTCGGGCTGGTTTGTGCTGGGGTTACTGTCGCAAACGCTGATTGTACATATGATCCGTACCCGCCGTGTTCCGTTTATTCAGAGCCGCGCATCGTGGCCGTTAATGATCATGACCGTGATCGTGATGGTTGTGGGGATCGCATTGCCGTTCTCGCCGCTGGCCAGTTATCTGCAACTGCAGGCGTTGCCGTTAAGCTATTTCCCGTGGCTGATTGCGATTCTGGCAGGGTATATGACATTAACGCAACTGGTGAAAGGGTTCTATAGCCGTCGTTACGGCTGGCAGTAAGCCAGTGATGAGACTGACCTGAAATATTCTTTCAGGTCGGTCACCTACGAAAAAATCTGCACAAAAAAATAGATTACTGCAAAAATAAAAAAACAAATAAACGTCCAGCTCAAATTATAAAGGGCGCTATAGCTTTTATTTACCGAACGAGAGAGACAGATGTCTTCTTTTTTAATGTGTCTGGAGGAGATGTTGCGATACAGGCGGATATAATAAACACAATAAAGTAATAAAGGCGGTATTACCCATCCACCTGTAGGCTTGCCAAATATAAGCGTGAGTATAATGGAGACAGCAAAGAAAAGCAGAAAGACGATTTGCGCTTTGGATTCTATTTTTTTTAATTCACTTCTTACGCCTTCTGCGTGCTGTTCTTGCCAGCGCCGCAGCGTACTAACACTAAATTGATAGTGTTCACATAAATCCTTATTAGGTGCACCCTTTTTTGACTGCTGTAAAATTTCAGCAATTTGTTCATCAGTGAAACGGGCTTTAGCCATCTTCAACCCTCCGTGGTTGAATCAGATAATCCAGGCGCGAAACCTGGATTATCTTTTTGAAAGAGATTAGCGACGAACAGCGATCGCTTCGATCTCAATCTTCACGTCTTTCGGCAGACGGGCAACTTCAACGCAAGAACGTGCCGGGAAGGTGGCATTGTGCTCGGTGAAGAACGCTTCGTAAGTGGCATTTACGGTTGCGAAGTCGTTCAGATCTTTCACAAAAACGGTGGTTTTAACGATATCGCCCACTTTCAGGCCAGCCGCTTCCACGATCGCTTTTACGTTATCCAGAGACTGACGCGCCTGTGCGGCTACGTCTGCCGGAACTTCGCCCGTTTTCGGGTTTACCGGGATCTGACCGGAGGTGATGATCATACTGCCCAGATCAACGCCCTGAACATACGGACCGATAGCTGCGGGTGCATTTTCCGTCGCGATAGTTTTGCTCATGATTTCTCCTTTATTACAGCGGTAAAAAGTCTGGCTCATTATAGGGAGCCAGACTTTTATTACCAACCGCAATTAATTGGCCAGCACCACATTATGGGAAAACTCTTTTTCGCAGTATTTGCATTTGAGCGCGATATCATTGGCGCGTTTTCTCACTGCAAAGCTGGAAGAAACCGGTTCGGCATGGCTGATACAGTTGCTGTTCGGGCAGACCAGCACATTGTCGATGCGCTCCGGCAGGCTGGGGCGCGATTTGCCAACCACTTCATAGTTGTCGATACGGTTTACCGTGGCTTGCGGTGCATACAATGCCAGTTGGTCTACCTGATCTTCACTCAAAAAGGTATTTTCGATTTTGATCAGATCCTTGCGCCCCATCTCGCCAGAAGGCAGGTTCAGACCAATGGTGATGCGCTGATCCGTTTCGGTCAGCTTGAACAGACTCAACAGCTTAAAACCGATCTGGGCGGGGATATGGTCAATTACCGTGCCGCGTTTAATAGCTTCAACCTGCAATTTATTATCGTGTGTCATCTCTATTTCCCCTTACAGTACCAGATCGCGATTCAGAACCAGTGCCAGTAACGCCTGGCGAGCGAAAATTCCGTTACCTGCCTGCTGGAAGTACCAGGCGTGCGGCGTTTTATCAACATCTGTCGCAATCTCATCAACGCGCGGCAGCGGATGCAGCACTTTCATATTGGCTTTGGCGTTGTGGAGATCGCTGGCGCGCAGGACAAACTGCGCTTTCACGTTGGCGTATTCAGACGGATCCAGGCGCTCTTTTTGCACGCGGGTCATATACAGAATATCCACTTCCGCCATCACTTCTTCGATGGCGCTATGCAGACTCCAGGCGATACCTTTTTCATCGAGCATATCCAGAATGTATTGCGGCATTGCCAACGCATCCGGGGCGATGAAGTAAAAACGGTTGCCGTCGAATTTTGCCAGCGCCTGGGTCAGAGAGTGCACGGTACGGCCATATTTCAGGTCACCGACCATTGCGACGTGGAGATTGTCCAGACGCCCCTGAGTTTCCTTAATCGTGAACAGATCCAGCAAGGTTTGCGTCGGATGTTGGTTGGAACCATCACCGGCATTCAGTACCGGTACATTGCCGGAAAACTCGGTGGCCAGGCGTGCCGCACCTTCCTGCGGGTGGCGCATCACAATCGCATCGACATAGGTACTAATAACCGAAATGGTATCGGCCAGCGTTTCCCCTTTTTTACCCAATGACGTGTTGGCGCTGTCGGAGAATCCCACCACGCTGGCACCCAGGCGGTGCATCGAGGTTTCGAAAGAGAGGCGGGTGCGGGTTGATGCTTCGAAGAAGCAACTGGCAATCACTTTATGTTTCAACAACTCTGGTTGCGGGTTTGCTTTCAGTTTCGCCGCTGTCGCCAGCACCAGATTAAGGTCATCGCGACTAAGGTCGTTTATGGAAATGATATGTTTTTGATATAGCGGATTAGCCATCTTTTATCTCCTGACGCCTGGGCAAAAAAAAGCCCCTCGATTGAGGGGCTGGGAATAGGTGATCAACGGGAAGAAAAACGGCAGGCCAGCGTCTTTTTTCAGACGCGGTAAGACAAAATGTCGAACACACTGAACCATACATCCTCCCGGCAAATTGTCCGGCATTATACTCAGCCAGAAAGTGGGATCAAGCGATTAATGCAAAAAATTCCCCAGGTAAACGATTGTTGTGAATTTATATGCTTTAAATTTGAATTTATAACATAAGGTGGGATGGCGCGGGAACGGGCAGGAAAATATGCGCTGGCGCAATCAGGCGGCAAAAAATACTGGTATGGCTATAAGGAATTACGTATAACAAGAGAAATGAAACAATGTTTTAATTGAGGAAAGGAAAGAAATGATCATCGGAAATATTCATAATCTCCAGCAATGGTTGCCGGAAGAGTTACGCCAGGCTATTGAGCATATTAAAGCGCACGTTACGGCAGAAACGCCAAAGGGTAAGCACGATATCGAAGGCAACCGTCTGTTTTATCTTATCTCTGAAGATATGACCGAGCCGTATGAAGCGCGTCGCGTAGAGTATCATGCTCGCTATCTCGACATTCAAATTGTGTTAAAAGGGCAGGAGGGCATGACCTTTAGCACGCAACCTGCGGGTACACCGGATACTGACTGGTTAGCAGATAAAGACATCGCTTTTTTGCCGGAAGGCGTTGAAGAGAAGACCGTCATCCTCAATGAAGGGGACTTTGTCGTGTTCTATCCGGGTGAAGTGCACAAGCCACTGTGCGCAGTGGGCGAGCCAGCCAGGGTTCGCAAAGCGGTTGTGAAGATGCAGATGGTATAAGCGGATTATACCGGTGGCGACGTTACGCCGCCTCCGGTACTGGTGTTATTTGGCAAGCGTCGCGACCATCACTGCTTTGATGGTATGCATACGGTTTTCCGCCTGATCAAAAACAATGCTGGCGGCAGATTCGAAGACCTCATCCGTCACTTCCATCCCACCATGCAGGCCAAATTCTTCTGCCATTTTCTTGCCAAGCGTGGTTTGATCGTCATGAAATGCGGGCAGACAGTGCAGGAATTTGACTTCGGGATTACCCGTCAACTGCATCATTTTGCTGTTTACCTGATAATCACGCAGCAGTGCAATACGTTCTGCCCATTTCTCTTTCGCTTCCCCCATCGACACCCACACATCGGTATAGATAAAGTCTGCGCCTTTAACGCCTGCCGCGATATCTTCTGTCAGTGTAATATTCCCGCCGTTCTGTTGTGCCAGCGCGCGACATTCCGCAACCAGCGAGGCTTCTGGCCAGCACGCCTGCGGTGCCACCAGGCGTAAATCCAGGCCAGTCAGCGCAGCAGCTTCCAGCATCGAATTGCCCATGTTGTTGCGGGCATCTCCGGCGTAGACCAGCGTCATTTCATTGAACGCTTTACCCGGTAAATATTCTTGCATGGTCAGCAGATCTGCCAGCAACTGCGTTGGATGGAATTCATTGGTCAGCCCGTTCCAGACCGGCACGCCAGCGTATTCTGCCAGCGTTTCGACGATCTCCTGACCATAGCCGCGATACTGAATACCGTCATACATGCGTCCAAGCACGCGGGCAGTATCTTTAATCGACTCTTTATGACCAATCTGGCTGCCGCTGGGGCCGAGATAAGTGACGCGAGCGCCCTGGTCATATGCGGCAACTTCGAAAGAGCATCGGGTACGTGTCGAGTCTTTTTCGAAGATGAGCGCGATGTTTTTACCCGTGAGTCTGGCTTCTTCAGTACCGTTTTTCTTATCGGCTTTCAGCTTCGCGGCTAACTGAAGCAGGCTGTTGATTTCAGCGGGTGTGAAATCGAGTAATTTCAGGAAATGCTTATGATAAAACCCGGACATAGATCCCTCCTGTGGCTAACGCCTAATGAATTAAAATTCAATTTATATGGGTGAATATTCATTTGCAAGCCTGAGGCATAAATCTTTATCACAAAGGTGGAGGCAATGTCAGTGGTGTGTGACAATAAGAGTATCGGCAGGACATTAAGAGGAATAAGCCATGGCAAACCCGGAACAACTGGAAGAACAGCGTGAAGAAACGCGTTTGATTATTGAAGAATTACTGGAAGATGGTAGCGATCCAGACGCGCTGTACACCATCGAGCATCACCTTTCCGCAGACGATCTGGAAACCCTGGAAAAAGCGGCGGTTGAAGCATTTAAACTCGGCTATGAAGTGACCGATCCAGAAGAGCTGGAAGTTGAAGAGGGTGATATCGTGATTTGCTGTGACATCATCAGCGAATGCGCGTTGAATGCCGATCTGATCGATGCTCAGGTTGAGCAATTGATGAACCTGGCAGAGAAATTCGACGTTGAATACGACGGTTGGGGGACTTACTTTGAAGATCCTAACGGTGAAGAAGGCGACGATGAAGATTTTGTCGATGAAGATGATGACGGTGTTCGCCATTAATTAATTGATTAAAATGCCCGATAGCACACACTAGCGGGCATTTTTTTACAGTTCGCGCAGCATCCGCACTTCACAATCGACATGGCCCGTGCAGCCAAGCGCATAGTCGATATGTTGAAAACCTAAATGTTCATACAAACCAATCGCTTCTTTCAAAAAAGCGGTTGTTTCCAGATAGCAGCGTTTGAAGCCCATTTCTCGCGCCTGCTCCATCGCCATTAAGGCCAGTTTTTTTGCCAGCCCTTTGCCGCGAATAGCAGGAAGAAAATACATTTTTTGTAATTCGCAAATGTCTGACTCACTCCCGGTTAATGGTGCAATTCCGCCGCCGCCGACCACTTCGCCGTGGTATTCAACCACCCAATACGCATGGCCAGGCTGACTATACATTTGATACAGCTCGTCGAGATTGGGATCGGCAACGGTATAGCCTTTATCGGCGGTCAGACCGTACTCTGCGGACACCTGGCGGATGACGCTGGCAATAGCAGGATTATCGGTGGCGGTAAGTTTGCGCAAACGGAGCGCGGGAGAAGCGACAACATTCATAGCATAGCTCAATTTCAAATGTATGATTTATAGCTCACTTTAATACCACCCTCGCTTATGCGGTGCAAGAAGAAGATAAATCAGAAAATATTAAGCATATATCTCTTTGAGAAGGCGTATTCTAGGCGTACCAGTATTATTGTACTGGATTTATTATCTGTATGAATGGAATTTATTTTAGGGATATAGTTCATGAATGGTGTAAACGTCGGGAAAGATAATCCTCGTCACGCATTTGTTTTTACAGGCAAGGGTGGTGAGTATTTTCTTATTTGTCTTGTGAATTTTTTACTGACAATTATTACGCTGGGAATATATGGGCCGTGGGCATTAGTGAAATGCCGTCGTTATATTTATCAACATGTGACACTCAAGGGGCAACCATTTAGTTATAAGGGAACAGGTGGTGCCATTTTTGTTAGCATGTTACTTATTATGATCGTTTATTTTTTCAGTATTTTTTGTTTTTCAGGCCAACACTTTGTGCTTGGTTTTTTCCTGTTTGCCCTCTTGATCTGCGGTATTCCTTGCATGGCAGTGAAGAGTCTGCAATATCAGGCGAACATGACCTCACTGAATGGTATTCGCTTTGGCTTTAACTGCTCCATGCTCCGTGCATGGTGGGTGATGTTAGGTCTGCCTGTTCTGTTGGCGTTAGCTTTTTGGTTAGCGCTATACCTTATTGCGCAAGTTATGACATCAATAGGAGGATTAGTCTTTAATTTAGTGGTGTTAAGTTTACTTTCAGCCGTCGGATTGGGTGTTGTCCACGGTATTACCTATAGCAAATGGATGCCGTTGCTGGGTAATAACGCGACCTTTGGCACTCATCAGTTCTCTATTAAGGTAAACGTAAAAGAATGCATTAAAGGATGTATGCTCGCAATATTAACCATGGTTCCTTTCATCATTGTCATTGGTATTATGATTGCGCCAGTATTTCAGCAATTAATGATGATGACTATGTTAGGGCGGGCTGGTGCGGGTAGTGATCTTATATTGCAATATTACCCGCAGATTATGGCTTCCTATTTCCTGTATTTTGTGGCGATTCTTGTTTTTGCCAGTTATCTCTATGCCACGTTACGCGGTCTGTTTCTGAATAATCTGACACTGGCAAATGGAACAATTCATTTCCATTCGTCTGTTACCACCTTCGGTATGCTTCTGCGCATGTTTGCGATATTAATGGGGGCTTCAATCACCTGTGGACTGGCTTATCCCTGGCTGAAAATGTGGATGGTTGGCTGGATTGCCAATAATACCCATGTTCAGGGTGACCTTGATTCGCTGGAATTAACCAATGATGACAAACCGCAGGATAGCGGGCCGTTAATGTGGATATCTCGCGGTATTATGCCGTATGTTCCGTTTATCTAAATAAAAAGGCCGGAGCATGCTCCGGCCTTCGTTTTCACGGTGGGTATTACAGCGCGGCGATAACCGCCTGCTGTTCAATCAGTTTCGCTTTCGCTTCCGCATAACCTTCCAGCTTCTCACGCTCTTTCGCGATAACCGCTTCCGGTGCGCGGGATACAAAGCCTTCGTTCGCCAGCTTGTTCTCGATGCGGCTGATTTCGCCTTCTATCTTCGCCACTTCTTTTGCCAGACGCGCCAGCTCATCTTCTTTATTGATGAGGCCAGCCATCGGGATCAGCAGCTCAGCACCGTCGACGATCTTAGTAACGGAAACCGGACCTTTGTCATCGGCAGGCAGCACAGTGATGCTTTCCAGACGCGCCAGTGTTTGCAGGAAGCCACGGTTTTCATTTACGCGACGCTCTGCATCCGCACTGCAACCACGCAGCAGAAGCTCCAGCGGTTTGCCCGGTGCGATGTTCATTTCCGCGCGGATGTTACGCACCGCAATGATCGCCTGTTTCAGCCACTCGGTGTCAGCCAGCGCCGCCTCATCAACCTGAGACGCATCGTACTGCGGGAACGGTTGCAGCATGATGGTGTCGGCAGTGATGCCGCACAGTACTTTCACACGCTGCCAGATGGTTTCGGTGATGAACGGAATGATCGGATGCGCGAGGCGCAGCAGACCTTCCAGCACGGTCACCAGCGTATGGCGAGTACCACGCAGTTCGGCTTCAGTTCCACCGTTCATTACCGGCTTGGTCAGCTCCAGATACCAGTCGCAGAACTGGTTCCAGGTGAACTCATACAAAATGCCTGCGGCGATATCGAAGCGGAAGCTATCCAGCGCTTCGCGGTACGCTTTGATGGTCTGGTTGAACTCCGCCAGGATCCAGCGGTCTGCCAGTGACAGGGTCATTTCGCCGCCGTTAAAGCCGCAATCCTGACCTTCAGTGTTCATCAGCACAAAGCGGCTGGCGTTCCACAGTTTGTTACAGAAGTTACGGTAACCTTCCAGACGCTTCATATCCCAGTTGATGTCACGACCGGTAGAAGCCAGCGCCGCTAGGGTGAAGCGCAGGGCGTCAGTACCGTGCGGCTCAATACCGTTCGGGAACTGCTTCTCGGTGCGCTTACGGATTTTATCCGCCAGTTGTGGCTGCATCATATTGCCGGTACGTTTTTCCAGCAGTTCTGGCAGCGAAATACCGTCGACCATATCCAGCGGGTCAATCACGTTACCCTTGGATTTGGACATCTTCTGGCCTTCGTCATCACGAATCAGACCGGTCATGTAAACGGTGTGGAACGGCACCTGCGGCTTGCCATTTTCATCTTTGATGAAATGCATGGTCATCATGATCATGCGGGCAATCCAGAAGAAGATGATGTCGAAGCCAGATACCATCACACTGGTCGGGTGGAACTGACGCAGGGCGTCGGTGTTTTCCGGCCAGCCAAGAGTAGAGAAGGTCCACAGCGCAGAGGAGAACCAGGTATCGAGAACGTCTTCGTCCTGACGCAGAGCGACGTCGGCGGCAAGGTTATTTTCCTTGCGCACTTCATCTTCGTTGCGGCCAACATAAACATTACCCGCGTCGTCGTACCATGCCGGAATGCGGTGACCCCACCACAGTTGACGAGAGATACACCAGTCCTGAATATCACGCATCCAGGAGAAGTACATGTTTTCGTACTGCTTCGGTACGAACTGAATGTCGCCGTTCTCAACCGCTTCAACTGCCGGTTTCGCCAGTACATCGGCACGTACATACCACTGGTCGGTCAGCATCGGTTCGATAACTACGCCGCCACGGTCGCCGTAAGGAACAGTCAGGTCGTGCGGTTTAATCTCTTCCAGCAGGCCGAGGGCATCAACGGCAGCAACGATCGCTTTGCGTGCAGCAAAACGCTCCAGTTTCTGGAATTCTGCCGGGATCTCGCTGGAATAAACGTCAGATTCGTTACCTTTGGTATCGAACACCTGGGCGCTTTCACGGATATCACCGTCAAAGGTCAGGATGTTGATCATCGGCAGAGCGTGGCGTTTACCTACTTCATAGTCGTTAAAGTCGTGCGCCGGAGTGATCTTCACGCAGCCAGTGCCTTTTTCCATGTCGGCGTGTTCGTCGCCAACGATAGGAATACGACGGTTCACCAGCGGAAGAATGACATATTTGCCAATCAGATCTTTGTAACGCGGATCTTCCGGGTTAACAGCGACGCCGGTATCGCCCAGCAGAGTTTCCGGGCGGGTGGTCGCGACGACCAGATAATCTTTACCGTCTGCGGTTTTCGCACCGTCAGCCAGCGGATAGCGGATGTGCCACATCGAACCTTTCGATTCGCGGTTTTCCACTTCCAGGTCAGAGATAGCGGTGCGCAGTTTCGGGTCCCAGTTGACCAGGCGTTTGCCACGGTAAATCAGGTCTTCTTTATACAGACGAACGAAAACTTCTTTCACCGCATTGGAAAGCCCTTCATCCATAGTGAAGCGTTCACGCTCCCAGTCGACGGAGTTTCCGAGACGACGCATCTGACGAGTAATGGTGCCGCCGGATTCCGCTTTCCATTCCCAGATTTTATCGATGAAGGCTTCGCGGCCATAGTCGTGACGGGTTTTACCTTCTTCTGCGGCAATCTTGCGCTCAACGACCATCTGGGTAGCGATCCCGGCGTGGTCAGTACCGACCTGCCACAGGGTATTTTTACCCTGCATGCGCTGATAGCGGATCATGGTATCCATGATGGTTTGCTGGAAGGCGTGACCCATATGCAAACTGCCGGTGACGTTCGGCGGCGGGATCATGATGCAGAAACTTTCCTGGCTTTCATCGCCATTAGGCTTAAAGTAGCCCTGCTTTTCCCAGTGCTCGTAAAGCGGCTGTTCGATATCTTGTGGGTTGTATGTCTTTTCCATTATTTCCAGGTTGCCGTATTCAGGTTGAAACCAGCCACGCGGTAGGCTTTATAGCGTTCGCGCGCCAGTTGTTTCAGAGAATCTTCATAAGGGACGAAGTCTACCACTTCTGTGAAAGCGGTGGCAAAATCTGCAAAGCTTGTTCGCAGACTAATCAATATATCGCGCGGGCTGCTGCTACGTTTTTGCGGCCAGGCGATCTCCACTGGCGCACCGCCGCGCGGTCCTTCTCCCGCTAAATTGTGCGGAACAAAACTTTCTGCCGGACGCGCCCACAGGGCTTCGTCCAGCCGGTAAGCCTGTTTTTCATCTTCACAGGCGATGAGCACGCGCTTACCGCTGCGCCAACGTTCTGCGGCAATTTCACACACCAGTTGCTCAACGGCGCTTAAGCCATCAACGGTGGTGTCATTGTCCAGAAGGTAGAACGTTGCGTTTTTCATATATGGGGCTTCTTGTGGTGGATTTAAATATGCATCAGGTAATACACCGCATTGCCTGATGCGCCGCTGTCGCGTCTTATCAGACCTACAAGTTCGGTGCTGTGTGTAGGTCGGATAAGGCGTTCACGCCGCATCCGACAATAACAACATTGCCTGATGCGCCGCTGTCGCGTCTTATCAGGCCTACAAGTTCGGTGCTGTGTGTAGGTCGGATAAGGCGTTCACGCCGCATCCGACAATAACAACATTGCCTGATACGCCGCTGTCGCGTCTTATCAGGCCTACGAGTTCAGTGCTGTGTGTAGGTCGGATAAGGCGTTCACGCCGCATCCGGCAAGAACAATAATTCTTGATACAATCACTCTTCGCCGTTAAACCCGGCGCGGTTCAACAGGAACTGTGCCAGCAACGCCACCGGACGGCCGGTTGCGCCTTTTGCTTTACCAGAACGCCACGCAGTACCCGCGATATCCAGGTGTGCCCAGTTGTACTTACGCGTAAAGCGCGACAGGAAACAGCCTGCGGTAATCGCCCCGCCAGGACGTCCGCCAATGTTCGCCATATCGGCAAAATTGGACTCCAACTGTTCCTGGTACTCGTCACCCAGCGGTAAACGCCATGCGCGGTCGCCAGACTGTTCAGACGCGGCAATCAGCTCATGAGCCAGCGGGTTGTGGTTCGCCATCAGGCCAGTGATATGATGGCCCAGCGCGATCACACAAGCACCCGTCAACGTCGCCACGTCAATCACCGCCTCTGGCTCAAAACGCTCAACATAAGTTAACACATCGCACAGCACCAGACGGCCTTCAGCGTCGGTATTCAGCACTTCAACGGTTTGACCGGACATGGTGGTTAACACATCGCCCGGACGATAGGCACGACCGCCAGGCATGTTTTCGCAGCCTGCCAGCACGCCGATAACATTAATCGGCAGTTGCAGCTCCGCGACCATACGCATCACGCCGTAAACTGCCGCCGCGCCGCACATATCGTACTTCATCTCATCCATGCCTTCGGAAGGCTTGATCGAGATACCGCCGGAGTCGAAGGTTAAGCCTTTACCGACCAGCACGATTGGGCGCGCATCTTCCGACGCGTTGCCTTTGTACTCAATCACCGACATCAGCGATTCGTTCTGCGAACCCTGACCAACCGCCAGATAGGAGTGCATCCCCAGCTCTTTCATCTGCTGTTCACCGATAACGCGGGTGATGACATTTTTGCTGTAGCTGTCAGCCAACTGGCGTGCCTGGGAGGCGAGGTAGGCGGCGTTACAGATATTTGGCGGCATATTGCCGAGATCTTTCGCCGCTTTGATCCCTGCGGCAATCGCCAGACCGTGCTGGATCGCACGCTCACCACTGGTAAGTTCACGGCGAGTCGGTACGTTGAACACCATTTTACGCAGCGGACGACGCGGCTCGGTCTTATTCGTTTTTAGTTGATCAAAACTGTATAGCGTCTCTTTTGCCGTCTCGACAGCCTGACGCACTTTCCAGTAGTTATTGCGGCCTTTGACGTGCAGTTCAGTCAGGAAGCAGACCGCTTCCATTGAGCCAGTATCATTCAGTGTATTAATGGTTTTCTGAATAACCTGCTTATACTGGCGCTCATCCAGCTCACGTTCTTTGCCACAACCAATAAGGAGGATGCGCTCGGAGAGCACATTTGGCACATGGTGCAGCAACAGGGTCTGCCCCGGTTTTCCTTCCAGTTCGCCCCGGCGTAGCAGGGCGCTGATGTACCCATCACTGATCTTATCGAGCTGTTCTGCAATCGGAGAAAGGCGACGTGGTTCGAAGACGCCCACGACGATGCAGGCACTCCGCTGTTTCTCCGGGCTACCGCTTTTTACACTAAACTCCATGCACTACGCTCCTGAATCTTAAAGACAACGGCGGTGGCTACAGATAGAATTGCAAGCTTTCGTAACTCATGTCCGCTGTTGCGATGACTTCGTGTTAATCTTAACGTTATTACGGCATTGGCACGTCAGAACAAAATCTGAGGGGCGAATCCGTTGAGTATAATTATCTTAGCGACGATTTCGACGACTCAAGAGAATAAATGACGTTTAAGCCATGAAACAAGCTAAAATCCTGCAAAAGACGAGTTTTTACGGGCGTATTTAAAGTGATAATCATAAGATATCTGGTTCGGGAGACGCTCAAAAGCCAGTTGGCGATACTCTTCATCTTGCTTTTGATCTTCTTCTGTCAAAAGTTAGTGAGGATCCTCGGCGCGGCGGTTGACGGCGACATTCCGGCGAACCTGGTGCTCTCCCTTCTTGGGTTGGGCGTGCCGGAAATGGCGCAGCTTATCCTGCCATTAAGCCTGTTCCTCGGGCTGCTGATGACGTTGGGTAAACTGTATACCGAAAGTGAAATTACGGTAATGCATGCCTGTGGCCTGAGCAAAGCGGTTCTAGTCAAAGCGGCGATGGTTCTCGCGGTATTCACGGCGATTGTCGCGGCGGTTAACGTTATGTGGGCAGGACCGTGGTCATCGCGCCATCAGGATGAAGTGTTAGCGGAAGCGAAAGCTAACCCCGGCATGGCGGCGCTGGCGCAAGGTCAGTTCCAGCAAGCGACGAATGGCAGCTCGGTGCTGTTCATCGAAAGTGTTGACGGTAGCGATTTCAAAGATGTGTTCCTCGCGCAAATTCGACCAAAAGGTAATGCGCGTCCTTCCGTGGTGGTGGCCGATTCCGGACATTTAACTCAGTTGCGAGATGGCTCTCAGGTCGTGACCCTCAATCAGGGAACGCGCTTCGAAGGCACTGCACTGCTGCGTGATTTCCGCATTACGGACTTCCAGGATTATCAGGCGATCATCGGTCATCAGGCGGTAGCGCTGGACCCGAACGATACTGACCAGATGGACATGCGCACATTGTGGAACACTGACACCGATCGTGCCCGCGCGGAACTGAACTGGCGTATCACTCTGGTATTCACCGTGTTTATGATGGCGCTCATGGTTGTGCCTCTGAGCGTGGTTAACCCGCGTCAGGGACGTGTCCTGTCGATGCTACCGGCCATGTTGCTGTATCTGCTTTTCTTCCTGATCCAGACCTCGCTGAAATCGAACGGCGGTAAAGGTAAGTTGGACCCGACGCTGTGGATGTGGACCGTAAACCTGATTTATCTGGCTTTGGCGATTGTTCTCAACCTTTGGGATACGGTGCCGGTCCGCCGTCTGCGCGCCAGTTTTACGCGTAAAGGAGCGGTATAATGCAACCCTTTGGTGTACTTGACCGCTATATCGGTAAAACTATTTTCACCACCATCATGATGACGCTGTTCATGCTGGTGTCGCTTTCCGGCATTATCAAGTTTGTCGATCAGTTGAAAAAAGCCGGGCAGGGGAGCTACGACGCGTTAGGCGCGGGGATGTATACCCTGCTGAGCGTGCCGAAAGATGTGCAAATCTTCTTCCCGATGGCGGCCTTGCTGGGCGCGTTGCTCGGACTGGGGATGCTGGCACAACGCAGCGAACTGGTGGTGATGCAGGCTTCTGGTTTTACCCGTATGCAGGTGGCGCTGTCAGTGATGAAAACCGCCATTCCACTGGTCTTGTTGACCATGGCGATTGGCGAGTGGATCGCGCCGCAGGGCGAACAGATGGCGCGTAACTACCGTGCGCAGGCGATGTACGGCGGCTCGTTGCTCTCTACCCAGCAAGGTTTATGGGCGAAAGATGGCGACAACTTTGTCTATATTGAACGAGTAAAAGGCGATGAAGAGTTAGGTGGCATCAGTATTTATGCCTTCAACGAGAATCGTCGTCTGCAATCCGTTCGCTATGCTGCTTCCGCGAAGTTTGACCCGGAACATAAAGTCTGGCGTCTCTCGCAGGTTGATGAATCTGACCTGACCAATCCCAAACAGATAACCGGTTCGCAGACCGTGAGCGGCACCTGGAAAACCAACCTCACGCCGGACAAACTGGGCGTTGTAGCGCTGGATCCGGATGCCCTCTCCATTAGTGGTTTACACAACTACGTGAAGTATCTGAAGTCGAGTGGCCAGGACGCCGGACGTTATCAGCTCAATATGTGGAGCAAAATCTTCCAGCCGCTTTCTGTCGCGGTGATGATGTTGATGGCGCTGTCGTTCATCTTCGGTCCACTGCGCAGCGTGCCGATGGGGGTACGGGTGGTCACCGGTATCAGCTTCGGCTTTGTGTTCTACGTGCTGGATCAGATCTTCGGCCCACTGACGCTGGTTTACGGTATCCCGCCGATCATCGGCGCACTGTTGCCAAGCGCCAGCTTCTTCTTAATCAGCCTGTGGCTGTTAATGAGAAAATCGTAACTTGATGAACGAATAAAGGGAGCATAAGCTCCCTTTATTATTGTCAGCAAAGTGTGTTTCGTTCATGCCTGAAAAATCAATATATTGCAGTGGTGTAGGCCTGATAAGACGCGCCAGCGCCGCATCAGGCGAAGATAAATCGCACCTGACTTACCTTCTTCTTCCCCCCAGCAAACTCCCCAGCACCCCGCGTATAATCTGGTTCGTCACCTGACGGGCGGCGCTTTTCGCCATAGTCTGTACCACGCCATCTTTCTTCCCGCCGCGCGGTCCGGTAGTGCCAAACAAAATATCCTTCAACCCACCCAGAATACCGTCATCTTCACTTATCTCTTTCCCTTTGGCAGGAGGGTTATTTTGCTGTTCGGTACTGGCCTGCACACCTTTTTGCAGCATCTCATAGGCGGATTCCCGGTCTACGTCATCTTCATACTTGCCATACACCGGAGAGTGATTAATCAGGCCGTTACGCTCATCTTCCGTTACCGGCCCCATCCGTGAACAAGGCGCGATTACCATCGCACGCTCTACCACAGAAGGACTTCCTTTCGCATCCAGAAAAGAGATCAACGCTTCGCCGGTTCCTAGTTCCTGAATCGCCTTTTCCGTATCAAATGCCGGATTGGGACGCATGGTTTGCGCCGCCGTCTTCACCGCTTTCTGGTCTTTCGGCGTGAAGGCGCGCAGAGCGTGCTGAACGCGATTTCCCAACTGCCCAAGTACGTTGTCAGGGATATCAGACGGGTTTTGCGAAACAAACCAGACGCCCACACCTTTCGAGCGGATAAGTCTTATTACCTGTTCAATCTTATCCAACAACACTTGCGGTGCATCGTTGAACAGCAGATGCGCTTCGTCGAAGAAAAATACCAGTTTCGGTTTATCCAAATCGCCTGCTTCTGGCAGTTGCTCATACAACTCAGAAAGCATCCACAGCAGGCTGGCGGCGTACAGTTTTGGCATCTGGTAGAGCTTTTCGGCGCTAAGAATATTGATAACACCTTTACCGTTGGCATCGGTACGCATCCAGTCTTTGATATCCAGCATTGGCTCACCAAAGAAATGCGTCGCCCCTTGCTGTTCCAGCGTCAGTAATCCGCGCTGGATGGCGCCAACCGATGCGCTACTGATATTACCGTACTGATTCTGGAATGATTTGGCGTTATCACCGATATATTGGGTAATCGCCCGGAGATCTTTAAAGTCGAGTAACAATAGTCCCTGATCGTCGGCAATACGGAAGATGATATTCAGCACGCCGGATTGCACGTCGTTGAGATTTAACAGCCGTGCAAGCAACAGCGGTCCCAGATCCGAGACCGTTGCCCGTACTGGATGACCTTTCTCACCAAAAATATCCCACACAACGACTGGATTCGCATGTGGCTGCCAGTCGTTGACGCCGATATTTTTCAACCGAGCGAGCAGTTTTTCCGAGGTAGTACCTTCTGCCGCAACCCCGGTCAAATCACCTTTTACATCGGCTATAAATACCGGAACGCCGATTTCTGACAGAGATTCCGCCAGTTTTTGCAGCGTGACAGTTTTACCTGTCCCTGTTGCGCCAGTAATCAGTCCGTGACGGTTAGCCATAGCGGGTAGTAAAAACAGTTCTGTGTCCGGCGTGCGGGCAATTAAACGCGGTTCGCTCATGAGATTTCCTCCAGTTCCCTGCCTGGAGTATAGACACGGTTGAGCGCTTTTCACCACTAAATTCAGCCGATTGCGAGATATCTTAAAGGCCGGTAGAAGTGACCCGGCAGAGCGATCAGAGGTCGACACGCTGACTGATTTGCAAACCTTTATCTTACGCGGCGCTACCCAGCGCAACCACGCGACCAATCACTTCATGACAGGCAACCAGTGGGTACTGTGAGAATCCCCACTTGTTGTCGAGCATCGACAGGCCAGAATGGCAAATCCCGCAGTAATCCACCTGTACTTCGCCGTCTTGTGGCTTCAGTTCACCGGGATCGTACTCATAGAGCTCCAGTTCCCCGCCAGCCTCTTTTGCAGCATAGCTTTTTATCATCGACATGCTTTTGCCCTTCTCTGGTATTGCCCGGGAAGTGTAGAGTATGGTCGGGCGGGAGGCCTGGAGTGTGACAAAGGTTACACATTACTGAGAATGGTGCTGAAATTTTCAGCACTTAGCAAGGTGGGTGCAAGCTGACGCTTGCATGGCGGCGCGTGACAGGTATAATCCACAACGTTTTCCGTATACCTCTTCAGTGCCGAAGTGGCGAAATCGGTAGACGCAGTTGATTCAAAATCAACCGTAGAAATACGTGCCGGTTCGAGTCCGGCCTTCGGCACCATACCGTATGCAAATCGAGTCGCTCAAGGGCGGCTTTTTTTGTATATAAAATCTAGTATCCGTAAGGCTTTCCTCGCTTTTTCACGTAACCTAAGTCAGCCAACTTTAATCTACATTAACTTATTGATGGCGAGTGCCTCTGCTGGTATTTCCCGGTTAGATAATATTTGTTCTCACACGAACCCTCTGAAAGGATATTCATTGTGGCTCTGAGTGATGTGAAAGTTCGTTCGGCAAGGTCTGAGTAAAAGCTTATAAACTACCGGATAGTGAACTATTAATAAAAGCGATACGGGGCTATCTGGAATACCCCGGCAACATGCCGCTGCCTGAACAGATTACAAATGTCGCTGTATTCGAAGATGTGTATCGTTTCCTGTTGAATGGTTCCGGTGGCTGGAGCTGCGCCGTACTGATGTGGCAGCAGTCCGTGTCTTCCTTTAGAATTATCGATATCGCCATTGTGATGCAATAGGTAAACCGCAGCGCCTCATTTCTGCCGTGTGCCGGATCATTGCTATCGAACCAGGCACCAACGTGCTGTAGTACATCGTTCTGCTAATGATGCGGAGAGGGGATATGTATCGTAAGAATTATTTTGTAATAAATCTAATGAATCCAACATAGGGTAAGAATAAAAGGGTAGGCCACGAAACCTACCCTGTATGGTTATCTTTTATTTATCTTATCTAAAAGATGTACCACAGATTTGCCAACAGCAAATGACAGATTAACAGGAACAGCATTTCCTATTTGCTTATATTTCGCTGACATTGGGCCTTCAAATACCCAGTCATCGGGGAAGGTCTGTATTCTTGCATACTCACGCACAGTTAATGGTCTTGTTTCTTCTGGGTGGCAACGCTCTGTTTGTTTCTGTGCTGGGGCGCATGTTAATGTTAGGCTTGGTTCATCCCATGACAAGCGACGAGCCATACCAGTTTTGCCCCCTCCTAAGTAAAAACTCTTGAGCATGTATTCTTTTTGAATATCTTCTGGAAGATCTCTCCAATAGCCACCGGGAGGAACCATACTTAGGATCTCTGCTTTTCTTTTGGGATATTTTTGTCCCTCAGATTCTGGCACGTCGCTATCGTACAAGTCTCCCTTTTTTAATGCATCTTTAAGGGTTAATATTTTATTGTAAGAAGAAGGCCACTCATAATCGATGCCATCAGCAAGATCATTTCTTACAGCTACAATGATCAAACGCTCTCGTTTTTGCGGCACTTTGTAGAAAATAGCCTTAAGTACTCTTGGCTCAAATAAAGTGTAGCCCAAGTCTGTGATAATATTTTTTATTGTTTCTAAAGTTCGCCCATCATCATGATTTAGCAACCCTCGAACATTCTCTGCTAAAAGAACTTTCGGATTGACTTCTTTAGCTGCTCGGGCGAATTCAAAGAAAAGGGTGCCCCGTGTGTCTTCAAAACCAAGTTTTTTGCCTGCATAAGAGAATGCCTGGCAAGGAAAGCCACCAGCCAGCACATCAACGGTATTCCTATAAGGAGTGAAGTCTACTTGGCTCACATCGCCTTCAACCACATTCCATTCAGGCCTATTTTTTCGTAACGTCTTACAAGCATGGGAGTCAATTTCATTTAGTAAAACAGATTTTAAACCTGCTTTTTCCAAACCTAAAGCCATCCCCCCTGCGCCAGCAAATAACTCTAATACAGTATAAACATTATTGCTAATTTTAGTCTCATCAGACCACTGGCTTTTAAATAAAAACTGAGCTTGTTCAAAATTTTTAAGTTGCTCTTTTTTATAAAATCGATAGTTGTTTTCGTCATTTCTTTGAGAAACTAATTTTCCAGCAGTATCCCAACGCCTTAAAGTTTCTTTTGAAACACCCAAAATGTCTGCAACTTCTGAAAGTGAAAATTCTTCCTTTAACATATTTAGTAACCATGCCAACATTAGTCATGGTTACTACTGTATGAGTTTACATGTACTTTGTCAAACGTTGATCATGGTTATCAGCCGTAAGCGAGCCCAAAATACTTAATAAAACTATCTTTATCAGGGATGGAAAAGCCTTGCTGCCCAAGACGCTCGCTCAAAATATACTCAATTGCGTGAGGAAGAGCACTATGGAGTTCTTGTAGAGCATCTGGTCTGCCTGTGACAAGTTCATAGAAGCTCGCACCATCAATGATTCGAATTTTAGGGTTCGAAGGACACAGAGTACCGCTACCTTTATTGGAAGGGGTAAAAGGGATGTCATATCTGATAGGTTTACGAGGGATTATATTAACAAAGTACGCGCAGTAATCCTTAAATCGGCTATGTTTCGGTGATACTAACTCATCTAAACCTTTATACTTATCTGCTAAATCCCCGCCAGTAACCGTTGAGTATTTATTTTTCACCTCAGCGATGATTCTTCTCTCTTCATTGAGAAGATCAACGATGCCACCAATCCCCATATCCCGCCATCCTTCAACATGGCCGAGGATTTTTTGGTGAAAAGTACCAACATGATTTTGAATGGTTTTCTGTCGTTGTCGTGCGAGTTCGGAGTTTCGCCACTCTTCATGGGATGAGAACCCTGGAGCTTCAAAAAGTGCGCCAAAAGGGTCAATCACATTGCTGGTAAAAGTCTTCTCAGCGGCGTCTTTTTTCTTTTTAGCTTTCGTTAATAAGGTTTCAACTTCGTTAAAAAGATCTTCATCACTGATATATTCAAGTAATGACATAGTTGTATCTCCATCATTCTTTATAATTCAATAAATTTTTCGCGTAATAACCTTTGGGAGCTATTGTGGTTACGGCTAATTACACGACAGCTCTCAAAAACGACACTGGAGCAAGTTTTCTAATCATAACGATTACAGACATAGATTAAAACGATCAATGAGCACTTAAAGAGAGGGGGGGTTGTGGTGTGATCTGAATGGCTTGTGCTGAGGATTCGAGCAATATGTTACGGGGATAGGGGATTGAAGTGGCACACTGAATTTGGCTACCTGAACAGAGGTGATATGCTCACCTCTGAATCTGCTCGTTGATTTTGTTCAGCAAACTATTGAGCAGGAAATACAACGTTACGGCAACCAGTACCGCAGTTTTGCGTGTCACCAGTTGATGAGTTAAAAATGGGAGAGGATGAGTTGGCGAATAATCCTCTCTACCAGATACGCTATCAGCAGTTTGTTTCTCCAATGGTGTATGGAGAACGAAAGATCACATGGGATGAGGCTTACTCCAGGTTTAGGAGCTTAGCGTTAGCCATCCTGAATGCTTGATATGCAGCATTTGTCTTTATTTGAAATTCCGATAAACATCGTGAAGCGTTAAAGTACCGACTGATTATTCAGTTTGTTGATTTTTCAGAGAATCGCGCTGAGTATACATGTGAATATACAAAGTGATTTTGGCTATGAAATCACATTTATTTCAATGAGTTATCTTTTAAAGAGCAGCCCAGTCTTCACATCAATAGACGTCAACTGAGGTCTTTTTTTATGCCTGAAATCCGCGCCACACAAATCTTTTCCGCTGTTTTTTCCAACTAACGTCAACCTGGTTCAATCCATATTAAATCCCTGAAGAATACCGAACCAAGTATGTTTGCGCTTATCTATTAAGGATTCGGCTCTTTCAGAAAATCTAATCCATCCTCCAGGCACAATATTTATTGCGATCGTGCTCGCATCGTGGACAATGTTTAATCATAAGTAATATTTACATCAATGAAATCAATGATTTCTATTATGTCACGGAATGGAAAATGGACAGCAATACATTGGGATTCACTTCATACTGGCGCAACTCCTTAGCTGACGCCGAATCTGGTAAAGGAACGTTTTCACGTAAAGATACAGATTCATTCATTCGATGGATAAATATCACCACAGGGAAGTTGGATGACGAGACTATTCGGGCATTTTTTGACGGTGAAGGGGAGTCGGTAAAAACCGTTGAAGTCGTGTTACGGCCCCAAGTGTGGAACCGCATAGTAAAGCATGGCAAAGAGCAAATGGCAGATGTACCCGCAATTATCACGCCACTGGTTACCTCCGCTCTTCTGAATAGGGAAGGTTTTTTGTTTCCTGCCGCTTCAGCCACTATTCCCCGCGATCTGCTTGAACCTCTCCCTTCCGGTCATTTTTCTATTGGTGAGTTGGCGCAATATGACAAATACAAAACCACGCATAACACAGCCACCATTAATGAAGATGACCCAGAACATTACGAAGAAACTGACGAAGAGAAAGCGGAACGCCATGCCAGGTATCGTCAGCATTGGCAAAATTATCTTCAACAGTCAGATAACCTTTTAAGAAACGTCACTGGAAATTGGGTCGCTACATCTGAGCCATACGAACGGGCTGGATACGGTTATATTGTTAAAGCTAGCCAGCATGTAGGGGCCAGCGTTCATATCCTGCCTATGTATGACCATCTTCTGATGAGCCAGGTTAAGGTTCCGCTATTAACGCGTTTTGCCTCAAACGAAATGGCTCCAGTGGAGCCACTTCTCGCTAAGAATGCGATGTTCTGCGAACGTTTGGGGCATTCCGGCGATAAGTTTCCGCTGGCAGTGGCGCAGCGCGATGCCCTGAGCCATTATCTGACTCAACAGCAGGGTGATATGCTCGCTGTCAACGGTCCTCCGGGAACGGGTAAAACTACGCTGGTGCTTTCTATTATTGCCACCGAATGGACAAGAGCCGCACTTAATCAAACTGAACCTCCTGTAATCATTGCCACATCGACTAACAATCAGGCCGTCACCAATATTATTGAAGCCTTTGGAAAAGATTTCTCTACTGGTTTTGGCGTAATGTCTGGGCGTTGGTTGCCGGAGGTAATAAGCTATGGCGCTTATTTTCCGTCTAAAAGCCGTCTGGTTGAGGCAGCGAAGAAATACCAGACTGGAGATTTTTTTAACCGCGTTGAATCCCAGGAATATCTGGAAAAAGCCCGGGCCTTTTACCTTGAAAAAGCGGAGGCGGCGTTTGGAGCTGGAGAGTACAATTCGCCAGAGCATGTAGTGACGCTTTTGCATGAACGTTTAACTTCACAGTTTATGCAACTTCAGCAAATCGAACCCGCATGGCGCAGACTCAATGATATCCGCCATGAACAGCGAGTCATCAGTGAGAATCTCGACCAGTATCTTCAGGACAAAAACACACTTCTTCTCAATATTGGCAATGAAATTTCACTTTTAGTCAGAGGTAAAAAGCAGTGGCAGCAATACCGTGCCAATGAGTCGCTTATGTATGCATTTTTGTCATGGCTCCCTGCTGTTCGTGCTAAACGCCATTACCAGATTAACCTCTTCCTGGACTCTACGTTCGGCGCAAGAATGACAGCGTTCCAGGGAAATTGTCCCGAAGATATTGATAAATTTATCGATAGTTTGATCGCTAAAGCGCAACAAGAGCAGGCGGTGTGCCAACAGAATATCAACTTTGCGCAGGACATAGCCCGACGTGAAGTGGAAGCAGCAAAACAATGGCACGAGTTGACTTATGCGCTGGGCTACAGGGGATGCGATGAGCTGAACCTCGCCGGCGCGGACGAGCTTGCCGATACTCAGATTCGTTTTCCTGCGTTCTTGCTAGCGACTCATTATTGGGAAGGTCGCTGGCTGATGGATATGGCGACAATCGATAATCTGCAAAAAGAAAAAGGACTCACTGGGGCGATTAGTGTCAAGGCCCGATGGCGAAGAAGAATGAAACTTACCCCCTGTGTGGTGATGACCTGCTACATGTTGCCTTCTCAAATGATAACGGGGAAATTTGTCGGAGGTGCCAGGCAATTTGATAATGATTATTTATATAACTTTGCTGATTTACTGATCGTCGATGAAGCAGGGCAGGTGCTCCCGGAGGTTGCTGCGGCTTCCTTTGCATTAGCTAAGAAAGCGCTGGTAATAGGCGATACAGAACAAATAGCACCAATCTGGAATTGTCTGCCTGTCACCGATATAGGCAATATGCTGGAGGAGAACATTCTTTCTGGCGACACTCAGGAAGAGCTAATGAATGCATATTCCCATGTGTGTGAGTCTGGAAAAAGTGCGGCATCCGGCAGCGTGATGAAAGTTGCTCAGTACAATTCTCGCTACCAATATGATCCCAAGTTCGAGCGCGGAATGTATCTGTATGAGCATCGTCGCTGTTTCAATAACATCATCGGCTACTGTAACTCACTTTGCTATCACGGTAAGTTGCAGCCCAAAAGAGGAATGGAAAAAGAGACGATTTTCCCGGCAATGGGGTTTTTGCATATTGACGGCAGGGGCATGAAGCCAAATGGAGGTAGCCGTTATAACCCTCTTGAAGCGGAAACAATTGCAGCATGGCTGGTGGCGCATAAGGATGGTATAGAGCGCCATTACGGGGAACCGCTGTATAAAGTCGTTGGTATTGTGACGCCATTTTCGGCACAGGTTAATGCCATCAAGACGTCATTGCGTAAGCTGGAGATTAATTGCAATGACGAAGAGGGTTCGCTGACCGTGGGGACTGTGCACTCCTTGCAGGGTGCGGAAAGGGCGATTGTTCTCTTTTCTACGGTCTATTCAAAACATGAAGATGGTCAGTTTATTGACAGCAATAGCAGTATCCTGAATGTCGCAGTCTCACGCGCTAAAGATAGTTTTCTGGTCTTCGGTGATATGGACCTTATAGAGATGCAGCCAGCATTTTCGCCGCGAGGGTTATTGGCAAAATTTCTGTTTGCTTCAGATAATAATGCGTTGCAATTTGAGTTTCAGAAACGGCAGGATTTAAGTTCCGCACAGACACAAATTTCAACGTTGCATGGTGTGGAGCAGCATGATGAATTTTTGAATAATGCTCTGGCCGCAGCTCAACAGAAGATCACGATTATTTCCCCTTGGTTATCCTGGCAAAAAGTGGAGCAAACGGGTTTTCTTGCGTCGATGGCTCTGGCCCGTTCCCGGGGTATTGATATTACCGTGGTAACGGATAAAAACTGCAATATTGCGCATGTCGATGATGATAAGCGCCAGGAGAAACTGCATCTTCTAAATGATGCAGTCGAAAAGCTCAATAATATGGGCATTGCTACAAAATTGGTGAATCGCGTTCACAGCAAAATTGTGATTAGAGATGAGGAGTTGCTGTGCGTTGGATCTTTTAACTGGTTCAGTGCTGCGCGAGAAGATAAATATCAACGATACGATACGTCTTTGGTGTACCGTGGCGAAGGCGTAAAAAATGAAATAAAGGCGATATATAGCAGTCTGGATCAACGTCAGCTATAAGTGTGATGAACAGTTCACAACACAGGAGTGGTAAGGGATATATTTTAACAATGTGAAGGCGACTTTCAGATTTATTGCGAGTCGCTTTTCCTGATTTTCAATCTTATTGTTTACCTAATCATTCTCCTTTGCATAATGCGCCTGGCATTAACGACAGGGGCTTTTAGGAATGAAAGCAGATACAACAATGGCCTAATGTCTTCGGCCCGTATTAAGCATATCATCATTGTCTAATTGCCAGAATCCATCGCCTTGTAATCGCCAGAACGGCATATCAGGCCGATACTGCGAATGCTGTGATCCAAAACGTTCCAGTAAACTGTGCAGAGGTTCGTAGATTTCCGAGCCATAATCGAAAAGGCGTGGATGTCCATGCTGGTAGCCAGCCAATACGTATAGCAGTAACAGAGGTTTATGTGGCGCGCGCTGTTCACCCTTGTGCCAGATTTTTATGTTGGCAATTGCCTGCTGTTCAAACCCGCAAGCGAAGATATATTACCTTGATCTCATTTGTTTTTTTGTTGCCTGTTCTGAGAACGTATAAGAGTATCTCCCATGAATAAACTCCCCGACCACCTTTCGCACCAATACCGCAAAATAGCTTCAACAAATTTGTCAGAAATAATCCCCCGACGGGCTGCTGAGCTGAAATGACTGCTGCGTAGCACCGTCGTCCAGTTTTCTGGTGTTCGGTACGCTGAACCGTAATATCCCGTGCTAAAATCGTCCGGATCTTCATCTGGCTCGTTCGTCAGCCCTCTTTCACCTTGTTGCTGGAAGCCGACGAAAATAATATTGGCTAAGGCATTATTTTTATAATTGCCATAAATCGTTTCATACGCATGAGAGTAATTTTCTTTCCAGTACCAGGTGGTATCGCCGCAAAACCACGGAGCGGCAGCAATATTATTAAGCTGAGAACGATACTGTTTCAAATCCTCACGAAAGGCTTCAACCATATGATTAAAGTATTGAGGATGTAACGCGTAGTCACTGGTCATTAAGTCAAATTCGCCCTGCATCCAGCATATGCCGAGGAATTTATTCTGCGGATTCTTTGACAGTGCCGTTCGTGTTCTGTTGACTAAATCCTGATACAGCGGAGTATCCGCTCCCCAACGACATGAATCATGGCTGGCTCCGTGCTGTTCTGAATATGTCCCTTCGCTGCCCGTGGTAAAAGCCGATCCACCACGGCAACAGGGAACGATAAGAACGCCTGCATTATCAGGAATGAAGGGCAGTAATTTCCGCGCAATATGTAGTGCCTGGCCAACGGTGCCGTACTGTGTTTGATGATTCGTTGCCAGAGGATGGTGATAACCCTGCATATCCTGGACATCGTGTGGGCAGTGAGTCAGTGGAATAATGTCATTAAATTGACATAACGGGCCACCGGGATGCGTCTGAGTGAATCTCGCCAGTTGTTTTATTCTGGGATGAGGCGCATCTTCACTGTCTGGTAACGGGAGTCCTTCGCCATACGCCATAGCATTAGACTGACCGGCAACGGTAAGAACATAGTAATAATCGGGCGATATTATTGCGTTCATATAAATGTCGCGTAATTAAAATGATGAATTGATATCAGGGCTCCTTTACTGGAGCCCTGAAAAGTTAGTTTTGCACAGTCACTTTATTATCTTTCACAGAGAGTAACACTGAATCCGCCACAGCTTTGCCGCCCGTAGTTTCACCGCCAATAATCAATAAGCTATTATTCCAGGGTAATGATACTCCGTAGGCCCGACCTTGCGACAGTTCGCCAGATTTCTCCCATTTCCCGTTATGCCAAAGATGAATATCAGCGCTATACGATTTTTTCAGGCCTTCATGCGCATAGTTCTTACCGTTCTGGTAATTTTCCCGTGAACCTTTAAATCCGGCTCCTCCGGCAAATATAAGAGAGTCATTGCTAATACCAGCAAAACCGCCAGCTACGCCATCCGGTGAGGAGACGGGAGAAAGTTTATTCCATTTTATGTTATTGCCGGTGAAATCAAGCTCAAATACAGCATCAGTTCGCAATCCTGGTTTTGCCTCGCCATTAATAAGCCAGGTTTTATCACCTTTATTTGCTACCGCCGCTCCAGCCGTACCGTACCAGGGAGATTCACCAGCATAACTCCATTGCTGTGTAGAGGGCTCAAAAGACAACAGAAAATTATTGAAGAAATAATCTTCTGCTTTTTTGTCAAAATAGTTGGCGTTGATTTTATCTATAGTCTTTGAATCTTTTCCAGCCTCATTGAGATCTTCAAAATAGCCATTGAAGATATTCTGGTTAACACCGCCAGTAACATAAGCCTTGCCGTTGTGTACAAAAGTCACATGACCCGCCATGCCCATCGGTGCGTGTGACATCAATTTAACCCAGGTATTGGTTTCGGGATTATATTTGTGTACGTCGTTGAATACCTGAGTTAACCCATCTCTGTTTTTACCAACACCGCCAAATACATACAAATTACCATCAATAAATGCAGAGGTTGCTTGATCTCTCGGGCCAGCCGGGAATTCCGCCAGGGCTATCCATTTCTTATCTTTGGCTTGCGTATCCAGCTTGTACCATGCTGCTCCTGCGCTACCTAAACCAATGTAGACAGTGTTGTTATCAATCACTCCAGTACCGCTTTTAAAAGGCACAGGGGTTTCTGGTAATACAGACGCGTTTGCGGCAAATGAAGCCATTATGATAGCAAGTGCCATTATTTTTTTATTCATTGTGACTGTCTCCTGTCTACTACAGTTTAAATGACACACCAATGCGATAACTGTTTTCAGATAAATTATCTCTACCGTTGTAAACACCCTGACGGTCAAGGTAGTCATATTCTATGTATGGCGTAATATCTGGCGTCATATGGTATTGTAGAACAAATGCATTTTCCGTCGCCCATTTCTTATGGTTTGCATAGCGATAATCGTTTTGTTTGCTGTATAGCGTTGTTTGCCAGGCGAAGGTGAAATCACTATTAATATGGTAAGTGACATATCCATCCCAACGATGAACGTTATCACGAGACATATCGCCGGATAAGTCTTGCTGTCGGTAGGCTTTCCAGTCGTAACGATAGCGAATGCCAAAATTGAGATCTTTTGTCGCATCCCAGGACAGTTTTACGTAAGGTCCGTAGCGTGTACCGTTGCTGCTAAAATGGGTTAACATTCCCGGGCGCACAGTCCATTGATCATCAAGTTTTATTGCGTAATTAACTTCGACCTGAACATCATTGAGTGCGGCATTTTCTTTTTTATTATCATGAATAGTGTTCCAGGTATTACTTTCAAGACTTGCCCACCATCCATTTTGCCATCCCTCACTGACTTTGAGTCGAGTTTCATAAGCATGGCTCCCACTACGATATCCACCACGGACGTCCAGTGTTGCAGCCTGAGAAATTAATGGCGACGAAAAGCAGAGTAATAATACGCCAGAAAGTATTTTAGCCTTTTTCATAAATTTCACTCATTTGTAGGATACAGAAAGTAATACAAAGCCCGCATAAACAATTAGCATTTATGTCGTGTAATATTTTTTGCCAGGCTTATAGTGTCTTTGGCAGCGGATAGCTGTATTTTATATTTTTGTATAAGGTCTCCTGTGAAAATTCACTTTCCACATTATTTAATATATACAGAGGACCAGATTAAATACCTGAGTATAAAATCTCTTCTGATGTTTAATTGATTTGAATGTTCGTAAGCTATATCACTTACTCAATCCATTTTACCCAGAGTCATAAAATAGATTGTTTGTTGATCTCATTTTCATACTCCTTTCAGACTGAAGTGCGTTTTCATCACCCGATGAGAAAGAACTGAAGTGATGTTTGTCATAGATTGCGAGATGCCCAGCTTCATTTACTGTCTTGGTGAACCTTTATACCTGTTATACCAGATCAAAAATCACACAATCCATACAACAAAACCAGATTTGCAATTCGTGTCACAAAATATGTCGATATTTTTCTAAGAAGAAGATGCTATGTGAAGCCAGATGACCACTTGCGGAGCTCTTCATAAACCAAAGGTTTTTCTTTAATTATTTGTTTTATATGTTATTTATTTTTAGTTCAAACAGGAGGCGATTTGCAAGATAACTCAGCGGGCATGGTAAAGATAAGTGTCTATCCGCCATCAGACTGGGCATAATTCTCATCATGAAATATGTTTCCTGCTTTGTGGCACGTAGCTGGGAACTCCCGGAGTTGTTCCGGGCAGGCTTGTTGATGTTCAGCACGCATCGGTATTTTCAGGATGATGTTTCAATCCGTTTGTTGCCGTATCACCCGGCGAATAGCTGTGAGTCAGGAAGGTTTAAGTCGTAGTGACCAAAGCTATCTTTAGCAACGAATGCAGATGGAAAAAGCGTGTCCTGGCTTTCCTCATATCTCCGGGAAATACACAGTATGAAAAAGGGATGTAACAACCTCACAGCATGAGTTTACGAACCAAAGGATAATAATGGCTAGGAAACTAAGCATTAGCATGATAATAGCCACCTGAAAATTACCGGTTTCTATGAAATAGCAATTATGCGGAAAAACAGAGTTGACTAATAATGTTATGTGTGAGATGGCTGACAGAAGCAATATTAAATTTTTATGATGATTTGCTTGTTACAGAAGATATCACATGATATATAGATAAGAATAGTTATATTGATCATGAGGTTTATTATTGGATTTCGTCTTACGCTGATAAATATATTAATGAACATAGCATACAAGAGCATATAGCGTTTGTATGGCAAAGTTATTATAAGTAACTATCGCCACTCCATTTTAGTTCATTCAAAAGAGCTGATCCACTTGCGTTAGTCATTACACAAACGTTCGCTTTTATAAACATAATCAGGGCTAAATGTTGGGCTGATAATAACCCAGTACAGCTAGTGCGTGTCTGCAATTATAAGGGAAAACGATGAAGAATAAGGCTGATAACAAAAAAAGGAACTTCCTGACCCACAGTGAAATCGAGTTACTCCTTAAAGCAGCAAATACCGGGCCTCATGCTGCACGTAATTATTGTCTGACTTTACTTTGTTTTATTCATGGCTTCCGGGCGAGTGAAATTTGTCGATTGAGAATTTCAGATATTGATCTTAAGGCAAAGTGTATATATATCCATCGATTAAAAAAAGGCTTTTCAACGACACACCCGCTCTTAAACAAAGAAGTTCAGGCTTTAAAAAACTGGTTGAGTATGCGTACTTCTTATCCACATGCTGAGAGCGAGTGGGTGTTTTTGTCACGCAAGGGGAATCCTCTTTCTCGTCAACAGTTTTATCAAATCATCTCTACTTCAGGTGATAATGCTGGATTATCACTAGAGATTCATCCTCACATGTTACGTCATTCATGTGGTTTTGCTTTGGCGAATATGGGAGTAGATACACGGCTTATCCAGGATTATCTTGGCCATCGTAATATTCGTCATACTGTCTGGTATACCGCCAGTAATGCAGGGCGTTTTTACGGTATCTGGGATAGCCCCAGAGGTCGGCAACGCCATGCTGTTTTATAAAAACGGATGAGATACCATGGATGGTGTTAAAAACTACATTATTCTTACGATGTATCAATAATAATTAACCATTTATTAATTGATGTTATTGTAAGTATAATCATTAATTATCAGAATAAACATTGGTTTAACCACAGCCATACAAACCACAATGGTTTTATTTTTTTAAAATAAACAAACAAAATCATTCATAAATTTACACATCACCTAAGTTCTTACCTCATTGTGTTTTTTTTCTTTATTTTTTAAGCAACTGGAAGTTAATTCTGTTTACTCTATTGTTATATTGAATTAAATCAATGAAAATAGATTTTGTCACATCAGTGATATTTTATTTTTGTATGATATTTAATGTGAACGTCTGATAATCGCTCAATGTCGTGTGTGATTATCTTTTTATCTATTGGGCTAATTTTAACCGATTGAGGTTTTCCTATAGGTATTCATTCAAATATAACCCAGTTCAGGAGTACTACTATTGTGAGTAAACGTCGCTATCTTACCGGTAAAGAAGTTCAGGCAATGATGCAAGCGGTTTGCTATGGGGCAACGGGAGCCAGAGATTATTGTCTTATTCTGTTGGCATATCGGCACGGGATGCGTATTAGTGAGCTACTTGATCTTCATTATCAGGATCTTGATCTCAATGAAGGCCGGATAAATATTCGTCGGCTGAAGAACGGATTTTCTACTGTCCATCCACTACGTTTCGACGAGCGTGAGGCTGTAGAACGCTGGACCCTTGAACGTTCTAACTGGAAAGGTGCTGACCAGACCGATGCCATATTTATTTCTCGTCGTGGAAGCCGACTTTCTCGCCAGCAGGCCTATCGCATCATTCGTGATGCGGGTGTTGAAGCTGGAACCGTGACGCAGACTCACCCTCATATGTTAAGACATGCTTGCGGTTATGAACTGGCCGAGCGCGGTGCAGATACTCGTTTAATTCAGGATTATCTGGGGCATCGAAATATTCGCCATACTGTGCGTTATACCGCCAGTAATGCCGCACGTTTTGCCGGATTATGGGAAAGAAATAATCTAATAAATGAAAATTTAAAAAGAGAAGAGGCTTAATGTAACCTATTGATAAAAAAATAAAAAATTAGATTAATACAAGACAATTGGGGCCAAACTGTCCATATCATAAAAAAATTTTGTGTTTTTTCTCAAGCATAAAAATATAAAAAATCGACGAAAACCAGCTAACCATTTGATATGTAAATTATTTCTCTTGTAAATTAATTTCACATTGCCTCCGCGTTACGTAAAGATAGCGTTTCTGACTCTCGAAGCAACTTCCTCATTCTTCTCTTCAAAAACCACCTCAGATAGCATAAAAATCTATAAAATCAATTAAATAAAGTTCATTAATCCAACGAATAAACTAAATAAGTAAGCGAGCGATGCTTTCCTCTATGAGTCAAAATGGCCCCAAATGTTTCATTTTTTGGGGGAAAACTGTGCAGTGTTGGCAGTCAAACTATCTATCTGAACAAAGTGTACAGAACGACTGCCCATGTCGATTTATACGTAGATTTAAAAAGGAAAGCAGTATGAAAATTAAAACTCTGGCAATTGTTGTTCTGTCGGCGCTGTCCCTCAGTTCTACAGCGGCTTTGGCCGATACTACTCCCACGACGGTAAATGGTGGGACCGTTCACTTTAAAGGGGAAATCGTTAATGCTGCTTGTGCGGTTGATGCTGGTTCTGTTGATCAAACCGTTCAGTTGGGCCAGGTTCGTACTGCTACTCTGAAGCAGGCTGGAGCAACCAGCTCTGCTGTCGGTTTTAACATTCAACTGAATGATTGCGATACTTCTGTTGCAAGCACAGCCGCTGTTGCCTTCTTGGGCACAGCGATTAACAGCAACAATCCTACAGTACTGGCTCTGCAGAGTTCTGCTGCAGGTAGCGCAACAAACGTTGGTGTGCAGATCCTTGACAGAACAGGCACTGCGCTGACGCTGGACGGTGCGACATTTAGTGAGCAAACGACTCTGAATAATGGCACCAACACCATTCCGTTCCAGGCGCGTTATTATGCAACGGGTGTCGCAACCCCGGGTGCTGCTAATGCGGATGCAACCTTCAAGGTTCAGTATCAATAATCCACTCAGGTTTTAGGGAAATAATTATGGGCAAGGATGCCCGCCCCCTGCGCGATAAAAATAACGATGAAAAGGACGAAATTATTTCTAGTAGCGTCGTTACTGCCGATGTTTGCACTGGCCGGAAATAAATGGAACACCACGTTGCCCGGTGGAAATATGCAATTTCAGGGCGTCATTATTGCGGAAGCTTGCCGGATTGAAGCAGGTGACAAACAAATGACGGTCAATATGGGGCAAATCAGTAGTAACCGGTTTCATGCGGTAGGGGAAGATAGCGCCCCGGTGCCGTTTGTTATTCATTTACGGGAATGTAGCACGGTGGTGAGTGAACGTGTGGGCGTGGCGTTTCACGGTGTCGCTGATGGCAAAAATCCGGATGTGCTTTCTGTGGGTGAGGGGCCGGGAATTGCAACCAATGTTGGTATTGCCTTGTTTGATGACGAGGGAAACCTCGTACCGATTAATCGTCCACCAATACACTGGAAACGGCTTTACTCAGGCGCGACTTCGCTACATTTCATTGCTAAATATCGCGCAACAGGGCGTTGGGTTACTGGCGGCATGGCTAATGCTCAGGCCTGGTTCTCCTTAACCTATCAGTAATTGTTCAGCAGATATTGTGATAACAGGAACAGGACAGTGAGTAATAAAAACGTCAATGTAAGAAAATCGCAGGAAATAACATTCTGCTTACTGGCAGGTATCCTGATGATCGTTGCAATGATGCTTGCCGGACGCGCTGAAGCGGGAGTGGCATTAGGTGCGACTCGCGTAATTTATCCGGCAGGGCAAAAACAAGTTCAACTTGCCGTGACAAATAATGATGAAAATAGCACTTATTTAATTCAATCATGGGTAGAAAATGCTGATGGTGTAAAGGATGGTCGTTTTATCGTGACGCCACCTCTGTTTGCGATGAAGGGAAAAAAAGAGAATACTCTGCGTATTCTTGATGCCACAAATAATCAATTGCCGCAGGATCGGGAAAGTTTGTTCTGGATGAATGTAAAAGCGATTCCGTCAATGGATAAATCAAAATTGAACGAGAATACGTTACAGCTCGCGATAATCAGCCGCATTAAACTCTATTACCGCCCGGCTAAATTAGCGTTGCCACCCGATCAGGCCGCAGAAAAATTAAGATTCCGTCGCGGCACAAATTCTCTGACGCTGATTAACCCGACACCCTATTACCTGACGGTAACAGAGCTTAATGCCGGAACTCGGATTCTTGATAATGCATTGGTGCCTCCAATGGGCGAAAGCACGGTTAAATTGCCTTCTGATGCCGGAAGCAGCATAACTTATCGAACAATAAATGATTATGGTGCACTTACCCCAAAAATGAAGGGCGTAATGGAATAACGCAGGGGGAATTTTTCGCCTGAATAAAAAGAATTGACTGCCGGGTGATTTTTAACCGGAGGAATAATGTCATATCTGAATTTAAGATTTTACCAGCGAAACACGCAATGCTTGCATAATCGTAAGCCTTGTCTGGCTGGTTTTTTTATCCGGCTCTCTGTTGCCTGTGCATTTGCTGCACAGGCACCTTTTTCATCTGCCGAACTCTATTTTAACCCGCGCTTTTTAGCGGATGATCCTCAGGCTGTTGCCGATTTATCGAGTTTTGAAAATGGACAAGAATTACCGCCGGGAACGTATCGTGTCGATATCTATATGAATAATGGTTATATGGCGACACGAGATGTCACGTTTAATACGGGGGAGAGTGAACAAGGGATTGTCCCTTGTCTGACACGCGCACAACTCGCCAGTATGGGGCTAAATACGGCCTCTGTTTCCGGTATGAATCTGCTGGCGGCTGATGCCTGCGTACCATTAACTTCGATGATCAATGAAGCCACTGCGCATTTAGATGTTGGCCTGCAGCGGCTTAACCTCACGATCCCGCAGGCATTTATGAATCAGCGTGCGCGTGGCTATATTCCACCAGAGTTGTGGGATTCAGGTATTAATGCCGGATTACTCAATTATAACTTCAGTGGAAATAGTGTGCAGAATCGGATTGGGGGTAACAGCCATTATGCATATTTAAACCTGCAGAGTGGGTTAAATATTGGTGCGTGGCGTTTACGCGACAATACTACCTGGAGTTATAACAGTAGCGGCAGTTCATCAGGTAGCAAAAATAAATGGCAACATATCAATACCTGGCTTGAGCGAGACATAATTCCGTTACGTTCTCGCCTGACGTTGGGCGATGGTTATACCCAGGGCGATATTTTCGATGGTATTAACTTTCGCGGCGCACAGTTGGCCTCAGATGACAATATGTTACCCGATAGCCAGAGAGGATTTGCCCCGGTGATCCACGGTATTGCACGTGGTACTGCACAAGTATCTATTAAACAGAACGGGTATGACATTTATAATAGTACGGTGCCACCGGGGCCTTTTACTATTAATGATCTCTATGCCGCAGGTAATAGTGGTGACTTGCAGGTAACGATTAAAGAGGCCGACGGCAGCACACAGATCTTTACCGTACCCTATTCGTCAGTACCGCTCCTGCAGCGTGAGGGACATACACGTTATTCCATTACGGCTGGAGAGTACCGCAGTGGTAATGCGCAACAGGAAAACCCCCGCTTTTTCCAGAGTACGTTACTCCACGGCCTCCCGGCTGGCTGGACAATATACGGCGGTACTCAACTGGCGGATCGTTATCGTGCTTTTAATTTCGGTGTCGGGAAAAACATGGGGACATTGGGGGCTCTATCCGTGGATATGACGCAGGCTAATGCCACACTTCCCGATGAAAGTCAGCATGACGGACAATCAGTGCGTTTTCTTTATAACAAATCGCTCAATGAGTCAGGCACGAATATTCAGTTAGTGGGTTACCGCTATTCGACCAGCGGATATTTCAATTTCGCTGATACAACATACCGCCGAATGAATGGCTACAACATTGAAACGCAGGATGGTGTTATTCAGGTTAAGCCGAAATTCACCGACTATTACAACCTCGCTTATAACAAACGCGGAAAATTACAACTTACTGTCACTCAGCAAGTTGGGCGCACATCAACACTTTATTTGAGTGGTAGCCATCAGACTTATTGGGGAACGAGTAATGTCGATGAGCAATTCCAGGCCGGATTAAATACCGCATTCGAGGATATCAATTGGACGCTCAGCTATAGCCTGACGAAAAACGCCTGGCAAAAAGGACGAGATCAGATGTTGGCTCTTAACGTCAATATTCCTTTCAGCCACTGGCTGCGTTCTGACAGTAAATCTCAGTGGCGACATGCCAGTGCCAGCTACAGCATGTCACACGATCTCAATGGTCGGATGACCAACCTGGCCGGTGTATACGGTACGTTGCTGGAAGACAACAACCTCAGCTACAGCGTACAAACCGGATATGCCGGAGGTGGCGATGGGAATAGCGGAAGTACAGGCTACGCAGCGCTGAATTATCGCGGCGGTTATGGCAATGCCAACATAGGTTACAGCCATAGCGATGATATTAAGCAGGTCTATTACGGAGTCAGCGGTGGGGTATTGGCCCATGCCAATGGCGTAACGCTGGGGCAGCCGTTAAACGATACGGTTGTGCTGATTAAAGCGCCTGGAGCAAAAGATGTAAAAGTCGAAAACCAGACAGGTGTTCGTACCGACTGGCGCGGTTATGCCGTGCTGCCTTATGCCACTGAATATCGGGAAAATAGAGTGGCACTGGATACCAATACCCTGGCTGATAACGTCGATTTAGATAACGCGGTCGCTAACGTTGTTCCCACCCGTGGGGCAATCGTGCGAGCAGAGTTTAAAGCGCGCGTTGGGATAAAACTGCTCATGACGCTGACCCACAATAATAAGCCGCTGCCGTTTGGTGCGATGGTCACATCAGAGAGTAGCCAGAGTAGCGGCATTGTTGCGGATAATGGCCAGGTTTACCTCAGCGGGATGCCTTTAGCGGGAAAAGTTCAGGTGAAATGGGGAGAAGGGGAGAATGCTCACTGTGTCGCAGATTACAAACTGCCACCTGAGAGTCAGCAGCAGTTATTAACCCAGCTATCAGTTGAATGTCGTTAAGGGGGCGTGATGAAAAGCAAACCTTTTTATCTTCTGTGCGCTTTTTTGTGGCTGGTTGTCAGTCACGCTTTGGCTGCGGATAGCACGATTACTATCCGCGGCTATGTCAGGGATAACGGCTGTAGTGTGGCAGTTGAATCAACCAATTTTACCGTTGATTTGCTGGAAAATGCGGCGAAGCAATTTAACAACATTGGGGCGACGACTCCGGTCGTTCCTTTTCGTATTTTGCTGTCACCCTGTGGTAATGCCGTCTCTGCTGTAAAGATCGGATTTACCGGTGTTGCAGATAGCCATAATTCCAACCTGCTTGCACTTGAAAAGACTGTGTCAGCGGCTGCGGGACTGGGAATACAGCTTCTGAATGAGCAACAAAATCAGATACCACTTAATGCCCCATCGTCCGCGATTTCGTGGACGACCCTAACGCCGGGTAAACCAAATACGCTGAATTTTTACGCCCGGCTAATGGCGACACAGGTGCCTGTCACTGCGGGGCATATCAATGCCACGGCAACCTTCACTCTTGAATATCAGTAACTGGAGATGCTCATGAAATGGCGCAAACGTGGGTATTTATTGGCGGCAATGTTGGCGCTCGCAAGCGCGACGGTACGGGCAGCCGATGTCACCATTACGGTGAATGGTAAGGTCGTCGCCAAACCGTGCACAGTTTCCACCACCAATGCCACGGTTGATCTCGGCAATCTTTATTCTTTCAGCCTGATGTCTGCCGGAGCGGCATCGTCCTGGCATGATGTTGCGCTTGAGTTGACGAATTGTCCGGTGGGAACGTCCAGAGTCACCGCCAGTTTCAGCGGGGCGGCTGACAGCACCGGATATTATAAAAACCAGGGAACCGCGCAAAACATCCAGTTAGAGCTACAGGATGACAACGGCAACACATTGAACACCGGCGCAACCAAAACTGTTCAGGTGGATGATTCCTCTCAATCTGCGCACTTTCCGTTGCAGGTCAGAGCATTGACGGTAAATGGTGGTGCCACCCAGGGAACCATTCAGGCAGTGATTAGCATCACCTATACCTACAGCTAACCCGAAGAGATGATTGTAATGAAACGCGTTATTACCTTGTTTGCTGTACTGCTGATGGGCTGGTCGGTAAATGCCTGGTCATTCGCCTGTAAAACCGCTAATGGTACGGCTATTCCTATTGGCGGCGGCAGCGCCAATGTCTATGTTAACCTTGCGCCCGCCGTGAATGTGGGGCAAAACCTGGTCGTGGATCTTTCGACGCAGATCTTTTGCCATAACGATTACCCGGAAACCATTACAGACTATGTAACACTGCAACGAGGTTCAGCTTATGGCGGCGTGTTATCTAATTTTTCCGGAACCGTAAAATATAATGGCAGTAGCTATCCTTTTCCTACCACCAGCGAAACGCCACGCGTTGTTTATAATTCGAGAACGGATAAGCCCTGGCCAGTGGCGCTTTATCTGACGCCTGTCAGCAGTGCGGGCGGAGTGGCGATTAAGGCTGGTTCATTAATAGCCGTGCTCATTTTGCGCCAGACCAACAACTATAACGGCGATGATTTCCAGTTTGTCTGGAATATTTATGCCAATAACGATGTGGTGGTGCCTACCGGTGGTTGTGATGTTTCTGCGCGAGATGTCACCGTCACTCTGCCGGACTACCCCGGCTCGGTGCCGATTCCTCTTACTGTTTATTGTGCGAAAAGCCAAAACCTGGGGTATTACCTTTCAGGTACAACCGCAGATGCGGACAACTCGATTTTCACCAACACGGCGTCGTTTTCGCCAGCACAGGGCGTCGGCGTGCAGTTGACGCGCAACGGTACGATTATTCCAGCGAATAGCACTGTGTCATTAGGGGCAGTAGGGACTTCAGCGGTAAGTCTTGGGTTAACGGCAAATTACGCACGTACTGGAGGGCAGGTGACTGCAGGTAATGTGCAGTCAATTATTGGTGTGACTTTTGTTTATCAATAAAGAAATCACAGGGGTTGCCAATGCGAGTACGCAATATTTGCCTGATGGCTATCAGGCTTACAAAACCTGTATGTTAGCTTTTTGTAGGCCAGATAAGACGCGCCAGCGCCGCATCTGGCATAAACAAGGCGCACGTTGCCAACCATCCTAACTGAGCCTGCCAATGGCAGGCTCTGATATTCCTTTACGCCACCATACTGATAATCAACACAATAATCAGCCCAACCACGGAGTTGACCAGCTCCAGCAGACCCCAGGTTTTCAGGGTGTCTTTTACTGACAGATCAAAATAACCTTTGAACAGCCAGAAAGAGGCATCGTTAATGTGGGTGAGGGTGTTGGAACCCGCGGCAGTTGCCAGAACCAGCAGCGCCGGATTTACACCAACCAATTGACCGGTTGCCGGATCAAGAATTGCGGCACTGATAATCCCGGCGGCGGTCATCGCTGAAACGACACCCTGACCAGTCGCCAGACGAATCAGCACGGTGATCAGCCACGCCATGATGTATGGAGAAATGTTGCCGTGCGACATCAGCATGCCGATGGTGTCACCAATACCTGTGTCGATAATGGTTTGCTTCAGCACGCCGCCTGCACCGATGATCAGAATCACCATCGCAATACTTTTTACCGCGCTTTCAAAGGCGTTCATCACCCACTGCATGTCGTGGCCGCGTGCGGTGCCAAAGAGTACGAACGCAACTACCATCGCGATAAACATCGCAATTGGGGAGGAACCAATAAAGTTAACCACTTCCCATGCCGGTGTGTCTTTTACTAACCAAATATTAGCGATGGTGGTGGAGATCATAATGATCGCCGGGATCAACGGCACAAGAATGGAAATGCCGAAAGAGGGCAGGTTATTCATATCTACCGGTTGATCCGCTTTCAGGAATGACGGCGTTGGGCGCTCAAGATTACCGAGAAACTTCGGCAGGATCAGCCCCGCACAGATAACGCTGGGAATAGTCACCAGCACGCCATAGATGTAAACCATCCCCATATCTGCGCCGTAAGCATTGACCAGCGCCACCGGACCCGGCTGCGGTGGGAACAGTGAATGTGCGGTGGTTGCAGCCGCTACTGCCGGGATAGCCAGTTTCAGGAAGGGAATTTTAGCTTCGGCGGCAATCACGATCACCAGCGGTGCCAGCATGATAAAGGCCACTTCATAGAACATCGCCAGACCGAAAATCAGGCCGATGATGATCACCGATATCTGAACATAGCGCAGGCCGAGACGCGCCAGCAGCGTGTGCGCTATCTGGTGAGCCGCACCAGAGTCAACCATCAGCTTACCGATGACCGCACCGAACACCACGATGATCGCCAGTTCCCCCAGCGTGTTGCCAAAGCCCGCTTTCATGGTGTGCAGCAGCGACATCAGATCCATACCCGCCAGCATCCCAACGGACAACGCTGCCACCAGCAAAGCCACCATCGAGTTGATCTTGAACTTCAAATTCAGTACCAGCATCAGGCCGATGCCGAATACCACCCAAAGAATGTTAAGCACATGCATAACGTTTTACCTTACCTGGTTGAACCATTGCTATTTTGGGCGACATGTTATGTAAATTGGTCAACCATTGTTGCGATGAATATCACATCCCCCGATCAATAACCGCTGAATACCCTTTGCTGTAATTTGCATCAACCTGTGTGAGAGTGGATTTCTTGTGATGTGGTTAACCAATTTTAGAATTCGGGTTGACATGTCTTACCAAAAGGTAGAACTTATACGCCATCTCATCCGATGCAACGCCACGGCTGCGGTCTGGTTGTTCATCCGGATACCTAAACAACTCCGGGGTTCCGCGTCTCTTCGCTGTGGAACCCGCTATGTGAAAGAGGAAATATCATGGAACAGACCTGGCGCTGGTACGGCCCTAACGATCCGGTTTCTTTAGCAGATGTCCGTCAGGCGGGCGCAACTGGCGTGGTTACCGCGCTGCACCATATCCCGAACGGCGAAGTATGGTCCGTTGAAGAAATCCTCAAACGCAAGGCTATCATTGAAGACGCGGGCCTGGTGTGGTCTGTCGTGGAAAGCGTGCCAATTCACGAAGATATCAAAACTCACACTGGCAACTATGAGCAGTGGATTGCTAACTATCAGCAGACCCTGCGCAACCTGGCGCAGTGCGGCATTCGCACCGTGTGCTACAACTTCATGCCGGTTCTCGACTGGACCCGTACTGACCTCGAATATGTGCTACCGGACGGCTCCAAAGCACTGCGCTTCGACCAGATCGAATTTGCTGCATTCGAAATGCACATCCTGAAACGTCCAGGCGCAGAAGCGGATTACACCGAAGAAGAAATTGCTCAGGCAGCAGAACGCTTCGCCACCATGAGCGATGAAGACAAAGCGCGTCTGACTCGTAACATCATTGCGGGTCTGCCGGGCGCGGAAGAAGGCTACACCCTCGATCAGTTCCGTAAGCACCTGGAACTGTACAAAGATATCGACAAAGCCAAACTGCGCGAAAACTTTGCTGTCTTCCTGAAGGCGATCATTCCGGTTGCGGAAGAAGTTGGCGTGCGCATGGCTGTTCACCCGGACGATCCGCCGCGCCCGATCCTCGGCCTGCCGCGCATCGTTTCCACCATTGAAGATATGCAGTGGATGGTTGACACCGTAAACAGCATGGCGAACGGTTTCACCATGTGTACCGGTTCTTACGGCGTGCGTGCTGACAACGATCTGGTTGATATGATCAAGCAGTTTGGTCCACGTATTTACTTCACCCATCTGCGTTCCACCATGCGTGAAGAAAACCCGAAAACCTTCCACGAAGCGGCGCACCTGAACGGTGACGTTGATATGTACGAAGTGGTGAAAGCGATCGTTGAAGAAGAGCACCGTCGTAAAGCGGAAGGCAAAGAAGACCTGATCCCGATGCGTCCGGACCACGGTCACCAGATGCTGGATGACCTGAAGAAGAAAACCAACCCTGGTTACTCCGCTATTGGTCGTCTGAAAGGCCTGGCCGAAGTTCGCGGTGTCGAACTGGCGATCCAACGCGCTTTCTTTAGCCGTTAATACTCACCGGCATGGCTTCGCGCCGTGCCGGTTCCTTCTTCCTTGCCGTCACTCTCTGAAGACGGATTCTGGAGTTTACGATGACTACTATTGTTGACAGCAATCTGCCGGTTGCCCGCCCGTCATGGGATCATTCTCGTCTGGAATCACGCATTGTGCATCTCGGTTGCGGGGCGTTCCACCGCGCGCACCAGGCGCTGTATACCCACCATTTGCTGGAAAGCACCGACAGCGACTGGGGGATCTGCGAAGTTAACCTGATGCCAGGTAACGACCGCGTGCTGATCGAAAACCTGAAAAAACAGCAACTGTTGTATACCGTGGCGGAAAAAGGCGCAGAAAGCACCGAGCTGAAAATTATCGGTTCGATGAAAGAAGCGCTGCACCCAGAAATCGACGGTTGCGAAGGCATTCTGAACGCGATGGCGCGTCCGCAGACGGCAATTGTTTCCCTGACGGTCACGGAAAAAGGCTACTGTGCCGACGCGGCAAGCGGTCAGTTGGATCTCAATAACCCGCTGATTAAGCACGATCTGGAAAACCCGACCGCGCCGAAGTCTGCAATTGGTTACATCGTAGAAGCCCTGCGTCTGCGTCGTGAAAAAGGGCTGAAAGCTTTTACGGTGATGTCTTGCGACAACGTGCGTGAAAACGGTCATGTGGCGAAAGTCGCAGTACTGGGACTGGCTCAGGCTCGTGATCCGCAACTGGCGGCATGGATTGAAGAGAACGTGACTTTCCCGTGCACAATGGTTGACCGCATTGTTCCGGCGGCTACTCCTGAAACATTGCAGGAAATTGCTGACCAGTTGGGCGTTTACGATCCGTGTGCCATTGCCTGCGAGCCGTTCCGTCAGTGGGTGATTGAAGATAACTTCGTCAATGGTCGCCCGGACTGGGATAAAGTCGGCGCACAGTTCGTTGCGGACGTTGTTCCGTTCGAAATGATGAAACTGCGTATGCTTAACGGCAGTCACTCTTTCCTGGCGTACCTCGGTTACCTCGGTGGTTATGAAACCATCGCTGATACCATGACCAACGCGGATTATCGCAAAGCGGCCTTTGCTCTGATGATGCAGGAACAAGCGCCGACGCTGTCGATGCCGGAAGGTACAGACCTGAACGCGTATGCGACGCTGCTGATCGAGCGTTTCAGCAACCCGTCTCTGCGTCATCGCACCTGGCAGATTGCGATGGACGGCAGCCAGAAGTTGCCGCAGCGTCTGCTGGACCCGGTTCGCTTGCATTTGCAAAACGGCGGTAGCTGGCGTCATCTGGCACTCGGCGTCGCGGGCTGGATGCGTTACACCCAAGGGATTGATGAGCAAGGCAACGCCATCGACGTGGTCGACCCGATGCTGGCGGAGTTCCAGAAGATCAACGCGCAATATCAGGGTGCGGAACGTGTGAAAGCTCTGCTGGGTCTGAGCGGTATTTTTGCTGATGATCTGCCGCAGAACGCGGACTTTGTTGGCGCGGTGACGACTGCATATCAGCAACTGTGCGAACGTGGTGCGCGTGAGTGCGTGGCTGCTCTGTAACTGACTGATTACCCTACAGACTGACTGGTCAATCAAATTTATATTTGGTTGACCAGTTTTCGTTTTTTTGCCCACCTGTACGTGCCAACTTCCAGTGCAAATGGTATAGTTTGAGATTAACGGGTGCCGTAAAATTGCCCGTTGTAGGCCGGATAAGGCGTTCACGCCGCATCCGGCAAAAATTTGATTAACCGCACCTAACGGACACAACACCATGAAATCTGCCACCTCTGCGCAAAGACCTTACCAGGAAGTCGGGGCAATGATCCGCGATCTGATCATTAAGACGCCGTACAATCCTGGCGAACGGCTGCCGCCGGAGCGTGAGATCGCAGAAATGCTCGACGTCACGCGTACTGTGGTACGTGAAGCATTGATCATGCTGGAGATCAAAGGGCTGGTAGAAGTACGCCGTGGTGCCGGTATCTATGTTCTTGACAGTTCCACCAGTAAGAGTGCGGACAGCGCAGATGTTAACGCCTGCAACGACGCTGGTCCTTTTGAGCTGTTACAGGCGCGCCAGTTGCTGGAGAGCAACATAGCCGAGTTTGCCGCCTTGCAGGCAACACGGGAAGATATTGTGAAAATGCGCCAGGCATTGCAGCTTGAAGAACGCGAACTGGCTTCCAGTGCGCCGGGCAGCAGCGAAAGCGGTGACATGCAGTTTCACCTCGCCATTGCCGAAGCAACCCATAACAGTATGCTGGTGGAGTTGTTCCGTCAGTCCTGGCAGTGGCGGGAAAACAATCCGATGTGGATCCAGTTGCACAGCCATCTGGATGACAGCTTATACCGCAAAGAGTGGCTGGGCGATCACAAACAGATCCTCGCGGCGTTAATCAAAAAAGACGCCCGTGCGGCGAAGCTGGCAATGTGGCAGCATCTGGAAAATGTGAAACAGCGTTTGCTGGAATTTTCCAACGTCGATGATATCTATTTTGATGGTTATCTCTTTGACTCCTGGCCATTGGATAAAGTTGACGCCTGAACCCTTATTTCTGGTGCAAAGTTGAGCTGCTTTGCACCGGGTCTTGTAGCCATGTAATAACATATATTATTAATAATAAACTATGAGTAATTTAATAATTACTTATTACATATCTTTTATAAATATTATATCTCTATTTAAATCTGAGTAATCATTCGGAATAATCAAAATATATTGATTTGTTTCTATCTGATTTAGTGATTTTTATCAAACTATATCTTTTTAAATAAAAAGTAAGTGGATCTTCATTTCTGTTCAGGGTCTTATACTTCGCGGGCAAGAATTAGGCCTGTATCAGTCACGGACGTAATGAGCAAAAAGGAATGACTATGGAAAATGAGCATCAACTCAGTGGTATCCTGCCGTCAGGGCAAGATATCGATGCCGCTAAACGTCAGGAGTGCGCAAAATGATGCGCCAATTACTTCAGACCGTATTACCTGAAAAAACAGGAAGCAATACATCATTGCTGCGTGATTCCGTATGCCAGGATCTCTTTCAACTTTTTAATTCTCCTCATTCACCACTACCAACATTACTTGTTTCTGGCATGCCTGAGTGGCAAGGGCATAATAAGTGCGAAAAACGTCTCCAGAGTTGGTATTGCCGCCAGTTGCGTTCCGCTCTTTTATTTCATGAACCACGTATTGCAGCATTGCAGGTGAGTCTGAAAGAAGTATATTGCCACGATCTGGCAATCAGTCTGGAGATGATGCTGTACCACGACGATGAACCGCTAACATTGGAATTGATCTGGCAGAGTAATGGCTGGTGTTGCTTGATGCCGCAGTAAACAGTGGAAAATGCGATACGTGTAAGACGTATCGCATTGGGTATGCATTAGTGGGAAGCTCTGATTGCCGCTTTCAGGGCCGGAAGGCGGGATGAACTGGCGCTGAGTTTATCAATTCCCATGTTGAGCAGAAGCGTTGTTTGTTGGGTATCTCCGGCCATTTCGCCACACATACTGACTGGAATTTCATTGTTACGTCCGGCCTGACACACCATAGCAATAGCTTTGATCACCGCATCATTACGATAATCGACCAGTTCTGCGACGGTACTATTTCCCCTGTCTGCCGCCATAATATATTGCGTCAGATCGTTAGTGCCGATGGAGAAGAAATCAACCTCGCTGGCTAATTTATCCGCAATCATTACAGCGGCCGGAACTTCAATCATAATTCCCAGTGCCGGAAGATTTTCAGTAGCGATCTTCAACAATTTGGCCTGCTCTTGTATCAATGTTTTGACAGCATTGACTTCCTCAAGTGTTGAAACCATTGGCAGCATAATTTGCAGCGTGGGATATTGTTTCCCCGCCCGGATAAGTGCGCGTAATTGAGGAATAAATATTTGTGGATGCGCCAGGCACAGCCGAATGCCGCGCAGACCAAGGAATGGGTTGTCTTCTGACGGCAGCGGGTACGACGGCAACGGTTTATCGCCACCAATATCCAGAGTGCGGATAGTTACTGGTTTATCGCCAAAAGCACGGGCAACAGAGCAATACACGCGAAATTGCTCTTCCTCATCGGGTAATGTCGCTGACTCATGGAATAAAAACTCTGTGCGTAGCAAACCAACGCCTTCAGCTCCGTGAGATAGCGCTGCCTCAATGTCTTGCAGGTCACCAATATTCGCCAGTACGCTAATTTTACGACCACTTTGCGTGATAGCGGGCAGCATAGCATCAGCTAACTGACGATCCCTTTTTTGCTGCCAGACTTCAGATCGTTGGAGCAAATCCAGGCGGGTAATTTCATCCGGATTTAACCACAAGCGACCGGTTTCACCATCAAGGATAACCATTTCGTTATCGCGGACGTTTTGCGGGGTAATATCTGCCTTCACAATCGCAGGAATACCCATCGCTCTGGCAAGAATAGCAGTATGCGACGTTGTTCCCCCATGATGGAGACAAATGCCAAGAATATGCTCTTTATTCAGGCTGGTTATCTGCGAAGGCAACAGATCGTTGGCTAACAAAATACAGGGTGCGGTAGTCATAAAGAGTTGCTCACTTACCCCGCAAAGCTGGTTCAGTACCTGACGCGTAAGATCACGGATATCAGCCTCGCGTTCACGTAAGTAGAGTGTTTCTGCCTGACAATATTGTTCTGCCAATGCCTGCATGACTTCTAACCATGCGAATTCCGCCTGTTTGCCCTTTGCCAGATTTTGCTGTAATTGCCGGTTAATCTCGGGATCTTCAAGCATTATCTTATGGGCGGCAAAAATATCGCCTTCAGGTCCTGCTGCTTTATCAGCAAGTTCACGAACTACAGCGTCGATTGCACACTCAATTCGCGATAGTTCTTCTTGCGGAGAATTGACCGTTCGCTGCGTTATTTCCGGTAGTTCACAGGTAAACCATTTTACCGGGCCAATAGCGATACCATTTTGTACCGACAGGCCTGATATTGCGCCATCAACAGGGGCGCTTACTATCGGCATTGTTGTTGGCAGAATCTCAGAAGAGGCGAGCAGGTGAGCCTCACCAAAATGATCTTTCGCCAACGTTTCAATTGCCTTAAGAGCATCACTGGCATCAACGCCTTCGGCCTGGAAGATGATTTCATCGCCACAGCGGACACCCAGCATTGCCAGTTCGTTGAGGCTTCTGGTGCTGGCGCGTTTATCCCCTTTGATGACGATGATGTTTGCAGAGTATTGCGCTGATACTTTCAGGATGCTTGCTGCCGGACGCGCATGAATACCGTGGGGATTACGTATCGTCCAGCAAAAGGTTTGCCATTCGACGGAATGATTGACCTGTGATATCGCAGGTGCAGCAGTGTCTGCAAGATGAGGCGTGAGTTGCTGCTGTTTGGCACATAGGGCAAGATCCACTTCAGCGATAATCTCCGCGGCCGAAAGTCCTGCTGCCGCAGACGTCACCGCAGACATGGCACCTTCCACTATCGGTGCCGCCAAAAGATAGATAGCACTTCTCTGTTCTTCAGAAAGCAATTCCAGAGCCATCTCTGTACTAAGCAATGCACTGCCCATATCCATGAGAACCAGAACGCCTTCCGGCGTCCAGACCGATTCAATAGCAGACATAATTGCTATGGCATCAGTGCCAATCGGATTTTGCGGATCATCAATACCTGCAGCAATAGCCAGAGGAACGACACCACCAGACATTTGAAGTGCTAACTCCTCAATCCCCTGGGCGAGGCGTAGGCTATGAGAAACAATAACAATAGCAACCATAATTTATTCCGCGAATCCTTCCTGCATAGCCTTAATCATCAGCCAGGAGGAGGTAGCGCCTGGATCCTGATGGCCCACACTGCGAGCGCCCAGATAGCTGGCTCGCCCTTTTTTCGCCTGCATATTGATGGTGTTATCAACTGCGGTTGCAGCATCTTGCACCATCGTATTCAGCAGGAGGGAATGCGACATTCCGTCTTGCAGGTTTTTTTTGGCTTCGTTGAGTACCGGAACCCAGACATCACACAGTGTTTTGTCCCCTTGTTCTGCTTTTCCTCGCGCGATGACTCCGGCAATTCCTTCTTCCAGACACGCCAGCCACTCTTCCAGACTTAACTCCGTTCTGGCTCCGACCGCCGCAGAAGCACGAATAAATAATGTGCCGTAGAGGGGACCACTGGCTCCACCTACACTGGAAAGCAGTTTCATACCGGTATTTTTAAGGATGTTGCCAATATGCTGACGTTCAATGTCGGGTAAGATCGCTTTGACCGCACTGAAACCACGATTCATATTGAGACCGTGGTCGGCGTCACCAATATCTCTGTCTAGTGCAGTTAAAAAGTCTTGTTGTTCAGTGAGATGTGTCGCACAACTCTCCAGCCAGGCGATAATATGTTTGTTTTGAATTTTCATATAATGTCCTTATTAACATCCCCAACGAAGAGCCGGTGTATTTACCGGGGCATCCCAAAGCTGCAAAAACTCTGGGGTACACTTCAGCAGGCTAATGGAAAATCCTGCCATGTCTAATGACGTGCAATAATTACCGACCAACTGGCGTGTAATCTTAAGTCCCTGGCGCTGTGCTGCGCGCATAAATACCCTGGTTACACCATATAATTCTGATTCAGGTGTGCTGCCAAGTCCGTTAATTAATACAATATATTCAGCATTTTTATCGAATGATTCATTCATTGATGCCGCGTCAATCCATCCACCGGCATGGCGATCCCAATGGCGTAATGTGCGTCGCCAGGGCGTATTATCCAGTAACTGCGCTATCACGTCGTCGATTAAAGAGTTCAGGTCTTGCAAGGGACGTCGTTCAATACCGGGTTCACCGTGGATCCCAACACCAAATTCAATTTCATTATCTGCCAGTTCAAATGAGGGTTTTCCCGCTGCGGGAACAGTACAGGCTGATAGTGCGATGCCAAAGGAGCGGGTGGCATTGTTAACATCTTTGCCAAGTTGCTCGCATTGCCCAAGGTCATAACCCTGAAGCGCAGCCGCGCCGACAATTTTTTCGACAAACACCGTCCCCGCAACTCCGCGACGCCCGGCTGTGTACAAGCTGTCTTTTACCGCTACGTCATCATCAATAATGACTGTGCCAACGGCGATGCCTTCTTCGTGTAGCATCTCGACTGCGGTTTCGAAATTAAGAATATCGCCAGTGTAATTTTTGATAAAAAACAGAACACCAGAGCCATTATCAACCGCTTTAGCACATTCGATCATTTGATCTGGTGTTGGTGACGTGAAGACTTCGCCAGGGCAAGCGCCAGTTAACATACCCATGCCAACAAAACCTGCATGTAGTGGTTCGTGGCCGGAGCCACCGCCTGAAACCAGCGCCACCGCATTATCGTTCTGTTTGCACCACACATACCGGGGAGAATAATTTGCCTGCAGGTGTGGCCAGGTGGCGATGAGTCCTTCCATTTGTTCTGTCACAACAGAATCAATCTGGTTAATTAATTTCTTCATAGTCATTCCTGTTCTGATAATTACGTAAACCGCGCTAAGGATGTTTGCGAGATTAATTCTCCAGACGCAACAAAACAAACTAAAGGATAATAAGATTCATAATGAAACGGTTAGCTCATGCTGTTGTTTCAAAATGAAATGGAACCTGTGATGGAATTGGGGGATTGTGATTAAAGCTTAAAAAATATTTTTTATTATTGTCTAAGGATGATGTTTTTTACAGCATGATCATAAAACATAATTTTTCGTGAATGAAACATTTGCCGCCACTGGATGCAACGAGTAGGTTAACGGTGAGGCAAAACAAGTTACGCGAGGAATGACATGGATAAGATTATTATAAGTCCGGCTAAATATATTCAGGGAAATGGTTCTTTGGATAATATTGCTATGTATGCGGCAAGTTTGGGAACCGCACCATTAATTATTGCAGATGATTTTGTTACCGGTCTGGTTGGTGACAGGGTCAATAATAGCTTTGCAAAAGAAAATATCGCTGCGGATTTTGATATTTTTGTGGTGAATGTTCGCAGAATGAAATTTCGCGAATTCGTGATAAGTTTAACCAGCGTAAATATAATGTTGTTATTGGTATTGGCGGTGGTAAAACGCTGGATACAGCAAAAGCCGTAGCATATTACCAAAAAGTTCCGGTAGTAGTTGTACCGACAATTGCTTCCACGGATGCGCCAACCAGTTCGCTGGCGGTAATTTATACCCCGGAAGGTCAGTTTAGTGAATATCTGTTTTTCCCGAAAAATCCAGATATGGTGATTATGGATACAGGCATCATTTCAGCCGCGCCAGTGCGTCTGTTGGTGGCCGGTATGGGGGATGCGCTGTCAACCTGGTTTGAAGCGCGAGCCAATCAGGCATCAGGAAAAGCCACAATGGCAGGCGGGGCGTCCACACTGGCGGCGCTGGCTATTGCCCGGCTTTGTTATACCACGCTGTTGGAAGATGGTTTTAAGGCAAAAGTCGCGGTTGAACAGGGAGTTAGCACCAAAGCGGTAGAGAATATTATCGAAGCTAATACCTATCTTAGTGGCATTGGATTTGAAAGTAGCGGCCTGGCTGCAGCTCATGCTATCCATAATGGTATGACGCAACTGGAGGAATGCCATCATTGCTACCACGGTGAAAAAGTGGCATTTGGTGTTCTGGTTCAACTCATACTGGAAAACGCACCACAGGAGGAAATTGAAACCGTACTTAATTTCTGTAGTAGCGTTGGCTTGCCAACAAATCTCTATATGTTGGGGGTGAAAGAAATTAACAAGGATAAATTACTGGCAGTTGCTGAAGCAGCTACTGCTGAAGGAGAAACTATCCATAATATGCCATTCGAGGTGACCGCGCAGGATGTTCTTTCCGCAATTTTGACCGCACATAATTTAGGACTTTAAAAAATAAACGGCCTGTACAAAGCAGGCCGCTGGTGACGTTTAAAATACTTCATTCGGGAATAAATATGACCAGTAACTGGAAACGTTGGATCACGCTGGCGTTATGCGGTATTGCCGGAAGTGCAATATATAAATTACCTTATCTTCGGGAAACCTATTACGATGCCATGCAACAGGCTACCGGAGCAACCAATGCTGAACTTGGTTTTTTAATGACAGCCTATGGACTGGTGAACTTTGTATTATATTTACCGGGCGGTTGGGCCGCTGATAGATTTTCAGCAAGAAAATTAATGACATTTTCATTAATATCAACCGGAATTAGCGGTTTTTATTATGCGACTTTCCCCTCGTATACCATGATCTGTCTGTTACATGCACTTTGGGCTGTGACAACCGTATTTACGTTTTGGGCCGTGTGTGTGCGTATTATTCGTACCCTGGGATCCAGTGAAGAACAAGGGCGCTTATATGGTTACTGGTTTCTTGGTAAGGGATTAACCTCCATTGTACTAGGTTTTCTTTCCGTGCCGGTATTTGCCAAATTTGGTGAAGGTGTCGATGGTTTACGGGCGACAATTATATTCTATTCCGTAGTGACTATTCTGACCGGTGTTTTAGCCTGGTTTGTTTGTCAGGATGAAACGCACAGCGAAGATAAAGCCAATTTCCGTCTGGCGGATATGGCATTCGTGCTGAAAATGCCGACGGTTTGGCTGGCTGGTGCTGTGACCTTTTGTATGTGGTCAATTTATATCGGCTTTGGCATGGTCACGCCGTATCTCACGCAGATCCTGCATATGGGCGAATCGGAAGTGGCAGTTGCCAGTATTCTTCGCGCCTATGTGTTATTTGCGATGGGCGGGTTAATTGGCGGACAACTGGCTGACCGCTGCGCGTCACGCACGCGTTTTATGATCTACGCCTTCATCGGCATGATTGTCTTTACTACCGTTTATTTCTTCCTGCCTGGTGAATCTCGTTATGTCACCATCGCGTTGGCGAACATGGTTGCCCTGGGCGTGTTTATTTACTCCGCGAATGCAGTGTTCTTCTCAATTATTGATGAGGTACGCATTCCGGCAAAAGTTACAGGGACTGCTGCTGGCTTGATCTCTTTACTGACCTATTTCCCGGAAATCTACTGCTACACGATGGTGGGCAATATGGTCGACCGTAAACCGGGTATTGCCGGTTACCAGGATGTCTTCCTGTTCATGCTGGTTTGCGCATTCATCGGCCTTATCGCCGCGCTGGTCCTCCAGCGTGTGAATCGTAAAAGTAAGAATCAAGGTAATGAAATTACTCAAAACAATGTGGACTGTGCATCCTGAGTCCGACGGGGGAATAAATAGTGGACATGATTAACGAAAGTGCGCGACAAACGCCAGTCATTGCGCAAACGGATGTTCTGGTTATCGGTGGCGGTCCGGCAGGTTTAACGGCGGCGATAGCCGCGGGGCGGTTAGGTGCCAGAACCATGATTGTTGAGCGTTACGGATCGCTTGGCGGCGTATTGACGCAGGTCGGTGTGGAAAGTTTTGCCTGGTATCGTCATCCGGGGACGGTAGATTGTGAAGGGATCTGTCGTGAATATGAAGGTCGCGCACGAGCATTGGGTTTTACGCGACCAGAACCTCAGTCAATTAGCGACGTTATAGATACAGAGGGGTTTAAAGTTGTTGCCGATCAGATGATAACGGAAGCTGGCGTTGAGCCGTTATATCACTCCTGGGTTGTGGACGTGATCAAGGAAGGGGATACGTTATGCGGTGTTATCGTCGAGAATAAATCTGGCCGGGGGGCAATTCTGGCGAAAAGAATCGTCGATTGCACGGGGGATGCTGATATTGCCGCTCGTGCTGGCGCGCCCTGGACGAAACGGAGCAAGGACCAATTGATGGGCGTCACCGTAATGTTCAGTTGCGCTGGTGTTGATGTGGCCCGCTTTAACCGTTTTGTTGAGGAAGAACTTAAGCCAACCTACGCGGATTGGGGGAAAAACTGGACGATTCAAACTACGGGTAAAGAAGACCAGATGTTTAGCCCGTATATGGAGGATATTTTTACCCGCGCGCAACAGGATGGGGTCATCCCAGGCGACGCACAGGCGATTGCCGGAACCTGGTCAACCTTTTCTGAAAGCGGCGAAGCTTTTCAAATGAATATGGTGTACGCCTTTGGTTTTGACTGTACTGATGTCTTCGATTTAACCAAAGCAGAGATCGCCGGAAGGCAGCAAGCATTATGGGCGATTGACGCATTACGCCACTATGTTCCGGGCTTTGAAAATGTGCGGCTACGCAATTTTGGTGCCACGCTGGGCACACGTGAATCACGGCTTATCGAGGGGAAAATCCGTATTGCTGACGATTACGTCCTTAACCAGGGGCGATGCACAGATAGCGTAGGGATCTTCCCGGAATTTATTGATGGTTCCGGTTATCTCATTTTGCCAACGACCGGTCGCTTCTTTCAGATTCCCTACGGCTGCCTGGTGCCGCAAAAAGTGGAGAATTTGCTGGTCGCCGGGCGCTGTATTTCCGCAGGCGTCGTCGCGCATACTTCCATGCGCAACATGATGTGTTGTGCTGTAACTGGTGAGGCTGCAGGGACTGCGGCGGTAGTATCGCTACAGCAACATTGCACCGTGCGTCAGGTTGCTATCCCTGATTTGCAAAACACGCTGAAACAGCAGGGTGTGCGTCTGGCATAACAACAAGGCGCAGAGGGGAAAAAGTCTCTCTGCGCCTTGCAGGAGAAATACCATGAGGGATGATGATCTGGAGCACTTAAGTGCCAATTACTGGATAACCACAGTTCTCTGCGGCCTCTTTTTGGGGATATTCCTGTTTATGCTGCAACAACATCAGCGTGGTTTTTCCCTGTATTGTATTGCTGCGCTCTCACTTATTTGCGCATTTTTTTCTTTACGCCTTTCCCGACAATTGCAACAAATGAAAAAGGAACGGCGAAATATTCGTCCTCATTGAATGAAAACATTCAGGAGACTGACATGCAATATTTCAAAAAACGCTTCTCTTTGATTGAACTGAATGTTTTTATTCCAGCAATGATATTTATTGCGATAATCATTCTGTGTTTGACGATATACCCACAAAATACCAGTAAATATATTAATGAAATGCATCATTTCCTAACCTGGGAAATGGGTGGTATTTTTTTGGTCATGACTTTTTTGGTTGTGCTTTGTTGTCTGTGGCTGGCCTTTTCACGTTATGGGAATATTTTGTTAGGCCAGCCTGGAGAAAAACCTGACTTCAGCTTGTTGACCTGGCTTGGCCTTATTTTTACCTCCGGAACGGGGGGGAGCCTGTTATATCTTGCCTCTGTAGAGTGGATTTGGATCATTCAACAACCTCCTTTTGGTGCAGCAGCAGGAAGCTCTCAGGCTGCTCGTTGGGCCTCTGCTTATGGCATGTTTCATTGGGGACCGTCAGCATGGGCATGGTATCTGATTTGTGCCGTTCCCATTGGCTGGTTTATGCATGTTAAGAAAACAAAATCATTAAAAGTCAGTGAATTATGTCGTGGATGTCTGGGGGCACGCGCTGATGGTTTTTGCGGGCATTGTGTAAACTTTTTCTATATGTTTGGTTTACTCGGTGGCGCAGTGACGTCTCTGGCGCTGGGAACACCGATGATTTCTGCCGTATTTTGCCATGTATTCAATCTGGATCCCGCAGGGCGGTTTATCAATGTCATGGTTATTTTTATCTGGACGCTGGTGCCATTATTAATTCTCTTTTTTGGACTTAAGAAAGGTGTTGCATGGGCCAGTAACTGGAATATACGTGCCGATATTTTGATGCTTATGGCAATCCTGATTTGTGGACCAACGGCATTTATACTTAACCAGTCAATTGATGGTCTCGGCCTGATGCTACAAAACTTTGTGGCAATGAGTTTAAGTACCGATGCTATTGGCCGTAGCGGATTCCCACAAATGTGGACTGTATTTTATTTTTCATGGTGGGTCGTATATGCCATCCCATTTGGTTTATTTATTGCCCGCATTTCAAAGGGAAGGACGATCCGGCAATTGATTGTTTGTGGAACCCTCGCTGGTTCATTGGGATGCATGGTTTTCTATATGGTACTGGCTAATTTCGGCTTATCGTTGCAGACAACTCATCTTATCGATTTTGTTCCTATTCTGAATGAACAAGGGCGAGGCGTTGTCGTTTCTCGCTTGCTGGAACAGCTACCCGCAAGTCAGATATTTTTGGTTGCTTTTGGGGCTATAGCGTTAATTTCATATATAACCGGACACTGTACTGTCGGTTATGCCCTCGGTTTTGCGACGCAAAAACGGGCAGATTGTGATAGTGAACCTGCATTCTGGAATGTGGCATTTTGGTTGATTATGACCGGAGTCGTCGCTATCACTCTCTATCTTCTTGATGCGCAAAGTTTGCAGCCGCTACAAACGGTCTCTATTCTGGCTGGATTACCGCTTTGCGGTGTCGTGATTATCCTGTTGAAGAGTTTTTTGACGCAACTTGCAGTTGATGAGAAAAACAATGTAAGTATTGCTGGAATATGATGTTCAGGAATGCCCGATAATTTGCATTATCGGGCATTTTACCGAACGGGAATTAACTTAGAACCGCACGAAAATATCCCGCCAGATTTTCTCCAAGGCGAATTAAATTATCTTCCCCTTGACTCAGCGCGGTGGGTAAATCACAAGGGCCATTGACGACGGAAAAACAGGCCTCTATTCCACACTGACGTAATTCATTCAGATCAAGTTGATCGTCGATATACCCGGCGATTGCTATCACCGGAACCCCCATCATTTGGGCGATTTTGGCAGCACCCACAGGCGCTTTGCCATTCAGGCTCTGACTATCTAATTTACCTTCACCGACAATCGCCAGGGCCGCATATTTTAAATGCTGGGTATATTGAATAGCTTCCAGCACGAGCGAAATACCGGGCTGTAGACGAGCATCAAGAAACGCCATCAACGCTGCGCCAACGCCGCCTGCAGCCCCGGCTCCGGGTATTGCGTCGACGTCTTTACCACAGCAATGGTGGATGCAACGGGCATAGTTTTTCATTCCCTGCTCCAGTTGCTCAAGATCATCAGCACTGGCCCCTTTTTGCTGACCGAAAACCCGGGTTGCGCCGTTATCACCGGTTAGTGGGTTGGTGACATCACAGGCCGCAATAAATTTCACATTTTTCAACCGTGGATCGAGATGTTGTAAGTCAATATGGTGAATTGCTGACAGCCCCATACCATTAACCGAAACAGAATTTCCATCAGCATCAGTGAACAGCGCGCCCAGTGCCGACATTAATCCAACGCCACCATCATTAGTAGCACTACCACCCAGGCACAGAATAACGGTATCAATATTGTGTTCCAGTGCAGCGAGAATAAGTTCGCCAGTTCCGAACGACGTCGTATAAAGGGGCGAGCGCAGGACTGGGGAAACCAGCTCTAGCCCTGAAGCCTGTGCCAGTTCTATCACTGCGGTAGTTTGGTTGCCTAAAATACCGTATTGCGCATGTATCGATTCGCCAAGCGGTCCAGTGACGGTTTTAGTGTAAAACGTACCGTCAGTCGCATGAATGAGTGTTTCGAGCGTGCCTTCGCCACCGTCAGCCACGGGCAAACACACCAGTTGGCTGCCTGGCAGGACCTTGCGCCAGCCAGTTGCCAGTGCTTCGGCTACTTTCCATGCGGGAAGGCATTCTTTAAAGGAGTCGGGGGAGATAACTATCTTCATAGCAGGTCTCTCAAAATAAGGGGATGGGGCAGGGCAACGAGTGAACAAAGGGAACCAGTGGTCCCCTTTGTTCATTATTTACGAATGGTGTAATTGGCTTGTGTTTCAAGCGCCCGAATTAAAGCGGAATGATCCCACTCTTTGCCGCCGAGCGCAGCGCAGGCGCTAAATAATTGTTGTGTCAGCGCCGTGTTAGGTAGCGGTGTATTCAACAGGCGGGCATTTTCCAGTGCCAGATTCAGATCCTTTTGATGCAGACTAATACGAAAACCGGGTTCGAATGTTCCTTTGATCATCCGTTCGCCATGAACTTCCAGCACGCGAGAGGAAGCAAACCCCCCCATCAGAGCTTCACGTACACGGGCGGGATCAGCACCTGATTTACTGGCAAAGAGCAGAGCTTCAGCCACCGCTTCAATATTCAGTGCAACAATAATTTGGTTAGCGACTTTACACGTTTGACCATCACCGGCATTGCCGACCAGGGTGATATTTTTACCCATCAGTTCCAGAATTGGTTTGATCTGCAAATAAACTTCTTCTCGTCCGCCAACCATAATGGAAAGCGTCCCGGCTTTCGCACCAACTTCACCTCCGGAGACGGGCGCATCGATATATTCCGCGCCAGCCGCGATAATACGTTGCGCAAACGCCTTGGTGGCAACCGGGGAAATTGAACTCATATCAATCACAACCTTCCCCTGGCTTAAACCGTGTATTACGCCATAGTGAGGATGAAAAAGAACATCCTCAACATGCGGTGTATCTGGGAGCATGGTGATGATGATTTCACATTCCTGCGCAACTTCACGGGGAGTAGAGCAAACAATGCCACGTTCACCAATCAGTTCTTGCGGTGCGGGTTCAAAATGTGCTGAAAAATAAAGGGTATGTCCGGCTTGTTGTAAATTATAAGCCATCGGCTTACCCATTATACCTGTACCGATAAATCCAATATTCATGATAAATATCCTTAGAGTTTAAATATGCGTCTCATTTTTTAGCCAGTCCAGACTTTCCGCCGTGGTCGTAGATGGAATATATTCGCAACCAATCCACCCCTGATAACCTATCTGGTCAATATAATTCAGTAACCACGGATAATTAATTTCTCCCGTACCTGGCTCATGGCGTCCTGGGTTGTCGGCTAATTGAATATGTCCAATGTTCTCCAGGTTGTTTTTGAGCGTTATGGCAATATTCCCTTCCATAATTTGCATATGATAAATATCGTATTGGTAGCGCAAATTAGGATTATTTACGGCATGAATAATATTGAGTGCTTGTCTGGTGTTGTTAACAAAAAAACCGGGAATATCTTTTGTATTAATGGCTTCCAGAACCAGCTTTATCCCATGAGATGCCAGCTTATCTGCCGCATAACGTAAATTTTCGACCAGTGTTTCATGGCATTGTTCGTGCGAATAACCACCGGGATGTTTCCCTGCGAGACAGTTAACTTGTGAACAGTTAAGCGCTTGTGCATACATTATCGCCCTGGAAACACCCTCCTGAAATTCTTTTGCCCGGCCTGGATGACATGCGATACCTCGCTCGCCATCTTGCCAGTTACCCGCAGGAAGATTAAACAGAACCTGACTCAGATTATGTTGATGCAGTTGCGAAGCCAACTCGTCAGTGGAAAAGTCATAGGGGAAAAGATATTCAACACCCTGGAACCCTGCGTGACTTGCTTGCGCAAAACGTTCAATAAATGGATGCTCGGTAAAAAGCATTGATAAATTTGCTGCAAATTTTGCCATAATTCCGTTCCCCTATAAGTCGAGAGTTTCTTCAAATTCTGTGACTTTATTAATGTCAGGCCCCATAGCGATATTAGTCACTCGCTCGGTAATAATCTCTACGACCACAGGTACGTGAAATTCGTCACGCAAACGCTGAGCTTCTTGCAGTGCAGGTTCAATATCCTGTGGTGCGAAAACTCGAATAGCTTTACACCCTAATCCCTCTACCACCGCTTTATGATCAACGCCATAACCATCAATCTCTGGAGCATTAATATTTTCAAATGACAATTGAACGCAGTAATCAATATCAAATGCGCGTTGTGATTGACGAATCAAACCAAGATAAGCGTTGTTAAGTAATACATGGATATACGGAAGATTAAATTGTGCACCGACGGCTAATTCCTCAATTAAGAATTGAAAATCGTAGTCACCGGATATTGCCACAACGGGAACCGTTGGATCAGCTTTTACCGCGCCCAGTGCAGCGGGCATTGTCCAGCCTAGCGGGCCTGCCTGGCAGGCATTAATCCAGTGGCGCGGGCGGTAAACATGCAAAAATTGGTTCGCAGCAATTTGTGCCAGGCCAATTGTCGAGATATAGCGCGTTTCAGGTCCGAAAACCTTATTCATTTCATGGTAAACGCGTTGCGGTTTAATCGGATTACAATCAAAGTCTGAGCGACGAAGCATTGTACGTTTACGCTCGGCACATTCGGCAACCCAATTACTGCGTTCTTTCAGCTCGCCGCGTGCTTTCATATCACGGGCAACTTGAATAAATAGCGTTAAGGCGCTTTCAGCATCTGAAACAATGCCCAGATCTGGCGCAAATATTCGGCCAATTTGCGCAGGCTCGATATCAACATGAATGAATTTGCGACCTTCTGTGTAGGTCTCAAGGGCTCCGGTATGGCGGTTTGCCCAACGGTTACCGATACCAAAAACAAAATCTGAGGCCAGATAACTGGCATTGCCATAGCGGTGACCCGCCTGACATCCCATGCGGCCAATCATTAGCGGATGATCGTCTGATAATGCACCCCAGCCGCGTAAGGTTTGAATGACGGGAACGCCGGTTAATTCGACAAACTCGCGTAGCAGTTCGCTTGCTTCGGCGTTAATAATTCCACCGCCAGCGATGATTACCGGTTTTTCGGCGCGGTTTAGCATTTCTAATGCGCGTACTGCCTGGGCCAGCGTTGCCTGGGGTTGCCAGGGGGGGAGTGGCTGATAGAGATCGATATCAAACTCAATTTCGGCCATCTGAACATCAAAAGGGAGATCCAAAAGAACCGGGCCAGGGCGGCCTGAACGCATTTCCCAAAAGGCTTTTTGAAATATTCCCGGTAACTGACCCGCTTCGAGAATAGTGCGTGCCATTTTAGTCACTGGCGTGGCGATTGCCTCGATATCGACGGCTTGAAAATCTTCTTTATGAAGTTTTCCTACAGGGGCCTGACCAGTAATGCACAGAATAGGAATAGAATCCGCGGAGGCAGAATAAAGGCCGGTGATCATATCAGTACCCGCAGGGCCAGATGTGCCGATACACACGCCAATATTGCCATTATGGCTGCGAGTGTAACCTTCAGCCATATGCGAAGCGCCCTCAACATGACGGGCCAGAATGTGATCGATACCGCCTGATTTTTTCATCGCAGCATAGAGTGGGTTTATTGCTGCGCCGGGAACACCAAAAGCAACGCTAATGCCTTCTTTTTTCAGTATTTCTACTGCAGCTTCGATTGCACGCATCCTCGCCATACATTATTTCTCCTGATATTTACGCTGATTAGAATAGCCAGCCAATGTTGGAATTTAACGATGAAATATCTTTGAGGAAATGAAATGGCAGAACAATTTTCGCTGTACTGTTTCACACTGAAACAGCTTTAATGATGATATTGTTTCAGTTTGGATAATTATAAATATCAAGTACAAAGATTTCAGATGTTGTTGGCAGTTTTAAAATTTATCTAATGTATCGTTCGTTTTTTATTGCTTTAAAGGTTATTCTTTCTAATGGATGAGTTATTACATTGTTGATAGGGTCTGTTTTTGTAGCAAAGTAGACCTGATATTATTGCGTTTGATCAATCTTACTGCCATAGCATTCTGATACAAGTTCTAAAAGTGACTTAAATGGATATTCTTATAATGAATAAAGAGTCGTATCATAATGATCTAAAAAATAAATGGAAAATGTTTGTTAAGCATGGTTGGGTTGCAACAAATTCGACAAATCATGTAATGCTGCGATCATGGCAAAAATGCCTGAAGCATTGTGATCCTCGCCACTGGAACACACCTGTTAAAGCTTCCGGGCAAACATTACAAACGATTTTATCTCGTAACAAAGAGTTTATTAGAATTTCGCAAAGAGTTGTTGAAGACCATTTTACGCTGTCTGGTGATGGCCACCTGGCATTTTTAATCCTAGATCCTCACGGTTGGGTATTATCGTTATATGCAGCAGATGATTATTCCAGTCAATTGAGAGATTTAGGGATTGAATCTGGCATGTCATGGGCGGAAGATGGAATTGGAACCAATGTATATGGTCTCTGCCGGGAAACAAATTTATATACGCAACTGGAAGGTGCAGAGCATTTCAGTGAGCAATTGCATAGCTATGCAATGAGCTCCGCTCCAGTCATTGATTATTATGGTAATATTCATGGATATATTTTATGCATAACTGAAGCAACAGCAGAACTCGTTAAATTAAGAACATCATATTCATGTGCCACAGAAATTGCTAACTATATCTATATTGAAAATGAGCAAAAATTAATAAATAAAGTGCTCTGTCAACACAATGCAGTGATTGAATGTATGGATGATGGTTTTATTTGTTGGAATAGCAATTCTTTAATTACAATGGTCAATCCTCAGGCGCAAATATTACTGAGTATTGATAAGGAAAATTTAATTGGTCAGAACATTAGAAAAGGATTCGTATTTCCGCCTATTTTAAATGAGGCAATTACGCAACGAAATAAACTATCACAAAAGCAAATTGTTCTTGAATGTCGTGGTGAGTTCATTGAGCTAATGGTTACCCTTCGTCCACTGAGTGATGGTTCGTTTCTACTTTTTCTTCACCCGTTAGATAAAATTAGAAAAATAGCCCAACAACAAATAAGTACTAACGCAAATTTTACCTTTGATAGTTTACATGCAGCTTCAAGCGGCATGAAGCAGGTACTGCTTATCGCTCGCCGGGCAATTAAGTCTATCTCTCCGATTCTGATCAATGGTGAAGAAGGGGTGGGCAAATTGAGTCTGGCGATGGCAATACATAATGAGAGCGAGCAACGTGATGGACCGTTTATTTCTGTGGATTGTCAGATGCTATCACCAGAAAATATCTTACACGAACTTCTTGGCTCTGATGTTGGCCCTTCGCCATCGAAATTTGAGCTGGCGCATAATGGCACCTTATATCTGGATAAAGTGGAATATCTTTCTGGAGAGGTTCAGAGTGTTTTATTGAAAGTATTAAAAACTGGACTTGTTACAAGATCAGACAGCCATCGTTTTATCCCCGTACGTTTTCGTTTGATTACATGTACCAGTAGTTCTTTACGCGAGTACGTTCAGCAAGGGGCTTTTAGCCGCCAGTTATATTATGAGATCTCCATGAATGAAATTGAGATCCCGCCATTGCGTAAACGTCGGGAAGATCTCAAGCAAATGGTTGATGATATTATTGATAAATATCAGGAACGTACCAGAAAGAAAATGACGATCACGCCAGATGCAAATGCAGTTCTGCTTGAGTACCGTTGGCCTGGGAACATATCTGAGTTCAAGAATCGAATGGAGAAGGTTTTTATTAACTGCAATCGGCTTGTTCTCGGGTTGGAGAATATTCCTTTGGATATCCGCCAAAATAACGGTAGTGGTGAAGATGATATCCCTCATCTTACTTCACTGGCCGAACTGGAGATGCAAGCTATCGAGCATACATGTCGCATCTGCGAATGGAATCTGACTAAAGCCGCTGAGGTATTAAAAATTGGTCGTACAACATTATGGCGTAAGCTTAAAAACTATAATCTCTATCCGGATGTTGAACATGCAGACTGACGCTTTTCAAATTGAAAAGGCTTTAATATCGCAATGTTTCATTTTGGTGCAGTGACTGAATTGAATTGAAATATTGTGATGTGCTCCATAAATACCATTATGATAATAAGTTAAGGGGCAAGAAAATGTGTGCGCACTCCTGAAATAATAAAAAACAGGCAAAGAGAGATGATCTCCTTGTATGTCTGTATTAGCATGATGTTGCTTGTTAATAATTAAAAATATCAACGCGCTTATATAAGCGCGAGGGTTTATTTTACTCAATTATTGAATACGGAGATAAAGTATGGAATTTTATCTGGAACCCGCTCGCAATATACCTGTTCTGGCAACCACAGAAGTATTAGTTGTCGGCGGCGGGCCATCGGGTATTGCTGCAGCAATGAGTGCCGCTCGTGAGGGGGCGACAACGATGCTGATTGAGCGTTTCGGCTGTTTTGGCGGCATGATGACGACGGCTGGTGTAGAGTCAATTGCCTGGTGGCGTCATGAAAATACGGTGGAGTCAGGCGGGCTGGCGCGCGAAATAGAAGAAACCGCAAGATCAATGGGGGCGTCCAGCCCCGAGCCGCAATCGAATAGTCAGGCTATTAACGCCGAGCGTTTCAAACTCGTTGCGGATGCAATGCTTGAACAGGCAGGTGTACGTCGCGTACTGCATATTACTGCTGTTGATGTTATTAAGCAGGGTAATAATTTACTCGGAGTAATCACTGAGAGTAAATCAGGACGTCAGGCTATTTTGGCGAATGTCATTATTGACTGTACTGGCGATGCTGATATTGCATGGTTTGCCGGGGCACCATTTATTAAGCGCGATCGTGCAGAACTAATGTGCATGACAACTGTTTTTAGCTGTGCAAATGTGAATAAAGACGCGTTTATGCAAAATATTAAGACCACTCAGCCTAAATATGGTGATTGGGGAGCAGACGAAGAAAATAAAAATTGGTCTTATGATGTCCATGAATCTTGTCGTGATATGTTTAGTCCTTATCTGGGTAAAGTCTTTGCGAAAGGAAAATCTGCAGGAATTATTCCAAAGGATGTGACGTTAGGTGGTTCCTGGAGTACGGTCACCGAGTATGGAGATGCAAATTATTTGAACGTTGTTAGCATCCCGGCTGTTGATTGTACGGATGTTTTTGACCTGACACGTGCGGAAATAGAAGGCCGTAAGCAAGCTATGCAGGCAATTGAAGCTTTGCGTCAGTTCCAGCCAGGATTCGAACAAGCACAATTAAAAAACTTCGGTATGACAGTGGGAACAAGGGAATCAAGACATATTCTTGGGCGAAATAAACTAACTGAAGATGATATTTGTAATGAAGGGCGTCATGCTGACTCGATAGGTGTATTCCCTGAATTTATAGATGGCAATGGCCATCTTAAATTACCTCTCGAAGCGCATTATTTTCAAATCCCTTATGGTGTAATGATTCCGCAGCAAGTTGAGAATCTGCTGGTTTGCGGAAGAGCAATTGATGCAGATAATTTTGCATACGCGACAATTCGCAATATGGGCTGCTGCATTGTTACTGGAGAAGGTGCAGGAACGGCCGCTGCAATCGCTATTAAAAATAATACTGCCGTTTCACAGGTGGATATTAAGGCTGTACAGGAACGCTTACAGCAAAATGGCGTTAAAGTATTTTAACAGGGAATAGAGTTATGAGAGAAAAACCCAGTTTTTATGTCGCGCTAACACCGATCATTTTTATGATGATCGTGTTAGTTGTTGGCATCGGCGTTATGGGCTGGCCTGCCAGCGTCTGTTTATTAATTTCAGCGGCTTTTTCCTGCATTATTGCGATGGCTAAGCTGAAGTATACCTGGGATGAAATCCAGGGTTTTATTATTGATAAAATTTCGGCAGTAATGGCACCAGTACTTATTGTTATTTTCGTTGGCTTTATGGTCGCGACATGGAGCTATGCGGGTACGCTGCCGATGCTGGTTTATTACGGTATGTTACTGGTTGCTCCCGCATGGCTTTATGCCATAGCGTTTTTTCTGAACGCAGTGTTGTCCTATGTTTCTGGAGCATCATGGGGGTCTGTCGCTTCAATTGGTGTTGCCCTAATGGGGATTGGTTCTGGCTTAAATGCCGATCTTCCGATTCTGGCGGCGGCCATTGTTACTGGGGCTTATTTTGGCGACAAACTTTCACCATTAAGTGATACAACCAACCTGACTTCTGCGGTTACCAAAACTAAACTCTATGATCTGATTAAATATCTGCTCTGGACAACCATCCCATCAACGATTATTAGCCTGTTGTTTTTTACCTGGCTGGGGATGATTCATACTTCTACAGGGTCTATTTCTCCAGAAAGTATGCAAATGCTGGTACAGCTCAAAGAATTATATAAGTTTGGTTTGTTACCGCTATTACCTATGCTTATTGTTTTGTGCTTTACCTTTTTGCGTTTGCCTACAGTACCTGCATTATTAAGCAGTGCATTTGTGGCAGTGCTGGTTGGATGGCTGTATCAAGGTTTCCCGTTGGCAGAAGGTATTAAGGCCACAATGAGTGGTTTCCGTCTGACGATGATCACTGATTCAACGACGTTGTTACCTTCGGTGAAAGAACTACTTGAACAGGGGGGGCTTAATAATCAGGGCGGTTTCCTGTCATTTATTATCTGTGCCATGATGTTTGCTGGCATCCTGACGGGAACTGGAATGATGGATGTCACATTACAAAGTGCGGCAAACAAAATAAAAAGTGCTTTTGGTGCTATTCTGGCAAGCGGTGTTTTAGCAATAATCATTAACTTGCTTACCGGTTCTGATGGTTTAAATAAGATTGTTATTTCCGAATTGATGATGAAGAAGTTCGAAGATCTTAATTTATCACCATTAGTCTTAGCCCGAACGCTGGAAGATTTTGGCACCATGAGTGCGCCAATTATTCCGTGGTCGGCTGCTGGGTTATATATGGCAACAACATTGGGTGTTCCGACGTTTAGTTATCTGCCGTACTGTGTGTTCTGTTTCTGCTCGATGATATTTGCGTTGATTTATGCTTCTACAGGTTTCCGTTTACTGCGTTTTAATGAAGCAAAAGCCTGAGTTATTCAAGATAATAAATGCGTTTGCCGGATGGATTAATCTCCATCCGGCGTTAATGTCAGAATCCAATTTTCTCCAGAAAAATTTCAGCTAAGCACAGTTTCCAGCTCGCGTATTTCACGCCAGAAGCGTTCCGCTACTGGATTTATGCAGGTGTTCATTCGGTATGCGTAGGCCTGAATCGGGATCACCAGCTCGTCCCGATTCAGAACAATAAGCTACCGCTGCGAATTTCCAGTTGAATTGTCAGGTATTCTCGTAACCGCTTATGCAGTTTCAAACGTTCCTTTCACACACGCCTTGCCGTCTTTGACCATCAGTTTGCCGCGAGCGTATACCTGCGCAATGCGCAGCTTCGGTGTCAATACCAGCAAATCCGCGTCATTACCTGGCAGGATTTCACCTTTCCCGGTCAGGTTAAGGAAACCGGCTACGCTACTGGTGAGCGGGCGCAGGGCATCGCTGATACTGAAACCGTAGTCTTTAACCAGCACCTGTACGGTTTCCAGCAACGTCTCAAAACCCGCAACGCCGATATGGGTTAAATTCCCTTCGTCGTCGAAGAAGGGTTGGCTGCCGTTGCCGTCAGAGCTAAGGGTGACGCGTGCCAGCGGAATACCCGCCTGAACGGCGCGGGCAATACCTTCGGCAGGGGCGACCGGTTCGTCAATGCTGCTGGTAATGTCGATGGTGCCACCCTGGCGCGCGAACTCCAGCGCCTGCTCAAACAAAGGCACGTTGCGGTTAACATGCGTCGGCAGCAACTTACTGATTGGCACATCGCAGTTTTCCAGGAGGTCATAGATGGGCTGTAACGCCTTTTTGCTGTCGCCCATGTGGAACACGGTGACGCCAGGCTTACCGCCGAGCAAGCCACCAACGCGGGATTCTGCTGCCATATTGGCCAGATGGTAAACATCCGGCGCGGCGGAGCGGTGATCAGAGATGGCACATTTCACGCCAATCACGCGATCGATAATCGCCACATCCTTTTCCACAGAACCCGTAATGGTGCGGGAAGGTACATGATAAGCACCGGTCAGCATCCAGGCGCTGATGCCTTCTTCATTGAGTGCTCGGGTCTTGGCGAGTAGGGATTCCGGATGGCGAGAGATAGAGTCAGTGCCCAGCAGGCCAACTACCGACGTGACGCCCGCTTCCGTCAGGCGGCTTAATGCTACTTCCGGCGTGCGTGTTGTGGGGCCAGCTTCACCGCCGCCGCCAATCAAATGGACGTGTTGATCAATAAAACCCGGACAGAGGATCTGCCCGCTGAGATCGACAACCGTGCAGTCCGGTACGATGTCAGAAGGGATATTGCTGGCAACGGCGATAATCTTGCCGTTAGCGATTAACACATCGCAAATACCCCGATCCTCCGGCGCATACAAATGCGCTCCCTGCAACAGGGTAAAACCGGCTGCGGAATAATCAATCATGGTAACTCCTTGTTAAACAATAAGCTGCATAACCCAAATCGACAGCAATGCGTTAATCACGCAGACCGTAATGATATGCGGGTAATATTTGGCATTCACTTCGGCTGTCTCCAGGCAGCGACCGACATTTTGCACCGGGTTGCCCATTAAATACATCGCGAGCAGTAAAACGGTGACATCATGATCGGTTAATGCGCCCGCGGTCGCCTGGCTGGCAGCAACGCCGACCGCGTCGTCCATACTCATCAACGTGGCTAAAAGACAGTTGCCGCTTCACCGGGCATTCCCACAACGTTTTTGTGACCGTGTGTTGCTACGTGTTTTTTGCAGAGTGGAAAAATAGGATTGAGTTGCAGAAAATTCATAAACACAGTGACAATAACGATGAGTAAGTAAAGGCAGAAAATACAAGGATGAATGCAAAATGGCAAAGTACAGTGAAAAAGATCTGGCGGATACGAGTAAGTTTTTAAGTTTTGTCCTCCGACATAAACCAGAGGCGATTGGCATCGTGCTGGATCGTGAAGGGTGGGCGAATATCGATAAGCTCATACTCTGTGCACAAAAAGCGGGCAAACGGTTAACGCGTGCATTACTGGATTCCGTGGTCGCCACCAGTGATAAGAAGCGCTTTAGTTATTCCAGTGATGGTAGGTGTATTCGTGCTGTTCAGGGGCATTCGACTTCGCAGGTCGCTATTGCCTTCACCGAAAAAACACCGCCACAATTTCTCTACCACGGTACGGCAAGTCGTTTCCTTGAGGCGATAAAAAGTCAGGGATTAATTGCAGGGGAGCGTCACTATGTGCATCTCTCTGCTGATGAAGCGACAGCTCGCAAAGTAGGAGAAAGACACGGAACGCCGGTTATCTTAACCGTCAAAGCACAGGAAATGGCGAAACGAGGAATACCTTTCTGGCAAGCGGAAAACGGGGTCTGGCTGACATCAACTGTTGCGGTTGAGTTTCTTGACTGGCAAGGGAAACAGCCCTTATGAAGTCACCACTTGCAGCTTAAACAATTGCACTGTGCAGATCAGCGCCGCAATAAACAACGCCGCTGCGCCACAGAGAGTGGCACTGGCGAGAGCCGATGTTCCGTTGCCGAGCAAACTGGTCAGCGCCGGGCCAAGAATTTGCCCAATGCCGTAAATAAGCGTCACAAAGCCTAACAGGTTGAGGTTTCCCGGCACACTAAGCTGGCGGGCGATGGTCATCACCAGCGAGGTGGTGCCCATAAAGGTGCCGCCAAACCCAATACTACTGATGATGAGTAATAAAGGCGAACTGCTGGCGAGGGTTAACAGTACGCAGATCGCCTGCACCAGTAAGTTCGCTGTCAGGCAAGGTAACGCTCCCCAGCGTTTTGCCGCCCACAGCCAGCTAAAGCAACCCGGGACAATCGACAAGCCAACCAGCGTCCAGAGATGGGCGGTTAACAATGGCGAGCCTGCATCTTTCGCCATCAGCGGCAGGTAAGTGGCGACGATGATATAACCAAAACCTGCCAGACCATACAGAATCGCCAGCAACCACCAACTCATCATCTGTTGATCGTTTTTTGCCAACGGCGCAGGCGCGATGAGGTGTTTTTTCGACGGGATCAATAGTGCCAGAACAATCAATATAATGGCAGAAAGCGCTCCGGCTCCTTGCCACAATGTTTGCGAGGAGAGGGTAAAATGCAGTCCCGCCAGCACATATTCATTGCCCAGCGCGATACCGACGCCAACGCCAGAAAACAGCGCCGCAAGTACAAAGGGATGGCGGGTATGTTGCATAATCAGCGTCGAGCCGAATATCAGCATTCCGGCGCTGGCGACGCCCGCCAGAAAGCGAATCAACAACACCAGAACAAAAGTCGGCAACCATGCCATCGCGAGGATCAATAATCCGGTTGCCAGGGCGCAAGCCAATAAAAACGGGCGCAGACGCGACGGCAGATGAAACGCGCCGAATGAAAACAGCATGCTGCCTGCCAGATACCCTGCGTAGTTGCCGCTGGCAATCCACGACAGTTCGCTAAATGAAAACGTTCCTTCCGCCAGCATGACAGGTAGCATTGGCGTATACAGAAAGCGGCCTAACCCCATCCCTAAGGCCAGAACCAGCATCCCAAAAAACGCGGTGCTGAAAGAGAAGCGTTCTACGGGATGCAATGAAGGGGACATGTTTTACCTTATTTGTATTTTTTTGTTGTTAACAAGTTAATAACAAAAAAGGAAAACATGCCAGCCTGTTAATGTGATGATGTAGGGGTAAAGCGATAAAAAAGATTGGGTTCGCCAACGATATAGATATTGCCAGTGGCGTCCATCGCTATCCCTTCGGCCTGTTTGATGTTATGTGACAAACCCCGGCTACCTTTGGTAAGCGACATCTCACCGATGACCTCGCCTGTTTGGGTGACTTCCTGGAGTGCGCGAGACTCATGAGACAGCACCAGAAGTGTATTTTTTTGTGGGTTAAATTCCGTGCCAGACACGTCGTCTAAAGTAAATTGCCGTTGTAATGATTTATCCTTGCTAATGTGCAACTCGTCACTACGTAATAGTCCGGTAACTTTATAGATCTCAATCGGGTTTTTCTCTTTAAAAAACCAAAAAGTGTGGTCCTGGCGAGAATAAGCCAGTCCTTCAAAACCACTATTGGTCGGCGTTTCCTGCAGCGGGATTTTTATTTTTTTGAGGATTTTCACCTCTGAGTTTTCATTAAGAGAAATGACATAAATGGCATAATCGCGCTCATCGCTAATGACAAACTGATTATCGCCAATGTATTCGATCGTCTCGAGATCTTTCACAAAATCCAGAGGAATAGTGCGGATCAAGTCGCCATTGGTGGTCATTTCAACAATTGCCGCGGGCTTGTTGATAGTGCTAAACAGGGTATTGCTCTGTGCCGACCAGGTCAGCGAGGAGATATTATTCGTTACACCTTCAATTTCTTTGCCGTCAATGGTGGCGTGGTAATTCTGAAATGATGTCGCATGATTGCTTTTACGGGCGCAAGATTGCACAAAGAAAAAACTCACGACTACGATGGCAAAAAGAATAGCAATACCCGTGATGCGTTTATGTAACGAAAAACTTTTTGTCATGGCATTCCCTTTAAGGAAAATCAATAAGATATCGAGAAGTATACGTAGCGATCTTAATGAATCCTTAACGCGGAGTTGAATCGTAATCTGCAATACACAGCCAGCTCCCATCCTGCTGATAATAAATTGACTCTGTTTGACCTGGGATAACCCATTGTGTTTCCTCACCAGCAGGACACCTCAACCAGATGCATAGCCCACAGCCTCCACGTAACTCACGGGGAATATCCGAGACGCGAAAAGCCATGCCCGCTGCTTGCAGCGCCTTGCGCGTTTGCACGACGCCGACCGTTGAATGAAATAAAAATAAGAATTCCGTCATGCCCGTTTTCTCTGCCGCTGACCAATCACTGCTGCGCCAATTGCGCCAGCGAATTGTGCATCAGGATGGGTATGTACTGGCATTCCCAGGTGAGTTTCCAGCATCCGGGAAAAGACCTGGCAATGGCTGACACCGCCAGTAAACAGAATCGGCGCTTCACAGGAGAGACGAGCAATGAAATTGGCGCTGCGGCGCGCCATAGCGTTAATCACTCCGGCGAGAATCGCTTCCGGCGCTACCCCGGCAGAACGCAGACTGATCACTTCTGATTCGGCAAACACCGTACACATACTGCTGATGGCGTGCGGTGGCACATTTTCGGTAATACAGTCGAGTTCCTCGATGCTGGTGCCCAGCGTACGCGAAATCACTTCCAGAAAACGTCCGGTTCCTGCCGCACATTTGTCATTCATCAGGAAGTCACACAGATTACCGTCACCATCAAGTTGAATTACTTTGCTGTCCTGGCCGCCGATGTCGATCACCGCGCGCGTTGCTGGCGCAAGAAACCGCGCTCCCAGCCCGTGGCAGGAGATTTCCGTCACCTGTTTATCGGCAAAATCCACCAGTTGCCGCCCGTAACCGGTGAGCGTCAGAAACGGCGTTGTCTCTAACCCTTCGCGCAGAGTTTCCCAGGCTTCTGTAATTGCTATTGCCGGGCGAAATGGCGTTGGAACGAGGAAACGGCGCATAATTACGCCGTCTGCCAGTAAGATCCCTTTGGTGGCGGTAGAACCGGAATCAATGCCTATCGAATACCTCACAGCCACCTCTTACAGCATCTCAATAAAGGCCGCGACGCGGGTACTGAGCTGCCCGATATCCGAAGTGGAGTAGTCCGTTTCAATGGCGATATAAGGAATGTTGTGCTGCTGGCGCACGTGACGTTTAATCGCCAACGATTCCATCGCGTAGGTATGGCACGCCTGCAAAATCACGTCTACCACGCCATCGACCTGATACTCCTCCACCATCTGGCTGAGCATTTTCAGACGTTGATCATTCGGAGAAACACAGGAGCAGCCAATCGCCAGATACTTGTCGGCCAGCGCATCATAGACATCGCCCGTTTCCGCCACACATTGCTCAGTCGCTTTTGCCCCCGTGCAGTTTTCATAACCGACCACCCAGCCGCCGTTCTCTTCAATCGCGCGCACCACTTTCTCTGCTGCGCCGCCAATTGGGCAGCCGGTAATTAAAATGCGTGGACGCGGCTCCAGCCGCTGACCTTCTTCCCATTGCTGACGAACGCGGGCGGTCATTGTATCCAGTTCATTGATCAATGCGTCTTTATCGAAACGGAAGGTTGCGCCGTAAACGACTTTCAGAATGTCGCTGCCGCTAAGCGCCGGGGGATTTAACTGCCCCAGATGATAGAAGTTCGCCAGTGCACGGCGTTCGCGATTTTTCAGTGTAATGGCATCGCGCAACGCGTCTTCTGTGATCTCTTGCCCGAAACGTTCTTCCACTACCTTTTGCAAGCGCAGCATTTCAGCTTTCCACAACGCGCGCGAAGCCTCGTCCTGCACACTGTTCGGCAGTTGCATCACATGCACGGGTTTAAACTCCGCCATGTACTCGTACATTTTCTTTTTGCCGTCGCAGGTAGTTTCACCGACCACCAGATCAGAAAAGTAAAAGTAAGGGCATTTATCAGTTTTGCCGAAGCCGTAGCTACTTTTAATCAGCGGACAGAGGTTGCGCGGCAGATCTTTCTCCGCTTCTTCAATGGTTTCATCAGAGGTGGAACAGAGCGAGACAACAACCGCCCCGGCGGACATTGGGATCTCCTGCGGCATAAACGTGCAGTAGGTGCCAACCAGCGGAATGCCGCGCTCTTTGAGATCCATGACGGTGAGAAAGCCTTTTTGGCGAGCTTCGGAGAACTGATCGAAAATGGCGGGTAGATCGGTGACAAGTGACATGATTTTCCTTCCCCGTAACACGGGAGATGATGAAAAGAGGCCACATTATTACCATGTTTTTAGTGTGGTTTATTTGATCTCTCTCGCGGTTAGCCTCTTAGCGTATTTTCATTGATCTCTAAAAATTGCCGATGGATAACAAGGTCGGGATTTGCGATAAAAGATACAGTATCAACCCGATACAACCCCCAACCAGCGTGCCGTTAACGCGGATAAACTGGAGATCTTTGCCGATGTTTAACTCGATTTGCCGTGACATATCGCGCGCATCCCAGCTTTTTACCGTGTCAGTAATGTGTCGCGTCAGGAATGCCGAAAACTCAGGCGCGACGCGGTGCGCGGCCTGTTCGAGATGACCATTTAACGACGCCCGCAAGGCGTCATCGGCAATTAACGTCTCGCCAAACCACTGACCTGCCCGCGCGATACGCTCCTTCACGCGAGAGTCTTCGCTGTTGATATCCGCTTTCAGCCACTGCCGTAAATCCCCCCACAATTCACTGAGATAGCGGTTAAAGGCTTCATCTTCTTTCAGATACGCTTTGATATTGTCGGCGCGCGCCGCCATTTCGGGATCGTTTTTTAGCTTATCGATCAACGCAAAGGTGGCGCGATCAAACGCATGGCGGATCTGATGAGCGCGATCGCGGCTGATATCATCAAGCAAAGAATTCACGGCGTCAGAAACCAACTCTGCGCTATGTTCACCCAGCCATTCGGTAGGCAAAATTTTGGCTTTTAGCGGGTGTTCACTCTCCAGCCAGCGGACAATCTGCTGGGCGATAAACTTGCGCGATTTATCACGCTGGAGCAGGGCAATCAACTGTGCGATCAGCGTATCGAGCAGCACCTGATGACGATCGTTTTTGGTCATGCTCTCCAGCATCAATGCACTGGTGCCGGAAAGATCCACTTTATCAATCGCCCGATGCACCGCGCGCTTAAGCAGACGCTGAATACGTGCATCATCGGTCAGTTCGAGAAAACCACTCATGATCTGCAACAGATGCTGACCGACACGGCGGGCGTTTTCCGGCTGGCTAAACCAGTTGCCAATCAATAATGCCGGTTCATGACGACGAATCAGCGCGACCAGCGATTGGGTATCAAGAAATTTTTCCTGCACGAACTGGCCGAGGTTTTCGCCAATCCGGTCTTTATTTCGCGGAATAATCGCCGTATGGCGAGAAATAATCGGAATCGGCACGCGGCGAAACAACGCCACCACCGCAAACCAGTCTGCCAGCGCGCCGACCATTGCCGCCTCTGCGATAGCCTTAACACCACTCACCCAAAAATTGGCGGGTAGAAAAAGCGTAACAACAAAGGTCGCAGCGGCGACGAGCAGCAAAGAGAGCGCCAGCATTTTGGCGCGTCGGAGTTCAATGATTTTATTCATATCGTAAGGATAGAGCCTGGCGGTAGATTCACGCAAAAATCGAGATGCCTTCCAGAAAAATGTATCGCTTGCAGGAGAACCAAAATAGCCTGGAAAGCGCCTCGGGGAATGGGAAATTACCGGGTGAGAGTCGGTTTATTAATCGCTAAAGTCAGGCCATCTCTTTTATAGGTGATGGCTCGCCATGACAAACTTCACGACCAGCACGCCGCATGACGCATTATTTAAATCCTTTCTCACCCACCCTGACACCGCGCGGGATTTTATGGAGATCCACTTACCCAAAGATTTACGTGAACTGTGCGATCTCGACACCTTAAAACTGGAATCAGCCCGCTTTGTCGATGAAAAATTGCGGGCGCTACACTCCGATATTCTGTGGTCGGTAAAGACCCGCGAAGGTGATGGCTATATCTATGTGGTGATTGAACATCAGAGCCGCGAGGATATTCATATGGCCTTTCGTCTGATGCGATATTCCATGGCGGTGATGCAGCGCCATATAGAGCATGATAAACGCCAACCGCTACCGCTGGTCATCCCTATGCTGTTTTATCACGGTAGCCGTAGTCCTTATCCCTGGTCTTTGTGCTGGCTGGATGAATTTGCCGACCCGGCTACCGCACGGAAACTTTATTCCGCCGCGTTCCCGCTGGTGGATGTCACCGTGGTGCCGGACGACGAGATCGTGCAGCATCGCAGAGTCGCCCTGTTGGAGTTGATCCAAAAGCATATTCGCCAGCGCGATCTGATGGGGCTTATCGATCAACTGGTAGTATTACTGGTTACAGAGTGTGCTAATGACAACCAGATAACTGCGCTGTTAAATTACATTTTACTGACTGGTGATGAAGCGCGTTTTAAGAAGTTTATCAGCGAACTTACCCGTCGAATGCCACAACAAAGGGAGCGAATAATGACGATTGCAGAGCGAATTCATCATGATGGATGGCTGTTGGGGAGGGAGAAAGGGAAAGAAGAAGGGGAACAGCGCCTCCTCCGATTGTTGTTGCAGAATGGGGCAGATCCTGAATGGATACAAAAAATCACCGGACTTTCGGCAGATCAAATGCAGGCATTAGAGCAGCCCTTGCCTGAAAGCAAGCGCGATCCATGGATCGAGTACTAATCAGAGACTGATGGCATACGAAAAACTGCCTGATGCGCTACGCTTATCAGACTTACATTTTATCTGCAATCTATTGAATTTACGATATTTGTAGGCTGAATAAGGCATTCACGTCGCATCCGGCATGAACAAAGTGCACTTTGCCTAAGTCAGGTTGGAACGTGGCGATGACCCAGCAGAGATAAAACGAGTTACAGGCGATTCGTGAGAGGAAATTCCAGCGCTTCGCTACTATTTCGTATTTATTCCATTGCCCGATACACGGCCTCGCCAATGTGCTTCAGCGCTTCGCGATAAGTTTCGCTGAGCGGTAAAGCGCAGTTGATGCGCAGACAATTACGGTATTTGCCGGAAACTGAGAAAATCGAGCCTGCCGCTACCTGGATTTTCATGCGGCACAGTTGCCGCGCGACGCAGACCATATCGACCTGTTCAGGCAGTTCTATCCACAGTAAAAATCCGCCTTTCGGACGTGTAATACAGATTTCGCAGGGAAAATATTCCCATATCCAGCAGGTATAAAGCGCCATATTGCGCTGATAGTTCTGCCGCATCCGCCGGATATGGCGATGATAGTGACCTTCCAGCACAAACGTTGCTGCCGCCATTTGCGTGGACGGTACATTAAAGCTGCTGGTGGCTGGGTTTTATGTTGCGCAACAAAATAGCCCGAACGTGGCTGCGGAGTGATGAGCTTCATCGTCTCTAGCGTCTGATACGCCTGCTGCACGGTACTGATGCTGACGCCGTGCTCCTGACTTAAGCTGCGCACCGACGGTAATTTCTCCCCGTGACGATACAGCCCTTGCTCAATCTAACGTTAATTCAGAATGGCCGGATAACAAAGTGTATCCGGCCTTCATAATTAATTTAAAGCACTCATATGATGTTCTTTAAAATTCTCTGCCTGTGCCAGCACACCCATATAAACATCATCATTCGCTACTGGCGGGAATTTATGCTTGTGTAGAAGCAGAATAAGTTCAACTTTTAGTTTCGCTTTAATATCATCGCGTTTACTCCAGTCAGGATATTTCGATGTGTTGTCAACCACGCTTTTCATCTCTTTTGCCAGCGACAGCATTTTTTCATCGTCATAGGTGAACTGATATTTATCGCGCATATGGGCAAGAATGTCGTAAAACGCTTTTTCTTCAATATCAATACCTAAATCGGCCCAGGTGCCCATTTCGGTTTTAATATCATAGATAATATCGGTCATTTCTTGGCTGAATGTATCAAATTCTTCACCGTTGAGTACATCATCTTCTCGTCGCTCATTATAACGATCTATAATCGCCTGGAAGCGGCGGGTGAAGTTAATCCCTTGCAACTGGTTCACTTTTTTGAAGTCGCTGATCGCTTTCTCCAGTAATTTTTGCAATAACTGGATCTTCGTTGCCGGAAGTTTGATCTTGTTAATTCGTGCCAGATAATCTTCGTCAAAAATATCGATAGATTCCGCTTTTTTGTCGCCAAGAAAATAAATTTCTTCTACGCCATCAGCTTTTAACGCTTCTGCAATCATTTCACGAACGCGTGCATTCATCTGGGTGACATCCGGTGCGTCACCTTTCGTCAGCTTGAAAACAATTGAACGAACAGCAAGATAATAGTGAATATAGTCACGTTCTGTCTGTGATAGTGCTTCGCTGCCACAGCAGACGTCGTAGGCGGCTTTCATGCGTTTAACCAGTCCCATAAAACGACGTTCAACTTTCTGGGTGCGCAGAACAAATTCTGCTGCGCGGTTGAGGCAGGATAATTGCGCTTGTGGTTCACCACTAAAATAATCCCGGCTGTCAAATTCGTAAAAGACTTGCCCCAACAAATCGAGATGGTTTTTAACTTCTATAACCGATTGCTGAATATCTTCAAAGTTGGTGGCATCAATGCGGGAATACATTGCCAGTGCCTGGTTCATCTGACTCTTAATTCCGATGTAGTCCACCACTAACCCTTTACTTTTGCCTTCCAGTTTACGGTTAACGCGAGAAATGGTCTGGATAAGGTTATGTTTTTGTAAGGGTTTATCAATATAGATAGTATCCAGTTCCGGGACGTCGAAACCGGTCAGCCACATATCAACAACAATGGCAATTTTGAAATTCGATTTAGCGTTTTTGAACTGCTTATCCAGCTCTTTACGATATTCTTTTGTGCCCAGTAAATCATAAATCGCCTCGTCGTCATCTTTACCGCGCGTCATGACCATCTTCACCATTTCAGAAGGCGGTAACTCTTTCTGCTCCTGTTCCGTCAGGACGACGCCATCAGGTGCTTGCTTCACTTCAAACCAGGCAGGGCGAATAGCTTTAAGCTGACGGTAGAAATCCCAGGCAATTTCACGGTTGGCACAAACAAACATGGCTTTGCCTTTTACGGTGGAACCTTCGGCTACGCGTTTTTCATAATGTTTCGCAAAATCTTCCGCGAGGGCTTTTAACCTGTCTTCATCACCCAGAACCGCATTCATGGTTGCGGTGGCTTTTTTGCTTTCGTCGATTTGCCACTCATTGGTGCCTGCGTTTGCGCACTCTTCGTAATACTTTTCGACTTCTTCCAGTTTGCTGGAGTCCAGGATCACTTTCGCCGCACGGCCTTCGTACACGATGCGTACAGTGATTTCATCCTGAACGGATTCGGTCATGGTGTAACTGTCGATCACCTCACCGAAGACATCGAGCGTCGCGTCAATCGGTGTGCCGGTAAAGCCAACATAGGTGGCGTTTGGCAGTGAATCGTGCAGGTATTTCGCAAAGCCATAAGTTTTGCGCACTTTTCCGCTTTCTTTATCGACGATGACTTTCTGGTCGAGGTTAACCTGGCTGCGATGTGCTTCGTCCGAGATGCAAATGATATTGCTGCGTTCAGAAAGAAGTTCGGTGTCTTCGGTGAATTTATGGATCGTCGTCAGGAATACACCGCCACTATTGCGTCCCGCCAGTTGATTACGCAGATCTTCACGGCTAGTAACGGGAACGATAGTGTCGTCGCCAATGTAATTTTTGGCGTTGCACATTTGCGCAGAAAGCTGATCGTCCAGATCGGTGCGGTCGGTGATCAAAACAATGGTTGGACTGGCAAACTCCACGCTCTTCATCAAAAGACGCGTTAAAAATTGCATGGTGTAACTTTTGCCACAGCCCGTTGCACCAAAGTAGGTGCCACCTTTACCGTTACCGAAAGGTTTACGCGCTTGCTTGATGCTGTAATAGAGTTTGCGGGCGGCATAGTACTGCGGATAACGGCAGCAAATTTTAACTTCGTGCTTGGCTTTATCCGGGAAGCAGATAAAGTTTTTAATCACATCCAGCAGACGTACCGGATGAAACAGCCCCTGAATCATTGAGTGCAATGACGGAATTCCGTCCTGTTCACGGTTTTCATTACCGGTGACTTTGCGCCATGAGTAAAAGTATTCATAGGGTGCAAACAGGTTGCCCATCCGGTTATTTACGCCATCGCTAATAATGCAGAGCGCGTTGTAGATAAACAGTTGCGGAATATCCCGGCGATAGCGTTTACATAGCTGCTTCCAGGCATCGCCAATACTGGCTTCCTGCTCGCGCACCGCACTTTTAAATTCAAAGACGACCAGTGGCAGACCATTGATATAGAGAATGCCGTCAGGAATACGAGTCTGATTATCTTTGCCGGAGATTTTAAGCTGGTTAACAATCTTAATCCGGTTAAGTGGCGGATTAAGATAGGAGGGCGGGAGTTCCGCTGCCTGTTGCAACGGGACATCTTCGGCGTCAAATATCTGGCGCAGTGCGGCAGGTAGATGCCGGGTGTCGAGCAATTCAATATAGAGATCTTTTTGTTGCCGATCGTCGCGTTTGAACAGAAAACCATTTGCCAGCCAGCGACAAAATGTTTTGTTGCTTTCATAAAGATCGGAGGCCGGAAGCGTGGTGAACTGTTTGATCAGTCGCTGAATCTCTTCTTCAGTAATGCCATCAGGCTGGTAGCGCGCCGCTAAATAATGACGGAGATCGTCTTCGATAATGACCTGCTCGAGGCTCGAACGTGGGACATTATCGCCGATCAGGTGTTGATATCCCTGATCCTGTAGCAGTTCAATGATCGCTTGTTCTAATTTTGCTTCACTGAAAGAGAGACTCATATCGCGCTCCAACCCTGGCTAATTTCTGGTAAGCATTCCCGTATCAGTAGAAAACCTTACCAGAAAGCCCCTGATTTTACAGGGACAAAATGCGTTATGCAGCTTCTGTATCGGTGGTGAGATCCGGAAGATCTTCCATGGATAGCTCGCCGGAGATAAGTTTCGGGAGCAGGGTGTCGCGGAGGTTGGTTAGTGAGACTCCACATTTTCTATTTTTACTAAAGCGATGGAATAAAGGGGTGCTAAATTTCTCAAACTCTTTAAGCAAAACCATTGGGGGATTTAGGAATGATATATTTTTCAAATGTGTTGAAGGCCGAGCAATTGAAGGAACACCAACCTGAGAGGCGTTAGAAAGCAGAGCATGTTGTCCTTTTTCTGACCTAAAATAATGAATCAAATAGTACGGGGATGATTTTGATTCATTTACGCGTAAGAAAAATTGACGTTGGGAAATTATATATCTGTCATATTCAGAATCTTCAGGAATTAAAGAAACTTGGCCAATATTACCTGCATGTGTAAAAATTATGTCTTTTCTATATACGGCAGAGTTCTTGAGCTTTTCAGCATGCTCTGGAGTAATGAAATTATTATCCCCATCGATAAGAAGGGGGGCTTTCAGATGTTGACCGCTTATAATGGGTACACCAGCATTAACAAATGTGGATACTTTAATATTGGAACCAAATGGTCCCATTCCTATTTTTAATGCAACATCTTCAGTTCTAACAATACTCCATCCTTTCGGCACCCAACCCAGCTCCGTTTCTTCAAATTCATTTGGGAAAAGCGAGCGGATTTCAGCCGGAAGCGGTTTAAAATCTGCACTATTACGTACTTTTTGACGCAATTCGACGCGAGATTGCAGAGGTTCTGGGATAGGGTTCCCTGCATCCAGAGCGTTATCAATCACCGGATCAAAATCCACAAACCAGGATTTGAAAAGGGTTTTGGACATTTGTTCCAGCGTTTTATTAATTTTTATATTGATTTCAATTTTGTCATCGAGTTTCTTAAGGAATTCACCAGCCTCATATCTGACATTAGAAGATGGAAAATCATATTCGAAATTTGATAGCGATTGCCATGAAACACGCTGACGACCAGAACTGCCGGTCATTTGAGATTGAGCGTAAAGTCTAAACTCTGGAAGACGAGTTAAATAATATAAGTAATTGGTGTCTCTTGACTCATTTTTGGCAGCCATTACAATAAATTCAGTAGATCCAAAAGCAATTTCATTATCACTTAGACCTGAAACAAGGCATGTCTTTCCATTTTCTAAACAAGGCGTGATTCGAGCAAATAATATATCTCTGTTTCTAAATTTAGAACCACTTCCAGTGTAAATTTTAGAATCAACCTTATTTATATCCCGTCCATTTTCTGGAACAGAAGACATTTCAATAAAAGATGCTACCTCCCCTTTTTTGAGGGGCCTTTTAGGGTTGAATTCTACAAGTTCAGATATTTTCATAACCCAGCGCCTCCAGATTCTGGCGAATCGCACGATCCAGTTCTTCCGCCTGCTTCATCTGCTCAAACAACGTCTTCGACAACTCCCGCATTTTTGTCTCGAATGCTACGCCGTCTTCTTCCTGCTCGGCTGCACCCACATAGCGGCCCGGTGTCAGAACGTAGTCGTTATCTTTAATATCTTGCAGGGTCGCAACTTTGCAGAAGCCAGCCAGGTCTTCATATTTTTCCAGCTTGCTGTCACCACGCGCAATCCGTGCAGCCAGTTCTTCCGGCGTACTGCGCCAGGCATGGTAGGTATCGGCGATGGTGGCAATATCTTCCGTCGTTAACTCTTTAGTTGTGCGGCTAATCATAGTGCCGAGGTTACGCGCATCAATAAACAGCGTCTCGCCCTGACGATCACGATAACCTTTGGCCGGATCGGCAGCCTTCGATTTGGTCATAAACCATAAACACACCGGGATCTGCGTGGTGTAAAACAACTGACCTGGCAGAGCGATCATGCAGTCGATCAGATCATTTTCGATCATCTGTGCACGGATCTCGCCTTCACCGCTGGTGTTAGAACTCATCGAACCGTTTGCCAGCACAAAACCTGCTGTACCGTTAGCCGACAGCTTGGAGAGCATATGCAAAATCCAGCCGTAGTTGGCGTTACCGGTTGGCGGCATACGATAACCGGCAAAACGTGGATCTTCGGTTAATTCGGCTTCATTACGCCAGTCTTTCAGGTTGAACGGCGGGTTCGCCAGAATGTAGTCGGCTTTCAGATCCGGGTGCTGGTCGTTAAAGAAAGTGTTTGCCGGGCGTTCGCCAAGGTTTGCTGAAAGACCGCGAATAGCGAGGTTCATTTTTGCCAGTTTATACGTCGTGGCTGTCAGTTCCTGACCATACAGCGCGATATCACGGCTTTTACCCTGGTGGCTCTCGACAAATTTCACCGACTGCACGAACATCCCCGCCGAGCCGCAGCACGGGTCATAAATTTTGCCCTGGAAGGGTTCGAGCATTTCAGTTAACAGCGTAACCACACATTTGGGCGTGTAGAACTCACCACCGCCTTTGCCTTCGGTTGCGGCAAACTTACCGAGAAAGTATTCGTAAACGCGTCCGACCAGGTCTTCTTTCGATAACGTTTCAACGTCAGTTTCGTGTGCCAGCGTTTCGATGTTGTCGATGGTATCAATCAGTGACGCCAGCTTTTTGGTTTCCAGATTCTGACGGCTGAAGTAGTTGTCTGGCAGCGCGCCTTTCAGGGTTGGGTTACGTTTCTCAATGGTCGAGAGGGCGGTATCAATACGAACCGCAATATCGTCCTGTTTGGCATTTTGTTTGATAAACGACCAGCGCGCCTCTTCCGGCAGGTAGAAAATGTTGTCCTGCTGGTAGAACACTTCCATCTCAAGGAAGTCTGCTTGCCCATCGGCAATCATTTTTTTGCGGCGTGCTTCAAACTTATCGCTGATGAATTTCAGGAACACGAGGCTTAACACCACGTGCTTGTATTCGGAGGATTCAACGCTACCGCGAAGCTGGTTTGCGGTATCCCATAATGTTTCTTCAAAGCCTTTTTTTGCTTTGGCTTTTTTAGTTGGTGCTTTGGCCATGATGAACTCTGTTCAGATAAATTGGGTCGCTATTGTAATGGTAGAGGCGGCAGATTTCGCCCTTTAATCCATCTCCAGCTCATCAAACAACTGCAAATCTACATCCAGCAATTCCACTGCATTGCTGCGGCGAATGCCGACGTTATTTTCGATTAACAGTTCCAGTAAGCGATCGCCATCGATAAGCGTAATGGGCGCTGCCCCCGGAAAGAGCGCCGCTTCTGCACATTTTGCCGCAAATTTCCCGGTGGTGATGAGCGTACCGCGAATGGCTTTGTGGTAAGGCAACGCCCCGCGCAACTGGTCGATATACGGGCGAGTGATAGTGTTCTGCATTCTTTTGACCTGCACCACTTCGGTAATGGTGGTGATGCCGACCTGCACCTGACCAATCACGTCCACACCTTTATCGCCTGAGGCTTTGGTCACTTCGACCTGTTCGTAGCCCATTGCCTCCAGTAATTGGCCGACCAGTTGCTCAAACTTGTACGGGTTCATCGTGCTGATTTGTTCGCGCAACAGCTCTTTTTGCTGCTCGTTGTAGCGTTTCACTGCTTCCAGCAGCTCTTTACGGGGATCACTTTTTCGTGCTGGCAACGCTTTTCCAAGCCAGGCGCGCCCGGTGTCGGTAATGCGATAGCTCATGCCTTCACGGTTAACCATGTCACGGTCGATAAGGTTATAGAGACGGGAGTAGAGCGTGCTTTTTACCGAACTGGCGGAAGCGAATTTCGAATGCTGATGCAAAAAGGCCTGCCATTCCGGCAATAAATCGGCGCGGCGCGACATTTCGCGGCCAGCCAGCAGCTCAAGCAGTTGCAGAATGCCTTCCTGATCGTCCAGTGAACGCAGCGTTTTTTCGTCATCTTGCAGGAATTTTTCCCCGCGCGAGGTGGGCTGCCAGGTATCATCTGGCGTGCTTTCCATCAGCTCAAACTGAGGATAGTTGAGGAATAAGTAGCAGCCGTAGCTGTGGCGCGGGTTCAGAATATGATTATCAGTATCCCAAATACGACGGGCGATGTCGGCATCTTCACCCGTTAAGCGTTCGCTGATCCACAGGTCGGGTTCTGACCAGTCAACGGGTTTTTGCGGCGTACCGGTTTGCTCGTGAATGGCGGTAATCATATTGCGCACCGCTTTCAGAGAATAGCCTGATACGGCTTTCATCATAGCCTTAACTTGCGCATAGGTAGGAAAAAGCGGAGTAATAACTTTGTAGTTTTTCACGGTAATCCCTTAACGACAGCGAGGTGCTTAGTGTGCCACGTCAGGCGAGAAATTCTATTGGATGAATCAAGTCCAACTCACACATTGTCAATTTCATGGTTGATTATCCAAAACGTGATGCTATTTCCAACATCAACGCTATAATTACAGAACAATTGTAGATACATTTTTGTATATACAATTAGGGATGGCAATTATGCCAATGGAGTTTGAATGGGATGCAAACAAGGCCAAAAGTAATCGGGTGAAACATGGCATCCGCTTTGAAGATGCGGTGTTAGTGTTTGATGATCCACAACATTTGTCACAGCAAGATCGCGTAGGAAACGGTGAGTATCGCTGGCAGACTATCGGCCTGGTACACGGCATCGTAGTTATTCTGGTTGCGCATATCATCCGTTTCGAAAGCGGAAATGAAATTATTCGAATCATTAGTGCACGAAAAGCAGATCGTAAAGAGAGGAGTCGCTATGAGCATGGTTAAACATAAACGAGGGACACCCTCTACACTCGATGTGCAGCATGAGGCCGAACTGAAGGCTCTGGCGAATAAATCCGACGAGGATATTGATTACAGTGATATCCCTCCTTCCAGCGATGAGCAATGGTCAAACGCCGAACGGGGTAAGTTTTATCGGCCATTGAAAACCCAGGCTTCGGTGCGTATTGATGCTGATGTGATGGAATGGCTGAAGCGGCCAGGTAAAGGCTATCAAACCCGCCTGAATGCAATTTTACGTGAAGCGATGCTGCGCGATCAGAACAAAAAATAATTCAGGCCGCCAAGTGGCGGCCATCATCCCAACTTACTTCCTCAACCCCGCAAACGCTGCCCTTATCTCTTCCTCCGGCAACTGGATCCCAATAAACACCATCGTGCTATGCGGTTTTTCATCGCCCCACGGGCGATCCCAGTCGGCGCTGTAGAGGCGCTGGACGCCCTGGAACAGCAGGCGGTTAGGTTCGCCGTCAATCCACAGCATCCCTTTGTAACGCAGCAGTTTATCCGCCGACTCCAGCAGCAGGTTTTCCATCACCCGGGAAACTTCGCTGATATCTACCGGGTAATCCAGTTCCACCACAATCGACGAAATATCGTTTTGTTTATCCGCGATAAAGTGGAAACGCGGTTTGGTGCTGACAACGTTCTCTTCCAGCATAAAACCGTTGGTGTTGAACAGCAGACCCAGGTCGATGTCGCCGTGAGTGACGGTGTAGACCGGTGCACGGGCGTTGATGCGCGCCAGGCGTTCACGCAGTTTTTCTGCTTCGCCAGCGACGTCGGTTTTGGTCAGCAGAATACGGTCGGCGTAGCCAACCTGTGACTGGGCGATAGTGAACTGGTTCATCTGCTCATCGGCATGTACCGCATCTACCAGCGCAATCACGCCGTCCAGCAGGTAACGCTGGCATAAAATCTCATGGGAGAAAAAGGTCTGAATAATCGGGCCGGGATCGGCCATGCCGGTGCATTCAATCACCAGACGATCGAACTGAATATTGCCCTTGTCGAGATTATCCAGTAGGTCGAGCAGCGCATCTTCCAGTTCGTTGGAGCGGGAACAGCAGATGCAGCCGTTGGTCAGCGTTTTGATCTGCGTGGCGCGGTCGCCAATCAGTTGATCATCGACGGAGACTTCGCCAAATTCGTTTTCAATTACGGCAATCTTATAGCCGTGCTGTTCGTTAAGAATATGGCGTAGCAGGGTGGTTTTGCCCGCGCCTAAAAAACCGGTGAGTAGGGTGACTGCAATCGGGTTCATGCTCTCTCCATTAACAACAGCGCATACCGCCTTTACCATCGCCGCCGTAGCGCGCGTTCTGGCGTTCGCGGAAGAATTCTTCATAGCTCATGTACGGCTTGTCGGGATGGTTGGTCTTCATATGCTCGACGTAGTTGTCGTAGTCTGGAATGCCAATCAACATCTTCGCCGCCTGGCCGAGATATTTTTTTGCCTGTCCTAAGTTACCAAACATTTTGCCTTCCAGATATGCGTAAAGCCCGGAAGCTGTCCGGGCTGGGGATTTGCCGGATGCGGCGTAAACGCCTTATCCGGCCTACGATAGACATTTTGTAAGCCGGATAAGGCAACCGGTTAGTGGTGCGAAGAAATCTTCACGCCGCCTTCCGGGATTGGAACGTACGGTGTTTCTTTGTCAGTACGTTTGTCGCTGTTACGCACCGCAAGCCAGGTTTTGAAACCGTAGAAGATGATGCTGTACACCACAATCAGGAACAGAATACTCAGGCCTGCGTTGGTGTAGTTGTTCACAACGATGTGGTTCATGTTGGCAATCTGCTGTGCCGTCAGGTCAGTACCGTTAGCAATCTTCTCTTTGTACTGGTTTGCCATGTAGAAGAAGCCTTCCATCTGCGGGTTGTTGCTGAACAGCTTCAGACCCAGCGCCCAGGTAGTGCAGATAAGCAGCCATACTGCCGGGATAACGGTAACCCAGATGTATTTAGTGCGCTTCATCTTAATCAGCACCACAGTGCTCAGTACCAGCGCCACGGCTGCCAGCATCTGGTTAGAGATACCGAACAGCGGCCACAGGCTCTTAACGCCGCCCAGCGGATCGACCACACCCTGATACAGCAGGTAGCCCCACAGACCCACACAGCCCGCAGTACCGATGATACCGGCAACCAGAGAGTCGGTTTTTTTCAGGAACGGGATGAAGTTGCCCAGCAGGTCTTGCAGCATAAAGCGGCCAGAACGCGTACCGGCATCCAGCGCGGTCAGGATGAACAGTGCTTCGAACAGAATACCGAAGTGATACCAGAAGCCCATGTCAGCCATCGGCAGCACTTTGTGGAACACGTGAGCGATACCTACCGCCAGCGTCGGCGCGCCACCCGCACGGTTCAGGACAGAGGGTTCACCAATGTCTTTCGCAGTTTGCAGGATCTGTTCCGGCGAAATCACGAAGCCCCAGGAACTGACAGTTGCCGCCGCGTGTGCGGTAACATCTTTCAGTTGTGCCATGATGACAGGCGCGTTCTCACCACCCATTTCATGCAGGTTAGGCATGGTGATGCCGAGACCCGCTGGCGGGGTGTTCATCGCGAAGTAAAGACCCGGTTCGATGATGGACGCAGCAACCAGCGCCATAATCGCCACGAAGGACTCCATCAGCATTGCGCCGTAGCCAATGAAACGCGCGTCGGTTTCGTTAGCCAGCAGTTTCGGCGTCGTACCGGAAGAGATCAGCGCGTGGAAGCCAGATACCGCACCACAGGCGATGGTGATGAACAGGAACGGGAACAGAGCGCCTTTCCACAGCGGGCCAGTACCATCAATGTACTGAGTCATCGCAGGCATTTTCAGTTCCGGGTTCAGCACCACGATACCCAGCGCCAGGCCGACGATAACGCCGATTTTCAGGAAGGTTGCCAGATAGTCGCGCGGTGCGAGGATCAACCACACCGGCAGCAGCGCGGAAACAAACGCATAGCCAATCAGCGCGAAGGTAATGGTGGTGTCTTTAAAGGTCAGTGCCGGACCCCAGTAAGGGTCGTGAGCAATCACGCCGCCGAAGTAGATAGAGGCAACCAGCAGCACAATACCAATGACAGAGACTTCACCTACACGCCCCGGACGAATAAAGCGCATGTAGATACCCATAAACAGCGCAATCGGTACGGTTGAGCAAACGGTGAAGACACCCCACGGACTTTCGGCCAGGGCTTTAACCACGATCAGCGCCAGTACCGCCAGGATGATGATCATGATTAAGAAACAGCCAAACAGCGCGATAGTCCCAGGTACTGGCCCCATCTCTTCTTTGATCATCTCACCGAGAGATGCGCCGTTACGGCGAGAAGAGATAAACAGCACCATAAAGTCCTGAACCGCACCGGCCAGCACCACGCCTGCCAGCAGCCACAGCGTGCCCGGCAGGTAGCCCATTTGCGCGGCGAGAACCGGCCCCACCAGCGGACCAGCACCGGCGATAGCGGCGAAGTGGTGACCAAACAACACGTAACGGTTGGTCGGAACATAGTTCAGACCGTCGTTGTTAATAACCGCAGGCGTCGCGCGCGTGGGGTCGAGTTTCATCACCTTCTGGGCGATGTACAGACTGTAGTAGCGATACGCCACCAGATACACCGACACAGAGGCGACCACGATCCACAGGGCACTGACGTGCTCCCCCCGACGTAATGCAACTACCGCGAGGCAGAATGCACCGATGATTCCGAGAATCACCCAGGGTATGTGCTTGAATATCTTTTTAGTATCCATAGTAAAACCTGGCATGTATTGATTAATAGTTGGCCGAAGCCGTTCTAGGTTTGCGTTGCGTTTGAGGAGGTAAATTGACCGCTATCCTGCAGTGATGTTGCCAGAGTTACGCGCGCGTAAAGTAAGGTAAATAACTGAGCGGTTATATTAGGGATGTAAGCGGTCAGTTTTGCAGTTGAGCGGTATTGGGCGAGGTTTACGAAGGTTATTTATGTGATGATGATCACACCCAGGGCGAATTTTATCTCCCGGTTGTGTTACTCATATAAAAATTATATTTATTCTATATATATTAAATAACAATATAAAACCACACTTCCCAACCGGTAATATTGTTTTGGCCAATAATATTAAACTATTGGCAAATATTCTCATGTTCAAAATAGATACAATTAGTGTGAAAAAATAAGAAAAAAAAGTGAGGTGAATTTAGCCAGTTTAAAGCCGCTACCTATAAAGTTTTCTCATTCCAGGCCGAAAATCCTGCTATCGGTCAACAGGAAAAGAGAAACCATGCTAAAACGTATCAGGATCGTGACCAGTGTACTACTGGTTTTGGCCATTTTCGGCCTTTTACAACTAACATCAGGCGGTCTGTTCTTTAATACCTTAAAGAAGGACAAAGAATACTTCTCCATTTTACAAACCATTCGCCAGCAGCAATCTACGCTGAATAGCAGTTGGGTTGAGTTGTTGCAGACGCGTAACACCCTCAACCGCGCGGGTATCCGCTACATGATGGATCAGAACAATATTGGCAGTGGTTCAACTGTTGCCGAGCTGATGCAGAGTGCCACTCTTTCACTGAAACAAGCGGAAAAAAACTGGGCAGATTACGAGGCACTACCGCGTAACTCGCGTCAGAGCACAGCGGCTGCTACTGAGATCAAACGCAATTACGATATCTATCACAATGCACTGGCGGAGCTGATCCAGTTGTTAAGTGCGGGCAAAATCAATGCGTTTTTTGACCAACCTACACAGGGATATCAGGACGGGTTCGAAAAGCAGTATATGGCGTATATGCAGCAAAACGATCGTCTCTATGACATCGCCGTCACCGATAATAATGCTTCCTATAACCAGGCAATGTGGGTGCTGGCGTGCGTGCTGATCGTCGTACTGGCGGTGATTTTCGCCGTCTGGTTTGGTATTAAAACGTCGCTGGTGGCACCGATGAATCGCCTGATCGACAGCATTCGCCATATTGCTGGCGGTGATCTGGTGAAATCGATTGAGGTGGACGGTTCCAATGAAGTGGGTCAACTGGCAGAGAGTTTGCGTCATATGCAAAGTGAGCTGGTACGTACCGTAGGCGATGTGCGTAACGGCGCGAATGCCATCTATAGCGGGGCCAGCGAAATCGCCACCGGCAACAATGACCTCTCTTCGCGCACCGAGCAACAGGCTGCTTCGCTGGAAGAGACGGCAGCCAGCATGGAGCAACTGACCGCGACAGTGAAACAAAATGCCGAGAACGCGCGGCAGGCCAGCCATCTGGCATTAAGTGCTTCTGAAACAGCACAACGCGGCGGAAATGTGGTGGATAGCGTGGTACAGACCATGCGTGATATTTCTACCAGTTCGCAGAAAATTGCCGACATTATCAGTGTTATCGACGGCATTGCTTTCCAGACTAATATTCTGGCCTTGAATGCGGCGGTCGAAGCGGCACGCGCGGGTGAACAAGGTCGCGGTTTTGCGGTAGTTGCGGGAGAAGTGCGTAATCTGGCTCAGCGTAGCGCTCAGGCGGCGCGTGAAATTAAGACTCTGATTGAAGACTCGGTTGGCAAAGTGGATGTTGGCTCTACGCTGGTCGAAAGTGCCGGGGAAACGATGGCGGAGATTGTCAGCGCCGTGACCCGCGTGACCGATATTATGGGTGAAATTGCCTCTGCTTCTGATGAGCAGAGTCGTGGTATCGATCAGGTTGGTTTAGCGGTTGTCGAGATGGATCGGGTAACGCAACAGAACGCTGCGCTGGTGGAAGAGTCTGCCGCCGCTGCCGCCGCGCTGGAAGAGCAGGCCAGCCGCCTGACTGAAGCTGTGGCTGTATTTCGTATTCAGCAAGAGCAACAACGTCAGCGCGAAGCGTTGGCAGTAAACAGTGTGGCACCGGTTGCGCCGCGCAAAATTGCCGTTGCCGATAGCGGGGATAACTGGGAGACGTTTTAACACAATGACGCCGGATGAGTGCTTCATCCGGCGTTTTTATCGTTATACCAGGAACAGCGAAATTGCCGGGATATATGTGACCAGCAACAGCATCAGCAGCAGGGCTACCAGCAGTGGCAGAGATTGCTTAAAGAAATTACCTACAGAAACTTGCGTGATATTACACACCAGCAGCATCACGGTGCCCACCGGCGGCGTGAACGCGCCAATCGACAGGTTGAAGATCATGATGATACCGAAATGTACCGGATCGATACCAAAGTGTTCGACCACCGGTTTCAGTAGCGGCACCAGGATCAACAGAATGGCGTTTCCTTCCAGAAACATCCCCAACGTCAAAAGCAATACGTTGATAATCAAAAGGAACATATATTTGTTTTCAGTCAGCGAGGTGACGAAATTCGCCACCGCGACGCCAGCATGTTCCATTGAGAAAATCCAACCCAGGGCGGCGCTGGCCATAATCACCAGCATCACCGACGCCGTGGCGCGTGCGGTTTCACCGAGAGCTTTAACTACGTGGGAAACTTTCATTTCACGGTAGATGAAAAAGCCAATCGCCAGAACGATTAATACCGCTGCGGCACCAGCTTCCGTCGGGGTGAAGATATTCGCCCGAATGCCGCCGACTACGGCAAAAATCAGAAACAGCGCTGGCCACGCCTGACCGAGAGAGAACACCACTTCTTTGCCCGTTGGCCAGCTTTCACGCGAGGGTTTGGCGTTTGTTCTGCGGGCGACGAGGTAGACGGTAAACATCAGCACGACCGCACACAGCAAACCAGGCACCAGTCCGGCGATAAACATTTTGCCGATAGAGACATCCGCAACCAGACCGTAAATAATCAGGGCAATTCCCGGCGGTATGATTGGCGTGACTAACGAACCGCCAGCGGTAATGGCGGCGGCAAAGGCACGGTTGTAACCTTTGCGTTCCATTTCCGGCACCATCATGCGCGATAACATTGCTGCATCTGCAAGGTTAGAGGCACTGACACCGCCCATCATGGTGCTGACGAGAATATTCGCTACGCCCAGACCACCGCGCATTTTCCCCACCAGGACGTTGGCAATTTGTAAAATGCGTTCTGCAATGCCGGTGTAGCTCATTAGCGTACCCAGCAAAATAAAAAACGGAATAGCCAGTAGTGAAGGACTTTGCGTCGGGGCGATTAGCCTCTGGACGGCAATTTCGATCGGCACGCTGGAGAAGAATAAAAAGTAAGCGATGATGCCAATAAACATCGCCAGATAGACCCGAATGTTAAGAAATAAACAGACGATCATTAGCGGGATAATCAATAACCAACTCATTGTTTTTCGTCTCCGCTATGGGGTTGCTTTATATCGGTGATTAACCAGTAAAGGGTATAGAGAGCAGTTGCCAGCGCGCCGACGGGGACCGCCAGATCGATCCAGAACCAGGAAACTTTCAGTATTTGTGTCACTTTAAACTGCGCCATTTCCGCCAGCCGGTAGCCCAGCCAGGCCATATAAAGCAATACGCAGAGGGAGAGAAGGGCGACCAGAACAGCAATCACTCGTCTGATGGTGGCTGGCAGCATATCCATTACAAAAGGGATGGTCAGATGTGCCCGGTCGCGCTCTGCCACGATACCACCTAGCATCACCACCCAAATCATCAGCATCCCGGACATCTCTTCTGTCCACTGAATCGGTTGGCCGATGAAATAGCGCATAAATACTGCTCCAATTGTCATCACAACCAGAACAAACAGCGCAAAGGCAGCGCTAAACTCTGCCAGTTTGCCGAAAAAACGCATGAAACCTCCTGTAAGGGCTTGTCCTGCTTTTGTGAAAAAAGCAGGACGATTAGCATCGATACTTATTTCAGTTGTTGTTGAATGGTTTCATAGAGGCCAGGTGTCCACTCCGGGAACTGTGAGTAAACTTCGCGGGCTTTCTTACGGAATGGTTCGGTATCAGGATAGATAACCTCTACACCTTCAGCTTGCATGGCTTTCAGCATTTCAGCATCGCGCTCAAGAGTGAGCTTCTGGCTATAGAGCCCAGCTTCATAACCAGTCTGGTGAATCATTTCCAGTTGTTCCGGGGAGAGGGTGCTAAAGAAAGCTTCGCCACCAATCCAGACGGAGGTGTTGGTAAGGTAATTCACCATCGTCAGGTATTTCGCCTGCTCATAGAGTTTTTGTCCTTGCAGAACAGAAATCGGGTTTTCCACTCCGTCAATAACGCCCTGGGTTAACGCAGGATAAACTTCACCTAATGGCATTGGCGTTGGGGTTGCTCCCATCGCCTGAATAGCTTTTATCTGCATGACATTATTAGGCACACGGATTTTTAATCCCGCGAGGTCTTCAACTGTGCGGATAGGTTTTTTAGAAATGATCTGCCGGGTGCCATAAAGATAATTATTCATAACCACATGAATACCTTTTTTCTTCAGGCTTTCATTTTTCTGCTTGAACCAGTCACTTTCATATATTTTGAACAGCTTTTGCGGATCGTCGGTTAAATAGGGGCCAAACAGAATGCCCAAATCTGGTTCATAATCAGCGAGGAATGCGACATCACTCAGGGTAATAACATTCATCCCCATCATGGCTTGTTCAGTCACATCCTGTTTTGATCCCAATTGGGAACTGGGGTAAAGCGCCAGTGTTATTTCACCACCACTTTTTTTATTCAACAGATCCGCCCAGTGGCGCATGACAACATCCAGTGGTTCGCCGGGGTTATTTTCATAGGCAACTTTTATCGAAATCGGTTTTGCCTGAATTATTGTCGGCAGAAAAAGGGTGCTGACAGTAATTAGCATTGCTATTATTTTACTCATCTTCCACGTACTCCATGTTATAGAATAAATAACTCCAACATTACTATCTGGAGAGAAACATCATGAAAAAGTTGTCGTCTGTGCGAAAATAATCAGCGAATAGACTGACTGCTGCAAATGTTTCGTGAATTCGTGCTCCTGGTATGACTTTGCTGCTTTTAATCGGTTTTTAATATGATTTTTATTGTATATCCTTAAGTTATGCAATGTCTGATGAGTAATGGTCTGTTTTCAGATAGATAAGCATTTTTTTAGTATGCGTGTAGTTAGCGTATTTGTTGCGATTTTATAAGGCGGCGACAGGCTATTTCACATAAGGAGTGATTGTTTTTATTTTATAATCTACTGATAATTATTTAAATTGATAATATAAACAGAATAAATTTTCGGTTGACGGTGTATAGCGATATCCTTTAAATTTGTTAAATGCTGAATTGATTCATTTTTGTCAGTTATGTTATCGCCGGGTATTAAAAATGAGAGGTTATTCATATCTGGTTGAAATGTTTGAGTAAAAAAGTTTTTCTGTTGCGTATGCATGAGGAGGGTAGATCATAACCATTCACACTATGAATAAACAAAAGAAAAATAATAAGTTGCATTTCTTAATATACTCTCGTGAGTAAATGTTGCGATTAACGATTAATTGTAAGTAATAGATTGGATGTTATTCTTATGAAGTTAGGTTAGTTATATCCATTATTTATGCATGAGGATGCGGAGTAATTATATGGAAATACTTTTAACGATTTTAATTCTTACTCTGGTTGTTTCATTAACCAGTGTGCTGACACGTCTGTCTCCCATCCAGATTCCACTTCCTTTAATCCAGATTGCTGCCGGTGCATTACTGGCTCAGCCCATTTTTGGTTTACATGTGGAATTTAATCCTGAACTTTTCCTGTTATTGTTTATTCCACCGTTGTTGTTTGCTGAAAGTTCAAAAATACAACCTAAAGAGTTGATCAAACACAGTCGGGAAATCGTAGGTCTGGCGCTGATCCTGGTCTTAATCACTATTTTTGCCGTCGGCTACGTTATTCATTTACTGTTACCGAATGTTCCGCTTATTGCGGCGTTTGCATTGGCTGCGGTGTTGTCGCCAACGGATGCTGTCGCATTGTTGGGGATCGTCGGTAAAGGACGAATCAACAAAAGCATTCAGGAAGTGCTTGAAGGCGAAGCATTAATGAATGATGCCTCCGGTTTGGTGGCGTTGAAGTTTGCTGTCGCAGTGACTATGGGGACGATGGAATTTAGCGTGTATGGTGCGACTATCGCCTTTTTTGTCGTGGCAGTGGGCGGTATTGCCGTTGGGATCGCCGTTACCTGGTTATATGGTAAAGGACTGTTGTTGATCAGCCGTTACGCTCACGATGAGCCTTCAATCCAGATCGTGTTGATGTTGCTGCTGCCGTTTATTGTTTATCTGGTGGCGGAGCATTTTGGTTTATCCGGCATCCTCGCCGCTGTTGCCGCAGGGCTAACGACCAGCCGTATTGGCGTCGTGCATCATGCGCCTATACGACTGAGAATTAAGGCGAAAAGCTCCTGGTCAATGCTGGAATATGTCTTCAACGGCATGGTATTTTTGATTCTGGGCTTGCAGCTTCCGGCCATCATTTCGGAATCACTGACCCGCGCACAACACGATCCCTTAGTGCAAACCTGGTCGCTGGTGCTGGATATTGTGTGGATCTACCTTGCATTGATGGTTATGCGCTTTGGTTGGCTATGGTTGATGCGTCTGTACAGCCGCAGGCGGAAAAGTAATCATCCAATGCTGTTTGCCGGATACAAAACACGCCACTTGTTGTTAGCGACTTTTGCTGGCGTTCGTGGGGCTATAACTCTTGCGGGGGTGCTTTCTATACCGTTATTACTGCCCGATGGTGAACCGTTCCCTGGGCGCTATTTGCTGGTGTTTCTCGCTACCGGGGTGATCCTCTTTTCGTTGCTGTGCGGCATTATCATTCTGCCGCTGTTATTGGGGAAAAATGTTAGCCTGTTTAGCGATAACCGGCAGAAAGAAGAGATCGCCGCCGATTTGTTTATGTCTAAAATGGCTATCCTGAGCGTGCAAAAAACTCAGCAACGTTTGCTTGGTGCCAGCACGGAAAACCTCGATAATGAATTAATTATGGAAACCGGGGCCAGAATTATCGATTATATGCGGCGTAATGATGATGATATGTCGGCAAACGATAATTCGTTGCATATGCAACGGACAAAACTGGAAAGAACATTTAATCTGGCGGCGCTGAATGCCAAACGTGCAGCTATTTATCAAATGCGAGCAAGGCAAGAAGTGTGTGATGAAACACTGGCTAAAATTGTCAGTGAATTAGATGTACTGGAAGCATTAATTATGGACAGCCAATAATTTTATTGTTGTTTAATCAATAAATGATGGCTGAGTGTTGTTAACTCAGCATCGTTTATTATTGGCTTGATTTTTATGCCGTGATATAAACTCGGAATAGTAGTTTTTAATCTGTACTTAATTTAACGATGATGCTGTTTGACTGAGCGAATCATCGATTGCCTGGCGGTATCGAGATGATTACGCAGCGCGAGTACGGCATCTAAATCACTGCGGCAAATTAGCGCGCTAAGAATCGTCATATGCTCATCAATGGCAATAATATTACGTTGTTTCAGATCGCTTTCATCCCACTGATAATGACAGTGAAAAATCACCGATATAATTTCAAGTGTTTGATTAAAAAAGATGTTGTCAGCCGCAGATAGCAGCATGGCATGAAAATCGCGGTCTAACTGCGAAAACATACGAAAATTACTGCCAATGCTGTCACGCAGTGTCCGGTGGCGTTCGAGCAGTGTTTTTGCCTGTAGCCAGCGTGAATCATCATCTGGCAAATTCAGAAAGTGCTGTAACGCGTGTGTTTCCAGCATCTCCCGCAGTTCAAACAGTTGTTCGGCATAAGACTGATCGAACTGCTTCATGCTCCACTGCCCGCGTTTTTCGCTCTGAATCAGACCATAGCGGCCAAATTTTAAAAGGTATTCTCGAACCACGACCGGGCTGACGCCTGCCGTCCGCGCCAGTTGCAGCTCGGAAAAACTCTCTCCGGCGCGTAGCTGACGCTGGTTAATCATGGTGAAAAATGCCTGCTCGAAAATGTAGTTTTGCTCTGTCAGCGAGACTGTGATGCAATCGAAACCATCGTTCTGTTCGGGTTTGCGGGCGACAACATAATCCTTTCCCACCTGGGTGAGCACGCCGCATGCGCTTAAATGCTGGAGTATGTGGCGTACCGTGGTGCGGCTAATGTTATACATTTCTGCCAGTCCACTTTGTGAAGGGAGTGGGGATGGAATATTTCCCCGCGCCATATCTTCAATCACCTGGTTTATGACGTTATGACGTAAATTCTGTGAACGACTCATTGTTCCCTCCAGTACGGCATTAAAAACCGATTTAAAACATTTTTATGCGTGATCATCCGCATATTTCATGGGCAAATTCAGTCGCTCTTATAAATTCGACGATATCTGGGAGTAATAAAATAAAAGGAGCAGTGAATCATGTCTACAATGAAAGTCTTAATTTGTCAGAAAATAAAGAGTTTAGTCTGGAAAATCCGGGAAAGGCCGGTGGCAGGCGACGATGAAGCATTAATTAAAATTAAAGCTGTCGGAATTTGTGGTACAGATATTCATGCTTGGGCGGGTAATCAGCCATTTTTTAGCTACCCACGTGTTTTAGGTCATGAAATATGTGGGGAGATTATTGATGCAGGGAAAAATATTCACAATTTTAATATTGGGCAGCAAGTTGCAGTAATTCCGTATATCTCTTGTCAGCAGTGTCCTGCGTGTAAAAGTGGTCGCACCAACTGCTGTGAAAGAATTTCAGTCATTGGTGTGCATCAGGATGGTGGTTTTAGTGAGTATCTGGCAGTGCCTGCGGCTAATTTGCTACCCGCAGACGGCATTGACCCGCAGGCGGCTGCGTTGATTGAACCTTTCGCCATTAGCGCTCATGCGGTACGTCGTGCGGCAGTTGCGCCCGGCGAGCAGGTGCTGGTGGTCGGTGCGGGGCCAATCGGTCTGGGCGCGGCGGCAATCGCTAAAGCTGATGGTGCACAGGTGGTAGTGGCAGATACCAGTCCGACTCGCCGTGAGCATGTAGCAACGCGTCTGGAACTACCGGTGCTGGATCCTTCAGCAGAGGATTTTGATGACCAGTTGCGGGCGCAATTTGGTGGTTCTTTGGCGCAGAAAGTGATCGACGCGACGGGTAATCAACATGCGATGAATAACACAGTTAATCTGATTCGCCACGGCGGCACGGTGGTATTTGTCGGCCTGTTTAAAGGCGAGTTGCAATTCTCTGACCCGGAGTTCCATAAAAAAGAAACCACAATGATGGGTAGCCGCAACGCCACGCCGGAAGATTTCGCGAAAGTCGGGAGATTGATGGCGGAAGGGAAAATCACGGCTGACATGATGTTAACCCATCGCTATCCGTTCGCCACGCTGGCGGAAATCTATGAGCGCGATGTAATTAACAATCCTGAGTTGATTAAGGGCGTTATTACTTTCTGATAATCGGATATTGGTAAAGTTGCCATGCAGCGCTCGGGGACGTGTTGGGCGCTGTTTTTTTTACGTTTCAATAATATACCGCAGGACGGATAAGGCGTTCACGGCGCATCCGGCAGTTGTGTGCCGATGCCTGATGCGACGCTTGCGCGTCTTATCCGAACTACAACCAGGCAATATTATTACCCTTCACGCTCAACCACTTTGATTTCCACCATACCAATGCCGAGCTTACGCGGCGAGTGGCCGAGAATGTTCCCTTCGTTGGTTACGACAGGTTCCGGTGGAACAATCACCAGCGTATCGGCATCGGTTGGGTTATCGAAATGCAGCGTATTGGTGGTCACTTCATTACCCAGCACGATGGTTTGTTCTTCATTGCCTACGCGTACCGGAATGGGGCGGCCGGCGTTATTACCATAGGCTTTGGCGGTGATCACCAGGTCAAATTTCTTCGGCAGCGGATGTTTGTACTCGATTTTCACTTCATCGCCTAACTGCGCGTTTGACCAGCGTCCCCAGGATTCCGGGCGGGAAATTCCACTGAACTGTTTCACCTCTTCCGGCGCACCAGCGACGTTAAAGATGAAACTGTCTGCTTTGTAGCGAATATCGTTATCGACAATTTTCAGCGTATCAACATTCTCTTTGTAGCGTTTCATGTCGATGACCGTGTCTTTAAACGCTGTTTTGCCTTTCCATTCAGGCTTATCAACATGCTGCACAATTTGTTGTCCGCCAAGTTGACCTTGTGAGACGCACCAGTCGGTAGAGAGCGCCAGTTCCGGTGCCCACAGTTGCGCCATCTTGTAACAGCGGTCAACCCAGACGAAATTGTCTCGTGGGGCGAAATCAGCTAACTGGAAACGCAGAGGTGCGGAGTATTCACTTTCTGGCAGAGGCTCCACGCGTTTATCTGACACGCGTAACAGCAGTGGCAGGCGGAAGTGGCTTCCTGAGAATGCGATCATGTTTTTGTTCTGATCAATGGTGAACGTTTTCATCTCGGTAGGGAATTTCCACAAGCGGATGATATCCGGCTTCCACGCCAGCACTTTCTCTTTAATGTTGAGGAACACTTCTGATATTGACTGACCAGACAGGCTGCTGCGTCCGAGACCGAGGAAGTTATCGCCTCCGAGAATATCCAGCACGGTAGCGCCGTTATCCATCGTGTTACGCTTCACTGCCAGCGTCTCTTGCTGCGGTTTGTCGCCACGGATGACAAAAAACAGGTTGTTGCGATCCTGTTTGTTCAGGTATTTCCACGCGGTGTTGTTCATCGCCAGATGGTCGGAAGAGACCACTATAACGGTATCTTTAAACCACGGAGAGGCTTTGATTTTGTTGATAAACGCCGCGATGTTCTCCTGGCTGCAACTTACCGCGCTGAATGACTGGTTCGGTTTTCCGTCAAAATCATATTTTTTGCGGTTACAGGTACGTGAGATAAAACCATCCGGGTGATGGGTATCGACCGTCAGAGTAAACAGCGAAAACCGTTGGCCGGAGCGAGACAGTTCTTCAAATTTTTTCCATGCTTCGTCCAGCACCGTATCGTCGTAGAATCCCCAGTCGTTGCGATAATGCGGGTCTGCCACCACGCTTTTCAGTTCTTCCGAACCGTACAAATGGTCGAAGCCGTGTGATTTCAGGAACACATCTTTACCCGCAAAACGCAGGTTGGCTCCCTGCACGAAATAGTTCTGATAACCGGAATTTTTCAGGATATCGCCCAGACAGATGTTCTGTGGGAAGAAGCTGGAAACGGATGCAGAGGCGTTGCCTTCAAACGGGGCAAACAGCGGAATGCCACACTGGGAGGCTACCATGCCAGCAATTGTGTAATCGGTTCCCGGCAGTTGCTGCGTATGGCTGAAATCCAGCCCTTCATTTTTTAGCGCCCCCAGTTCTGGCGTGAGATCCGGGAAAGCGTCGTTGTCAAAATAAGTTCGTTCGAGGCTTTCTCCGTAGATATAAACCAGGTTGAGTTTGGGGGAGGGGATGGTTTTTGACGGCTCTTTATAATAAGCCGCAAAGTCCGGATCGCCGTCGCGCGATTGGGATTTCACCAGTTCCGTTATCTGACGAAATGCCGGGCTGGCATCCACTGAACCCAGCGCCAGCAAGAGTGCCAAAAGGCTGTAGCCAAAATGGTGAGGATGATGTCGGCGGCGGCGAAGGATCCATCCCAGCGCGCCGAACACCGCCGTCAGTGCCAGCACAATGCCGATGCCTGGCAGGATATATTTGCTGACGCCTGCACCGGTCAGGCTGTTGGTTAAGGTATAGAGCACCGCGTCGTTAATACCATCGCCAGTAAAATAGTCGCTGGCAAACAGGGTAATATTTAAAACGACAAATAGCCCCAGCACCGTTAACGTGGCTGCAAACCACCAGGTGTTACGTCCCGCTTTCCATGCGTAGATCAGCACAGAGGCGAGAAACAGGGCGAAAGAGAGTAGTTCTGACAACGGGCGATCCTCACTAAACCAGGCCGTGTAGCCGATGTTTAAGATTTTTTGAGAAACACAATGTAATGGCGCTGCCATATTGCTGCAATTCTAGTGTCAAAAAAATGCGATGTTGTTAGGAATTAGTTTATAAACAGGCTTTTTTATTCAAGGTCGCGTCCCGCATAGCGGGGGATGAAAGCGTGAGAAGCGGGAAAAAGAGAAGGGGAGAGCCGCGCCAGCCGATTAACAGTTAAAACGCGGCATTATACAGAACAGATCAGGAGATAAAGTTCAGGCCTTGCTTTAATACCAGATCGCAGGCTTTGGTTTTCACTTTCTCCGCCAGCGGAGTGGTGCCGATGTTATCCAGATTAAGCTGCTGACCATCTTTGGTTTTCAGCAAACCCTGAATGCCATCCAGATAGTTGGTGTCTTCTTTCTGTTCTTCGCTGTTCAGGCCCAGCTTCTCCAGTACCTGATTTTTGATGTTTTCCGCGTCGGTCACTGAAGCCAGCTTTTGTTTCGCGCAATATTGCAGAATACCTGCGGCATTGTTCATATTGTCTGCGCTTAACGCCTGGTTGCCACTGCTAAGCAGACTCGTTAATGAAGAGAGCGACCAACCACCTTCCTGTGTGGTGCTGCTCTGGTTGCTTAACTCGCTGGCGGCGCTGGAAAGCGCATCTTTCCAGGAAGCGGCATGTGTCCCGGCGGAAATGAATGCGGTGGTGACAATTGCACAGCACAGAAGGTGTTTAACAGTTTTCATCATCATTACTCATAATGGAATTTTGTCGCAGTATAACGCCGGAAATGGGGATTAATACTCTTTACCCGTTACCCGACTACGATAACTGTCCCAGTTGAAGATCACCCACAGGCTGTTGCCCAGGCGCATACGATCCATAACGCGTTCGCCCAGCAATTTCGTCATCTCCTCCATATTGCTGTTGGTCAGCATCCCGGTCGGGCGTTTGGAAGAAGAACGACGATCGACGATCTGGTTGATGATCACTTTTTCGTATTTCGATTCGGTCTGTACACCGATCTCGTCGATCACCAGCAGATCAACGTTGCTCAGATCGTTGAGCAGTTGCTCTTCGCTGGTGCCGCTATTTCTGAAAGTATCTTTCATCGCTGACATAATATCGGCAACAGTAATAATCAATACCGATTTGCCGCGTAGCAGTAGTTCGTTGCAGATCGCTGCCGCCAGGTGGTTTTTACCGGTTCCAGGCTTGCCAGAAAAGATAAAGCTGGCGATGTTGCCGTCGAACTCGTCGACATACTGGCGCGCTTTGCTCAACGCATTCATCTGCCCTTCGCATTCAACACGATAGTTCTCAAAGGAGCAGTTCTGATGCAGCGGACGAATGCCGGAGCGGTTAAAGGTGCGCTGCATTTTCATTGCCCGGTTCTCGCGCTCCAGAGCGGCGGCGCGGAGCGCTCCTTGTTCTTTCTGCCACGCCAGAAGCTCTTCACCCGTTTTGAAGGCGGGTTTGATATGGGCAGGCATCATTTTTTGCAGACGTTGCATCAGGTCGCCAACGTTTTTCATCGTTACCCTCTGAATCCCGGTGGAATTTGGCTGTCAGGTTCGCTGACTGTGTTCACATCTCGTTTCGGCAGTCCGCCATTGCTGGCACGACCAATTTGCAGACTGCGCGCCAGTTTTTGTTGCCATTGCACATGATGAAAGACTTTGCCTTCCGCCTGCCAGTAGGCAATGAATGAGGCCAGTTCTTCGGCGGTGGCGGGTTCTCTTAGCGCCACGCCCCATAATGCGGCCAGGCGAGTAAAATCAGCATCTGGCCGCCAGTCCGGGTACATGGCGAATTTTCCCATCGGTACGGCAACGGGGGGAGTTTGCGGTTCCTGATAGAGTTGATCGTCCAGAGCGACATCGCTTCCTGGACGTGTCAGCTTTTCTTCCAGCGCCAGCAGTTCAGCAAGACGTGAGGGCGTGACGGCATAAAACGCCGGAGCGTTGTTAGCAAATACGGCAACCATACCGCCTTCAGCTTTTGCCAGAACGGTCTGGTGATCGTGTACCAGGGCGTCAATACCAACGACGTCCGGGGTCAAAACTCTGGAAGACATACTGTTTCTCAATATGGAACGATGAACGAGAAGGGAGATTACTTTTATAGTAACACACGGATGAAAGGAGGCTGTCTCTCATCCGTGTGCTTTAAGCGAGGCAATTTTATACGCGAGGGCGCTTGCGGTACAACCATAATCCAGGAATGGAAAGGCCGATGGATAACGCGCCAACAATTGATGATGCCGTAAGAAAGTTGGTTAACAGGGTAATCATCAACGGCTCGCTGTAACCTAACTGGCTGATTTTTACGGCTGAAATCATTGCTGTATAAGCAGAGATACCGGGAAACATAGGGATAACGGCTGCCACGGTAAAGACTTTCGGATGCGCCAGATACCAGCGTGACCATTGAATACCAATAGTGCCGACCAGCATGGATGCCATAAAGGTTGACCATTCAATATTCAGCCCGGTATTCATTAAGATCATTCGAGAGCCATGACCAATCGCGCCAAGCAGTGCACACCAGCGTAACGCCCGAACCGGCACATTGAATACCATCGCAAAGCCGACTGCAGGAATTGCCGCGAGGATCATATCCTGCACTAGTGCTAAGAGAAATTCGATCACACCCATCCGCGTAGTCCCCAAATCGTGAGTGCCATCACCACGCCAACGCAGGTAGCCAACGTCAATAGGCTGGCAATCGCCCAGCGTGCCAGCCCGGTATTGATGTGCCCTTTAAACATATCAGCGACGGCATTAATCAACGGAAAGCCCGGCACCAGCAGCAGAACGCTGGCAGCCATCGCGATTGTTGGCGTATTGCTGAAGGCAGGGAGTTGTAAAAGCAAACCAGAAATCGTGGTGGCGGCAAATGCGGTGATGCAAAAGTTTATCTGAGGGTGGAGATGACGTTGCGCCAGTAGCTGACGGATATACATTGCGACCGTGCTGGCAAAGAAGGTGATGACGGCACCATCCCAGCCACCTTTATTGAGCTTGCAGAAACAGGCGCATGACAGACCAACCATCAAGGCGACCAGCCATCTCGGGTAACGTAAGGGTTGAATCTGGCTAAAACGTTTCTCCACGCCTTTGTAATCCAGCAGGTGATGCTCCGCCAGAATCACAATATGCTGAACTTCCGTCACTACATGCATATTAATGCCGCGATCGTGATTTTTGCGCGTAGATGTCAGGCATTGCCCATCTTTAATGGTAGTAAGCACAATGGCGTTCGAAGAGATAGAACTTTCGACGCAGTCCATTCCCAACGCCCGACCCAGTCGCGAGGAAAGCTCATCAACTAACGCGCTTTCCGCTCCATGTTGCAAAAGAAATAATCCACACTGGATACAAAGCCGTGTTACGGCCCGCTGTTGCTCAGTCTGCATAACTCGTCCTTTGTCATAGACGTGCTGCGTATTGTTCAAATAATGAGACCCCATTTGTATCATGAAGAGCGGTTGTTTTGGGGTAGGTTAAGATCAAAATTGCGCTGATTAGTCCTGGTTGGCGGGTGAAGTTCAGTGGCGAAAAGCGAATTTTTTATCGCTGCAAAAAAATTATCATATGAATATTATAATTATAATGAATTTATAATTTGTCTCTTACGGATTAGAGTAATGGATGGCCGTTCGTGCTTTTGAATTTTAAACAGATAAAATCATCAGATTTTACTGATTTTTTTTGTATAAATGCTGACGAGATGTTTTTTGTTCGATGGGAAGGCGGTATTTTAATTATATCTTAAACTAATGGAATTCCAGGGTTTCCATTAAGTATTTCTAACAAGTTAATTTAGTTATTTTAAATGTCTCCAGGCTATTTCACCAGGTTATCATTTGATGCTAACCTTCTGACACATGCCGTGGAGTTATTGTGCAGCAGGAGTATGCTGATATGAAAGTGAATGCTAAGGATAATTTATTCGCTTAATCTATTAATTTGCTGGAAGCATTTAAGGAATGAATATCCTGAATAAACCATCATGATTTTTAGACAGTGGATGTGGAGGAAATATGTTGCCAGGATGCTGCAAAAATGGAATTGTTATCAGTAAAATACCGGTTATGCAAGCAGGGTTAAAAGAGGTTATGAGGACTCACTTCCCTGAATATGAAATAATATCCAGAGCCTCCGCGGAGGATCTTACCTTATTACAATTACGTCGCTCCGGATTAGTCATTGCCGATTTAACCGGCGAAAATGACAATCCACATTCCGTTTGTGAACATTATTATTCATTGATCTCACAATACAGGGAAATTCATTGGGTTTTCATGGTTTCGCGTGCCTGGTACTCTCAGGCGGTAGAACTGCTTATGTGCCCGGCAGCGACGTTACTGTCCGATATCGAACCCATTGAGAATCTGGTTAAGACGGTTCGTTCCGGTAATGCGCATGCAGAGCGTATCAGCGCCATGCTGACCTCCCCGGCAATGACTGAAACTCAGGATTTTAGCTATCGCACCGTCATTCTGACACTTTCAGAGCGCAAGGTACTGCGGCTGTTAGGCAAAGGATGGGGCATCAACCAGATAGCTTCATTGCTTAAGAAAAGCAATAAAACCATCAGCGCACAAAAAAACAGTGCGATGCGTCGGCTGGCAATTCACAGCAACGCTGAGATGTATGCATGGATAAATAGCGCGCAGGGGGCAAGAGAACTTAACTTGCCTTCGGTTTATGGAGATGCCGCAGAATGGAACACAGCCGAATTAAGAAGAGAAATGTCGCACTCATAGAGAAGTGCGTCATGAGTAGTATCGGTATTGAAAGCTTATTCAGAAAGTTTGCGGGTAACCCTTATACACTCCATATCTATAGAAGCCAGGAGGCGTTTCAGGATGCGATGTCGCGGGTCTCATTTGCGGCGGTTATTTTTTCTTTTTCTGCCATGAGAAGTGAGCGCAGAGAGGGATTATCTTATTTGACTGAGCTGGCTATTAAATTTCCGCGTACCCGGCGTTTAGTTATTGCGGATGATGATATTGAAGCACGATTAATCGGATCATTATCGCCATCACCGTTGGACGGTGTATTAAGTAAAGCATCGACGCTGGACATTTTTTATCAGGAGCTGTTTCTGTCATTAAATGGCGTGCGTCAGGCTACCGATCGCCTGAACAATCAGTGGTACATTAATCAAAGCCGGACGCTAAGCCCAACGGAGAGAGAAATATTGCGTTTTATGTCGCGTGGCTACTCAATGACACAAATTGCCGAGCAGCTTAAACGAAATATTAAAACGATCCGCGCGCATAAATTTAATGTGATGTCGAAACTGGGCGTCAGTTCCGATGCTGGGTTGTTGGAGGCTGCAGACATTCTGTTATGTATGCGGGTTTCAGAAACAAGCAATGTGTTGCATTCCTTTTAATACGCTAATGCCGGGTTATCACCCCGGCAGAGTTTTTCATTTCAGCGTACAGTCGCCGCATTGCTGTACATCCGGCAAGCGATAACGTTGGCAGCAGGTACGGCGCACCAACAGGCCGTCGCGCAGCACCACCGTACGCCAAAGAGGATTATCTTCACCCGTGGAGAGTGTTTTCTCAAAAAAGAGAGCATGGCGAAGTGATTCAACTGTCGCATCACCAAGTAACTGCTTCATCTCAGTCAAATACCAGTTGATCAGATAGCCGGTATTACTCCAGATAAGTTTGCCATTGATTTCGCCGGTGGTTTCTAATGCCTGCACAACCGGGGCGATCGCCTGACTGATTAACTTTTCCATTCGCTGCTGTGGCAAATGCGGAGCGTTCTTGTTCTCACACACGTCGATCCAGAAACAGGCGGCACGCCCGGTTTCGTGAAACTCAACGTGAAAATGTTCCGGGGAAAGATCTAACGCTTTTTCCTGTGTTAACAGCGCCAGCATTAATGGCGGCATCATCAGACCGATATACCATTGCGCCCACAGTGAGATCAGCGGCTTATTCTCGCGGAGCATCAATGGTTGATTGCGGTAGATATGATCGGAATAAACAGCCAACAGGGAACGCAGGGCCGTTGGAGAAGACCATTGCGCCAGCGTCAGGGCGCTAAGTGGGGCGGGTTCATCCAGACGGATAAACTCCAGCAAATGTTCACGATGTTCTGCGATCGTCGCACGTACTGTTTCCGCAAGTGTTGGATCTTGCGGCTGGAGATGCGTTCGCCAGATAACATCTTCAAGAAGCGGTGCGGAACGATAGGCCATAATCGTGATAGTAATCTAAATGATAATGATTGCTAATCCTAGCGATAGGTTTAAACGATAGCAAGGGATTTTGCTAGCTTGCAAACGATAAAAATTATCATATGATATTGCTTATCATTATCAATAAAAGAGATGAAACCATGTTGCAACGTACACTGGGCAGTGGTTGGGGAGTGTTGCTGCCGGGATTGCTGATTGCAGGACTGACGTATGTGGATTTATCGCCGGAACTGTGGCGGATTGTCATGCTGATGGGATTATTGGTGACACCGCTGATGCTGTATCACAAACAGTTACGGCATTATGTTTTGTTGCCATCGTGCCTGGCGCTAATTGCGAGCGTCATACTGATGATAACGAGCTGGGATCAAGGATGATAAAACAGGGAAGAAACAAGAAAGGAAGTAAAGATAATTGGTGCGAGGGGGGGGACTTGAACCCCCACGTCCGTAAGGACACTAACACCTGAAGCTAGCGCGTCTACCAATTCCGCCACCTTCGCATACCATCAATTCTTAAAAAAGAATTGCTACCACGGAGGCGCATTCTAGTGGTTTTCAGTTTTTCGTCAATAGTTAATTGTCGCCTGATGTGTGATTGCTGGAAAAATGGCCATCAGTGGATTGTGGATAATTCGTTTGTCGGTCAGATCAGGCGTTCACGTCGCATCCGACATGGCTTGTGGCTGTATATGCCAGATGCGACGCTGACGCGTCTTATCTGGCCTACGGAGGGCTAACGTACAGGTTTTGTTGGTTGGATAAGGCGTTTACGCCGCATCCGACACGGCATGCGGCGACAGGTGCCAGAGACTTAACCTTTCTTCGCCTGGCGGGTCATAATGGCGCGATACACCTTGAAACGCCCGGTTTGTGCGATGACTTCATGGAAGCCAAATGTTTCATCCAGCAGATCCGGATAAGGCAGGAACGCATTCGCTACAATCCGCAACTCGCCGCCGCTATTAAGATGACGTACCGCGCCGCGAATCAACGTTTGCGCAGCATCAAGGCTGGTTTGCATTCCATCGTGGAACGGTGGGTTGGAGATAATCATGTCAAAACGACCTTTCACCTCGGAAAAGACGTTGCTGGCAAAGACTTCACCTTCAACACCGTTAGCGGAAAGTGTCGCGCGACTGGCTTCTACTGCCGGTGCGGAGACATCGCACAAGGTGAGGCGAATTTTCGGTGAATGGTGCGCAAAAGCAACCGAAAGCACGCCTGCACCGCAGCCGACATCCAGCACTTTGCCTTTCGTGTGCGGAGTAAATGTCGAAAGCAGCAACTGGCTACCGACATCCAGGCCGTCACGACTAAACACGCCCGGCAACGTTTTGACCGTCAGGCCATCAACGTTGTATTCGCCCCAGAATTTATCAGCATCAAACTCCGGCTGCTTTTCCAGACGACCAAAATAGAGGCCGCAGCGGCGGGCGCTGTCTACCTTATTCAGTGGTGCGTAGTCCGCCAACATCTGCTCGGCGCTGCGCACACCGCTGCGGTTTTCGCCCACGACGAAAATATCTGTCCCTACCGGCAGCAGTGACAGTAGGTTCATCAGTTGGAATTGCGCTTCTGGTTTGTTCTTCGGCCAGTAGTAGATCAGCGTATCGCAATCTGCGACGTCGTCCGCCGTAGCGATCAGGCTAAAACGGGCGTTATCACCCATCTGGCGACTTAACACCTGCCAATGGTGGAATTGCTGGGTATGAGCACGACTGGCCGCGGTATCTAAACGCGCGGGCAGGTCATCCTGTAAGTCACCGGCAAACAGAATACGGCTTTGTTCGAAATCATCACTGTGGCGCAGCAAGACTTCACTTGCCGGGGTAAATGCAGACATGGAATGCTCCTCAATTGATACTGGCGGCGATTATAGCCATATGTTGGCGCGGTATCGACGAATTTGCTATATTTGCGCCCCTGACAACAGGAGCGATTCGCTATGACATCCCGACGAGACTGGCAGTTACAGCAACTGGGCATTACCCAGTGGTCGCTGCGTCGCCCTGGCGCGTTGCAGGGAGAGGTAGCCATTGCGATCCCGGCACACGTTCGTCTGGTGATGGTGGCAAACGATATTCCCGCCCTGACCGATCCGCTGGTGAGTGACGTTTTGCGCACATTAACCGTTAGCCCCGAGCAGGTACTGCAATTGACGCCCGAAAGGATTGCGATGCTACCGCAAGGTAGTCGCTGCAACAGTTGGCGGCTGGGCACTGATGAACCGCTGTCACTGGAAGGTGCCCAGATAGCATCCCCGACGCTCACTGAATTACGGGCAAACCCAACGGCACGCGCCGCGTTATGGCAACAAATTTGCACATATGAACACGATTTCTTCCCTCGAAACGACTGATTTACCAGCGGCTTTTAACATTGAACAACGCGCCCACGCCTTTCCGTGGAGCGAAAAAACCTTTGCCAGCAACCAGGGCGAACGCTATCTCAACTTTCAGTTAACGCAAAACGGCAAAATGGCGGCGTTTGCGATTACGCAAGTGGTGCTGGATGAAGCTACATTGTTCAATATTGCTGTCGATCCCGACTATCAGCGTCAGGGATTGGGAAGGGCGCTACTGGAGCATCTGATCGACGAACTGGAAAAACGCGGCGTGGCAACGCTATGGCTGGAGGTCCGCGCCTCAAACGCTGCCGCCATTGCCCTGTATGAAAGTTTAGGTTTTAACGAGGCGACGATTCGCCGCAATTACTACCCCACCACGGACGGTCGCGAAGACGCCATCATCATGGCGTTGCCAATCAGTATGTAAGACAAGGTGGAATAATGAAGTGGGACTGGATTTTCTTTGATGCCGATGAAACGCTGTTTACTTTTGACTCGTTCACCGGCCTGCAGCGGATGTTTCTTGACTACAGCGTCACCTTTACCGCTGAAGATTTTCAGGACTATCAGGCCGTTAACAAGCCACTGTGGGTGGATTATCAAAACGGCGCGATCACTTCATTACAGCTTCAGCACGGGCGTTTTGAAAGCTGGGCCGAACGACTGAACGTCGAGCCAGGTAAACTCAACGAGGCCTTTATAAATGCGATGGCGGAAATCTGCACGCCGCTGCCGGGCGCGGTTTCCCTGCTTAACGCCATTCGCGGCAACGCCAAAATCGGCATCATCACCAACGGCTTTAGCGCCTTGCAGCAGGTGCGTCTGGAACGCACGGGCCTGCGTGATTATTTCGATTTGCTGGTGATTTCCGAAGAAGTTGGTGTCGCCAAGCCGAATAAGAAAATTTTCGATTATGCCCTGGAACAGGCGGGCAATCCTGACCGTTCACGAGTGCTGATGGTCGGTGATACTGCTGAGTCCGATATTCTCGGTGGTATCAATGCCGGGCTTGCGACCTGCTGGCTGAATGCGCACAACCGTGAGCAACCAGAAGGTATCGCACCCACCTGGACCGTTTCATCGTTGCATGAACTGGAGCAACTCCTGTGTAAACACTGATTGCCTCCCCCCCGTTGATGGGTAAAATAGCCGCAATTTTTCGTTTTCAACAAGCGCGGCGCGATGCCGCTTACTCAAGAAGAAAGAATTATGACGTTGTCTCCTTATTTGCAAGAGGTGGCGAAGCGCCGCACTTTTGCCATTATTTCTCACCCCAATAATTAAGCCCAAATTAAAGCTCTTTCACTCTTTCAAAATCCTTTCAGTTAATTGAGATTGAGCTATATAACTCATTTAAATACATTTAGTTATGTGGCTTCTTTAATTGAAAATTCTTTCATGTAACTTTAAATCGATCTGCTTGCTTTCATCAAAAATCTGTACATATGCTTGTACATAATGTACAAAGCAGCAGAGGTGTTTTGCGATTTGTACAAGGTGAGTAATGGCGCTGTCTGATGCGTGGTTGCGTTCAGTCGTTGGAAAGGAACGTGATAAGGTTTTGGTTAAATCCGATCGTGATGGTCTGTCTGTCAGAGTATCACCGAAAGGTCGCGTAGTGTTCCAATATCGTTATCAATGGGCAGGGAAAGGTGAGCGTCTTGATATCGGAACTTACCCAGCAACTGGATTAAAAGAGGCCAGAGAAGAAGTTATCCGTCTCCGTGGTGAACTCGAGTCAAACCGTAATCCACGATTGGTCAAGCAGGCTGAAAAACGAAAAGCTACTGAAGCCATGACGGTAGAGTCTGTGATCCGTGCCTGGTATGAAGCATATTGTGTAAAAAATAAAAAAGGCTCTGAACAGATACTCCGCTCGTTTGAGCTGCACCTGTTCTCTAAAATCGGGAATATCCCTCACGATGCAGCTACATTGCATGATTGGTTAGAAGTCCTGGAGCCTCTTAGCACTAAGACTCCAGCAATAGCAGACCGATTGCTAATTAACGCAAAGCAGGCCCATGTCTGGGCGTATAAGAGAAAGCTCATTGAAACTCGCCCGCTGTCGGATATCACGGGTAAAGATATGGATATCCGTAAAGGTCAGAAGAAACGGTTTCTGACACATGATGAAATTAAAATCCTTTATGCTGCGATCGATGGTTCTCGAATGGTTCCTAAATACCGGGCCTTCATTAAACTATTGCTGCATTTTGGCTGCCGTAGTTCAGAGCTAATTACCGCCAGGGTGGACGATTTTGATTTCATTAATAAAGTATGGACTGTACCACCAGAACGACATAAGACTGGGGAGATAACGGGCGAACCGCTAAAGCGGCCCATTATTGAACCGGTTGAAGAGCTTATAAAGTACGCTATTTCTATGAACAATGGTTCCGATATGCTTTTTACTAAGGAAGGAAGCAGGGAACCCGTTGGTCGGACATCATTGCAGTCGCTGCCTTACAATTTAATGCAGTATGCATGGCGGCGTTTGGGGTATCAATTCCCTCATTGGTCTCTGCATGATTTGAGGCGAACAGCACGAACAAACTTTTCTGATCTTACTGCGCCTCATATCGCAGAAATAATGCTCGGTCATAAACTGCCGGGGGTATGGCAAGTTTATGACAAGAGTGATTATTTAGAAGAACAGCGTAAAGCCTACCAGGCATGGTGGGAGAGAGTTGAATCGATTGTTACTTGTTCTGGTTCAGACACCAACTGACAGTTTGCATATTTTGAACGCAATAAAATATGACAGTCCGCTTTGAGCGAGGAGCGGATATATGATGTTTAGAAAACGCGCGATTTGCAGTTAAGCAATCTAAGTTACTGATGTACTATACTGGAACTGCTGGCCAGTTTGTGTTGAACACCATCATTATCACAATAAGGAAATGAAAGTTGAAATGAATACTAAACTTTTGGCCTATTTAAACAATGAGTTACATGGAGTGTGGGTAGATAGTGAAAATCGTAATATCCACATAATACTTAAATCAAGCCTTCCTATAATTAAATCCGTCTGGTCAGGAGCACCTATCCACTTTTTGGTAGGTTTATCTACTAAAAATATACTAGTGATTGGGATGTTGATTGAAGATAATGTCGATAATCCATTTTTACTAGCCTATCCACCAAGAGAGGCAGATGAAATTAAAGGGCTGGATTTGTTATTGTCAGGCGCTTATGATGGTATTCTATTATCATTTTTTGACTCGCATACAATGCGTGTTATGGACCTGAAAATAAAAGTTTCGGAAAATTTACCGTGTGAATGTTTAAAAAAATTTTGTGCTAATTCATATTCTCTCAATTCAGGATTTAGGGAAGGTAATGAAGCAATGGATGAATTCTGCAACAATGCTTTGACTGGTAACGAGAAAATAATTAGTCTGCCACTAAGTGTAATCGATAAAAAATCTTACCTAGCAAGTGTTCATGAACCAAACGATACCGTATTAACATATGAATTTAGCGTCAGTGAAAACGGCTCTGAGGGATATGAGCAGGAAGCTCTTATATACCATGCTTTGCGGCAGGTCTTTTCAACGGAGGAAGTGTTTTTTTCTCCAGATATTATTGAGGGTAATAAAAAAAGAGAACTAGTTGATATTCTTATTGTAGAAAATGACTATGTATTATCTATACAGTCTAAAGCATCATCTTTGATTGAAATGGGTTTGAAATCTCATGAAAAGCTTTGTAGCATGTATAAGAAAAAAGCATTGCAAGGGATCGATCAGGTTAAAGGCGTTATCCCAATTCTAAATAATGATGTGGTTATTAATTATGACGGGAGGGAATGCTTAATAAAGCGCAGAAAGGGTATTTATCATTTAGTGATAATCTCAGATCTTGTTTTAGAGAAAGAAGGTGCTGAAAAGATTTATAACGAAATTAGCAACCTTAAAGAGTCAAAAGGGGCGAAAGTTTTAGTTATGAGCCTTGAAGGTCTTGTAAATTTTATAAGACTATCAAGATTAAATAAAAGAATGTTTTGGGCAATGCTGGAGGCTAAATACAAGTTCAGCATAAAAAACCGTACAATTTTAATTAGAGATATCGACTCTAGCCAAGAGAATAATCTACCATTACTTGCCACTGATCAATACCTATCACTTCTTCGAGGTACGGGAAAATTAAAATAAATTGTATCAATGATACTGTTGCCACGTATCGAGACTGGCTTATGAACGGAAGGGTTTTCCAGCAGTTCAGCGACCGGAGCTGCACATCGATGCCGGATTGTGCCTGCAATTATGTACTTGGCTAAGAGGTGCTGCTGGCTCTGGATAGAATAACCCTAACGTCCAAAGAGCGCGCATTTTCATGTAAAAAAATAAATAGCTTGTCTGCTCTTGATACAGAGCAGACAGTCAGATCTGTTTGGCTTGTGCCATAGATGTGCCAGCTCACATTTGAGCTAATGTTTGTTACTCAATTACTCCTGCAAACCTGTATATCTTACGTGATGCCCATTTATTTGGGCAGGATTTAATATCAGGATCTGGAAAATCAGGCCGATATTTCTGACCAGTCCTCCGGTTTACACTGTTCCAGCGAAGCACCGTCGATATTGAAACGCCACAGAATTCGGCGACTTGTTTTGTTGTCATTAAGTTGTTCATTGTTGACCCTCCTGTGGTTGTGCAGTTGAAAGACTCATGCCAGCGCGTTGTTTCCAGACGACCCAGCCGAGAGCCATATCCCACGCCATGTACTCGTTATCACCGTTTTTTGCTCTCCGACGATCGACTGTTTTACCGAAACGCTTTTCCATAAATAATTCATAGGCTGCGCGTTCATCTGGCTCAACTTCCAGAGATGCCAGTGCAATCCGTGCCAGTTCTAAATCATCTTCAAGCTCAGCGCGAATCTCAGCGAATGCACTCTGTGTTAAGGCGAACTCAATGCTCTGCACTTTATTCCGTGCGCGCTCAAGCAGTGCATGGTAGTTAATTTCGGTTGTCATACCCCTACCTCTTCGAATTTTAATTCCAATTGATCACCCCAGATTTCACATGACTCTGAACACGAGCCGGTATCGAATCGCCTGGCCTGTACCATCGCCTGATACAAATTTCTGTAGTCGCTGTTGGCAGACATTCTGGCAATTCCGTCAAGCGTCAGGTGACCACGGTACATAACGTCTTTACCTGTTCTGCGATGACCATCCCTGACGTGTTTGCCTGTAACCAGCTCATTAAAAACTCGCATCAGACCAGGTTCGTCTTTACATGCAAGCCCCAGCTTTTGCGTTGACTTTTTGATGCAGAAAACACAGTTCCCGAGATGCTCCGGGATTTGCAAATCAAAAGGTTGTTTTCGCCACCACCGGATAACATCCGACTTATCAAAATCTGACAGTTCGGCAAGATACCGGATGCCCGATTTCGGTTTCAGCCTACGGGGTTCGTCTGCACGAATACCCAGCCATGTGATGTAATTACCTCGCCCGAAATGGTTATCGCAGTATTTCGTGAAAGGGATGAGTTTTAGCCTGTCAGTACAGAACGCGCCACCGATGTATGGCGTGCCGTACTTTTTAACCATGTCCATAAACGGTTTAAGTACCGGCATTCGCGTCTGAATATCCTTTGGCTCCCATTCTGTATAACCATTTGGCTGCCCAAGCTCAGGATTGATATCGACCTGCAACACAGTTAGTGGTATGCCCCAGAACTTCACAACCTCCCGAATAAAGCGGTATGTCAGCGGATGTTCGCAACCGGTATCCATAAAGATGTAGCAGACGTTATTGCCAGCCTTTCTTTGTTCTTCCATCAGGTGAACAAGATATGCGGATGTTCTCCCGCCAGAAAAACTAACTACATGAGTTATGCACATTTGCGTAATTCCGATAACTCGTTGAAGCGTTCCATAAACATCCCGTAGGCATGGCCCGGTGCCAGTGGAATAACTTTGAACATCTCTGTTGCCGGGATACCTTCCAGTACAGGCCATAAAGAGCCATCATCAAGCCCGAGATCACGGCGTTCGGTTGCCAGCATGATTAGATCGGCATATTTCACAGGCGTGCTCATAACCGGGGGCAACTCGTATTTCTCACGGATTACTGCATCTATTTTTTCTTCCATCCGTTTATAGTCAGGAAGAAGGCGTTTCAGTGGTGCGGGGATGTCCTGGCAATACGCTTCTGTTGCATCATGCATTAACGCTTCAAAAGCAAATTCCTGCGGCACCAGCTGGCTGCAAAGCACCGCATGTTGGGCGACGCTGTAGAAGTGAGAAAGATGACCGGCAAAGCGGCAGATATTTGAAAGGGAAACCGCGATATCGTTAATCACGATGTCGTCTTTATTTATCCTGTCATAATAAAAATGCTTCCCGGAAAAAGTTTTAATAAATGACATTTTGTTCTCCACGTATATGCGCTGCACCGCGCTGAATTTGGGTAAAAGGAAGCCCTCACCATCCGGTGATTATTGAGTTAATTACGTTTCCATAAATGCCCCTGCAGGGGCATTTGCAGTAATGAAATCAGGCGGTGAAAGTACCAATAAAGGTTTCTACTTTGCTGTCTTTGAATTTCTCAACAAGCAGATCACGAAATTCGTTAGCCATATCTTCCTGCACCGCTTCCAGCTGAATAATGCGCAGAACCAGTACAGGACGATCGCCAGTGATAATGCTGAGGCGTAATTTAAACGGACGTTCTTTCAGACCTTCAAACGGAACGCATTTAAATTCAAATGCCACTGGCATAATGTCTTTGGTCTTCGCTTCGACAGATTCCATCAGGGAGCGTTTGCCGCTGAAGTCATTATCTTCAAAATCAGCGGTCTGGTTTGCTTCAATCGTGATTTTACGGATTGCCGCAGCCGCTTTTGTTGCCTGAATGGCGTCACCATTAGCATCAAAGCCCACAAGGTAGTCGGCCCAGTCTTCAATCCATTCTGCCAGTGATTTCTGGGAGTTACGCTCGCCGTTAACAGACAACAGGGCAGAGAACGGTGCTGTCTTTTTCAGTTTGAGAGTGGCGGTGTTATCTGCGTGACCTGGTTCATCAATAGTACCCAGGTTAAGCACACTGACGGCACGCATATTATCAGCATCGATAAAGCAGCGGGTGCCTTCATCTGCAAGATCTTTAGAATAACGGGTAAAGTCATCGATGCTGGCAGTGGAAAGCGCACCACGGAAACGGAAGCGATTTAAATTAAATTTTTCCAGATCATGAATGCGGAAATTCTCAGGCAATGCCACAGCATCGGCACCAATCTTACTGATAATTTCATTAACACCCTGAGCAGAAATAAGGGCATGGATTTGATTAATTGCGGTTGCGTCTAAGTTCTGAGACATAATAAGTCCTCACTATATTAAGATATTCAGTGATGAGATAAATAATCAGTTAATTAAGAACGATATTAATGACCTGCTGCGCGGAGTTTTCCGTCAGGCTCACCGGCAAGAGTCAGTAATTGTCCCTGGTCTTCCTGCAGAATAGTCAGGCGACCACCGCGATTGACATACATCGGCGTTTCGGTGGTGTCTTCTTCGGAAATTTTCCCACGGTTAGTCGGGCGAACATATGAGAGTTTGTGTTTGATTTTCACACGGTTCTCATCAAATGGTTCGATTTCCAGGTTGAGTGAGACCTTACCTTTGGTTTTCGTGTTCATCACACCGGAAGCGACTTCACTGAGAACTGCGCCGATTTTGGTTTCAAATACGCCGCCGTCCAGCTCCCCGATAAATGCCTGCACATCAGTACTGCGTTCACTAGCCATTTTGCTGCTCCTCATCATATCGACCCTGCAAGGTCGGTTAGTTTCTCCACAAAACAGAGAAGAACACCTGCGGTGGCAGCCGCCCGGATGGATTGGGTTATGAGCCCGTCGTCCGATGATGTTCTTCTCTGTTTTGTAAAAAGAGCGGTACCAGCCGGAAGCAAGTGTACAAACTGGTACCGCCAAAGCAGTGGCTGTTGTGGTGGGGTTGTCACTCAGGCGTATGGTCAACCTGACAATCCGGTGTCCTCAACGGGGAAAGAGTAACCCCGCCATACTTACCGCCGCGCCATTTCGCGGATTACCACAACGCTGAGAGCACTTAGCCAGTTACGGCACCACACTTTGTCGCGGTTCCATAAATGCCCTCATCGTTGCACCCTGGTCTCTTCCCAGGCGTCAAACCGAATCGCCACGCTGGTTAGGCGTCTTATCAGCATCATCATTGACTTGCACATTCCGGCTACCTGGTTTGTTTGCCCGAGCAAGGAGTGGATTATCCCCTTTAACGTCACCAGACCGCTAACGACGCATGTGCCATACGCCGTGTTACAACCAAATTTTGTTTTAATCTTGCCTGTGTTATGTTTCTTTTAGATACATTATGTATCTCATGGGTACATTGTCAAGCATAAAAAAACCTGCCGAAGCAGGTTCATAAATATTGATTAGGCCTTTATTGTGTATCTTCTTGGTTTTCCCGAGAAAATCACTGTACCAATTATAGAGCAATTACCGTTAATCTTAATGTAAGGCTCAGGCCAGTTTGGGTTTAATGCTTTGAGATAACGCTGTGTTCCATCTTCTATCAACCGCTTGAAGGTGGTTTCGCCTGAATCGTGCATCAATGCAATAACGTCGTCACCGTGGCAGGCAGGGACTTCAGGATCTACAAAAATCATGTCTCCCGGGCGGTACTCATCAATCATTGAATCACCAATCACCCGCAAGATATAAGTCATTTCGCCACAGGGTACAGGGCAGGGATAAGTTTCTGCTGTGCTCAAATCAACCTCAGAATAGCCAACTTCTTTCCATGCTCCGGCCTGTACCCATGATATGACAGGGACTAACGTTATTTGTTTGTTAGTAATTGAAACATCAGGTTTTTTTGTGATGTTTGTTGTCTGGTGTTCTTGATCAAGCCATCCGACAGGCAGGTCGAAACATTTTTCGATGTGCCGTGCCATGCTGTCACCGATATTTTTAGTAGCACCATCTCCCATAAACCTGCTGGTCTGGGTTGGCTCGCGATCAATCATGGTGGCAAAGGAAGAATTCCCGCCAACACCATCTCTCAGTTTTCTGGCGTTAGACCGCCGGATGTCATGGACTGTTTTCATAACGAAATTAAAACCTTTGTACCGATAGGGTACAAGTATCTTGAAGGTTCATCTCAATCATGTAATATGTATATTGGAGGTACATATTGTATGAAAGCGTATTGGGACTCTTTAACCAAAGAACAGCAGGGCGAGTTGGCCGGAAAAGTTGGCTCAACACCAGGCTACTTACGGCTGGTTTTCAATGGTTATAAAAAAGCCAGTTTTGTGCTGGCTAAAAAACTTGAGCAATGCACGTCAGGTGCAATTACGAAATCTGACTTAAGACCGGATATCTATCCGAAAGATTAACAGAACACCTTCAATTTTTAACCACAGAACGATGAGGCTAACCGTGGGTAAGCATCACTGGAAAGTAGAAAAACAGCCTGAGTGGTACGTGAAAGCTGTCAGAAAAACTATCGCGGCGTTGCCGGGGGGGTACGCTGAAGCTGCTGAGTGGCTGGATGTAACAGAGAACGCTTTATTCAACCGCCTTCGTGCAGATGGCGATCAGATTTTCCCGCTGGGATGGGCAATGATTTTACAGCGCGCGGCTGGCACTCACTACATTGCGGATGCTGTCGCACAGTCTGCTGGTGGGGTGTTTGTATCGCTTCCTGAAATTGAGGAAGTAGAGAACGCCGATATAAACCAGCGCCTGCTGGAAGTCATCGAACAGATCGGGAGTTACTCAAAGCAGATTCGTTCGGCAATCGAAGACGGGGTAGTGGAGCCACACGAGCAGACAGCAATTAATGATGAGTTGTATCTGTCAATTTCGAAGCTCCAGGAGCATGCAGCACTGGTCTACAAAATCTTTTGCGCTCCAGAAAAGAGTGACGCCCGCGAGTGTGCAGCTCCGGGCGTCGTGGCGTTTTGTGTCTGTGGAGAAACTAACGCATGAACAGTTTAACGGCAAATAACCGTTTGTCGCAACAGCTGGTGGTCAGCGTCGCTGAACACCTGTTGTTACGGCATGAATGCAGATTACCAAATCACCTGGCTGTAAGTAACCACAGAGAACTTTACCTGACTGTGGGGGGCGAGTTGTGCAGGAACTTAACCGCTGGTTTCGTGACGGAAGAGGGCTTTATGTCCATGTTATTCGTTGGGAGCCAGAAACGCAGCGCGTTATCTATCTTCGCAAAGACTACCCGCATGAGTGCTTTAGTCCTTTGTGGAAATTCAGGCGTGATTTTGTTGAGTGTGAAGGACCACCAGCACATTGATTCTGCCATTCCGGGACGTTACACTGTTCAGGCACCTTATAAAGCGGGTGTCGGGATTGGCGTCCTGGAATTCAATATAGAGCATAACCGCGCTCATGCGGTTTTTTCGTATCATGAGCATTGCTACGTCCAAATTATGGTGGGGCGTGCAGGGGCATCGCAAGATGCGCCGGGTTCTATGTTGACCGGTTACGCCAACCCTGTACGTCTCACCACCTCTGTGATTGGCGTCCCATGTGGTGAGTTCTTTGAATTCAACATAGGGGCTGTCACCATGACTACTCTCCCAACCCTCGCTCGTCTGAATGATGAAGACTTACATAAACTCAGTTATGTAACAACTGCACTACGTGCTCTGCGCAAGGTAACTCTTTCGGATCCGCAGGCGCATCAAGTTCTGGTAGAAACCCTTCTTAACTTGCAGGCTGAACGTATTCGTCTGGCGGATAAGGCTAATTTTCATATTCACCGTCTCCTGAATATCAGCGGAGGGCATCGTCATGCTTAATCCGTTGATCCTCAATATTTGCCGTTTGCTTCAGCGTAAAAAAACATCAATTCCTACAGTTGGGCAGTGGTACACCACACCTGCAGGGCATGTTCTACGTGTTAGCCTGGTTGACCGTGAATGCCAGAAGGTGATTTGTGAACCGCTGGGCCGTAATTACCGCGTCAGTATGCCGCTTATAGCCTTTCGCTCCGGAAAAAACATGAAGCATCTCGGAGGTGCAGCATGAGTATGGAGCTGATGGTTAAAGCGATGAAAATTCGAGTGGGTAATCCATTGCGAAAACTGGTTCTGATCAAGCTGGCTGATAATGCCAGCGATCAGGGTGAGTGCTGGCCCAGCTACCAGCATATTGCTGACCAGTGCGAGATTAGCAAACGTTCTGTGATGAATCATATTGCGGCCCTTTGTGAGTCCGGGCTGGTAAAAAAAGTCACCCGGAAAGGTGAAAAAGGTAACTCAAGTAATATCTATCTCCTTCATCTGGATGGTGCAGGAGATTCACTAGGGGGTAGTGCAAATAATTCACTATCTGGTGCAGCAAATTCACCAGGTAGTGCAGGAGTTGCACCAGGGGGTAGTGCAGGAGATTCACCCAGAACCAGTCACTCTTTTGAACCAGTCAAAGAACCAGTCAATGAACCAATAGCTGTTGGTGCATCAGTTGATGAGTCCGTGCGAGTTCGTTCAAACCGGCCGGAATACTCTCCGGAGTTTGAGCAGGCATGGCTGGCATATCCCAAACGTGCTGGTGGTAATTCAAAATCTGCAGCCTTCAAAGCCTGGAAAGCCCGTTTGAATGAGGGGGTAAACCCCGAAACCATGCTGGAAGGTGTGAAACGCTACGCGGGCTGGGTATCTGCGATGGGTAACAGCGGCACACAATTTGTGAAACAGGCTGTCACGTTCTTTGGTCCGGATCGTCATTTCGAAGAATCCTGGGAAGTTCCTGCGGTATCTGCAGCCAGACGTGAGGACCCGTACTTCAAAGCCAGTTACGACAACGTGGACTACAGCCAGATCCCGGCAGGATTCAGGGGGTGATCATGAGTCTTTTGAATGAAGTTCAGAAATTCATTGAAGCCCATCCGGGGTGTACTTCCGGAGACATTGCGGATGCTTTTGCAGGTTACTCACGGCAGCGCGTTCTGCAGTCAGCAAGCAAGTTACGTCAGAGTGGGCGTGTGGCTCACCGTTGTGAAGGGGATACACGCAGACATTTCCCGCGCCAGGCTGAGATATCGCAGGAGCCGGAACCAGTTTGTGAAACCAGACCTGTGCGCAATTTCTATGTCGGCACTAACGACCCCCGGGTGATTTTGTGCCTGACCCGCCAGGCTGAAGAACTGGAGTCCAGGGGCTTATTCCGTCGAGCTGCAACGGTGTGGATGGAGGCATTCCGTGAAAGCCACTCCCAGCCAGAACGAAACAATTTTCTGGCGCATCGTGAGCGGTGCTTACGGAAAAGCAGCAAGCGCGCTGCATCGGGTGAAGAGTGGTATCTGTCAGGGAATTACGTGGGGGCTTAATGAGTAATAAATATTGCCGGGCGCTGGTGGAGCTGCGGAACAAACCAGCCCATGAACTGAAGGAAGTGGGCGATCAGTGGCGCACGCCGGATAACATTTTCTGGGGAATTAACACCCTGTTTGGCCCGTTTGTCCTGGATCTGTTTACTGACGGTGATAACGCCAAATGTGCCGCGTATTACACGGCGGAAGACAACGCGCTGGCGCATGACTGGTCAGAACGTCTTGCGGAGCTTAAAGGCGCTGCCTTTGGTAATCCCCCATACAGCCGCGCCAGTCAGCATGAGGGGCTATACATCACCGGCATGCGTTACATCATGAAGCATGCCAGTGCCATGCGTGATAAAGGCGGGCGCTATGTTTTCCTGATCAAAGCTGCCACCAGCGAAGTGTGGTGGCCGGAAGATGCAGATCATATTGCTTTTATTCGCGGGCGTATTGGTTTTGAACTGCCTGCCTGGTTTATCCCGAAAGATGAGAAGCAGGTGCCGACAGGCGCTTTCTTCGCTGGTGCTATTGCTGTTTTCGACAAGACCTGGAAGGGACCGGCAATCAGCTACATCGGGCGCGATGAACTTGAGGCATGTGGTGAGGCGTTTCTGGCGCAGGTTCGCCAGCAGGCGGAAAAACTGGTCAGGGAGATGGCGGCATGACGACGTTAACTCAATGCCAGCAGCAGGTGCTGGATATGCTGATTTCTTATCAGAAAGAACGTGGCTTCCCGCCAACCAATCAGGAGGTGGCAACCATGCTGGGATACCGTTCAGTGAATGCAGCGGTGGAGCATCTTCGCGCACTGGAGAAAAAAGGCGTCATCACGATAAAGCGTGGTGTGGCCCGGGGCATCACGCTTCATACCGCGGTGAAGGACGACGACAGCGAGGCGGCCGGGATTATCCGCGCACTGCTTGCTGGTGAGGAAAACGCCAGGCTGCGTGCAGCCCACTGGTTACATGAGAGGGGGCTGAAAGTATGAAGCTGATTCTGCCTTTTCCACCCAGCGTGAACACCTACTGGCGACACCCCAACAAAGGGGCATTTGCTGGTAAGAGCCTGATAAGTGCGGCGGGGCGAAAATTCCAGAGCGCGGCGTGCGCAGCAATAGTTGAGCAGTTACGTCGTCTGCCGAAACCAACGTCGGCACCTGCTTCAGTGGAGATTGTGTTGTTTCCTCCGGATAACCGGATCCGCGATCTGGACAACTATAACAAGGCGCTGTTTGACGCCCTGACCCACGCGGGTGTGTGGGAAGACGACAGCCAGGTGAAAAGAATGTTGGTGGAGTGGGGACCGGTTATCCCGGAAGGGAAGGTCGAGATCACTATCAGTAAGTACGAGAAAACGGCGGGTGCAGCCGCCTGATCAAGAGGAGAAACGAAGTATGAATAATCTGATGGTCATTGATGGTATTGAAGTTCGTCGTGATGCTTATGGGCGTTACAGCCTGAACGATCTGCATCGCGCAGCAGTAGCATCTGGTGCAAATGCCAGAACCAAGGAGCCAGGAAAGTTTCTTTCCAGCCAACAAACTGTTGAGCTTGTTCATGAATTGACCAACACCCAGAATTTGGGTGTTGACCCGGTGAGTGTGATTCATGGGGGAAATGAACGGGGAACGTATGTCTGCAAGGAACTGGTGTATGCCTATGCAATGTGGATCAGCCCGTCATTCCATCTGAAGGTGATCCGTACTTTCGATATGGTAACCAGCGCACCGGAAAAATTATCCGGACAAGCTGCTGACAAGATGCAGGCTGGAGTGATTCTGCTGGACTTTATGCGCAGGGAGTTAAACCTGTCTAACTCTTCAGTGCTTGGTGCCTGTCAGAAACTCCAGGAGGCTGTTGGCTTACCGAATCTGGCACCGCGCTATGCCATTGATGCTCCTGCTGACGCGCCTGATGGCTCAAGTCGCCCGACACTGTCGCTGAGTGCACTGCTGAAACAGTATGGTATCCGCCTTACGGCTAATCAGGCATATCACCAGATGGCGAAGCTGGGGATCGTCGAGCAGCGCGAACGATACAGCCGTACCGCGATTAACAACATCAAAAAATTCTGGTCGCTGACGGCGAAAGGCTGCATGTTCGGCAAGAACATCACCAGTCCCGCAAATCCGCGCGAGACGCAGCCGCATTTCTTCGAATCCCGATTCCCTGAGCTGTTAAAGTTGCTCGATACCGTTCATTGAGGTGACCGTGAGAGCACTACTGACCCCTGAAATAGCCCCGCGTATGGGGATCGTATTGTTCAGACCAGGTTCAGAGCTGATGCCCCTGTTTATGCAGGGGCGTGTCCTACTGGAGCCTGAGCCGGAACGTTATTCATCTTTCGCCAGTGGTGCCGTTCCGGCGGCATCACAACCGCTGGCGGATGATCCTGCCGTTCGGGCCGTGTTCCGCAATGAGGCAGTGATCCGTCGTGCTGGTGGCGTGGAATGTCTTGAAAGCTGGTTACTTCGTGAAAAGGGCTGTCAGTGGCCTCATTCCGACTGGCACAGCGAGAACATGGCCACAATGCGACACGCGCCGGGCGCAATCCGTCTGTGCTGGCACTGCGATAACCAGCTGCGCGATCAGTTCACGGAACGGCTGGAATCAATGGCAACGGATAACTGTGCCCGCTGGGTGTTGTCTGTTGTGCGTCGGGATCTCGGTTTTGATGATAGTCACGTTGTGACAATGCCGGAACTGTGCTGGTGGCTGATTCGTAATGACCTGGCGGATGCCTTACCGGAAAGTGCAGCCCGTAAGGCACTGAGATTACCGAAGCCTGTTGTGCCGTCTGTCACCCGGGAAAGTGACTTTGTGCCTTCGGTTCCTGCCACCAGCATCATCCAGGATAAAGCGAAAAAGGTGCTGACGCTGAAAGTGGATCCGGAGTCGCCGGAGTCTTTTATGTTACGCCCCAAACGTCGCCGCTGGGTTAATGAAAAGTACACGCGCTGGGTTAAGACACAGCCGTGTGCATGTTGTGGAAAGCCTGCTGATGATCCCCACCACCTGATAGGTCACGGCCAGGGTGGAATGGGTACAAAAGCGCATGACCTCTTTGTGTTGCCTTTGTGCAGAAAGCATCACGACGAGCTGCATGCGGATACCGTGGCATTTGAAGAGATGTATGGCTCCCAGCTGGAGCTGATATTTCGTTTTATCGATCGTGCGCTGGCAACCGGCGTGCTGGCCTGATTTTGTGGAGAAAGTTGATGCGTGATATGTATGAAGTATTGGACCGCTGGGGAGCATGGGCTGCAGCAGATAACAGTGGTGTGGACTGGCAGCCTGTTGCTGCAGGGTTTAAAGGTTTACTACCTCATGGAAAGAAAACACGCCAACAATGCGATGATGATGAAGGAATCATGATTGACAGCTGTGTTGCGCGATTGCGGAAATATAAGCCAGAAGAATATGAACTGATCATTGCTCACTTTGTTATCGGTATTTCACTCCGTTCAATAGCAAAGAAACGGAAATGCTCTGACGGGTCAATCAGAAAACAACTTCAAGCAGCAATAGGAGTGATTGAAGGTATTTTGTTGATTATTAAGCCCCTGTAGGGCTTAATAATTCATATGAATTCTGTTTCCGAGATAATATAATCCAAAGAAAGTTGATACTAAGAGTTGCCAAACGAGGAAAGTAAATACAACAGTATAAACCATTAAAACAATACTGTTTTGATAGACATTGATTAATGGTGAAAATATAGCATTAAGTATTATTATAACAATGCTTAATGCTGTTAAAAAAGAGAATAGCATGCAAAGAAATAATCGTCTGGTCAGAACCTCCTCTGAATTTACTACTTTTCCATTTTCTTTTGTTACTTTTATTTCAATAGAGGCATTTCTTTCATTGCTAATCAATGGTAAATCAATCTCAGCTCTATTGAAAGTTGCTATGGCGGCCAGAGCGGCAATATAAAACCCTGGTAGGTTAGAGATAAATGAAACGATTGATTTAATGAAACCATTGTCATCAAATAAATCTTTGACAGGGATTTTTAATAGAATGAAAAGTACTGCTGTGATAGAAGTAAGTAGAATTGGTGCTACCCAATCATATGCAGCTTTGCCGCTAATACCTTTAATAAAAAGATATCCAAACGGCTTGCCTAGATGAGAGAAAACTGAAAGTATTGGCATAATAACCTCACATCAAATCTATCATTTTCACAACAAACTCTAGTTCAATTTTAACATATGAATCCTTCAGGCGCGAATTAAAGTTATCGATAATGCTTTTCTTAATAAATGTTTTTTCTAAATTATTAAGATTGATGTTTGAGGTTTTGAAATCAACCTGCCTTGGTTTATTTGTTTCAGGATCTTGGAATTTAACCTTTAATTTATCATAACCACCATTCATTTTTTTATTGAAATGAGATGCTACATTTTTAATCCATCCAATAACATTGTCACCATGATTTGGAAGTAATTTTAATGTACTTTCAGTCGGAATGTAAGGTGAATTAACATCAGGAGCATTAATTGTTCCGAATTGATCCTTGACTAATATGACATCTGATAATCCTTTTTGGCTTATTTTATTAAAAAGCTCCTTGTCTAACATTCCTGTAAATTCAAATATTGGTTTGTATCGTATTTTTACTTCTTTTTTTGATGTTGCAGAAATAACGTTAGTTGGATGTTTTGCGGTAAATAAGTCTTCATTGTCTTTCGCCACTTCAAAGAGAATTTTGTCTAAAAAACTATTTAACCGGGCCGTAGATACACCTGGGGTAGATGTACAAATCATATCATAGGTTCTTTTATTTCCATTTAATGATATGACAACATAGGTAGAAACTTCATAGCCTTCACCTTGTTCATATTTTGGTTGGATTTCAACGCGTTCATTAGTATTTATATTTTTTACAACGGTAGTACTTCCATTTTTATCAACACTATTAATAAGAAGGACAATATGCGTGGGTGAGTTATCTGGAAGTAAAGGATAAAGTTGTACATCTTGGAGAGTAACTACAATATTCCCAGAATCATATGAATGAACGAGTCCCTTTTGTTTAACAATCAATGGGGCAAGCATGTACATTTCCGGAACAGGACATATACACTGGGCTTTTACCTCTTGTGTTGCCTTGGTTCTAAACTTTGTGTCAATGGTCAGACTATGATGAGTAACGAGTCTTTCGCTAGCATTTAATTTTGCCATGAAATCATCCGATTATGATTTTTCGATTTATTTGTTAATCTTACAAAAACGCTAACGCGTACGCAAAAATTATTGTATCGTGTTAAGAGTGGTTACTTCGCCACACAGCTTAAACCCGCCGTCGAGCGGGTTTTGTCGTTTCTGGGGCTGGGGATTCGTTGGTCCTGGTCTATTCCGCAGTTATCCATTGGTTCGGCTTCTTTGACGTTTCCGCTTCTAATTTGCTGTACATGATGTTCCCTCAATTTGCACCTGCTGTATCAGCGAGGTGAGAGATAACTACAAATGCCTCATAACCCAAATACCTGGCTGGAGTTGTTCCAGAGCTGGTGGCGTGGAGACACACCGCTGGGCGCAGTGATTATGTCGATTGTTATGGCTGGTTTGCGTATCGCCTACTTTGGTGGTGGTGGCGGCTGGAAGCGAAAAACGCTCGAGATTTTGCTCTGTGGCGCTCTGACTCTGACTTTTGCATCCGCGCTTGAGTATGTCGGATGGCCTAAATCGCTTTCTGTTGCCATTGGTGGTGGCGTTGGGTTGATCGGTGTCGATGCTATTCGTGGGGCTGCAATGAGAGTAATCGGTAATAAGTTTGGTGGCTCTAAGGAGTAATTTATGCAGGTACTAAATTCCCAGCGTAAAGCTTTCCTCGATATGGTGGCATGGTCAGAAGGAACGGATAACGGGCGACAACCGACACGTAACCACGGTTATGATGTTATTGTTGGCGGCGAACTGTTCACTGATTACTCCGATCACCCTCGCAAACTTGTCACGCTAAACCCAAAACTCAAATCAACAGCCGCCGGACGTTACCAGCTTCTTTCCCGTTGGTGGGATGCCTACCGTAAGCAGCTTGGCCTGAAAGACTTCTCTCCAAAAAGCCAGGACGCTGTGGCATTGCAGCAGATTAAGGAGCGTGGCGCTTTACCGATGATTGATCGCGGTGATATTCGTCAGGCTATCGACCGTTGCAGCAATATCTGGGCTTCACTGCCGGGCGCTGGTTATGGCCAGTTCGAGCATAAGGCTGACAGCCTGATTGCAAAATTCAAAGAGGCTGGCGGAACGGTCAGAGAGATTGAGGTATGAGCAGAGTCACCGCGATTATCTCCGCTCTGATTATCTGCATCATCGTCTGCCTGTCATGGGCTGTTAATCATTACCGTGATAACGCCATCGCCTACAAAGAGCAGCGCGATAAAGCCACATCCATCATCGCTGACATGCAGAAGCGTCAACGTGATGTAGCAGAACTCGACGCCAGATATACAAAGGAGCTTGCTGATGCTAACGCGACTATCGAAAGTCTCCGTGCTGATGTTTCTGCTGGGCGTAAGCGCCTGCAAGTCGCCGCCACCTGTGCAAAGTCAACGACCGGAGCCAGCAGCATGGGCGATGGAGAAAGCCCAGGACTTACAGCAGATGCTGAACTCAATTATTACCGTCTCCGAAGTGGAATCGACAGGATAACCGCGCAGGTTAACTACCTGCAGGAGTACATCAGGACGCAATGCCTTCGATGATAGCGATAATTTTACTCATCATCCTTCACATCTGGCTCTGTAGACAGGGTGGTGCTTACTTCTGGAGCGAATCCAGATTAAACATCTCATTGCTGATGCTTGATATTGAGCATCTGGCGCGCGGTAAGGGCTGTGTTGAGATAAGTGCCAGTTCATTACAAAGCTATATCTAATGGAACCTGAAATAATTTGTCATTGTCATGACAAGAAAATTCATTAATGATGAGCTCTCATTATACGGGAGGTAGATATGGCATTTCGTTATTTTGAACTTACCGAAAATATTCCTTTTGAGGATGCAAGAGAGCTTCACGTACAGTTCAAACACCACTTAGAATATGTTGTAAAGGCGTTATTTATGCCAGGAACACATGAAAAGCATTTAATTGTTGAAGGCCGGGATGACGAATCGATAACACAGATATTTGGTGGGCATGATGAAAAGTTTATGCATCTTTATCATATCGATGAATATGAAAAACGTGAAGACTTAATCTAACCTCCTACGACTGTTTTTATTGCCATCATAAAAGCCATTCCTTGCAGAGTGGCTTTGATAATGGATATCCCAACAAGCGGATAAGACAATAAATATACCCACCAGGGGATAAACAATGTCTAAAATCACGGTTACACCTGCATAGCAGATCCGCTTAAACCTGCTGGCGAAACTGTACTATGACACCGCCGCTGCAGCAGACGCGATTAAGTTTGTTGGTGACGATCCGTTGAAGTATCAAATCTTTGTGAACCAGTTAAGCTGGGTAACATCTGAAAGCGGGCTGGTAGCCAGAACGACGAAAGCTATCAAAGAGTCGGAAGACACACTACTGTGGTTTGAAGCTGAATCTGGTTCATAAGTGAATGAATGTGGTAATTTAATCCTCCGCAAAAAAAAGGGGATAAAAATGCCAAAGAATGTCATAGCTATTTTACCGGGTGACGCGTTTGATCATGTTGTTGTCCAGGACGACCTGGAGATTGTTACCTTCAGGGGTGACAAGGGCGGCGTGCTTACTATGCCTATCGAGGAGTACGAACTAGACGGGATAAGTTATAACGTCGCACGTTGTGACGGTATGGTCACTGACGAAAAAGTTGAGAAGGCTATCAGACACTTCACCAAGTAATAATCAGCTTCCGAACCAAGCCTCGCAATAGCGAGGCTTTTTAACGACAGAGGTATGACAGTGGTTCTTACAGCTAAGCAGTTTGAAGACCTTGCATCCTTCGCGAAGGAAGATAGCCAGCCTCAATACACCATCGCAACCGGAATAATCCCAGAATTCGAAGATGATTGTGAGTTTATCCCCGTTTATGCCGGGCTCATCGCTTATTTAGAGTTACTGAATCACGGTGTATTGCAACTCGACCACTAGCGACATTACGCCAAGTATTCATCAAGTGCCTAGTTTAATGTTAAATTATTCCCTCATTCATAAAAGGGAATGTTATGAAAATAGATCACGAGTATTTGAAAGGTCTTTTGGAAGCTTTCGAGGCGTCTGAAGAGCCGCATACTGATATAAAGCAGCTGCAGCTGGCTGGGTATGACTACAGCACCGATGAATTTTTATTCCATATGCGTTTATTGGCTGATCGTCAACTAATTGCTAGAACAGACGGCAAGTATGGGTTTGGTTTCTCTGAGGCTGCTGATGGAGGATCATGGTTCGTTATACCGTTACGATTAACTTCAAGCGGTCATGACTTCCTTGAAGCTCTCAGGAATAAAGAGGTTTGGAATTCTCTCAAGACCGGCTTTAAAGATGCAAGCATTGGAACATTAGTTGACGTTTCAAGGCGTTTGCTGGATGGTTATATTCAGAAAAAAATTGACGACTTAATTGGCTAATATTTTATATAACCATCAGCCCCGCAATCGCGGGGCTTTTTTATTGCCATTATGATGGCAGATACATTGCTATGGCGTAACAGGATTTCAACTATGAACCCAACAGAAGCAGCTACATCACCGAAGGACGGATAATGCCACCACGCACACCAAAAGCCTGCCGTGTTCGCGGGTGCCGCCATACCACCACTGACCCGTCAGGTTATTGCGAAAGCCACAAAAGCGAAGGCTGGAAGCAATACAAGCCAGGACAATCCCGTCATCAGCGCGGCTACGGTTCGAAGTGGGACGTTATCCGCACGCGTGTGCTGAAACGTGACAAAGGTTTATGCCAGTTGTGCCTGCGTGCTGGTGTGGTGCGCGAGGCGAAAACCGTTGACCACATCATCCCTAAAGCGCATGGCGGCACTGATGCCGACTGTAATCTGCAGAGTCTGTGCTGGCCGTGTCATAAGGCGAAGACGGCCCGTGAACGGTTGAAGTGATAATAATTCTCAACTGCCTGAGGGGAGGGGCGGGTCAAATCCCTGCGGCCTGACGTCTTCCGGACTGCCCGCCCCATCGTTTTTTTATACCCGCGAAAAATGAAATTTAACCAGGAGTGCCGCATATGGCTGGAACGGCGGGGCGTTCCGGGCGTCGCCCCAAGCCAACGGCGCGCAAGGCGCTGGCCGGAAACCCCGGCAAGCGAGCCCTGAACAAAGATGAACCTGTTTTTACGCCCATCAAAGGTGTTGAGCCACCGGAGTGGTTCGCTGAAGAAGATCTCCCTCTCGCCACGATCATGTGGCAACTGACAACCAAAGAACTCTGCGGTCAGGACCTGCTGTGCGTGACTGACCTCGCGGTGCTTGAGCGGTGGTGCGTGGCCTACGAGTTCTGGCGACGTGCCGTGAAAAATATTGCCATACAGGGCAACACCATCACCGGTGCAATGGGCGGCAGGGTCAAAAATCCGGAGCTGACCGCCAAAAAAGAACAGGAGTCCGAGATGAGCAGCACGGGGGCAATGCTCGGACTCGACCCCAGCAGCCGCCAGCGTCTGATTGGCCTGGCGGGGCAGAAGAAAGCCACTAACCCGTTTCTGAAAATCATCGAGTCATGAGCCGGAAATCTTACCCCAACGTAAATGCTGCCAATCAGTATGCCCGTGATGTCGTGCGCGGAAAGATTGTGGCCTGCCAGTTTGTGATTCAGGCCTGCCAGCGCCATCTTGATGACCTGATGGCGGAAAAAAGTAAGTCGTTTCGTTACCGCTTCGACAAGGACCTGGCTGAACGGGCCGCGAAATTTATTCAGCTGTTGCCACACACCAAGGGGGAGTGGGCATTCAAGAGGATGCCCATCACGCTGGAACCGTGGCAGCTCTTTGTGATCTGCTGTGCGTTTGGCTGGGTCAATAAAGGCTCCCGGCTGCGCCGCTTCAGGGAGGTGTATACCGAAATCCCCCGTAAGAACGGCAAATCGGCAATCTCTGCCGGTGTTGCCCTGTATTGTTTTGCCTGTGATAACGAGTTTGGCGCAGAAGTGTATTCCGGTGCCACGACAGAGAAACAGGCGTGGGAAGTCTTTCGCCCGGCTCGACTGATGTGTAAACGCACACCCATGCTGACGGAAGCGTTCGGGATTGAGGTTAACGCCTCAAACATGAATCGTCCGGAGGATGGCGCGCGGTTTGAACCGCTGATCGGTAACCCCGGTGATGGTTCATCACCCCACTGTGCGGTGGTGGATGAATATCACGAGCACGCCACAGATGCGCTTTACACCACGATGCTTACCGGGATGGGGGCGCGACGTCAGCCACTGATGTGGGCCATTACTACTGCCGGGTACAACATTGAGGGGCCGTGCTACGACAAGCGGCGGGAAGTTATCGAGATGCTCAACGGGTCGGTACCCAACGATGAACTGTTCGGGATCATCTATACCGTTGATGAAGGTGACGACTGGACCGACCCGCAGGTGCTGGAAAAAGCTAACCCGAATATTGGCGTGTCGGTTTATCGCGAATTTTTGTTAAGTCAGCAGCAGCGTGCGAAAAATAACGCCCGTCTGGCAAACGTCTTTAAAACAAAGCACCTCAATATCTGGGTGTCGGCGCGTTCGGCGTATTTCAACCTGGTGAGCTGGCAGAGCTGCGAGGATAAATCACTGTCCCTTGAGCAGTTCGAGGGGCAACCGTGCATCCTGGCCTTTGACCTGGCGCGTAAGCTGGATATGAACAGTATGGCGCGACTTTATACCCGCGAGATTGACGGTAAAACGCATTACTACAGTGTGGCCCCGCGTTTCTGGGTACCGTATGACACGGTGTACAGCGTCGAGAAAAATGAAGATCGCCGGACAGCCGAACGCTTTCAGAAATGGGTGGAAATGGGCGTCCTGACCGTTACCGATGGTGCAGAGGTGGATTATCGCTACATCCTCGAAGAGGCCAAAGCGGCGAACAAAATCAGCCCGGTCAGCGAGTCACCCATCGACCCCTTCGGGGCGACCGGGCTGTCACATGACCTTGCTGATGAAGACCTGAATCCCGTCACTATCTTCCAGAACTTCACCAATATGTCCGATCCGATGAAAGAGCTGGAAGCAGCGATTGAATCGGGACGTTTTCATCATGACGGCAATCCCATCATGACCTGGTGTATCGGCAACGTGGTCGGCAAAAACATGCCGGGTAACGATGATGTGGTGAAACCCGTCAAAGAGCAGGCGGAAAACAAAATTGACGGTGCAGTTGCGCTGATTATGGCGGTTGGCAGAGCCATGCTGTACGAGAAAGAAGACACGCTGTCTGATCACATTGAGTCCTACGGGATCCGCTCGCTTTAACTGAGGTAATTATGATCATGCTGATTCTCGCGCCTCTGGTGGGCGTGCTGGGTGCGCTTTTGCTGGCGTATGGTGCCTGGCTGATTTATCCCCCGGCGGGTTTTGTTGTTGCCGGGGCGCTGTGCCTGTTCTGGTCGTGGCTGGTGGCGCGATATCTCGACCGTACACAGTCGTCTGTCAGCGGAGGTAAATAGTGTTCTTTTCGGGATTGTTTCAACGAAAAAGTGACGCGCCGGTGACCACGCCAGCAGAGCTGGCGGATGCTATCGGGCTGTCATATGACACCTATACCGGAAAGCAGATCAGCAGCCAGCGGGCCATGCGACTGACGGCGGTTTTTTCCTGCGTCAGGGTTCTGGCAGAGTCGGTCGGGATGTTGCCCTGCAACCTGTATTACCTGAACGGCAGCCTGAAGCAGAGGGCCACCGGCGAACGTCTGCATAAGCTGATCTCCACGCATCCCAATGGCTATATGACGCCGCAGGAGTTCTGGGAGCTGGTGGTCACCTGTCTGTGCCTGCGGGGAAACTTTTACGCCTACAAAGTGAAAGCGTTTGGCGAAGTGGCTGAACTGCTGCCCGTCGATCCCGGTTGTGTGGTACCGAAGCTTAACAGTAGCTGGGAACCGGTTTACCAGGTCACATTCCCGGACGGCTCCACGGATGTACTGAGCCAGGAAGATATCTGGCATGTGCGCACGCTGACGCTGGACGGTCTGGTGGGACTGAATCCCGTCGCCTATGCCCGCGAGGCAATATCGCTGGCAGCTGCGACCGAAGAGCACGGGGCCAGACTGTTCAGCAATGGCGCGGTGACGTCGGGTGTGTTGCGTACAGAACAGACGCTGTCGGATCAGGCTTATGAGCGCCTGAAGAAAGATTTTGAGGAGCGTCACACCGGGCTTGGTAATGCTCACCGCCCGATGATCCTTGAGATGGGGCTGGACTGGAAGTCGATGGCGCTGAACGCCGAGGACAGCCAGTTCCTGGAAACCCGCAAGTTTCAGCTTGAAGAAATCTGTCGTCTGTTCCGGGTGCCGTTGCACATGGTGCAGAACACCGATCGCGCCACCTTCAACAATATCGAAGAGCTGGGGCTGGGATTTATCAACTATTCACTGGTGCCGTATCTGACCCGCATCGAACAGCGGATCAACACCGGACTGGTACGAAAAAGTAAGCAGGGCGTTTATTACGCCAAATTTAACGCCGGGGCGTTACTGCGCGGGGATATGAAGTCCCGTTTTGAAGCCTACGCCACCGGGATCAACTGGGGAATTTACTCTCCCAATGACTGCCGCGACCTGGAAGATATGAATCCGCGTCCCGGTGGTGATGTCTATCTCACACCGATGAACATGACCACGAAACCCTCCGATGGCAGTAAAGCCGGTAAGCAGAAGGATAACGCCAATGCAGACGAAACAACGTCTTGATGTACCGCTGAGTCTGAAGTCTGTCAGTGACTCCGGTGAGTTTGAAGGGTATGGCTCCGTCTTTGGTGTAAAGGACAGCCACGATGATGTGGTGATGTCCGGGGCATTTACCGCCTCCCTGCGGGCGTGGAGTGACAGAAAAGCGTTACCTGCGCTGCTCTGGCAGCACCGCATGGATGAGCCCATCGGTGTTTACACCGAAATGAAGGAAGACGATGTCGGGCTTTACGTCAGGGGGCGGTTGCTCATTGATGATGATCCCCTGGCAAAACGCGCACATGCACACATGAAGGCCGGTTCGTTAACCGGCCTTTCTATTGGGTACGTCCTGAAGGACTGGGAATACGACCGGACGAAAGAAGCCTTTCTGCTGAAAGAAATCGACCTCTGGGAAGTCAGTCTGGTGACGTTCCCGTCTAACGACGAGGCGCGGATCAGCGACGTCAAGAACGCGCTGGCCCGCGGGGAAATCCCCGAACAGAAAAAAATCGAAAGAGTCCTGCGTGATGTCGGACTCTCCCGTACCCAGGCCAAAGCATTCATGGCCGGGGGCTATGGCGCACTGTCCCTGCGCGACGCTGAGGATGTGGGCTCTGCACTGAATGCACTGAAAAATCTGAACTTCTAATCAGGAGAAATACGATGGCGGTTGATATTAAAGATGTGGAACAGGTCGCGCAGGAGCTGCAGCAGAAGTTTGACGACTTCAAAGCAAAGAACGACAAGCGCGTGGATGCGATTGAGCAGGAAAAAGGCAAACTTGCCGGGCAGGTGGAAACCCTGAACGGGAAACTCAGCGAGCTGGAAAATCTCAAAAGCGACCTTGAAAAAGAGTTGCTTGAGCTGAAACGTCCGGCAGGTGGTGCGCAAAATAAACTGGCCACCGAGCATAAAGAAGCGTTTGTGGGCTTCCTGCGTAAAGGCCGTGAAGATGGTCTGCGCGATCTGGAGCGTAAGGCATTGCAGGTGGGCACCGATGAAGACGGTGGCTACGCCGTGCCGGAAGAACTGGATCGCAACATTCTCAACCTGCTGAAAGATGAAGTGGTGATGCGTCAGGAAGCCACGGTGATCACCGTTGGCGGTTCCGACTACAAAAAACTGGTGAATCTGGGCGGCACGGCTTCCGGATGGGTGGGGGAAACGGATACGCGATCCCAGACTGCCACCTCCAGACTGGAGCTGATTGAACCTCTCATGGGGGAAATCTACGGCAACCCGCAGGCTACCCAGAAAATGCTGGACGATGCCTTCTTCAACGTGGAGGCCTGGATCAACAGCGAGCTGGCAACCGAATTTGCTGAACAGGAAGAAATTGCCTTTACCTCTGGCGATGGCACCAAGAAGCCGAAAGGGTTCCTGGCGTATGAATCCACTGATGAAACCGATAAGGTCCGGGCGTTCGGCAAACTTCAGCATATTGTATCCGGCGAAGCGACTGCGGTGACCGCAGACGCCATTATCAAACTGATTTACACGCTGCGTAAGGCACACCGCACTGGCGCGAAGTTCATGATGAACAACAACAGCCTGTTTGCCATCCGTCTGCTGAAAGACACCGAGGGTAACTATCTGTGGCGTCCGGGGCTGGAACTGGGGCAACCGTCCTCTCTGGCGGGTTACGGTATCGCTGAAAACGAGCAGATGCCGGATATCGCTGCAGATGCGAAAGCCATTGCATTTGGTAACTTCAAACGGGGTTACACCATCGTAGACCGTATCGGCACCCGCATTCTGCGTGATCCGTACACCAATAAACCATTTGTCGGTTTTTATACCACCAAGCGCACCGGCGGCATGCTGGTCGATTCGCAGGCCATCAAACTGCTGAAGATTGCAGCGGCGTAATCATTCATGGGCGCGGAACCGCGCCCCCTGTTCTGACGGGTGAAGAATCATGATCCTGAAACAAGATCTGAAATGGTCACCGGACGGTATGCGTGTTGAGGTCATTCGGGCCGGTGAGTATGACGACGGGGCGCTTCCTGCCCGTGTGCAGGAGATTGCACTTCAGGCCGGGTTAGCAGAGCGCGGAATCAGTGCAAAAAGCAGTAAAGCGGCAAAAGAGAAAAAAGCCACGACCAGTAAAGAGGGCTGAGCATGCTTCTGACAATGGAAGAGATTAAAGCCCAACTCCGGCTGGATGAGGATTTCGATACTGATGACCGCCATCTGCAACTGCTGGCCTGTGCGGCACAAAAGCGGACGGAAACGTATCTGAACCGGAAGCTCTATGCACCGGATGAAACCATTCCGGACAGCGATCCGGACGGGCTGCACCTGCCGGATGATATTCGTCTGGGGATGCTGATGCTTATCAGCCATTTTTACGAAAATCGCTCGTCGGTTACAGACGTTGAGAAAATGGAGTTGCCAATGAGCTTTAACTGGCTTGTCGGCCCGTACAGGTACTTTCCGCAATGAAAATTCGTCAGGCGCAGACCAGCGTAACCTACATTCTGCCGGACCCCGGTGAACTGAATAAACGCGTCCTGATCCGCCAGCGGGTGGATATGCCCGCGGATAACTTTGGCGTGGAGCCTCAATACCCGGTTGCGTTCCGGACATGGGCGAAGGTTGTCCAGACCAGTGCCACCACCTGGCAGGAAACCGCGCAGACCGGGGACGCCATCACCCATTACATCACCATTCGTTACCGCCGGGGGATCACCGCTGATTATGAGGTGGTCTGCGGTGACAGTGTGTACCGGGTGAAACGTCAGCGCGATCTGAACGGGGCGCGGCGCTTTCTGCTGCTGGAGTGTACGGAGCTGGGCGAATGTAGGCAGAGTCACGGAGGCAACAATGACGACTTCCTTTTTGCACGTTGATTTTCAGCAGCCCGCGGAGATGCGCTTTAACCGCGCCCGTGTCCGGCGGGCGTTTGTCACGATTGGTCAGCGTCATATGCGTGATGCCCGTCGGCTGGTGATGCGCCGTGCGCGGTCGGCACCGGGTGAAAACCCCGGTTATCAGACCGGACGCCTGGCTCGTTCGATTGGTTACATGGTACCCAGAGCCAGTAAACATCGCCCTGGTTTTATGGCACGTATAGCCCCTAACCAGCGTAATGGAGAGGGAAACCGCCGTATCACCGGTGATTTTTATCCGGCTTTTTTGTTCTATGGCGTGAGGCGAGGGGCAAAGCGTCGTCGCAGCCATCATCGTGGTGCATCCGGTGGCAGCGGCTGGCGACTGGCTCCACGTAATAACTTCATGGTGGAAACGCTTGAAAAGAACCGCAGCTGGACACGCTATTTTCTGGCGCGGGAATTGCGTAAATCACTGAAGCCGGAGCGACGACACAGATGAAACTGACGCCTGTTATTGCTGCGCTGCGTGCCCGCTGCCCGTATTTTGAAAACCGGGTGGCAGGCGCGGCACAGTTCAAAAATCTGCCGGAGGTCGGAAAGCTGAGACTCCCGGCGGCGTATGTGGTACCGGGTGATGACTCTCCGGGAGAAAACAAAAGCCAGACCGACTACTGGCAGGAGCTGAAAGAGGGCTTCTCCGTGGTTGTCATACTGAGTAACGGGCGTGATGAGCGCGGTCAGTTTGCTTCGTATGATGTGGTGGACGATGTCCGGCAGATGCTCTTTAAGACTCTGCTGGGCTGGAACCCGGAAGCGTGCGGTAACCCGATTACCTATGACGGCGGCACGCTGCTGGATCTGAATCGTCATGAGCTGATTTATCAGTTCGATTTTTCGGTCATCAGCGAGCTGACCGAAGACGATACCCGCCAGCAGGATGACCTGAACAGTCTGGATGAACTGCAAACGCTGGCGATTGATGTTGATTATCTCGATCCCGGTAACGGGCCTGACGGCGATATCGAACATCACACCGAAATAACCCTTCCTTCCTGAGGATCATCATGTTTGTGAAACCTGTTAAAGGGCGGTCAGTGCCTGACCCTGCCCGCGGCGACCTTTTGCCCGCCGAAGGGCGAAATGTTGATGAGAACAACTACTGGCTGCGCCGTGAAGCAGCGGGTGATATCCGGCGCGTGAATAAAAAGGTGAACACCGATGACGATAAGCTTTAACACCATTCCGTCGAATACGCTGGTTCCGCTGTTTTATGCGGAAATGGATAACCAGGCTGCGAATACTGCACAGGACAGCGGAGCATCGCTGCTGATTGGTCATGCCAATAACGGTGCAGAGATTGTTGCCAACAGTCTGGTGCTGATGCCGTCGGCAGACTATGCACGCCAGATTTGTGGTGCGGGAAGTCAGCTGGCGCGTATGGTCGAGGCTTATCGCCAGACCGACCCGTTTGGCGAGCTGTATGTGATTGCCGTTCCTGAATCCACAGGCGCGGCGGCAACGGTTACGCTGACGGTGACCGGGGCGGCAACCGAAACCGGCACGGTGAATGTCTATGTGGGACGTACCCGCGTGCAGGCTCCGGTGACCAACGGCGATAACGTCACGACGATTGCCAGCAGTATCAAAGATGCCATCAATGCCGTTCCGGCCCTGCCGTTTACGGCCTCATCTTCGGCTGGCGTGGTCACACTGACCGCGCGTCATAAGGGGCTTTGCGGGAATGAAATTCCTGTCAGCCTCAATTACTACGGCTTTGGTGGGGGCGAAGTGCTGCCAGCGGGCGTACAGATTGCCGTGGCGACGGGTACCGCCGGAACGGGCGCTCCTGTTCTCACCGGCGCGGTGGCTGCAATGGCGGATGAGCCGTTTGATTATATCGGCCTGCCGTTCAACGACACGGCCTCCGTTAACACGCTGGTGACCGAGATGAACGATACCAGCGGTCGCTGGAGCTATGCGCGTCAGCTGTATGGTCATGTGTATACGGCAAAGATCGGCACGCTGTCAGAACTGGTGACCGCAGGTGACCAGTTTAACCAGCAGCACATTACCCTGGCGGGATACGAAAAAGAGACCCAGACGCCTGCCGACGAGCTGGCGGCAAGCCGTACCGCCCGCGCAGCGGTGTTTATTCGCAACGATCCGGCACGTCCCACGCAGACCGGTGAGCTGGTGGGTATGCTGCCTGCGCCGAAGGGGAAACGGTTCACGATGACCGAACAACAGACCCTGCTGTCTCATGGCGTGGCAACGGCGTATGTCGAAAGCGGGGTGCTGCGCATTCAGCGTGATGTCACCACGTACAGGAAAAACGCTTACGGTGTTGCGGATAACAGCTACCTCGACAGCGAGACGCTGCATACCAGCGCGTATGTGCTGCGCAAACTGAAATCCGTCATTACCAGTAAGTACGGGCGTCACAAGCTTGCCAGCGACGGTACCCGCTTTGGTCCCGGTCAGGCGATTGTCACACCGGCGGTGATCAAAGGGGAACTGCTGGCAACCTACCGTCAGCTTGAGCGTGCGGGGATCGTGGAAAACTACGAACTGTTTAAGCAGTACCTGGTTGTGGAGCGTGATGCCAGCGATCCGAACCGCCTGAACACGCTGTTCCCGCCTGACTATGTTAACCAGTTGCGTGTCTTTGCCGTGGTTAACCAGTTCCGTCTTCAGTATTCAGAGGAGTCTGCATAATGGCCCGTATCGGGGGAACCTGTTATTTCAAAATTGACGGTCAGCAGCTATCGCTGACCGGCGGCATTGAGGTGCCCATGAACAGGACGGTTAATGATGACATCATCGGCCTGGACGGTTCAGTGGACCGCAAGGAAACTCACCGTGCACCTTATGTCAAAGGGACCTTCAAGGTGCCGAAGAATTTTCCGGTGAGCAAAATCACCTCGTCTGATGAGATGACCATCACTGCCGAGCTGGCGAACGGTCAGGTCTATGTATTGTCGTCTGCCTGGCTGTACGGTGAAGCGAACCATAATGCCGAAGAAGGCACGGTTGATCTTGAGTTCCACGGTGAAGAAGGGGATTACCAGTGATTGAGCTTGTACTTAAAAAACCGATCATCGCCCACAAAGAAACACTGCATGTGCTGGAAATACGTGAGCCTACGTATGACGAGATTGAGGCGCTGGGGTTCCCTTTCTCTGTTTCGCCTGATGGTGGTATGAAAATGGACAGTCAGGTAGCGCTGAAATATATCCCGCTTCTGGCCGGGATTCCGCGCTCGTCTGCAGCGCAGATGACGAAGCTGGATATTTTCAAGGCAGGCATGATTGTAATGCGTTTTTTTACCGGCTTGGAGACGGAAGAGACCTCCGGAAGCGATTCTACAATGTCGCGTGGTTCTGGAAATTAAACCCCCTTGAACTTCGCCGGACGGCTATTTCCCACTTTGCTGATCTGGAGGCAGAGGCCGTCCGTATAAATGAGGAGATGAAGCATGGCTGATAATTTTCAGCTGAAAGCCATCATCACCGCCGTTGACAGGCTATCCGGCCCGCTTAAAGGTATGCAGCGTCAGCTTAAGGGGTTTCAGAAAGAAGTCTCCAGCCTTGCTCTGGGCGCTGCCGGGGCGGGTACTGCAATAATGGGGGCACTGGCACTCCCTGTAAAATCAGCCATCACCCTTGAATCGAAGATGGCTGATGTCCGCAAAGTGGTGGACGGTCTGGATACGCCGGATGCGTTTAAGGCCATGACGGAGCAGGTACGCGCTTTGTCTACTGAGCTTCCCATGTCTGCAGACGGGATCGCGGAAATTGTGGCGGCTGGCGGTCAGGCCGGGATTGCACGTGATGAACTGATGCAGTTTGCCACTGATGCGGTGAAGATGGGCGTGGCCTTTGATACCACGGCTGAAGAGTCCGGGCAGATGATGGCCCAGTGGCGTACTGCGTTTAATATGACGCAGGATGAAGTGGCCGGGCTGGCTGACAAAATCAACTACCTTGGTAATACCGGCCCGGCGAATGCGAAGAAAATCTCCGATATTGTTACGCGTATTGGTCCTTTAGGTGGTGTTGCAGGTGTGGCTTCCGGCGAAATCGCGGCAATGGGGGCAACCATTGCCGGGATGGGCGTGGAGTCAGAAATTGCCGCCACAGGGATCAAGAACTTCATGCTTTCCCTGACCGCGGGAAATTCCGCGACAAAATCGCAGAAACAGGCATTACGTTTTCTGCGGATCAATCCGAAGAAATTAGCTGCTGATATGCAGAAAGATGCCCGGGGAACCATGCTGTCTGTACTGGATGCGATGGCTAAAGTGCCTAAAGAAAAACAGGCAGCTGTGCTGAATGCCCTGTTCGGGAAAGAGTCTCTGGGCGCGATAGCACCTCTGCTGACTAACCTTGATTTGTTGCGTACCAACTTCAGGCGGGTTGCGGATTCCCAGCAGTATGGCAGTTCGATGCAGAAGGAATATGCTTCGAGGGCAGCGACGACGGAAAACCAGCTTTTACTTCTGCAAAATCAACTTGATGCAATTTCTTCCACTCTGGGGGAAACGTTTCTTCCTGAGGTTAATGATGGTCTTGAAGCGGTAAAACCGCTCCTTGAGGAAGTGAGAACGTTTGTCCGTGAAAACCCGGAGCTCGTTAAGACCATTGCTAAAATCGGTCTGGCTTTACTGACAGTGGGGGCCGCTGCAGGCTCTTTGTCCAGAATCATGAAAGTTCTCGGCGGTGTGATGAATATGACGCCTGCTAAGGGGCTGATTGCTCTTCTGGTTGGTGGCGCTTACCTCATTATTGATAATTGGGAAACCGTAGGTCCTGTCATAAAAAAAGTCTGGCACGTGGTGGATGAAACGGCGCAGGTGATGGGGGGATGGGAAACTGTTCTGAAAGCGATTGCCCTGTTTATGGCAACCAAATGGGTTGCTGACGTTACCAAATCTATTACCGCAGTGACCAGAGAGATGCGTACGCTGGGGAAGGTATCGGCAGAAACGGGATTGATGGGGAAAGGCCGCGGCTTTATCGGGAAGGCCGGGGTATATGATTTTCTGGGAACCCTGATGTATGAGCCGGTTAAAGATACTCTGGAAAGTGTTGTTCCTGAAGATACGGTTAACTGGCTGGATAATAAAGGGCTGTTTCTGGCTTCAGACTGGACGCCTTTTTTTGATCGTAAAGAGTACGAGCAGTATCAGGCCAACCTGAGTCAGTACAAACCCAATGTTCCGCTGTTGAATCCATCTTCTTCCATGACACAGCACAGCGAGCTGAAAGTCACGTTCGAGAATGCTCCGCCAAGTATGAAGATAATTGATGTACCGGGCAAAGCCGATCCCCTGATGAAAATCACGCACGATGTGGGGTATTCTCCATTCAGACGATAATATAACTACTTTAATCAAGTAGGATTATTGAGTGGTAAAGCTTGTGCTGAAAGTAGGAGAGAATATGAAGAAAATGTTTATATTGTTGTTGGCTGTAGGACTGCCATTAAACTCCTTTGCGAAGCCAGTAACGGAAAAGCAGCTTGCTACATACTTTATAGATAACGTTAAAACTTCAGCGGATAAGAATATAGATCTAGATGTAGAGGGAATAAATAGACTGTCTGTAATATGCCCAGCAAAGTCGGCAAGTGGAACTCTTTTAATAAAAAAAGCATCCTACGAGTTTAATAAAAGCATTGGTGCTTTTGATTTTGAAAATAACTCACAATCTGCACCATTGACTTTTATTGTACCAATTAGTGAGGATGAAAATAACTTTGACTCGGAAATTATTGGTTTCTCTTTTGCATTTAAAATGCCAAGAGGGCAATTCTTTGTTGATGTTACGAAAACAGGGAAGGTAAAGGCTGGCGTAAATATTAGTGGTGAAAGCGAAATTACTTATTCATCATGTAGAATAGATACTCATAATATTGATTATGCTCGTTAATTTTATTACCTAATAAAAAAACGCGTTTACACGCGGTTTTTATTTGAGGTGACGCCATGGATTTTTCTCATATTTCTTCGTACCTATCCTCTGATTCTCGAAGTGGCTGGCGTGAAAAGCTACTTGAAGCATCATTTCGAGGTGTGCCGTTTAAGGTTGAAGAAGAAAGTGCGGGAACCGGTCGCCGTGTGGAAACACATGAATACCCGAACCGCGACAAGCCCTATACCGAAGATCTGGGAAAAGTCACTTTCCGCCCGTCCATCACAGCTTATGTGGTGGGAGATGACTGCTTTGACCAGCGCGATCGCCTGATTGAAGCGCTGAATAAACCCGGTCCCGGCACGCTTGTCCACCCGACATATGGTGAGCTGAAAGTCTGTGTTGACGGGGAAGTTCGGGTCAGCACATCGAAAAGTGAAGGGCGTATTGTCCGCTTTGACCTGAAGTTTGTCGAAGCAGGAGAACTCTCTTACCCCACATCAGGTGCGGCGACGGCGCAGACGCTGATGTCATCCTGTTCTGCACTGGATGACTGCATCAGTGACAGCTTCAGCGGTTTCAGTATCGATGGTGTGGCGGATTTCGTGCAGAACGACGTTATCGGTAATGCCAGCATAATGCTGGGGTATGTTTCTGATGCGATGAAAGTGGTGGATTCTGCCGTATCGGATGCCGCCAGGCTGTTGCAGGGGGATATCTCGGTACTTCTGCCGCCGCCATCGTCAGGCAAAAATTTCGTTGAGCAGGTGCAGAAAATGTGGCGTACCGGGAAACGCCTTTATGGTAACGCCAGCGACCTGGTCACCATGATCAAAACGCTTTCCGGTGTCAGCCTCGGCAGCGATCTGCAACCGCGCGGCGTCTGGAAAACGGACAGTAAAACCACCGCCACGGCGACGCAGCAGCGTAACGTGGTTGCCAGCACCCTTCGTACGACCGCAATCAGCGAAGCGGCGTATACCGTCACCCGATTGCCTGCGCCAACAACTTCCGCGGTGATGCAGAATTCCGCAGTGGGGCAGGCAACAACACCCGCGCAGAGCACTGGCTGGCCTTCCGTCACGCATCCGGCACTGAACAATGCACCGGCGGTGAAAAACACGGTTGACCTGCCGACGTGGGAAGAACTGACTGACATTCGCGACACACTGAATACGGCAATTGATAAGGAGTTGTCCCGTACAACCAGCGATGCGCTGTTTCTGGCGCTGCGCCGGGTGAAAGCAGATCTGAATGCGGATATCAACACGCGCCTTGAACAGTCTGCACGGATCATTCAGCGCACACCGGATGAGGTTTTACCCGCGCTGGTGCTGGCGGCGACCTGGTTTGATAACGCGGCGCGTGACGCGGACATTATCCGGCGTAATGCCATTACGCATCCCGGCTTTGTGCCGGTGATCCCTCTGAAGGTGCCAGTGCAATGAACGACAATGTCACGCTACGGGTAAATGGCCGGGAGTGGAATGGCTGGACATCGGTGCGCATCGGTGCCGGTATTGAACGGCTGGCGCGGGATTTCAGTGTGGAGATCACCCGCCAGTGGCCGGGAGATGAGGGTATCACCACGCTTCAGCCGCGCATTAAAAACGGTTCAAAAGTGGAGGTGCTGATTGGTGATGAGCTGGTGATCACCGGCTGGGTGGAGGCGACGCCCGTTCGTTACGATGCCCGTTCGGTCAGTACCGGTATTGCCGGACGCAGTCTGACGGCTGACCTGATTGACTGTGCAGCCGAACCGACACAGTTTAACGGACGCTCGCTGGTGCAGATTGCGCAGGCGCTTGCTGCGCCTTTCGGCATTGAGGTGGTGAACAGCGGTGCGCCGTCGGGTGTTATTCCTGATGTTCAGCCTGATCACGGTGAAACGGTGATTGAGGTAATCAACAAAATACTCGGTCAGCAGCAGGCACTGGCTTACGACGACCCGCACGGCAGGCTGGTGATTGGCGGTATTGGCTCAACGCGGGCACATACTGCACTGGTACTCGGGGAAAACATCCTTTCCTGTGATACGGAGAAGAGTATCCGGGAGCGGTTTTCAGTTTACCAGGTGGCGGGGCAGCGTGCCGGAAACGACGATGATTTCGGTGAGGCCACCACCACCGCGCTGCGGGCCCGCACAGAGGACGCATTTATTGCCCGTTACCGTCCGATGTATATCAGGCAGACAGGGCAGGCTACGGGGGCAGGCTGTATTGCCCGTGCGGACTTTGAAGCCCGACAACGGGCGGCGCGGACGGATGAAACCACCTATGTGGTGCAGGGCTGGCGACAGGGTAACGGTACGCTGTGGCAGCCCAACCAGCGGGTGATTGTCTTTGATCCGGTCTGTGGTTTCGACAATACCGAACTGCTTGTTTCGGAAGTCACGTTTACTCAGGACCAGAACGGCACCCTGACGGAAATCCGTGTCGGCCCACCTGATGCTTATCTGCCTGAACCCGAAGCCCCCGGCGCGCGGAAAAAGAAAAAAGCCAGAGTACAGGAGGACCCGTTCTGATGAGGACGATTGAAGCCATGCAGCGACAACTCCTCGGCCTGATTGGGCGGGCCGTGGTGAAAAGCATCAGTGCCGCCACGAAATGTCAGACCGTGGATGTGTCCCTGATTGCCGGTGAACCCAAAGCCGGGGTTGAACATCTTGAACCCTACGGTTTTACCGCAAGGGCAAACAGCGGTGCGGAAGCGGTGGTGTTGTTTCCGGATGGCGACCGTTCTCATGCGGTGGTTGTTACGGTGTCGGACCGTCGCTACCGCCTGAAAGGGCTGCAGACGGGGGAGGTGGCGGTCTATGACGATCAGGGGCAGTCCGTGACGCTGACCCGGGAGGGGATCGTGGTGGACGGTGCAGGTAAAACGATCACGTTTCGCAATGCGCCTAAGGCACGTTTTGAAATGGACCTGGAAGTGACAGGACAGGTGAAAGACCTGTGCGACTCCGGCGGCACCACCATGTCAGCGATGCGGCTTGCCTATAACGGGCATCGTCACAGAGAGAACGGTCAGGGCAGTAACACCGACAAACCTGATAAAGCGATGGAGGCATGATGGAACTGTGGCTGACGGTGAACGGTAAACGCACCTGCGCCAGCGCACCGCTGGATCCGCTGACCCGCGCCGTGGTGATTTCCCTGTTTACCTGGCGGCGGGCGGAGCCTGATGACAACGCCGACGTCCCGATGGGATGGTGGGGGGATACCTGGCCTGCGGTACAGAATGACCGTTACGGCTCCCGACTGTGGCTGCTTCAGCGCAGCAAACTGACCAATCAGCTGGTGCAGACAGTAAGGGGGTATATCCGCGAATGCCTGCAATGGATGATTGATGACGGCGTGGTGTCCCGTATTGATCTGGATATCCGCCGCACCGGGATTAATGAACTGGGTAACAGTATCACTCTCTGGCGTCGTGACGGACCGGTAATGATTTCTTTTGATGATCTGTGGAGTGCGATAACGCATGGCGGACAGTGAATTTCAGCGCCCGACGCTGGCAGAAAATATCAGTATGCTCCGTAACGATTTATTCGCCAGGCTGGACGTCAGCGACACGCTCCGGCGCATGGATGAAGACGTGCGGGCAAAGGTGTATGCGGCGGCGCTGCATACGGTTTACGGGTACATCGATTATCTGGCAATGAACATGCTGCCTGACCTGTGCGATGAGTCCTGGCTGGCGCGACATGCTGCGATGAAACGGTGTCCGCGCAAGGGGGCCACGGCTGCCAGCGGGTATATGCGCTGGGAAGGTGTCAGCGATGGCCTGAAGGTGACCGCCGGGAGTGTTATTCAGCGCGATGACCTGGTTCAGTACACGGCAACTGCCGATGCAACCAGCTCCGGTGGTGTCCTGCGCGTGCCGATCGCCTGCTCAAGTGCAGGCGCGGTCGGTAACGCTGACGACGGTACGTCATTAATCCTGGTCACGCCGGTTAATGGTCTGCCGTCTTCCGGCGTGGCAGATACCCTGACAGGTGGATTTGATACTGAAGAGCTGGAAACGTGGCGCGCCCGCGTCATTGAGCGGTATTACTGGACGCCGCAGGGCGGGGCTGACGGGGACTATGTCGTCTGGGCTAAAGAAGTGCCCGGCATTACCCGCGCATGGACATACCGTCACTGGATGGGAACGGGAACTGTCGGTGTGATGATTGCCAGCAGTGACCTGATTAATCCCATTCCGGAAGAATCAACGGAAACGGCAGCAAGACAACATATCGGGCCACTGGCCCCGGTGGCAGGCTCTGATTTGTATGTATTCAGGCCGGTGGCACATACGGTGGATTTTCATATCCGCGTGACGCCGGACACACCGGAAATACGGGCTGCCATTACCGCGGAGTTGCGTTCGTTCCTGCTGCGTGATGGTTATCCGCAGGGAGAACTGAAGGTATCGCGTATCAGTGAGGCGATTTCCGGTGCGAACGGGGAATACAGCCATCAGTTGCTTGCACCGGTGGACAATATCTCCATTGCGAAAAACGAACTGGCGGTACTGGGGACGATTTCATGGACGTGACAAACGATGATTACATCCGCCTGTTATCGGCACTGTTGCCGCCCGGTCCGGCGTGGTCAGCCAGCGATCCGGCGATTGCTGGTGCGGCACCGTCATTAACCCGTGTTCATCAGCGTGCGGATGCCCTGATGCGGGAGCTGGATCCGCGCACCACCACCGAACTGATAAATCGCTGGGAGCGTCTGTGCGGCCTGCCGGATGAATGTATTCCCGCAGGGACACAGCCCCTTCGCCAGCGTCAGCAACGACTGGATGCGAAGGTTAACCTGGCGGGCGGCATCAATGAGGATTTTTACCTTGCACAGCTTGCTGCCCTGGGCAGACCAGACGCTACCATCACGCGATACGACAAAAGCACGTTCACCTGCTCATCGGCCTGTACTGACGCTGTGAACGCGCCGGAATGGCGGTATTACTGGCAGGTCAACATGCCAGCTGCCACCAACACCACCTGGATGACATGTGGCGATCCCTGTGATTCCGCGCTGCGTATCTGGGGCAACACCGTTGTCGAGTGTGTACTTAACAAACTCTGCCCTTCGCATACCTACGTAATTTTTAAATATCCGGAGTAATCCATGCATCGTATAGACACGAAAACCGCGCAGAAGGATAAGTTCGGCGCGGGTAAGAACGGTTTTACCCGTGGTAACCCCCAGACCGGCACACCTGCCACCGATCTGGATGATGACTACTTTGACATGTTGCAGGAGGAACTTTGCAGCGTGGTGGAGGCTTCCGGTGCCAGCCTGGAGAAGGGGCGGCACAACCAGCTACTTACCGCGCTTCGCGCGCTGCTGTTAAGCCGCAAGAATCCGTTTGGTGATATCAAATCGGATGGCACGGTGAAAACGGCTCTCGAAAATCTTGGTTTAGAAAGATGTGATCAGGACACTAACGAAACACGCATTTGGTCACCAGACAAAAAATCTTATGTTTTTGTGCAGAATGATGGATGGGGGGCATATTCAATAAATCCCCAAGCAGGGACTATTGCACTGCAATTATCATCTGGCGGTACAGGTGCAAAAGATGCTGCCAGCGCGCGTAGTAATCTTGGTCTGGGAGATGTGGCAACGGAGAACACAGTACCTCTGTCTAAGGGGGGAACTGGCGGGACTTCTCTGGCAGAAGCGCGTAGTAACCTTGGCGTCAATCGTTTAGTACAAGGCTTAGTTGACACATACATTACTTCACAAAGCGATAACTATCGGCTGTTTGTGAATGATAGTGGTGCATGGGGCGTACTTAACAATATCGGAACGCCAATGGCTCTAGCGCTTAGTCAGGGCGGAACCGGCGCGACCACAGCTGCTGACGCACGAGCAAATTTAGGGCTTGGCTCAGCAGCAACAGCAAACTTGGGAAATGGGGATAATCAGGTTCCGACAATGGCTAATTTCACATCAGGTCCTGGCTGGGTGAAATTTCCTGACGGCACCATCATGCAGTTTGGTACGAACATTTCAGGCTCTGCTGGCTACCCAACTGCTGTTAATTTCCCGATACCTTTTACCGATGATTATCGCGTCGCATGTTCTTTCGATACGCCAACCAGTGCAGAAGACTGCCCGGCATTCTCGACAAGTAAGATAAATAACTATGGTTTTTATCTCGCGTCATCGCGTCAGGGGGCTGTCAAAGGAGCTGGTGCCAACTGGATAGCAATAGGAAGATAAAAATGAAATATTTATACGACGCAGTAACTAACGCATTTTATCCATTAGCAATGCAGGCAGACTATGAGGCGGCAGGGATGTGGCCCGAAAAAGGCGTGGAAGTTGATGAAGAGACTTTTGCTGCATTTCAGAAGCCACCGGAGGGAAAAATGAGGATTGCGGGTGATGATGGTTATCCCGTATGGAGTGATATTCCGCCACTGGCACCTGAAGAACTGATAAAGATGGCAGAATACGAGCGTCAGCGGCGCATAGATACTGCCAATGAGCACATGAATAACAGGCAATGGCCAGGTAAAGCAGCTATTGGTCGTCTGAAAGGTGAGGAACTGGCGCAATATAATTTGTGGCTGGATTATCTGGACGCACTGGAGCTGGTCGATACTTCCAGTGCGCCAGATATTGAATGGCCTACGCCTCCGGCAGTTCAGGCCAGATGATATCCGGCGCGGTGCTGGTATCTGTTACCGTCACCGCGTCAATGTAATCCAGCACGGCGTTAAGTCGGGTTGTTTCTGCCTGCGTCAACTTCCGTCCGGCCTGCAATTTCAGTTGAATCAGACTAATGGAAGCCATTGCAGTATCAATCAGTGACTGACGTTGTGCTTCTGCCGCGTCTACTGCGGCGCTATGCTGTGCCTCGGTATCCGTCACCCATTTCTCACCATCCCATTTATCGTATGGCGTTAACGGGGCGATAGTGGTTGTATTATCAGGGTAATCACCCGGAACTGTGATTTCTTTTGATTCTCCTGTTTCGGTGCTAAAGACGATTTCACCGCGATGGTCTGGCACATATTCCCATGAGTTAAAATCTGCAGATCGGCAGATTGCATAACCAGCTTTGTATGCGCCTGGGGCATCTAAACAGGAATATGCCGGAATGCCGACACCAATAGCAAGATATTCAGTTGAAGCTGAAATATATTCCCGACTCATGACATCAAAGTTATAAACAGTAATTTCTCCTGCCATAGTGGCAATTAATTCACTGTTTAATTCTGCGTTATTCATTATGCAGCCCTCACAATATAGTTAAAAGCGACATTTCGTGGGCGTGTTTCATTCGCACCTGCAGGTTTAGTCGTTGCCGCAACAACACCACCCTCTGTAATAGCCTGGTTGGGAATTGGGTAATTATCGAAGTCAATGGCCGGAGACAGGGGCGTGATTTGTTTTAAAATCGTGGTGCCTGTAAAACTTTCCAGAGTCTGGTCGTTAGTTCGTGAAGTCCAGATTCCCCAATAGTGGTTATGACTGACAATCGCACCGTCCTGAAGCGTTAATAATCCCCTTCCGTTATCCACTCCACGTCCGTCATCCCAGCCACGAATAAACTCACCGCGTAAATCAGGCAATTTATTTGTCGGGTAAGCCTTTGCCAGTTCCGGGTATTCTTCAGCAGAAAAAGCCGCACCATTGCATTTCAGCCAGCCTGTCGGCGGAGTGGCGGAAGGCCACGGAACAGGCACACCAACAGGTAATGCAGAGCCTTCTCCCAAACCAACGTTTATGAAAATGCAGAAATAACGAGCAAATGGCATCATTCCTGCTTTTGTCAGGGAGATCTACCATGCTTATTGGCTATGTACGTGTGTCAACAAATGACCAGAACACAGATCTACAGCGTAATGCGCTGAACTGTGCAGGATGCGAGCTGATTTTTGAAGACAAGATAAGCGGTACAAAGTCTGAAAGGCCGGGACTGAAAAAACTGCTCAGGACATTATCGGAAGGTGACACTCTGGTTGTCTGGAAGCTGGATCGGCTGGGGCGTAGTATGCGGCATCTGGTCATTCTGGTTGAGGAGTTGCGCGAACGTGGCGTTAATTTTCGCAGCCTAACGGATGCTATTGATATCAGCACGTCGATGGGGCGTTTTTTCTTTTATGTGATGGGGGGCTTGGCTGAAATTGAGTTTCAGGATTAAGCGATATCGTACTCACCCTTGGTCCCACCTAATAAATCTGAAGAACGGAAGCGCTGCCAGATGATGGTGGTGGCTACAATTATTCACACTCAATCTTCGGAGCAATCACGTACATCATAATGATGTTAGGAATACGGAGTTTAATGACTGTCCAGTGATGTAAAAAGAAACCCCGGCGTAGTAGCCGAGGTCCTCAATCAGAAACTACAATATTCACTGAGTGCCTTCATCTGGTTGCTCTGCTGGTAAGGTTCCAGCCTCTTCTTCAGTTTCCGCATGTTTTCCATCGCCTCCCTGGACAGGTTCATCCCTTGGCGGTTCTGCTCTTCCTGAATTTTGGTCAGAGATTTCATCTCCTTCCTGAATTCTGCTGTTGTCATGGGAATCTTCCTCTGCGTTAGTTGTTTCATATTGTTTTTTAGGAGTTAAATCTTTAATCATCGGTTTGTCGAAGATAGAGATTTCGCCTGACGAAATCATTTCACCAAGAACTTCGTACAGGTTGGCTGCAAAATCTGTAGGACTCTCAACATGGTTGAATAGTTCCCTCGCCTCTTTACGGTCTATCACAAAACCATGGGCTGGATATCCAGCGATCAACTTGCCTAATGAGCTTTCCTTAAGATTTTTCGAGTGACTATTCAAACGTTCCCCATAGGAAAGCGCTATGTTCATTGCTCGCTGATGCTCCCCGAGTTTGATAGGGTCTATCTGTGAGGCCATCGGCGATATGATTGCTTCAGTAAGCTTAGCAGCAATATCTGCAGACATCTTTGTGCTAATTTGGTTTCTGTACTTTATATCAAGTACGTATGATCTAAAGGTCGAAATAGCGCACTCTTTTATTTCATCAATCGCCGTTGCGATAACAAGGCCCGAGCTCAATTCGCCGATCTCATCATTTTTCTTAAGTTGGATATCTAGAGGGCCAAGCTCACCCATATCACCAATCACGAGCTTATGAGCGGCGACAGCCATCAATGTTCCAGCACTTTTGCAAGGGCCAACAACTAGAACGGTGATGTGCTCATAGTTGTGTTGCAAAGCGCGGCCAATTCTATATCCTGCGCTGGGATCACCGCCATAGGTAGCGACGCAAAAAAGAACATTTTTTTGTAAACCATGGTTAGTTTTTCTTTCTTTAATCGCTTTGGTGATGTCGTGATGACCAGAGCGGTGAACATCGCCTATGTATACGTAAACGTCTGTATCTTGCATTTTAATCCCTATGAATAAAATGGTTGAATTTAATGCTGTTCCTCAGCCAAAGCACTGTATCGATAACCAAAATACCTCAGATTTGTCGAGAAAACTATCTGGAAAATTAGGCTAACTCTTTGAATCTTCGGAATGCAAAAAAGATAATTTCTCTGGATGGGCGCTAAGTTGATGTGTAAGTATGACGGTTAGAACGGTCTCGGAAACCGCAGGCACGTCGTATGCAAGAACGTGCTGCGGCTGGCTGGCGAACTTTCGATAGTGCGAGTATTGAATGATTTCCAGCCGTTACCGATTTTACGTGTTAATTAGTGAACAAACCACTCGTCAGCAGATTCCCAGGTATCTTTCAGAGTCTCCTGAACAAAAGTTTTTGCAGAATCCTTATCTGCGGTGCGTGTAACAGAAAGGCCATCGTTGCTGGTGGCTTTTACGATCACCTCTACATCGTCATAACGTTTACTGATGCGTCGGGTTAATTCTTCCTTTAACGCATCCACAGCACCGGTTGGCATTTTAGTCATTTTTTCTTTGGCTATGCAGATTTCAATACGCATAAAAGTCCCTCTACACTGTGTTTGTATACAGTATTATTTTTAACTGTATGAATAAACAGTGTCAATAGAACAAAGATTGCTGCATGTACAAATGTTCTTTGGCTACAAATACACCTACTGATCATGTTCTGCTATGCTCTGATACCTCCAAAATGTACAATCAGCGGCATGAATTTTTCTTTGTACATATGATTGTACATAATTAAAGAGACAACAATTATGACAAGCCTTTTGGCCGCAGAGGTAGCGAAAAGAAGAACCTTTGCAATTATTTCTCACCCGGACGCAGGTAAGACCACTATTACCGAGAAGGTGTTGCTGTTCGGACAGGCCATTCAGACCGCCGGTACAGTAAAAGGCCGTGGCTCTAACCAGCACGCGAAGTCGGACTGGATGGAGATGGAAAAGCAGCGTGGTATCTCTATTACCACTTCTGTGATGCAGTTCCCTTATAAGGATTGCCTGGTTAACCTGCTCGACACCCCGGGGCACGAAGACTTCTCGGAAGATACCTATCGTACACTGACTGCAGTGGACTGCTGCCTGATGGTGATCGACGCCGCAAAAGGTGTAGAAGATCGTACCCGCAAGCTGATGGAAGTTACCCGTCTGCGCGATACGCCGATCCTCACCTTTATGAACAAACTTGACCGTGATATCCGCGACCCGATGGAATTGCTCGATGAAGTTGAAAACGAGCTGAAAATCGGTTGTGCGCCGATCACCTGGCCGATTGGCTGCGGCAAGCTGTTTAAAGGCGTTTACCATCTTTATAAAGATGAAACGTATCTCTATCAGAGCGGTAAAGGTCACACCATTCAGGAAGTGCGCATTGTTAAAGGGCTGAACAACCCGGATCTCGATGCTGCTGTTGGTGAAGATCTGGCGCAACAACTGCGTGATGAACTGGAACTGGTGAAAGGCGCATCTAACGAGTTCGACAAAGAGCTGTTCCTTGCAGGTGAAATCACCCCGGTATTTTTTGGTACTGCGCTGGGTAACTTCGGCGTGGATCATATGCTGGACGGGCTGGTGGAGTGGGCGCCTGCGCCGATGTCGCGTCAGACAGATACTCGCACTGTAGAGGCGAGCGAAGACAAATTTACCGGCTTCGTATTTAAAATTCAGGCCAACATGGACCCGAAACACCGCGACCGCGTGGCGTTTATGCGAGTCGTGTCCGGTAAATATGAAAAAGGCATGAAACTGCGCCAGGTGCGTACCGCGAAAGACGTGGTGATTTCCGACGCATTGACCTTTATGGCGGGCGACCGTTCGCACGTTGAAGAAGCTTATCCGGGCGATATCCTTGGTCTGCACAACCACGGCACTATTCAGATTGGCGACACCTTTACCCAGGGCGAGATGATGAAGTTCACCGGTATTCCGAACTTCGCACCAGAACTGTTCCGCCGTATCCGCCTGAAAGATCCGCTGAAGCAAAAACAACTGCTCAAAGGGCTGGTACAGCTTTCCGAAGAGGGCGCGGTACAGGTGTTCCGTCCGCTCTCCAACAACGACCTGATCGTAGGTGCGGTTGGTGTGCTGCAGTTTGATGTGGTGGTATCGCGCCTGAAGAGCGAATACAACGTTGAAGCCGTGTACGAGTCGGTCAACGTTGCCACCGCCCGTTGGGTAGAATGTGCGGACGCGAAGAAATTCGAAGAGTTCAAGCGTAAGAACGAAAGCCAACTGGCGCTTGATGGCGGCGACAACCTCGCTTACATCGCTACCAGCATGGTGAACTTGCGCTTAGCGCAAGAGCGTTACCCGGATGTTCAGTTCCACCAGACTCGCGAACATTAATTCTTGCCTCAAGGGCGCGGCAACCGCTGCGCCCTGTCACTTTCCCTTCCTTATTAGCCGCTTGCGGAATGTTCTTAAAACATTCGCTTTTGCTTATGTTTGCGCGTTTTTTAGCCGATGCGGCGAGCGGTTTCAAAATTGTGATCTATATTTAACAAAGTGATGACATTTGTGACGGCTTTAAATACCGTTCAATTCGTGGATATCAGTATTTAAAACCGTTAAATGTCATTCTATTGATATTAATAACTGATCCAGAGGCTGTGATGGTCGTTATTCATCACTCATCGCTTTTGTGATGGCGACCATTGACTTCTGTACAGGGTGAAGTCTCTCCCTTTCAGCAATGCAACCTCGTGTTGCCAGGCTCAAATTATGAGCAAACATACAGGAATACATCGATGACTATGACAAAACTGAAGATTTCGAAAACGCTGCTGGCCGTAATGTTGACCTCTGCCGTGGCGACAGGCTCTGCTTTTGCGGAAAACAACGCGCAGACCACCAACGAAACCGCAGGGCAAAAAGTCGATAGCTCTATGAATAAAGTCGGTAATTTCATGGATGACAGCGCCATCACTGCGAAAGTGAAGGCGGCTCTGGTGGATCATGACAACATCAAAAGCACCGATATCTCTGTTAAAACCGATCAAAAAGTCGTGACTCTGAGCGGATTTGTTGAAAGCCAGGCACAGGCTGAAGAGGCCGTGAAAGTGGCTAAAGGGGTTGAGGGTGTGACCTCTGTCAGCGACAAACTGCACGTTCGCGACGCTAAAGAAGGCTCTGTGAAGGGTTACGCAGGTGATACCGCCACCACCAGTGAAATCAAAGCCAAACTGCTGGCAGACGATATCGTCCCTTCCCGTCATGTGAAAGTTGAAACCACCGACGGCGTGGTTCAGCTCTCCGGTACTGTTGATTCCCAGGCACAAAGCGACCGTGCTGAAAGTATCGCTAAAGCGGTAGATGGTGTGAAAAGCGTTAAAAATGATCTGAAAACTAAGTAATTCGTCGTAATTCGTCCTCCCGAACTTTGTCGGGAGGCGCGATGTGCACCACACTAAAAATATCGCATTGAGTGATTTGCACGCTCATATCAAGCGGTGACATTAACTATGGTAAAGGAGACGCTTATGTTTCGTTGGGGCATCATATTTCTGGTTATCGCGTTAATCGCCGCCGCACTTGGGTTTGGTGGTCTGGCCGGTACTGCTGCAGGTGCAGCAAAAATTGTCTTTGTCGTCGGGATTATTCTGTTCCTGGTGAGTTTGTTCATGGGCCGAAAACGACCCTAGATTTCAGACCATTAAGAAAATTTTATACAAAGCCAGTCCAGCGGACTGGCTTTTACGGTTTTAGCGAATAATAAATTGCGTTACTTTGTCAGTCTTTCACATTAAAAAAACAGGAAGGCAGAGGTGGGGCAGCGAATACCTGTAACGCTTGGTAATATTGCGCCGTTGTCGCTAAGGCCGTTCCAGCCCGGGCGTATTGCGCTGGTGTGCGAAGGCGGTGGGCAACGCGGTATCTTCACGGCTGGCGTGCTGGATGAGTTTATGCGCGCGCAGTTTAATCCTTTCGATCTTTATTTTGGCACGTCTGCCGGGGCGCAGAACCTTTCGGCGTATATTTGTAACCAGCCTGGTTACGCCCGCAAAGTCATCATGCGCTATACCACAAAACGCGAATTTTTCGATCCAGTGCGTTTTGTGCGTGGCGGAAATCTTATCGATCTGGACTGGCTGATAGAGGCGACGGCCAGCCAGATGCCGTTGCAGATGGATACCGCCGCGCGGCTGTTTGAGAGCGGCAAATCGTTTTATATGTGTGCCTGTCGTCAGGACGATTACACGCCGAACTACTTTTTGCCGACCAAACAAAACTGGCTGGATTTGATTCGCGCCTCAAGTGCGATTCCTGGTTTTTATCGCACCGGAGTTTCACTTGATGGAATTAACTATTTTGATGGTGGCGTCAGCGATGCGATCCCGGTTAAGGAAGCGGCAAGACAAGGAGCGAAAACGCTGGTGGTGATCCGCACTGTGCCGTCGCAAATGTATTACACACCGCAGTGGTTTAAACGCATGGAACGCTGGCTGGGCGACAGTAGCCTGCAACCGCTGGTGAATTTGGTGCAGCACCATGAAACCAGTTATCGTGACATCCAGCAATTTATTGAAAAACCACCGGGCAAGCTGCGGATATTCGAAATTTATCCGCCGAAGCCGCTGCATAGTATCGCCCTGGGAAGTCGGCTTCCGGCGCTGCGCGATGACTATAAACTCGGGCGTTTATGCGGTCGTTATTTTCTGGCAACCGTCGGTAAAATGCTAACCGAAAAAGCGCCGCTTACCCGCCATCTGGTGCCCGCGGCGACGCCTGAATCGATCGTCATTCCGCCTGCGCCAGTCGCCAACGATACGCTGGTTGCCGGGGTGAGTGACGCTCCGCAGGCGAATGACCCGACATTTAATAATGAGGATCTGGCTTGATTTGCCGTTTTATCGATACCCACTGTCATTTTGATTTTCCGCCGTTTCGTGGCGATGAAGAGTCCAGCCTGCAACGCGCGGCACAAGCGGGCGTAGGCAAGATCATTGTTCCGGCAACCGAGGCGGCAAACTTTGCCCGCGTGTTGGCGCTGGCGGAAAATTATCAACCGCTGTACGCCGCGTTAGGGCTACACCCAGGGATGTTGGATCAACACACCGATGAGTCGCTGGAACAGTTACAGCAGGCGCTGGAAAGACGTCCCGCAAAGGTGGTGGCAGTGGGGGAGATCGGTCTGGATCTCTTTGGCGATGATCCACAATTCGATCACCAACAGTGGTTGCTCGACGAACAACTGAAACTGGCGAAACGCTATGATCTGCCGGTGATCCTCCATTCGCGCCGTACTCATGACAAACTGGCGATGCACCTTAAACGCCACGATTTGCCACGCACTGGCGTAGTCCACGGTTTTTCCGGCAGCCTGCAACAGGCCGAACGGTTTGTACAATTGAACTACAAAATCGGTGTAGGCGGCACCATCACTTATCCACGCGCCAGTAAAACTCGCGATGTAATAGCGAAACTGCCACTGGCGTCGTTGTTACTGGAAACCGACGCGCCGGATATGCCGCTCAACGGTTTTCAGGGGCAGCCCAACCGCCCGGAACAGGCCGCCCGGGTGTTTGCCGTGCTGTGCGAGTTACGTCCGGAAGCAGAAGATGAGATTGCTGAAGCGTTGCGTAATAACACATATGCGATGTTTAACGTGCCGTAGGACGGGTAAGGCGTTCACGCCGTATCTGGCAGTTGGCGCACAATGCCGGATGCGACGCTGACGCGTCTTGTCATGCCTACTGGCCTGTGCCACCGGCATGTCACAAATACAGCGCCGGAAATATCAATCGACTCACCTCACGCTCCTTTAACGCGCCAGCCAACTGCTCAACATCTTCCGGCGTGGCGCTCGGCCAGTTTTGCGCTTCTCCATACACACCGTGCGCATGAAACGCGTTCAGCCGTACAGGAACGTCACCAAGTTGCCTGATAAACGCTGCCAATTCATCAATATGCTGCAAATAATCCACCTGATTGGGGATTACCAGCAAACGCAGTTCCGCCAGTTTACCGCGCTCTGCAAGCAAACAGATACTGTGCTTAATCTGTTGATTATCGCGTCCGGTTAACTGTTGATGGCAGGCGCTATCCCACGCTTTAAGATCGAGCATCGCGCCGTCGCACACCGGGAGTAATTTTTCCCAGCCGGTTTCGCTCAACATGCCGTTGCTGTCCACCAGACAGGTAAGGTGGTGCAGTTGTGGATCGCTTTTGATGGCAGTAAACAGTGCCACCATAAACGGGAGCTGGGTCGTGGCTTCGCCGCCGCTCACCGTTATCCCTTCGATAAACAGCACCACTTTGCGGATATGACTAAGCACTTCGTCCACACTCATCGATTGTGCCATCGGCGTGGCGTGTTGTGGGCACATCTTCAGGCAGGTATCGCACTGCTCACAGACCGCAACGCTCCACACCACTTTGCTGTCGACAATCTGCAACGCCTGATGTGGACACTGCGGCACGCACTCCCCGCAATCATTACAGCGCCCCATCGTCCACGGATTGTGGCAATTTTTGCAGCGCAGATTACAGCCCTGTAAAAACAGAGCCAGACGACTGCCTGGCCCGTCAACGCAGGAGAAGGGGATGATCTTACTGACTAAAGCGCATCTGCTGTTCATGGCTTATCACGCGCGGTTGGCGTTCCAGAATACGAGTGTTACGTGCAGCTTCTTCGCCCAGCCATGTGGTGTTGGTACGTGAGCCTTCGGCGCGATATTTTTCTAAATCTGACAAACGCACCATATAACCGGTAACACGAACCAAATCGTTACCGCTGACGTTGGCAGTAAATTCGCGCATTCCGGCTTTAAAGGCACCGAGGCAAAGCTGCACCAGTGCCTGCGGATTACGCTTGATGGTTTCGTCGAGCGTCAGAATGTCGCTGATCCCGGAGTAGTAATATGCATGATGTGGAGCGACGGTTTGCAGATGGGTGATCGGATCTGGCTCATCGCCATACGGCAAGCGCGCCCCCGGTGTGGTGCCAACATCAGAACTGATCCCCGACTGTGCGTGTAACATGGCGCGTTTTTGCCAGCCATATTTTACGGGAGTATTGGCGACAAACTCCGCCAGTTGCGCGCTGATGCGATAACCCACTTCATTTGCGGCGGCTTCTTTACCGTAGCGCGCGGCAATCCCTTCTTTCTCGCACAGCAAGTTAACCGCTTCTGCCAGCCCGTACATGCCAAACATCGGCACAAAACGTTCAGGATCAATCAACCCTTCTTTCACCAGGAAGCTATTCTCAAAGAAGTGTGATTGTTGATAGAGGAATTCACACCGCGCATCGATGATGGCGATCTGCTGCTGGCAGTAGTGCGGTAGAGTGCGCGTAAAAAAGTCATCCAGCGACTCACTACGTTCAGCAATGGCCTTCAGGTTAAGGCGCACCAGCGTGCTGCCACCACCGGCCAGCGGCAGTGAGTTGTAGCAGCTCACAATCCCGTAGCCCCCTTTTGTGAAAATTTTATCATGTACCGGACCATTGGCGATGTGCGGTTTGCTACATTCACAGATGTTCTTCGCCACTTCCAGCAGCAGGTCATCAGGAGTGATTTCGGGATCGTAGATAAAGGTCAGATTCGGTGAAACCTGCTTCAACTCGGCATCTGCGCGCAGTATTGCACGAGTGATGGGGGAATCGAACGGGCCGATATTGGCGTGCATAAAGGCGTCTGGCAGGGTTCTGTCGAGATAACGCCAGAAACGTTTTATTCGAATATCAATCTCGTCCTGTGTTAGAATTTTCACATATGGTTGCAACAACGCATCCAATTGCCCAAGGTAGACCGGCATCGATGTGACTGACGGGACATGGTGATAAAGAATGGTCAGCAGGGAGAGCGCATCATCAAGATCTTTGGCGCCTTCCAGCTCCAGCCATTCAGAACCGTTGGCCAGAAAACGGGCGTAATCGGGTAAGACATAGCGCGGTTTGTACGGCGCATGACCTTCAAACATATCGCAGATTATACCTTCATCCAGCGCACGGCGGGCTTCGGCAGGCAGCTCCGGGTAAGGCAGATTGTTTTCTGCTTCCAGCGCCAGAAAATGGCGCTTCTGCTCCGGGCTAAGTACCGGGCTGGTGACAATTTGCTGGCAACGTTGTTGCAGTGCAATTTCATGAGAAGTGGGCATCTTCTTTTCCTTTTATGCCGAAGGTGATGCGCCATTGTAAGAAGTTTCGTGATGTTCACTTTGATCCTGATGCGTTTGCCGCCACTGACGCATTCATTTGAAAGTGAATTATTTGAACCAGATCGCATTACCGTAATGCAAATTTGTAAGTAGATTTTCTTAATTGTGATGTATATCGAAGTGCGTTGCGAAGTCGATGTTAGAATACTAACAAACTCGCAAGGTGAATTTTATTGGCGACAAGCCAGGAGAATGAAATGACTGATCTGAAAGCAAGCAGCCTGCGTGCACTGAAATTGATGGACCTGACTACCCTGAATGACGACGACACCGACGAGAAAGTGATCGCCCTGTGTCATCAGGCCAAAACTCCGGTCGGCAATACCGCCGCTATCTGTATCTATCCTCGCTTTATCCCAATTGCTCGCAAAACGCTGAAAGAGCAGGGTACCCCGGAAATCCGTATTGCTACGGTAACCAACTTTCCACACGGTAACGACGACATCGAAATCGCACTGGCAGAAACCCGTGCGGCAATTGCTTACGGTGCCGATGAAGTTGACGTGGTGTTCCCGTACCGCGCGCTGATGGCGGGTAACGAGCAGGTTGGTTTTGACCTGGTGAAAGCCTGTAAAGAGGCTTGCGCAGCGGCGAATGTGCTGCTGAAAGTGATCATCGAAACCGGTGAACTGAAAGACGAAGCGCTGATCCGCAAAGCGTCTGAAATCTCCATTAAAGCGGGTGCTGACTTCATCAAAACCTCTACCGGTAAAGTGGCAGTGAACGCGACGCCGGAAAGCGCGCGCATCATGATGGAAGTGATCCGTGATATGGGCGTAGAGAAAACCGTTGGTTTCAAACCGGCGGGCGGCGTGCGTACTGCGGAAGATGCGCAGAAATATCTCGCGATTGCCGATGAACTGTTCGGTGCTGACTGGGCAGATGCGCGTCACTATCGCTTTGGCGCTTCCAGCCTGCTGGCAAGCCTGCTGAAAGCGCTGGGTCACGGCGACGGTAAGAGCGCCAGCAGCTACTAAGCTGCCTTGTGCCAGAGGGTGGATGCCGGATGCCCCTGTAGGCCTGATAAGACGCGTCAGCGTCGCATCAGGCTGTCAGCAGTGATGCCGGATGCGGCGTGAATGCCTTATCCGGCCTACGGGGCGAGTGCCATGCAGGCTTGATAAGAAGCTGCCAGCATCAGGCAATAACAACATCCGCCATCTGGCAACAACGCCTTCAAACTTATTCCACGGGAGGTTACCTTGTTTCTCGCACAAGAAATTATTCGTAAAAAACGTGATGGTCATGCGCTGAGCGATGAAGAAATTCGTTTCTTTATCAACGGCATTCGCGACAACACTATCTCCGAAGGGCAGATTGCCGCCCTCGCGATGACCATTTTCTTCCACGATATGACAATGCCGGAGCGTGTCTCGCTGACCATGGCGATGCGAGATTCAGGAACCGTTCTCGACTGGAAAAGCCTGCATCTGAATGGCCCGATTGTTGATAAACACTCCACCGGTGGCGTCGGTGATGTCACTTCGCTGATGCTTGGGCCAATGGTCGCTGCCTGCGGCGGCTACATTCCGATGATCTCCGGTCGTGGCCTCGGTCATACTGGCGGCACGCTCGACAAACTGGAGTCAATCCCTGGCTTCGATATCTTCCCGGATGACAACCGTTTCCGCGAAATCATTAAAGATGTTGGCGTAGCAATTATCGGCCAGACCAGCTCACTGGCTCCGGCGGATAAACGTTTCTACGCGACCCGCGACATTACCGCTACTGTTGACTCAATCCCGCTGATCACTGCCTCGATCCTGGCGAAGAAACTGGCGGAAGGTCTGGACGCACTGGTGATGGACGTGAAAGTGGGTAGCGGCGCGTTTATGCCGACCTATGAACTCTCTGAAGCCCTTGCCGAAGCGATTGTTGGCGTGGCAAATGGCGCAGGCGTACGCACCACCGCGCTGCTGACCGACATGAACCAGGTGCTGGCATCCAGCGCTGGTAACGCGGTCGAAGTGCGTGAAGCGGTACAGTTCCTGACAGGTGAATACCGTAACCCGCGACTGTTTGACGTCACAATGGCGCTGTGCGTGGAGATGCTTACCTCCGGCAAACTGGCGAAAGATGATGCCGAAGCGCGCGCGAAATTGCAGGCTGTGCTGGACAACGGTAAAGCGGCAGAAGTCTTCGGACGTATGGTAGCGGCACAAAAAGGCCCGACCGACTTCGTTGAGAACTACGCGAAGTATCTGCCGACAGCGATGCTGACGAAAGCAGTCTATGCTGATACCGAAGGTTTTGTCAGTGAAATGGATACCCGTGCGCTGGGGATGGCAGTGGTTGCGATGGGCGGTGGCCGCCGTCAGGCATCTGACACCATTGATTACAGCGTCGGCTTTACTGATATGGCGCGTCTGGGCGACCAGGTTGACGGTCAGCGCCCACTGGCGGTGATCCACGCGAAAGACGAAACCACCTGGCAGGAAGCGGCGAAAGCGGTGAAAGCGGCAATTAAACTTGCCGATAAAGCCCCGGAGAGCACTCCAACTGTCTATCGTCGTATCAGTGAATAACGGTATACTGATCTGATCATTTAAATTTGAAGCACTGAGTACGGAGAACATATGAAACGTGCATTTATTATGGTGCTGGACTCATTCGGCATCGGCGCTACAGAAGATGCAGAACGCTTTGGTGACGTCGGGGCTGACACCCTGGGTCATATCGCAGAAGCTTGTGCCAAAGGCGAAGCTGACCACGGTCGTAAAGGTCCGCTCAATCTGCCAAATCTGACCCGTCTGGGGCTGGCGAAAGCACACGAAGGTTCTACCGGTTTCATTCCGGCAGGAATGGACGGCAACGCTGAAGTTATTGGCGCGTATGCATGGGCGCACGAAATGTCATCCGGTAAAGATACCCCGTCGGGGCACTGGGAAATCGCCGGTGTACCGGTTCTGTTTGAGTGGGGATACTTCTCCGATCACGAAAACAGCTTCCCGCAAGAACTGCTGGATAAACTGGTTGAACGCGCTAACCTGCCGGGTTACCTCGGTAACTGCCACTCTTCTGGTACGGTCATTCTGGATCAACTGGGCGAAGAGCACATGAAAACCGGCAAGCCGATTTTCTATACCTCCGCTGACTCAGTGTTCCAGATTGCCTGCCACGAAGAAACGTTTGGTCTGGATAAACTCTACGAACTGTGCGAAATCGCCCGTGAAGAGCTGACCAACGGCGGCTACAACATCGGTCGCGTTATTGCCCGTCCGTTTATCGGTGACAAAGCCGGTAACTTCCAGCGTACTGGCAACCGCCACGACCTGGCAGTTGAACCGCCAGCACCGACCGTGCTGCAAAAACTGGTTGATGAAAAACACGGCCAGGTTGTTTCTGTGGGTAAAATTGCTGACATCTACGCTAACTGCGGTATCACCAAGAAAGTGAAAGCGACCGGCCTGGATGCGCTGTTTGACGCCACCATCAAAGAGATGAAGGAAGCGGGTGATAACACCATCGTCTTCACCAACTTTGTTGACTTTGACTCTTCCTGGGGCCACCGTCGCGACGTCGCAGGCTATGCCGCGGGTCTGGAACTGTTCGACCGCCGTCTGCCGGAACTGATGTCTCTGCTGCGCGACGACGACATCCTGATCCTCACCGCCGACCACGGTTGTGACCCGACCTGGACTGGTACTGACCACACGCGTGAACACATTCCGGTACTGGTTTACGGCCCGAAAGTGAAACCGGGTTCGCTGGGGCACCGCGAAACCTTCGCAGATATCGGTCAGACTCTGGCAAAATATTTTGGTACTTCTGATATGGAATATGGCAAAGCCATGTTCTGATGGATTTGGGCGGAGCAGTGACTCCGCCTTTAATATGTCACAAAAAGGATAAAACGATGGCTACTCCACACATTAATGCAGAAATGGGCGATTTTGCTGACGTAGTTTTGATGCCCGGCGACCCGCTGCGTGCGAAGTATATTGCTGAAACTTTCCTTGAAGATGCCCGTGAAGTGAACAACGTTCGCGGTATGCTGGGCTTCACCGGTACTTACAAAGGCCGCAAAATTTCCGTAATGGGACACGGTATGGGTATCCCGTCCTGCTCCATCTACACCAAAGAACTGATCACCGATTTCGGCGTGAAGAAAATTATCCGCGTAGGTTCCTGTGGTGCAGTTCTGCCGCACGTAAAACTGCGTGATGTAGTTATCGGTATGGGTGCCTGCACCGATTCCAAAGTTAACCGCATCCGTTTTAAAGACCATGACTTTGCCGCTATCGCTGACTTCGACATGGTGCGTAACGCGGTAGATGCGGCAAAAGCACTGGGCGTTGATGCTCGCGTTGGTAACCTGTTCTCCGCTGACCTGTTCTACTCTCCGGACGGCGAAATGTTCGACGTGATGGAAAAATACGGCATCCTCGGCGTGGAAATGGAAGCGGCAGGTATCTACGGTGTGGCTGCAGAATTTGGTGCGAAAGCACTGGCTATCTGCACCGTGTCTGACCACATCCGCACTCACGAGCAGACCACTGCCGAAGAGCGTCAGACCACCTTCAACGACATGATCAAAATCGCACTGGAATCTGTTCTGCTGGGCGATAAAGAGTAATGGTGTTTCGCTGAAAGGCGATTGTCATGTTAAGCCGGAACGGGAGACCGCTCCGGTTTTTTAGTATCTATTCATCAATAGCAACTGATTTATAGATTTACTATTATTTTTCATATGGATAGAAAATAAAATCCATTCAAGTATCAATTCACGAATCTATTCATTTATGTTCAGCCGTCATCCAGGAAGGACATATCAGCAACTCTGGTGGACAACCATAAATTCTTGCCATTTTGCTTTTGATGTTTGAGCTAAGCCGTTCCGTCTTTTCGATTCGTTTTAGAGTATTAATCGAGATACCTAACATTTTACTTACTTCAGCAAGCGATAATTTATGCCTGATACGCACGGCGGTTAGCCAGGATATACCCTGGCTGAACATTAAATTGATAATCTCCCGTTCCTGGTTTTCCAGATCGATCATATTTCCTTCCCTGGATATTTTAATCAGCGAGTTACCTTACCGCCCCTGCCATCCACGCTGACAACTCCCGTAGCTCTTTTTCCTGTTCCGGGAAGTCAACCAGCAGCGCTTCGCACTCCTGTTGCAGCATGTCCGCGCGGTACAGACAGCCTTGCAGACGTCCGGCGAGGGCTTCCAGCGGCGCAGGGGTGAGGCTGTCGGTAAACACCTGGGCGCGGGTGATATGGCCTTTTTCAACGTCGAAATGCAGTTCCACGCCGCCCCAGGTAAAGCGTTCATCCAGCAGATGCGAGAATGCCGGAGCCTGACCGAAGTTCCACTCCCAGCTACTCTGGCGGGCAAAGGTTTCGATGAAGTTTGGCAAGTCTGGCGTTTTGTCCGGGGAGATGATTTCCGCTGCTACGCGCTCGCCATAATGGGCGAAAAAGGCCTCGGTTATGGCCTCGCAAACATGCTCATGGGTAATTCCCGGTAGCAATTCGGTCAGATTGGTCACGCGGGAACGTACCGATGTGATGCCTTTCGCCGCCAGTTTCTTTTTATCCGGGTTGAGGTAGTTTGCCAGGCGACTCAGGTCGGCATTGAGCAGCAAAGTGCCGTGGTGGAAGCCGCGATCTTTGGTTTCGCGATAGGCCGAGCCAGAGACTTTACGGTCTCCCTCGGTTGTTTTCACCACCAGATCGTTACGTCCGGAGGCTTCGGCGCTGACGCCGAGCGCGTTCAGTGCATTGAGTACAATTGACGTAGAGATGGTTTTATCGTACTCCGGCTTGCCAGCCATAAAGGTAAAGCAGGTATTACCGAGATCGTGGAACACCGCGCCGCCGCCACTACTGCGCCGCGCCAGGCGGACATTATCTTCTTCCATCCGCCGGGTATTACACTCTTTCCACGGGTTTTGTGCGCGGCCAATCACTACCGTGTCGGCGTTACGCCAGAGAAACAGAACGCGCTGCGTGGCGGGCATCTGGCGAAAAATACACTCTTCCACCGCCAGGTTAAACCACGGGTCGTAAGAGTCAGAGATAAGCAGGCGTAATGTATTCATAACGATTTCCTTTCTTGTTGTAATGGGTCACTCTTTTTTCTCGCCTTCTTCCTCTTCCGGCACCGGTTTGCTGGCGGTTAGCAGGAAGGGCGATTGTTGCCAGCGGGTGCGTTTACCCTGTAATAGCGTGCGGGTCAGCACCACGCCGATTGCCAGCGAGAGCAGCAGCATCAGGCGTAAAATGTTGGTGGTGTTATCCACCTGTTTGGCTTCGGTGGCGAGTGTGTGGGTGTCGAGCGTCAGGCGCAGATAGCCGAGCGGACCATTTTTCCCCGCAATGGGTTCGACAATTTGCTGGTTAAAATAGCCACCTGCTTTTTTACCGTCGAGTGCCAGACGGTCGCGTACTTCTACGCTTTCGCCTGCGCGGGCAATAAGATCGCCTTGTTCGTCATATACGCCTGCGTCAAGGATGCGGCTTTCATCTGTTAACTGGTTGAGTATTGACTGAATGCGCTTTTCATCCGGCGAGTCGGTACGCATCAGCGGCGCAACGTTCAGCGTCACCTGACGTGCCAGGGTGCGGGCCAGCTCTTCAAGCTGCGGATTACGCTGGCGCTGGTGGTTTTGACTGAACCAGGAAGCACCTTGCATCAACGCGACCAACAAAGCGAGACAGAACAGGACAATCACTGCCCGATGCAGCCGGAATTTTAGTTTTGTGCGAGCCATATTCCACCCGTTGAAAATTTGAGACTTAATGTTGCCAGAAGCAATGGATACAAGGTAGCCTCATGCGTTATTTTCCCTGCTTCGAACGATTTTACAGGAGCCTTAATGCCTAACATTACCTGGTGCGACCTGCCTGAAGATGTCTCTTTATGGCCAGGTCTGCCTCTTTCATTAAGTGGTGATGAAGTGATGCCACTGGATTACCACGCAGGTCGTAGCGGCTGGCTGCTGTATGGTCGTGGGCTGGATAAACAACGACTGACCCAGTATCAGAGCAAACTGGGCGCGGCGATGGTGATTGTTGCCGCCTGGTGCGTGGAAGATTATCAGGTGATTCGTCTGGCAGGTTCGCTCACCGCGCGTGCTACGCGCCTGGCCCATGAAGCACAACTGGATGTCGCGCCACTGGGGAAAATTCCACATTTGCGTACGCCGGGGCTGCTGGTAATGGACATGGACTCTACAGCCATCCAGATTGAATGTATTGATGAGATCGCCAAACTGGCCGGGACAGGTGAGATGGTGGCGGAAGTGACCGAACGGGCGATGCGCGGAGAACTCGATTTTACCGCCAGCCTGCGTAGCCGCGTGGCGACGCTGAAAGGCGCTGATGCGAACATTTTGCTTCAGGTACGGGAAAATCTGCCGTTGATGCCAGGCTTAACGCAACTGGTGCTGAAGCTGGAAACGCTGGGCTGGAAAGTGGCAATTGCCTCCGGTGGCTTTACCTTCTTTGCCGAATATCTGCGTGACAAACTGCGACTCACTGCCGTGGTAGCCAATGAACTGGAGATCATGGACGGTAAATTTACCGGCAATGTGATCGGTGACATCGTCGATGCACAGTACAAAGCGAAAACCCTGACCCGTCTGGCGCAGGAGTATGAAATCCCACTGGCGCAGACCGTGGCGATTGGCGATGGTGCCAACGACCTGCCGATGATCAAAGCGGCAGGGCTGGGGATTGCCTACCATGCCAAACCAAAAGTGAATGAAAAGACGGAAGTCACCATCCGTCACGCTGATCTGATGGGAGTGTTCTGCATCCTCTCTGGCAGCCTGAATCAGAAGTAATTGCCCGCCCGTCATCCTGCGGGCGGCACAGCATTAACGAGGTACACCGTGGCAAAAGCTCCAAAACGCGCCTTTGTTTGTAATGAATGCGGGGCCGATTATCCGCGCTGGCAGGGGCAGTGCAGTGCCTGTCATGCCTGGAACACCATCACCGAGGTGCGTCTTGTTGCGTCGCCAACGGTGGCGCGTAACGAGCGTCTCAGTGGCTATGCCGGTAGCGCCGGGGTGGCAAAAGTCCAGAAACTCTCCGATATCAGCCTTGAAGAGCTGCCGCGTTTTTCAACCGGATTTAAAGAGTTTGACCGCGTATTAGGCGGCGGCGTGGTGCCGGGAAGCGCCATTCTGATTGGCGGTAACCCAGGTGCCGGGAAATCCACGCTGTTGCTGCAAACGCTGTGCAAACTGGCCCAGCAGATGAAAACGCTGTATGTCACCGGCGAAGAGTCGCTGCAACAGGTGGCAATGCGCGCTCATCGCCTTGGCCTGCCGACTGACAATCTCAATATGTTGTCGGAAACCAGCATCGAGCAGATCTGCCTGATTGCCGAAGAAGAGCAACCGAAGCTGATGGTAATTGACTCCATCCAGGTGATGCATATGGCGGATGTACAGTCATCGCCTGGCAGCGTGGCGCAGGTGCGTGAAACGGCAGCTTACCTGACGCGCTTCGCCAAAACGCGCGGGGTGGCAATCGTCATGGTTGGTCACGTAACCAAAGATGGTTCGCTGGCTGGCCCTAAAGTGCTGGAACACTGTATTGACTGTTCGGTGCTGCTGGACGGCGATGCTGATTCCCGTTTTCGCACCTTACGCAGCCATAAAAACCGCTTTGGCGCGGTAAATGAGCTGGGCGTATTCGCGATGACTGAACAGGGGCTACGCGAAGTCAGCAACCCTTCAGCAATCTTCTTAAGTCGTGGCGATGAAGTGACGTCCGGCAGTTCAGTGATGGTTGTGTGGGAAGGAACGCGTCCGCTGCTGGTGGAGATTCAGGCGCTGGTCGATCACTCGATGATGGCGAATCCACGCCGCGTGGCGGTGGGGCTGGAACAAAACCGTCTGGCAATCCTGCTGGCGGTGCTGCACCGTCACGGTGGTCTGCAAATGGCCGATCAGGATGTGTTTGTAAACGTGGTCGGCGGCGTGAAGGTGACTGAAACCAGCGCCGACTTAGCGTTACTGCTGGCGATGGTTTCCAGCCTGCGTGACAGACCGCTGCCGCAGGATCTGGTTGTGTTTGGTGAAGTTGGGCTGGCAGGAGAGATCCGCCCGGTGCCCAGCGGTCAGGAGCGAATTTCAGAAGCGGCGAAACACGGCTTTCGGCGGGCGATTGTACCGGCGGCCAACGTACCGAAAAAAGTGCCGGAAGGGATGCAGATTTTTGGCGTTAAAAAACTCTCCGACGCGCTTAGCGTGTTCGACGACTTATAATGAGAGATACGGAGGGAGATATGTCGTCATTTGATTACCTGAAAACTGCCATCAAGCAACAGGGCTGCACGCTACAGCAGGTGGCCGATGCCAGCGGTATGACCAAAGGGTATTTAAGCCAGTTACTGAATGCCAAAATTAAAAGCCCCAGCGCGCAAAAGCTGGAGGCGTTGCACCGTTTCCTCGGGCTGGAATTTCCCCGGCAGAAGAAAACCATCGGTGTCGTATTCGGTAAATTTTATCCGCTACATACCGGACATATCTATCTTATCCAGCGTGCCTGTAGTCAGGTTGATGAGCTGCATATCATTATGGGGTTTGACGACACCCGTGACCGCGCGTTGTTTGAAGATAGCGCCATGTCGCAGCAACCAACGGTGCCGGATCGTCTGCGCTGGTTATTGCAGACTTTTAAATATCAGAAAAATATCCGCATTCATTCCTTCAATGAAGAGGGCATGGAACCGTATCCGCACGGATGGGATGTGTGGAGCAACGGCATCAAAAAGTTTATGGCCGAAAAGGGCATTCAGCCGGATCTGATCTACACCTCGGAAGAAGCCGACGCGCCGCAGTATATGGAACATCTGGGGATCGAAACGGTGCTGATCGATCCGAAACGCACCTTTATGAGTATCAGTGGTGCGCAGATCCGCGAAAACCCGTTCCGCTACTGGGAATATATTCCTACCGAAGTGAAGCCGTTCTTTGTGCGTACTGTAGCGATCCTCGGTGGCGAGTCGAGCGGTAAATCCACTCTGGTAAATAAACTCGCTAACATTTTCAACACCACCAGTGCGTGGGAGTTTGGTCGTGATTATGTTTTTTCGCATCTTGGCGGTGACGAGATTGCGTTACAGTATTCTGACTACGATAAAATCGCGCTGGGACACGCACAATATATTGATTTTGCAGTGAAATACGCCAATAAAGTGGCGTTTATCGACACCGATTTTGTCACTACTCAGGCGTTCTGCAAAAAGTACGAAGGGCGTGAGCATCCGTTCGTGCAGGCGCTGATTGATGAATACCGTTTTGATCTGGTGATCCTGCTTGAGAATAACACCCCGTGGGTGGCGGATGGTTTACGTAGCCTTGGCAGTTCGGTGGATCGCAAAGAGTTCCAGAACCTGCTGGTGGAGATGCTCGAAGAGAACAATATCGAATTCGTGCGGGTCGAAGAGGACGATTACGACAGCCGTTTCCTGCGTTGTGTGGAGCTGGTGCGGGAGATGATGGGGGAGCAGGGATAAGACCCAATGCCTGATGAGACGCTTACCGCGTCTTATCAGGCCTGGAGTTTCACAACGTATTGAAATCGCTGTGTTTGTAGGCCGGATAAGGCGTTCACGCCGCACCCGGCATTTTACGCATTACTTCGCAATACGCTTGTACTTGATACGCTTCGGCTCCAGCGCGTCTGCGCCCAGCGTGCGTTTCTTGTACTCTTCGTACTCGGTAAAGTTACCTTCGAAGAACTCAACCTTACCTTCATCCTGGTAATCCAGAATGTGCGTGGCAATACGGTCGAGGAACCAACGGTCGTGCGAGATAACCATCGCGCAGCCAGGGAACTCCAGCAGGGCGTTTTCCAGCGCGCGCAGGGTTTCGATATCCAGATCGTTGGTCGGTTCGTCGAGCAGCAACATATTGCCGCCAACCTGCAGCAGCTTCGCCAGATGCAGACGACCACGCTCACCGCCGGAGAGTTCGCCAACACGTTTACCCTGATCAACCCCTTTAAAGTTAAAGCGGCCAACGTAGGCGCGGCTTGGCATCTCGGTGTTACCGATCTTCATGATATCCAGCCCGCCGGAAACTTCTTCCCAAACGGTTTTGCTGTTATCCATTGAGTCACGGAACTGATCAACCGACGCCAGTTTCACCGTTTCACCTAAAGTGATGGTGCCGCTGTCCGGCTGTTCCTGACCGGAGATCATGCGGAACAGGGTCGATTTACCCGCGCCGTTCGGCCCGATGATCCCGACGATCGCCCCTTTCGGGATCGAGAAGGTCAGATCATCAATCAGCAGGCGATCGCCGTAGGATTTACGCAGATTGCTGACTTCCAACACTTTATCGCCCAGACGTGGTCCAGGTGGAATAAACAGTTCGTTGGTTTCGTTACGTTTCTGGTATTCGGTGCTGTTCAGCTCTTCAAAGCGTGCCAGACGTGCTTTACCTTTCGACTGACGGCCTTTCGTGCCCTGACGTACCCACTCCAGCTCTTTTTCAATCGACTTACGACGCGCCGCTTCTTGCGAAGCTTCCTGCGCCAGACGCTGATCTTTTTGCTCCAGCCAGGAGGAGTAGTTACCTTCCCACGGAATACCTTCACCGCGGTCAAGTTCGAGGATCCAGCCCGCGACGTTATCGAGGAAGTAACGGTCGTGGGTAATCGCCACAACGGTCCCTTCGAAGTCATGCAGGAAGCGTTCCAGCCACGCTACGGATTCCGCATCCAGGTGGTTGGTCGGTTCGTCGAGCAGCAGCATGTCTGGTTTTTCCAGCAGCAGGCGGCACAACGCTACGCGACGACGCTCACCACCGGAGAGGTTAGCAATTTTCGCGTCCCAGTCCGGCAGACGCAGCGCATCCGCCGCACGCTCCAACTGAACATTCAGGTTGTGACCGTCGTGAGCCTGGATGATCTCTTCCAGACGACCTTGCTCTGCGGCCAGCTTGTCAAAGTCTGCATCTGGATCGGCGTACAGCGCATACACTTCGTCCAGACGTTTCAGGGCATTAACTACTTCGGAAACCGCTTCTTCAACGGACTCACGTACAGTGTGTTCCGGGTTTAGCTGCGGTTCCTGCGGCAGATAGCCAATCTTGATATCTGGTTGTGGACGCGCTTCACCTTCGATGTCTTTATCAATGCCCGCCATAATGCGTAGCAGGGTAGACTTACCCGCGCCGTTCAGACCCAGAACGCCGATTTTTGCCCCGGGGAAGAAACTCAGAGAGATGTTTTTCAAAATATGACGTTTCGGCGGAACAACTTTGCCGACACGATGCATGGTATAAACGAATTGAGCCACGTTGGACTTCGCCTCTATGTTTATCGTGATGATGAGTTTTCAAAGGCGAAGTGTAGCCTGTTTCCCTGCCTAATCCCAGCCGGTCGATCACCCTCGCAGTAAAAGTAAAAAAGTGTCCATAACGTGGCGGAAACGGCAATGACTGGTTAGCATAAATCTATTACGCGGCATGACGCTGCATTGATGTATTTACACTTAGAGGAAGCGCTTGTGGAAAAAGCCAAACACGTTACCTGGCGGCTGTTGGCTGCCGGTGTCTGTCTGCTGACGGTCAGCAGCGTGGCGCGAGCCGACTCACTGGATGAGCAGCGTAGCCGCTACGCGCAAATCAAGCAGGCCTGGGATAATCGACAAATGGATGTGGTTGAGCAGATGATGCCATCCCTGAAGGATTATCCTCTTTATCCCTACCTGGAATACCGCCAGATTACCGATGACCTGATGAATCAACCGGCGGTCACGGTCACTAACTTTGTTCGCGCTAACCCCACGCTTCCTCCGGCTCGCACGCTGCAATCTCGTTTTGTCAATGAACTGGCGCGACGTGAAGACTGGCGCGGCCTGTTAGCTTTTAGTCCGGAAAAGCCAGGCACAACCGAAGCGCAATGTAATTACTACTATGCAAAATGGAATACCGGGCAGAGCGAAGAAGCCTGGCAAGGGGCGAAAGAGCTGTGGCTGACAGGAAAGAGCCAGCCTAACGCTTGTGACAAGTTATTTAGCGTCTGGCGCGCGTCCGGCAAACAAGATCCGCGGGCGTATTTAGAGCGTATCCGCCTGGCGATGAAGGCGGGTAATACCGGCCTGGTGACGGTGCTGGCAGGGCAGATGCCCGCCGATTACCAGACTATTTCTACGGCAATTATTTCACTGGCAAACAATCCCAATACGGTGCTGACTTTTGCACGAACGACCGGCGCGACTGATTTTACCCGTCAGATGGCCGCGGTGGCGTTTGCCAGTGTGGCGCGGCAGGATGTAGAAAACGCACGACTGATGATCCCTTCACTTGCCCAGGCACAACAGCTTAATGAAGATCAGATTCAGGAGCTACGTGATATCGTTGCCTGGCGTTTGATGGGCAACGATGTCACCGACGAACAGGCGAAGTGGCGTGATGATGCAATTATGCGTTCGCAATCCACGTCGTTGATTGAACGCCGTATAAGGATGGCGCTTGGCACCGGCGACCGTTCGGGGCTGAATACATGGCTGGCGCGCTTGCCGATGGAAGCGAAAGAGAAAGATGAATGGCGCTACTGGCAGGCGGATTTGCTGCTGGAACGTGGGCGTGAAGCTGAAGCAAAAGAGATTTTGCATCAACTCATGCAACAGCGTGGCTTCTACCCAATGGTTGCTGCGCAGCGCATAGGCGAAGAGTATCAACTGAAGATTGATAAAGTGCCGCAGAACGTCGATAGCGCCCTGACTCAGGGGGCGGAAATGGCGCGCGTGCGCGAGTTGATGTACTGGAACCTCGATAATACCGCCCGTAGCGAGTGGGCCAATCTGGTGAAGAGCAAGTCGAAAGCAGAGCAAGCGCAACTGGCGCGTTATGCTTTTAACAACCACTGGTGGGATCTCAGCGTTCAGGCGACGATTGCCGGGAAACTTTGGGATCATCTGGAAGAACGATTCCCACTGGCCTATAACGATCTCTTCGCACGTTACACTAACGACAAAGATATCCCGCAAAGCTATGCAATGGCGATTGCCCGTCAGGAGAGTGCCTGGAATCCGAAAGTGAAATCACCGGTAGGGGCCAGCGGGCTGATGCAGATTATGCCTGGTACGGCGACTCATACGGTGAAGATGTTCTCTATTCCTGGTTACAGCAGCCCGGCACAATTGCTTGATCCGGAAACGAACATCAACATTGGCACCAGCTATCTGCAATATGTTTATCAACAGTTCGGCAATAACCGTATTTTCTCATCCGCAGCATACAACGCCGGGCCGGGGCGGGTGCGCACCTGGCTTGGTAACAGCGCCGGGCGTATCGATGCGGTGGCATTTGTCGAGAGTATCCCATTCTCCGAGACGCGTGGTTATGTGAAGAACGTATTGGCTTATGACGCGTACTATCGCTATTTCATGGGCGATAAACCGACGTTGATGAGCGCCACGGAATGGGGGCGTCGTTACTGAACTGATCTGCACGTTTATGATATGCTATCGTACTCTTTAGCGAGTACAACCGGGGGAGGCATCAGGCTTCCCCCGCTAACAATGGCGACACACTATGGCCCAACAATCACCCTATTCAGCAGCGATGGCAGAACAGCGTCACCAGGAGTGGTTACGTTTTGTCGACCTGCTTAAGAATGCCTACGAAAACGATCTCCATTTACCGTTGTTAAACCTGATGCTGACGCCGGATGAGCGCGAAGCGTTAGGGACTCGTGTGCGTATTGTCGAAGAGTTATTGCGCGGTGAAATGAGTCAGCGCGAGTTAAAAAATGAACTCGGTGCGGGCATCGCGACGATTACGCGTGGATCTAACAGCCTGAAAGCGGCACCCGTCGAGCTACGTCAGTGGCTGGAAGGCGTGTTGCTGAAAAGCGATTGATTTTGTAGGCCTGATAAGACGCATCAGCGTCGCATCAGGCATCGTGCACCGAATGCCGGATGCGGCGTGAACGCCTTATCCGTCCCGCAATGGCTGATACACGGCATTATGAAACGGACTTAGCGCCAGGATCACCGCCTGGTGATAGACACTGGCGCGGGTGAGTTTCCCGGCGGTAAACACGCCGATCGCCCCTTCTTTACGACCAATCTCATCAATGCCGGTATAGCGCGACATTACTGGCCCAAGCGCCTCGCCCTCACGCACTTTTTCCAGAATCACCTCAGGCAACGGCAAGGTTGCCGAACGTGCTTCACCACGCTGGCTGGCGTTTTCAATTACCACCCAACTGAAGGTGCTGTCACCATCTATACCCGCTTCAATGGCCACCCAAAAATCAGCCTCTGGACGTAAACGGCGGGCATTTGCTACCCGATTTCGTGCGCCAGCGCGCGTTTCCTCACTACCAAAAGGCTGTTCCGGTACGCCGCTCTCGACGACAACGGATTCAATATGGCAGGATCCTTCGTCGAAGATCTCGTGAAATGCCTGCAAAATGGCCTGAATCTTAGCGGGGTTAGTGGTCGCACAGACAACATGGTGCATAATCAGGATTACTCAAAAAATTAACGTTAAAGCAGTATACGGAAAAAAAGCATGTTACAGGTATACCTTGTCCGCCACGGCGAAACGCAGTGGAACGCCGAGCGGCGTATTCAGGGCCAGTCTGACAGCCCGCTAACCGCAAAAGGTGAGCAACAGGCAATGCAGGTGGCGAACCGTGCCAAAGAACTTGGCATCACCCACATTATCAGTAGCGATTTAGGTCGCACCCGGCGTACAGCGGAAATCATCGCCCAGGCTTGCGGTTGTGACATCATCCTTGATCCCCGCCTGCGTGAGTTAAATATGGGGGTGCTGGAAAAAAGACATATTGATTCTCTGACCGAAGAAGAAGAGAACTGGCGTCGCCAGTTAGTGAATGGCACCGTTGACGGGCGTATTCCTGAAGGCGAGTCAATGCAGGAACTGAGCGATCGCGTCAATGCCGCACTGGAATCTTGTCGGGATTTACCGCAGGGAAGTCGACCGCTGCTGGTGAGTCACGGTATCGCGCTGGGGTGTCTGGTGAGTACCATTCTGGGCTTACCGGCGTGGGCAGAACGCCGTTTACGCCTGCGTAACTGTTCTATTTCGCGCGTGGATTATCAGGAAAGCCTGTGGCTGGCGTCTGGCTGGGTTGTTGAAACTGCAGGGGACATCTCGCATCTGGACGCCCCTGCATTAGATGAGTTACAGCGTTAACGACGCACTGGAATCAGCAGTTCGCAGCGCAGATTAATTGGGCGATCTCCCGCTTTGGCATCTTCTGCCGGGTAGTATCGCTCAATATCCTGACCTTTACGGCGTGTCAGGTTGAGCATTGGCATGCATGTTCCGTATACCGTCAGGATAAACTCCTGCACGCCTGTTCCCAGACCTTCGTAGGTAAACATCACATATTCGCCGCCTTGCAACATCACTGGATGCCCGGTTAATACATAGCCGTCAGCCTGATCCTGGGCTAACGCAGTGGTGTAGAACACCTCTTGTTCATCGTCTTTATCCTGGCTTGGGCGCGTTTCATTCAGACCGTAAAGTACTGGCGGAATAGAAGGCGAGTTGCCGAGAAAATCATGCCAGAACTGGTAGCGCATTTCGTGGCGGAAATCAGAGATTTGCTCCAGCGAGCAGGAGTAGCTCTGGGTAACACCAATCAGCGGCGTATCTTCCAGGGTGACAAATTTGTGTTCTGGCATAGTGAATTCACCCAGACGTAGCGGTGGGCGAATGCCAAAAGCACTCCATTCCGGGGAACGACGGTACAGCGCAGGTGTTTGAGCAAATTGCTTTTTAAATGCGCGGGTAAATGTCTGTTGAGAGTCGAAGCGGTACTGCAGCGCAATATCCAGAATCGGGCGCGCGGTCAGGCGTAGTGCTACCGCTGATTTCGACAAACGACGAGCACGAATATACGCGCCAATAGCATGGCCAGTGACATCTTTAAACATTCTCTGTAAGTGCCACTTGGAATAACCTGCTTTCGCCGCTACATTGTCGAGCGACAGGGGCTGATCCAGATGACCTTCCAGCCAGATTAAAAGGTCGCGAATAATGCCGGCCTGATCCATAAAATTTCCTCATCCTTTCAACAACGAGCACCTGACATCAGGTAATTGGATAATAGCATTTTTTGTTGTTTTAGCATTCAGTGTTTTTTTCTTAGTAGAGTATGTTTCAGGTCTTTACGGGAATAAAAGTATTGAGATTTTGTTCTTAATCAATATGTTATTTACCGTGACGAACTAATTGCTTAATGTAACTTATAAAAATGGTAACAATATGAAATACAAGCATTTGATCCTATCTTTAAGCCTGATAATGCTGGGGCCGTTGGCACATGCGGAAGAAATTGGTTCGGTTGATACCGTATTTAAAATGATCGGCCCGGATCACAAAATTGTCGTAGAAGCCTTCGACGATCCCGATGTAAAAAATGTCACCTGCTATGTGAGCCGGGCGAAAACGGGCGGTATTAAAGGCGGATTGGGGCTGGCGGAAGATACTTCCGACGCGGCTATTTCCTGCCAGCAAGTCGGACCGATTGAACTGTCAGAACGCATTAAAAACGGCAAAGCCCAGGGCGAAGTGGTATTCAAGAAACGTACATCGCTGGTCTTTAAGTCGTTACAGGTCGTGCGCTTCTATGATGCCAAACGCAATGCGCTCGCCTATCTGGCTTACTCCGACAAAGTTGTCGATGGTTCACCGAAAAATGCCATCAGCGCCGTCCCTGTCATGCCGTGGCGACAATAACAGAGGCGATTTATGCAACGGGAAACGGTCTGGTTAGTAGAAGACGAGCAAGGGATAGCCGACACGCTGGTCTACATGTTGCAGCAGGAAGGTTTTGCCGTCGACGTTTTTGAGCGGGGCTTGCCGGTGCTCGATAAAGCGCGCCAGCGGGTTCCCGACGTTATTATTCTCGATGTTGGTCTGCCTGATATCAGCGGCTTTGAATTATGCCGCCAGTTGCTGGCGATCCATCCGGCGTTGCCTGTGCTGTTCCTGACGGCCCGTAGTGAAGAGGTCGATCGTCTGCTTGGGCTGGAAATTGGTGCTGACGACTACGTGGCTAAACCGTTTTCACCTCGCGAAGTGTGCGCCAGAGTGCGCACCTTGCTGCGTCGGGTGAAGAAATTTTCTACGCCGCCTCCCGTCATCCGTATTGGTCATTTTGAACTGAATGAACCTGCGGCGCAGATAAGCTGGTTTGACACGCCATTAACGCTGACGCGATACGAGTTTTTATTGCTGAAAACGTTACTCAAGTCGCCAGGCCGCGTCTGGTCACGCCAGCAATTGATGGATAGTGTCTGGGAAGACGCGCAGGACACTTACGATCGCACCGTCGATACCCACATTAAAACGCTGCGTGCCAAGCTGCGCTGCATCAATCCCGAGCTTTCACCGATTAATACCCACCGCGGCATGGGATACAGCCTGAGGAGTCTGTAATGCGCATCGGCATGCGACTGTTACTGGGCTATTTTTTACTGGTAGCAGTGGCTGCCTGGTTCGTGCTGGCTATTTTTGTCAAAGAAGTTAAACCGGGCGTGCGAAGGGCGACGGAAGGGACGTTGATCGACACCGCAACGTTGCTGGCGGAGCTGGCGCGCCCTGATTTGCTCTCTGGCGATCCTGCGCATGGGCAATTGGCACAGGCGTTTGACCAACTACAAAATCGCCCGTTTCGCGCCAATATCGGCGGCATTCACAAAGTGCGCAACGAATACCATGTTTATATGACTGATGCACAGGGCAAAGTTTTGTTCGACTCGGCAAATAAAGCCGTTGGGCAGGATTACTCACGCTGGAATGATGTCTGGCTAACGTTGCGCGGTCAGTATGGCGCGCGCAGTACGTTGCAAAATCCCGCCGATCCCGAAAGTTCTGTGATGTATGTTGCTGCCCCCATTATGGACGGCTCGCGGCTTATTGGTGTTTTGAGCGTAGGCAAACCGAACGCGGCGATGGCGCCGGTGATTAAACGCAGCGAGCGGCGAATATTATGGGCGAGCGGCATTTTGCTGGGAATTGCACTGGTGATTGGTGCCGGAATGGTTTGGTGGATCAACCGTTCCATTGCCCGACTCACCCGTTATGCTGATTCCGTCACCGATAATAAACCCGTTCCGCTCCCTGATCTTGGCAGTAGCGAGTTGCGTAAGTTAGCGCAGGCGTTGGAAAGTATGCGCGTGAAGCTGGAAGGGAAAAACTATATTGAGCAGTATGTCTACGCGTTAACCCATGAGCTGAAAAGTCCGTTGGCGGCAATTCGTGGCGCGGCGGAAATCTTACGCGAAGGACCGCCACCGGAAGTGGTAGCCCGTTTTACCGACAATATTTTGACACAAAACGCGAGAATGCAGGCGCTGGTTGAAACGCTACTACGCCAGGCAAGACTGGAAAATCGTCAGGAGGTCGTTCTTTCTGCGGTTGATGTGGCGGCATTATTTCTCCGCGTCAGCGAAGCGCGCACCGTACAGTTGGCAGAAAAAAATATCACTCTGAATGTTATGCCCATCGAGGTTAACGTTGTTGCTGAACCGGCGTTGCTGGAACAGGCGCTGGGGAATTTACTGGATAACGCCATCGATTTTACCCCCGAGCATGGCTGTATAACGCTTAGTGCTGAGGTGGATCAGGAGCAAGTTACGCTTAACGTGCAGGATACCGGTAGCGGCATTCCTGACTACGCGCTGTCGCGTATTTTTGAACGCTTTTACTCTTTGCCGCGCGAGAATGGACAAAAAAGCAGTGGGTTGGGACTGGCGTTTGTCAGCGAAGTTGCCCGTTTGCTTAATGGTGAAGTCACACTGCGCAACGTGCCGCAAGGCGGCGTGCTGGCCTCGCTCCGACTTCACCTGCACTTCACATAACTTCAAATTCTTCCCACATAGCCTTCATACACTGCAGCCATTGCAAAGGAGAAGACTATGTTGAAATCCCCCCTGTTCTGGAAAATGGCCACTTTGTTTGGTGCCGTGTTGCTGCTGTTAATTCCATTAATGTTGATTCGGCAGGTGATTGTCGAACGTGCCGATTACCGTAGTGATGTTGAGGATGCAATTCGTCAAAGCACCAGTGGGTCGCAAAAGTTGGTCGGGCCGCTCATCGCTATCCCTGTAACTGAGCTTTATACGGTGCAGGAAGAAGAAAAAACCGTGGAGCGGAAACGAAGTTTTATCCATTTCTGGTTACCTGAGTCGTTGATGGTTGATGGCAATCAGAACGTGGAAGAACGGAAGATAGGCATTTATACCGGTCAGGTCTGGCACAGTGATTTAACGCTAAAAGCCGATTTTGACGTTTCGCGTCTTAGCGAACTCAACGCGCCCAATATCACCTTAGGCAAGCCGTTTATTGTGATTAGTGTAGGTGATGCGCGTGGTATTGGGGTGGTGAAAGCACCTGAACTTAACGGAACGACGCTGACCATTGAACCCGGAACAGGGTTAGAGCAAGGCGGGCAGGGCGTGCATATTCCTTTAACCGAAGGGAACTGGCTGAAGCAGAACCTGAAGCTGAATATGGCGCTGAATTTAAGCGGAACAGGGAGCCTTTCCGTGGTGCCGACGGGGCGTAATAGCGAATTGACCTTAACCAGTAACTGGCCGCACCCCAGTTTTTTAGGTGATTTTTTGCCCGCAAAACGGGAGGTCAGCGAGACCGGTTTTCAGGCGCAATGGCAAAGTAGTTGGTTTGCCAATAACCTCGGTGAGCGTTTTGCTTCAGGCAATAATACCCGTTGGGACAATTTCCCGGCGTTTAGCGTCGCAGTCACTACGCCAGCCGATCAGTATCAATTAACGGACCGGGCGACCAAATACGCCATTTTGCTCATTGCGCTGACTTTTATGGCCTTCTTTGTTTTTGAAATGCTAACCGCACAACGTTTACACCCAATGCAATATTTGCTGGTGGGGCTGTCATTGGTGATGTTTTATTTACTCTTGCTGGCGTTTTCTGAACATACCGGTTTTACCGTGGCCTGGATAATCGCCAGCCTGATAGGGGCGTTAATGAACGGTGTTTACTTGCAGGCGGTATTAAAAGGTTGGCGCAACAGCATGTTGTTTACCCTGGCTTTGTTGTTGCTGGATGGCGTGATGTGGGGACTGCTGAATTCTGCCGATAGCGCGCTGTTGTTGGGGACGAGTGTGCTGGTGGTGGCGCTGGCAGGTATGATGTTTGTGACTCGCAATATCGACTGGTATGCGTTTTCAATGCCGAAAATGAAAATCAGTAAAGAAGTCACAACGGACGATGAGTTACGTATCTGGAAATAATATTGGCTAATAAAAACGGCGCTAAAAAGCGCCGTTTTTTTGACGGTGGTAAAGCCGATTAATCTTCCAGATCACCGCAGAAGCGATAACCTTCACCGTGAATGGTGGCGATGATTTCCGGCGTATCCGGCGTAGATTCGAAATGTTTACGAATACGACGGATCGTCACGTCTACAGTACGGTCGTGTGGTTTCAGCTCACGGCCGGTCATTTTCTTCAGCAGTTCAGCACGGGACTGAATTTTGCCAGGGTTTTCACAGAAGTGAAGCATGGCGCGGAACTCGCTGCGCGGCAGTTTGTACTGCTCGCCATCAGGGCCGATCAACGAACGGCTGTTGATGTCCAGTTCCCAACCATTGAACTTGTAGCTTTCAACGCTACGGCGTTCTTCGCTGACAGTACCCAGATTCATGGTACGAGACAGCAGGTTGCGTGCACGGATAGTCAGTTCACGCGGGTTAAACGGTTTGGTGATGTAGTCATCTGCACCGATTTCGAGGCCGAGAATTTTATCGACTTCGTTGTCACGGCCAGTCAGGAACATCAACGCAACATTCGCCTGCTCGCGCAGTTCACGCGCTAACAGAAGACCGTTCTTACCCGGCAGATTGATATCCATGATCACCAGGTTGATGTCATATTCAGAGAGGATCTGATGCATTTCCGCGCCATCTGTCGCTTCGAAAACATCATAGCCTTCCGCTTCGAAAATACTTTTCAACGTGTTGCGTGTTACCAACTCGTCTTCAACGATAAGAATGTGCGGGGTCTGCATGTTTGCTACCTAAATTGCCAACTAAATCGAAACAGGAAGTACAAAAGTCCCTGACCTGCCTGATACATGCTGCAAATTAACATGATCGGCGTAACATGACTAAAGTACGTAATTGCGTTCTTGATGCACTTTCCATCAACGTCAACAACATCATTAGCTTGGTCGTGGGTACTTTCCCTCAGGACCCGACAGTGTCAAAAACGGCTGTCATCCTAACCATTTTAACAGCGACATAACAGGCTAAGACGTGCCGGACACCCAATAAAACTACGCTTCGTTGACATATATCAAGTTCAATTGTAGCACGTTAACAGTTTGATGAAATCATCGTATCCAAATGCTAGCTTTCGTCACATTATTTTAATAATCCAACTAGTTGCATCATACAACTAATAAACGTGGTGAATCCAATTGTCGAGATTTATTTTTTATAAAATTATCCTAAGTAAACAGAAAGATATGTAGCGTTTTTTAACAATTAAACGGTTAGTACAGTCAGGAAATAGTTTAGCTTTTTTTAAGCTAAGTAAAGGGCTTTTTCTGCGACTTGCGTTAATATTTTGTAAATTCTCTCCGCGCAGTAAGTTGACATTCATCACCCTGTTCGCGGTTATTTGGTCAAGAAGAGTAGCAACATGCGTATAACGATTATTCTGGTCGCACCCGCCAGAGCAGAAAATATAGGTGCAGCGGCGCGGGCAATGAAAACAATGGGATTTAGCGAACTGCGCATTGTCGATAGCCAGGCCCATCTGGAGCCCGCCACCCGCTGGGTTGCACATGGCTCCGGTGATATTATTGATAATATTAAAGTTTTTCCAACACTGGCTGAATCTTTACACGATGTCGACTTTACTGTCGCCACCACTGCGCGTAGCCGGGCGAAATATCATTACTATGCGACGCCGGTGGAACTGGTGCCGTTGTTGGAGGAAAAATCGACGTGGATGAATCATGTGGCGTTGGTATTTGGCCGGGAAGATTCCGGTCTGACAAACGAAGAACTGGCGCTGGCTGATATTCTTACTGGCGTGCCGATGGTGGCAGATTACCCTTCGCTTAATCTGGGGCAGGCGGTGATGGTTTATTGCTATCAATTAGCAACATTAATACAACAACCGACGAAAAGTGACGCAACGGCAGACCAACATCAACTGCGTGCTTTACGCGAACGAGTCATGTCGTTGTTAACGACGTTAGCGGTGGCAGATGACACAAAACTGATCGACTGGTTACAACAACGCCTGGGACTTTTAGAGCAACGAGACACCGCAATGTTGCACCGTTTGCTGCATGATATTGAAAAAAATATCACCAAATAAAAAACTGTAGGGAATGTTATCTTTAGGTTTTAATTCTGACTGCAACGGGAAATATGTCTCAGTGTGGATTAAAAAAAGAGCACTTGCCAGCAGCTTATGGACGGGTAGCCTTCCGTGAGTAAATTAAAATTTTATTGACTTAGGTCACTAAATACTTTAACCAATATAGGCATAGCGCACAGACAGATAAAAATTACAGAGTACACAACATCCATGAAACGCATCAGCACCACCATTACCACCACCATCACCATTACCACAGGTAACGGTGCGGGCTGACGCGTACAGGAAACACAGAAAAAAGCCCGCACCTGACAGTGCGGGCTTTTTTTTCGACCAAAGGTAACGAGGTAACAACCATGCGAGTGTTGAAGTTCGGCGGTACATCAGTGGCAAATGCAGAACGTTTTCTGCGGGTTGCCGATATTCTGGAGAGCAATGCCAGGCAGGGGCAGGTGGCTACCGTCCTCTCTGCCCCCGCCAAAATTACCAACCATCTGGTGGCGATGATTGAAAAAACCATTAGCGGCCAGGATGCTTTACCCAATATCAGCGATGCCGAACGTATTTTTGCCGAACTTCTGACTGGACTCGCCGCCGCCCAGCCGGGATTCCCGCTGGCGCAACTGAAAACGTTTGTCGATCAAGAATTTGCCCAAATTAAGCATGTCCTGCACGGTATTAGCCTGCTGGGACAATGTCCGGACAGCATCAACGCTGCGCTTATCTGCCGTGGTGAAAAAATGTCGATCGCTATTATGGCCGGTGTACTGGAAGCGCGCGGTCACAACGTTACCGTTATCGATCCGGTCGAAAAACTGCTGGCAGTCGGTCATTACCTCGAATCTACCGTCGATATTGCCGAATCTACCCGCCGTATTGCTGCAAGCCGCATTCCGGCTGACCACATGGTGCTGATGGCTGGTTTCACCGCCGGTAATGAAAAAGGCGAACTGGTGGTGCTGGGGCGCAATGGTTCCGACTACTCCGCTGCGGTACTGGCTGCTTGTTTACGCGCCGATTGCTGCGAGATCTGGACGGACGTTGACGGTGTTTATACCTGCGACCCGCGTCAGGTGCCCGATGCGAGGTTGTTGAAGTCGATGTCCTATCAGGAAGCGATGGAGCTTTCTTACTTCGGCGCTAAAGTTCTTCATCCTCGCACCATTACCCCTATCGCCCAGTTCCAGATCCCTTGCCTGATTAAAAACACCGGAAACCCACAAGCGCCCGGTACGCTTATTGGCGCCAGCCGTGACGAAGACGAACTACCGGTAAAAGGGATTTCCAATCTGAATAATATGGCGATGTTCAGCGTTTCCGGTCCAGGAATGAAGGGGATGGTTGGCATGGCGGCGCGTGTGTTTGCTGCAATGTCACGTGCCAGAATTTCGGTGGTGCTGATTACCCAATCGTCTTCCGAATACAGTATCAGTTTCTGCGTTCCACAAAGCGACTGTGCACGCGCTGAACGGGCGATGCAGGAAGAGTTCTACCTTGAACTAAAAGAAGGTTTACTGGAGCCGCTGGCGGTCACTGAACGACTGGCAATAATTTCGGTGGTGGGTGATGGTATGCGCACTTTGCGCGGGATCTCAGCGAAATTCTTTGCCGCGCTGGCTCGAGCCAATATCAATATTGTCGCCATTGCCCAGGGGTCTTCTGAACGCTCAATCTCCGTGGTGGTAAATAACGATGACGCGACGACGGGGGTGCGTGTAACCCACCAGATGCTGTTCAATACCGATCAGGTTATCGAAGTCTTTGTGATTGGCGTCGGTGGCGTTGGCGGTGCGCTGCTGGAGCAACTGAAGCGTCAGCAAAGCTGGCTGAAGAACAAACATATCGACTTACGTGTCTGCGGCGTTGCCAACTCGAAGGCGTTGCTGACCAATGTGCATGGCCTTAACCTGGAAAACTGGCAGGAAGAACTGGCGCAAGCCAAAGAGCCGTTTAATCTCGGGCGTTTAATTCGCCTGGTGAAAGAATATCATCTGTTGAACCCGGTGATTGTCGACTGCACCTCCAGCCAGGCGGTGGCGGATCAATATGCCGACTTCCTGCGTGAAGGTTTCCACGTGGTGACGCCGAATAAAAAGGCCAACACCTCGTCGATGGATTACTACCATCAGTTGCGTTACGCGGCGGAAAAATCACGGCGTAAATTCCTCTACGACACCAATGTCGGTGCGGGACTGCCGGTTATTGAGAACCTGCAAAACTTGCTCAGCGCTGGCGATGAATTGATGAAATTCTCCGGCATTCTTTCTGGCTCGCTCTCGTTTATCTTCGGCAAGTTAGATGAAGGTATGAGCTTCTCTGAAGCGACCACGCTGGCGCGGGAAATGGGTTATACCGAACCGGATCCGCGAGATGACCTGTCCGGTATGGATGTGGCGCGTAAGCTGTTGATTCTCGCCCGTGAAACCGGGCGTGAACTGGAACTGGCGGATATTGAAATCGAACCTGTGCTGCCAGCCGGGTTTAACGCTGAGGGTGATGTTGCGGCTTTTATGGCGAACCTGTCACAGCTTGACGATCTCTTTGCCGCACGCGTGGCGAAGGCTCGTGATGAAGGCAAAGTTTTGCGCTATGTTGGCAACATTGATGAAGATGGTGTCTGCCGCGTGAAGATTGCTGAAGTGGATGGTAACGATCCGCTGTTCAAAGTGAAAAACGGCGAAAACGCATTAGCCTTCTATAGCCACTATTATCAGCCGCTGCCGCTGGTTTTGCGCGGTTACGGCGCGGGCAATGATGTTACGGCTGCCGGTGTCTTTGCCGATCTGCTACGCACCCTCTCATGGAAGTTAGGAGTCTGAAATGGTTAAAGTTTATGCTCCGGCTTCCAGTGCCAATATGAGCGTCGGGTTTGATGTACTCGGCGCGGCGGTAACGCCTGTTGATGGCGAATTGCTTGGGGATGTGGTGACGGTTGAGGCGGCAGAGGCATTCAGTCTCAACAACCTCGGACAGTTTGCCGACAAACTACCGTCAGAACCGCGAGAAAATATCGTTTATCAGTGCTGGGAGCGTTTTTGCCAGGAACTGGGCAAGCAAATTCCAGTGGCGATGACCCTGGAAAAGAATATGCCGATCGGTTCTGGCTTAGGTTCCAGCGCCTGTTCAGTGGTCGCGGCACTGGTCGCGATGAATGAGCACTGTGGCAAGCCGCTCAACGATACCCGCCTGTTGGCCTTGATGGGCGAGCTGGAAGGGCGTATTTCTGGCAGCATTCATTACGACAATGTGGCTCCGTGCTTTCTTGGCGGTATGCAGTTGATGATCGAAGAAAACGGCATCATCAGCCAGCAGGTGCCGGGGTTTGATGAGTGGTTGTGGGTGCTGGCGTATCCGGGGATTAAAGTCTCGACGGCAGAAGCTCGGGCTATTTTACCGGCGCAGTACCGCCGTCAGGATTGCATTGCTCACGGGCGGCATCTGGCGGGCTTCATTCACGCCTGCTATTCCCGTCAGCCTGAGCTTGCCGCGAAGCTGATGAAAGATGTTATCGCTGAACCCTACCGTGAACGTTTACTGCCGGGCTTCAGGCAGGCACGGCAGGCGGTAGCGGAAATCGGCGCAGTAGCGAGCGGTATCTCCGGCTCTGGCCCGACCTTGTTCGCTCTGTGTGACAAGCCGGATACCGCCCAACGCGTTGCTGACTGGTTGGGTAAGAACTACCTGCAAAATCAGGAAGGTTTTGTTCATATTTGCCGGCTGGATACGGCGGGCGCACGAGTACTGGAAAACTAAATGAAACTCTACAATCTGAAAGATCACAACGAACAGGTCAGCTTTGCGCAAGCCGTAACGCAGGGGTTGGGTAAAAATCAGGGGCTATTTTTTCCGCACGATCTACCGGAATTTAGTCTGACCGAAATTGATGAGATGCTGAAGCTGGATTTCGTTACCCGCAGCGCGAAGATCCTCTCAGCGTTTATTGGTGATGAGATCCCGCAGGACGCACTGGAAGAGCGCGTGCGTGCAGCGTTTGCATTCCCGGCTCCGGTTGCCAAAGTTACAAGCGATGTCGGTTGCCTGGAACTGTTCCACGGGCCAACGCTGGCATTTAAAGATTTCGGCGGTCGCTTTATGGCGCAAATGCTGACTCATATTGCGGGCGATAAACCGGTGACTATTCTGACCGCGACCTCCGGCGATACCGGGGCGGCAGTGGCTCACGCGTTCTATGGTTTACCGAATGTAAAAGTGGTTATCCTCTATCCGCGCGGCAAAATCAGCCCACTGCAAGAAAAACTGTTCTGTACATTAGGCGGCAACATTGAAACTGTCGCTATCGACGGCGATTTCGATGCCTGTCAGGCACTGGTGAAGCAGGCGTTTGATGATGAAGAGCTGAAAGTGGCGCTTGGGCTGAACTCAGCTAACTCCATTAATATCAGCCGGTTGCTGGCGCAGATTTGCTACTACTTTGAGGCTGTGGCGCAGTTGCCGCAGGAGGCGCGGAACCAGTTGGTTGTCTCGGTGCCAAGCGGTAACTTCGGTGATTTAACTGCAGGTCTGCTGGCAAAATCTCTCGGTCTGCCGGTGAAGCGTTTTATCGCTGCCACTAACGTTAACGATACAGTGCCGCGTTTCCTGCACGACGGGCAGTGGTCGCCAAAAGCCACCCAGGCGACATTATCCAATGCGATGGATGTTAGCCAGCCGAATAACTGGCCGCGTGTGGAAGAGTTGTTCCGCCGCAAAATTTGGCAATTGAAGGAGTTGGGCTATGCGGCGGTGGATGATGAATCGACCCGGCAGACGATGCGCGAATTAAAAGATCTGGGATATACCTCAGAACCGCATGCTGCCGTGGCTTACCGTGCGCTGCGTGACCAGCTTCACCCAGGCGAATATGGTCTGTTCCTCGGCACCGCGCATCCGGCGAAATTTAAAGAGAGCGTGGAGGTAATTCTTGGTGAAACGCTGGAGCTGCCAAAAGAGCTGGCAGAACGTGCTGATTTACCGCTGCTTTCTCATAATCTGCCCGCTGATTTTGCCGCGCTGCGCAAGCTGATGATGAATCATAAGTAGTATCCATTAATTTCCTGAAAATGGCCGGGCTTGCGTTTATGCAGTTCGGCTTTTTTGTGGAGAAAATATGAGAAAAATCGACAGAAAAAAAGGAGAAATTTTCAATAAATGCGGTAACTTAGCTCTTTTAATTGTAGAGAATGACAACGGGGATTCTTTTACCGTAAGCTCCGGATATCGGCCCATAACTGGCAATGATAAAAGGAGTCACCTGTGAAAAAGATGCAATCTATCCTGCTCGCACTTTCCCTGATTCTGGTCGCTCCTATGGCAGCGCAGGCAGAGGAAATAATGCTAGTACCATCAGTGAAATTACAGATTGGCGATCGCGATCATCGCGGTTACTACTGGGATGGCGGTTACTGGCGTGACCATAACTGGTGGTATAGAAATTACGAATGGCGAGATAATCGCTGGCACCCACACGGATCGCAGCCGCACCATAATTGGTATAATGATCATCGAAATGATCACCGCGGAGATCATCGAAACGATCACGGCGGCGATCATCGTCCAGGTCCGGACAGACACCATCGGTAAACATAACTGCCGGATGACCTCCGGCATTTGAGCCTGATGGCAAACGCAAAATTGCCTGATGCGCTACACTTATCAGGCCTACGTGATCTCTACAATATATTGAATCTGCATGCTTTTGTAGGCCGGATAAGGCGTTTACGCCGTATCCGGCATTTACCGCAAACTTAACGCAGCTCGTAGCGTTTAAACACCAGTTCGCTATTGCTGGAGGTGGCTTCATCAAAGAAGTAACCTTCACGATTAAAGCCAGTCAGTTGTTCTGGTTTGGTCAGGCGATTCTCAATAATAAAACGACTCATCAGGCCGCGTGCTTTCTTAGCGTAGAAACTAATAACCTTAAACTTGCCGTTCTTCTCATCGAGGAACACCGGCTTGATAATCTCAGCATTCAGTTTCTTCGGTTTCACTGATTTAAAATACTCATCTGACGCCAGGTTAATTACTACCTGATCGCCTTGCGCTTCGAGCGCCTCGTTCAGCTTGTTGGTGATCACATCACCCCAGAATTGGTACAGATCTTTGCCCCGGGCGTTCTCAAGACGGATCCCCATTTCCAGACGGTATGGCTGCATTAAATCGAGTGGACGCAGTACGCCATACAAACCGGAAAGCATACGCAGATGCTGCTGGGCAAAAGCGAAATCTTCTTCGCTGAAGGTTTCGGCCTGCAAACCGGTGTAGACATCGCCTTTGAACGCCAGAATCGCCTGCCGGGCATTCTCCGGCGTGAAATCTGGCTGCCAGTCATGAAAGCGAGCGGCGTTGATACCCGCCAGTTTGTCGCTGATATGCATCAGCGTGCTAATCTGCGGGGGTGTCAGCTTCCGCGCTTCGTGAATAAGCTGCTGTGAGTGATCTAACAGCTCCGGCAACGTATAGCGCGTGGTAGCCAACGGGCTTTGATAATCAAGCGTTTTCGCAGGTGAAATCAGAATCAGCATATCCAGTCCTTGCAGGAAATTTACAGCGACTGTAGCAAAAAATGCGGATGAATTGATCGATAGTTGTGATTAGTCCTGCGAAACATCATCCCACGTATCAGGTGCGAGTTGCTGGCCGATGTCCGGGTAGCGCAGCGGATCAAACATCGGGCGTATGCCGAGTTTACGCTGGCGCAGATAATCACTGGCAATGGTATGCACTACCGGAGAGAGCAGCAAAATAGCGGTCAGATTAGTGATCGCCATACACGCCATAATAATATCAGCCAGTTGCCACATCATGGGGAGGCTAAGTAGCGTGCCACCAATCACGGTGGCAAAGATGCAGATACGCAGACACCAGATCGCTTTAGTGTTGTTCATACGTAAAAAGAAAAGGTTATTTTCCGCATAAATGTAATTGGCGACGATAGAGCTGAAGGCAAACAGAATCACCACTATTGTGACAAACTCTGCCCCCCAGGAACCCATTAGTGCTCGCATCGCTTTCTGGAGAAGCTGAATACCCTCCAGCGGCATATAGGTTGTACCGTTTCCGGCCAGCAATATTAGCATGGCGCTTGCCGTGCAGATGACCAGGGTGTCGATAAAAATGCCGATCATCTGAACAATACCTTGTGCTGCCGGATGCGGCGGCCAGGATGCCGCCGCCGCCGCTGCATTTGGTGTCGACCCCATTCCCGCCTCATTAGAAAACATACTGCGCTGAAAGCCGTTCGTAACTGCCTGGCTCAGGGTGTAACCCGCGGTGCCGCCTGCCGCTTCCTGCCAGCCAAAGGCGCTGTCAAAAATAGACCAAATGATGTGAGGAAGTTGCTCGATATTCATCGCACAAATAATCAGACTGGCGAGTACCCAAATTAATGCCATTACAGGGACAAACCATTGCATCAGTCGGGCGACACCATAAATACCGTGGGTTATCGCCAACAGGGCAAAGACAGCGAGTATGATGCCGGTTACTAATGGTGGGACATCAAACGCAAAATGCATCGCGCGGGCGACGGCGTTTGCCTGAACACCGCTGAAAATCAATCCGTAGGCGATGAGCAAAAAGATAGCGAATAGCACGCCCATCCAGCGCATCCCCAATCCACGCGCCATATACCATGCCGGACCACCGCGAAACTGCCCATTAGCGTCACGTTCTTTATAAAGTTGGGCAAGGGAACATTCGGCAAAAGAGGTCGCCATGCCGATAAACGCGGCAATCCACATCCAGAAGATGGCACCGGGTCCACCGGCAGTAATGGCCAGCGCAACACCGGCGAGGTTACCGCTGCCGACGCGCGCGGCAAGACTGGTACACAGTGACTGAAAAGACGTTAAGCCCCCCGGTTGTGGATGAACGCTATTTTTGAGACTTTTGCCAAACTGGCGAATGTAGCGAAACTGAACGAATCTGGTGCGAAAAGTGAACCAGCAACCTGCGCCGAAGAGCAGGTAGATCATCACTGATCCCCATAGAACACTGTTAATAAAAGAGAAAAAGTCAGGCATTCGTATCCCTCTTGTCGCCGGCACGCGGTTACATTCCTGTGTAAACGTTACCAATTGATTAAGAATTATATACGATGTGCATTGGTAGATAACGCTTGTGTAGCATACTTGAGTTTTTGCTTAAAAATGGCGAGCGATATCAACGCAGTGTCAGAAAACCTAAACAGTCTCGCCTGGCGATAACCCTCTCGTCTGCGGTTGCGCTGTCGTTGCGTCGTGATATCATCAGGGCAGACCGGTTACATCCCCCTAACAAGCTGTTTAAAGAGAAATACTATCATGACGGACAAATTGACCTCCCTTCGTCAGTACACCACTGTAGTGGCCGACACTGGGGACATCGCGGCAATGAAGCTGTATCAACCGCAGGATGCCACAACCAACCCTTCTCTCATTCTTAACGCAGCGCAGATTCCGGAATACCGCAAGTTGATTGATGATGCTGTCGCATGGGCGAAACAGCAGAGCAACGATCGCGCACAGCAAATCGTGGACGCGACTGACAAACTGGCAGTAAACATTGGTCTGGAAATCCTGAAACTGGTTCCTGGCCGTATCTCAACTGAAGTTGATGCACGTCTTTCCTATGACACCGAAGCGTCAATTGCAAAAGCAAAACGTCTGATCAAGCTCTACAACGATGCGGGTATCAGCAACGATCGTATTCTGATCAAACTGGCGTCTACCTGGCAGGGTATCCGTGCTGCTGAACAGCTAGAAAAAGAAGGTATCAACTGTAACCTGACTCTGCTGTTTTCCTTCGCCCAGGCGCGTGCTTGTGCAGAAGCTGGCGTATTCCTGATCTCTCCGTTTGTTGGCCGTATTCTTGACTGGTACAAAGCCAATACCGACAAGAAAGAGTACGCTCCGGCAGAAGATCCTGGCGTGGTTTCTGTATCGGAAATCTACCAGTACTACAAAGAGCATGGTTATGAAACCGTGGTTATGGGCGCAAGCTTCCGTAACATCGGTGAAATTCTGGAACTGGCAGGTTGCGACCGCCTGACCATTGCTCCGGCACTGCTGAAAGAACTGGCAGAGAGCGAAGGGGCTATTGAACGTAAACTGTCCTACACTGGCGAAGTGAAAGCGCGTCCGGCACGTATCACTGAGTCCGAGTTCCTGTGGCAGCACAACCAGGATCCAATGGCTGTAGATAAACTGGCGGAAGGTATCCGTAAGTTTGCTGTTGACCAGGAAAAACTGGAAAAAATGATCGGCGCTCTGCTGTAATCATTCTTAGCGTGGCCGGGAAGTCGGTCACGCTACCTCTTCTGAAGCCTGTCTGTCACTCCCTTCGCAGTGTATCATTCTGTTTAACGAGACTGTTTAAACGGAAAAATCTTGATGAATACTTTACGTATCGGCTTAGTTTCCATTTCTGATCGCGCGTCCAGCGGCGTTTATCAGGATAAAGGCATTCCTGCACTGGAAGAGTGGCTGGCATCGGCGCTGACGACGCCATTTGAGCTGGAAACCCGTTTAATCCCTGATGAGCAGGCGATCATTGAGCAAACCTTGTGTGAGCTGGTGGACGAAATGAGTTGCCATCTGGTGCTGACAACCGGCGGTACTGGCCCCGCGCGCCGTGACGTGACACCCGATGCAACGTTGGCAGTAGCCGATCGCGAGATGCCGGGTTTTGGCGAACAGATGCGCCAGATTAGCCTGCATTTTGTACCAACCGCGATCCTTTCGCGGCAGGTGGGCGTGATTCGTAAACAGGCATTGATTCTTAATTTGCCTGGTCAGCCGAAGTCCATCAAAGAGACGCTGGAAGGCGTGAAGGATGGCGAGGGCAATGTCGTGGTGCACGGTATTTTTGCCAGTGTGCCGTACTGCATTCAGTTGCTGGAAGGACCATACGTTGAAACGGCACCTGAAGTGGTAGCGGCATTCAGACCGAAGAGTGCAAGACGTGAAGTTAGCGAATAAAAAAATCCCCCCAGGCGGGGGGATCAGACTGATGACAAACGCAAAACTGCCTGATGCGCTACGCTTATCAGGCCTACGATCTTCCTGCAATATATTGAATTTGCATGATTATGTAGGCCGGATAAGGCGTTCACGCCGCATCCGGCATGAATAAAGCGCACGCTGATATCCCCCGTGCGGGGGATATCAAGCAATTAGTGGGATTCACCAATTGGCAGAACGGTGCGACCAAACTGCTCGTTCAGCACTTCACCCATTGCCAGGTAGATCGCGCTGGCACCGCAGATCAGACCTATCCAGCCCGCGAAGTGGATGATCGCAGCGTTACCGGCAATGTTACCGATAGCCAGTAGGGCAAACAGCACGGTCAGGCTGAAGAAAACGAATTGCAGAACGCGTGCACCTTTTAGCGTGCCGAAGAACATAAACAGCGTAAACACGCCCCACAGCCCCAGATAAACACCGAGGAACTGCGCATTCGGCGCGTCGGTCAGACCCAGTTTCGGCATCAGCAGAATCGCAACCAGCGTCAGCCAAAAAGAGCCGTAAGAAGTGAAGGCAGTTAAGCCGAAAGTGTTGCCTTTTTTATACTCCAGCAGACCGGCAAAAATTTGCGCGATACCGCCGTAGAAGATGCCCATGGCGAGAATAATACCGTCCAGAGCGAAATAACCCACGTTGTGCAGGTTAAGCAGAATGGTGGTCATGCCGAAGCCCATCAGGCCCAGCGGTGCCGGATTAGCCAACTTAGTGTTGCCCATAATTCCTCAAAAATCATCATCGAATGAATGGTGAAATAATTTCCCTGAATAACTGTAGTGTTTTCGGGGCGCGGCATAATAATCAGCCAGTGGGGCAGTGTCTATGATCTTTTGATGGGAAAATGAAAATTTTCCCCGGTATCAGGTATCACACTTGAGTGGTGTTAACTATTCGCCGCAGGAAGGCGATTTGTAGTAGTGCCGGGATCGTGACGCGAAGGACGCTACCGCTGACGGCTTTAACCCCATTTAATGCTGCGCCACAGGCTTCCCTGACTCGCTTTAAAAGTCGCTTAACTGTAAATCGCCATGATCGGCGGTGAGTTGTATGTGTTTTACAACGCGGCAAACGGGGCATTGCAGTGCGGGATCGTTAGTTTCATTACGCGTCATGGCAATGACGTCGAGGATTTTATGGTCGTTAGCCTGCGCGGCACAGCACAACATAAGGCCAATAGCCAGGCTGACAGAAATCGTAAAAACAGATTTCATAAGGATTCTCCTTGTGGGGAGCACCAGGAGGACAAATAGCGACTGGTTTGTTGGCAGAGAAAACATGACGCATGAACGTAATATGTTATTTTTATTACAATTTTTTGGTGATAGTTTTGTGTTGAATTCATCCTTTATAGGAATTAAATTCCAGTCCGTTTCTCGTCTTCTTCCGCCATATCGCGAAATTTCTGCGCAAAAGCACAAAAAATTTTTGCATCTCCCCCTTGATGACGTGGGTTACGACCCCATTTAGTAGTCAACCGCAGTGAGTGAGTCTGCAAAAAAATGAAATTGGGCAGTTGAAACCAGACGTTTCGCCCCTATTACAGACTCACAACCACATGATGACCGAATATATAGTGGAGACGTTTAGATGGGTAAAATAATTGGTATCGACCTGGGTACTACCAACTCTTGTGTAGCGATTATGGATGGCACCACTCCTCGTGTGCTGGAGAACGCCGAAGGCGATCGCACCACGCCTTCTATCATTGCCTATACCCAGGATGGTGAAACTCTGGTTGGTCAGCCGGCTAAACGTCAGGCAGTGACGAACCCGCAAAACACCCTGTTTGCGATTAAACGCCTGATTGGCCGCCGCTTCCAGGACGAAGAAGTACAGCGTGATGTTTCCATCATGCCGTTCAAAATTATTGCTGCTGATAACGGCGACGCATGGGTCGAAGTTAAAGGCCAGAAAATGGCACCGCCGCAGATTTCTGCCGAAGTGCTGAAAAAAATGAAGAAAACTGCAGAAGATTACCTGGGTGAACCGGTAACTGAAGCAGTTATCACCGTACCGGCATACTTTAACGATGCTCAGCGTCAGGCAACGAAAGACGCAGGCCGTATCGCTGGTCTGGAAGTAAAACGTATCATCAACGAACCGACCGCCGCTGCACTGGCTTACGGTCTGGACAAAGGTACAGGCAACCGTACTATCGCTGTTTATGACCTTGGTGGTGGTACTTTCGATATTTCCATTATCGAAATCGACGAAGTTGACGGTGAAAAAACCTTCGAAGTTCTGGCAACCAACGGTGATACCCACCTGGGTGGTGAAGACTTCGACAGCCGCCTGATCAACTACCTGGTTGAAGAATTCAAGAAAGATCAGGGCATTGACCTGCGTAACGATCCGCTGGCAATGCAGCGTCTGAAAGAAGCGGCAGAAAAAGCGAAAATCGAGCTGTCTTCTGCTCAGCAGACCGACGTTAACCTGCCGTACATCACTGCAGACGCGACCGGTCCGAAACACATGAACATCAAAGTGACTCGTGCAAAACTGGAAAGCCTGGTAGAAGACCTGGTGAACCGTTCCATCGAGCCGCTGAAAGTTGCTCTGCAGGACGCTGGCCTGTCCGTATCTGATATCGACGATGTTATCCTCGTTGGTGGTCAGACTCGTATGCCAATGGTTCAGAAGAAAGTTGCTGAATTCTTTGGTAAAGAGCCGCGTAAAGACGTTAACCCGGACGAAGCTGTGGCAATCGGTGCTGCCGTTCAGGGTGGTGTACTGACTGGCGACGTGAAAGACGTACTGCTGCTGGACGTTACCCCGCTGTCTCTGGGTATCGAAACCATGGGCGGTGTGATGACGACGCTGATCGCGAAAAACACCACTATCCCGACCAAGCACAGCCAGGTGTTCTCTACCGCTGAAGACAACCAGTCTGCAGTAACCATCCACGTGCTGCAGGGTGAACGTAAACGTGCGGCTGATAACAAATCTCTGGGTCAGTTCAACCTGGATGGTATCAACCCGGCACCGCGCGGTATGCCGCAGATCGAAGTTACCTTCGATATCGATGCTGACGGTATCCTGCACGTTTCTGCGAAAGACAAAAACAGCGGTAAAGAGCAGAAGATCACCATTAAGGCTTCTTCTGGTCTGAACGAAGATGAAATCCAGAAAATGGTACGCGACGCTGAAGCTAACGCCGAAGCAGACCGTAAGTTTGAAGAGCTGGTACAGACTCGCAACCAGGGCGACCATCTGCTGCACAGCACCCGTAAGCAGGTTGAAGAAGCAGGCGACAAACTGCCGGCTGACGACAAAACTGCCATCGAGTCTGCGCTGACTGCGCTGGAAACTGCTCTGAAAGGTGAAGACAAAGCCGCTATCGAAGCGAAAATGCAGGAACTGGCACAGGTTTCCCAGAAACTGATGGAAATCGCCCAACAGCAACATGCCCAGCAGCAGACTGCCGGTGCTGATGCTTCTGCAAACAACGCGAAAGATGACGATGTTGTCGACGCTGAATTCGAAGAAGTCAAAGACAAAAAATAATCGCCCTATAAACGGGTAATTATACTGACACGGGCGAAGGGGATTTTCCTCTCCGCCCGTGCATTCATCTAGGGGCAAATTAAAAAAGATGGCTAAGCAAGATTATTACGAGATTTTAGGCGTTTCCAAAACTGCGGAAGAGCGTGAAATCAAAAAGGCCTATAAACGCCTGGCCATGAAATATCACCCGGACCGTAACCAGGGTGACAAAGAGGCCGAGGTGAAATTTAAAGAGATCAAGGAAGCTTATGAAGTTCTGACCGATTCGCAAAAACGCGCGGCATACGATCAGTATGGTCATGCGGCGTTTGAGCAAGGCGGCATGGGCGGCGGCGGTTTTGGCGGCGGCGCAGACTTCAGCGATATTTTTGGTGACGTTTTTGGCGATATTTTTGGCGGCGGACGTGGTCGTCAACGTGCGGCGCGTGGTGCTGATTTACGCTATAACATGGAGCTCACCCTCGAAGAAGCTGTACGTGGCGTGACCAAAGAGATCCGCATTCCGACTCTGGAAGAGTGTGACGTTTGCCACGGTAGCGGTGCAAAACCGGGTACGCAACCGCAGACCTGTCCGACCTGTCATGGTTCTGGTCAAGTGCAGATGCGCCAGGGGTTCTTTGCCGTACAGCAGACCTGTCCACACTGTCAGGGCCGAGGTACGCTGATCAAAGATCCGTGCAACAAATGTCATGGTCATGGTCGTGTTGAGCGTAGCAAAACGCTGTCCGTTAAAATCCCGGCAGGGGTGGACACTGGAGACCGCATCCGTCTTGCGGGCGAAGGTGAAGCGGGCGAGCACGGCGCACCAGCAGGCGATCTGTACGTCCAGGTTCAGGTTAAACAGCACCCGATTTTCGAACGTGAAGGTAACAACCTGTATTGCGAAGTGCCGATCAACTTCGCGATGGCCGCACTTGGTGGTGAAATCGAAGTGCCGACCCTCGATGGTCGCGTCAAACTGAAAGTGCCTGGAGAAACCCAGACCGGTAAGCTGTTCCGCATGCGTGGTAAAGGCGTGAAGTCTGTCCGCGGCGGTGCGCAGGGGGATTTACTGTGCCGCGTCGTGGTCGAAACACCGGTAGGTCTGAACGAGAAGCAGAAACAACTGCTGCAAGATCTGCAAGAAAGCTTCGGAGGCCCAACCGGCGAGCACAACAGCCCGCGTTCGAAGAGTTTCTTCGACGGCGTGAAGAAGTTTTTTGACGACCTGACTCGCTAATTTCCTGAAAAGCCTACCCGTGGGCAGGCTTGGGTAAAAACAAGGGTGCGTTGAAGATATGCGAGCACCTGTAAAGTGGCGGGGATTACTCCCCGCCGTTGCTCTTACTCGGATTCGTAAGCCGTGAAAACAGCAACCTCCGTCTGGCCAGTTCGGATGTGAACCTCACAGAGGTCTTTTCTCGTTACCAGCGCCGCCACTACGGCGGTGATACAGATGACGATCAGGGCGACAATCATCGCCTTATGCTGCTTCATTGCTCTCTTCTCCTTGACCTTACGGTCAGTAAGAGGCACTCTACATGTGTTCAGCATATAGGGGGCCTCGGGTTGATGGTAAAATATCACTCGGGGCTTTTCTCTATCTGCCATCCAGCTAATGCCTGAGACAGACAGCCTCAAGCACCCGCCGCTATTATACTATTCACTTTAATCCATTTGATTATATCAACCCCAATCCTGAAGACGCCTCGCATTTTTATGGCGTAATTTTTTAAGGATTCAATTAGTTAACGTTGATTTGTCCCTTTATTGCAATTATTGAGGACAAGTTGGATATATTTGAAATATCGCCCTAACAAACAGCTCTGGCTTACCACAAATTAATTATTACTTTTCCGAATAAATCCTTCAGAAATCGTGACCTTAAGCTATGATTATTGAGTTTTGAGGTCATCAGCCACCGCTTTCGGGCGTCAAAAAATCTTCCTCCGCTGGTGAAGCAACCTCCTTTATAGATCGTAAAAAGCGAACTATTCCTACATTATAATCTGATTTTAACGATGATTCTTGCGGGGTAAAATAGTAAAAACGATCTATTCACCTGAAAGAGAAATAAAAAGTGAAACATCTGCATCGATTCTTTAGTAGTGATGCCTCGGGAGGCATTATTCTCATTATTGCCGCTGTTCTGGCGATGATTATGGCCAACAGCGGCGCAACCAGTGGATGGTATCACGACTTTCTTGAAACGCCGGTTCAGCTTCGGGTTGGTTCACTTGAGATCAACAAAAACATGCTGTTATGGATAAATGACGCACTGATGGCGATATTTTTCCTGTTAGTTGGTCTGGAAGTTAAACGCGAACTGATGCAAGGATCGCTGGCCAGCCTGCGGCAGGCTGCGTTTCCGGTCATTGCCGCTATCGGCGGGATGATTGTCCCGGCATTGCTCTATCTGGCTTTTAACTATGCTGATCCTATCACTCGTGAAGGGTGGGCGATCCCGGCGGCTACTGACATTGCCTTTGCGCTTGGTGTACTGGCGTTATTGGGAAGCCGTGTGCCGTTAGCGCTGAAGATCTTTTTGATGGCGCTGGCTATTATCGATGATCTTGGTGCCATCATTATCATCGCCTTGTTTTACACCAATGACTTGTCGATGGCTTCTCTTGGCGTTGCTGCAGTGGCGATTGCTGTACTCGCTGTGTTGAACATGTGTGGCGTGCGCCGTACAGGGGTTTATATTCTGGTTGGTGTGGTGCTGTGGACGGCCGTGCTGAAATCAGGCGTCCATGCAACGCTGGCTGGGGTTATTGTTGGCTTCTTTATTCCGTTAAAAGAGAAACATGGGCGTTCTCCGGCGAAGCGCCTGGAGCATGTATTGCATCCGTGGGTGGCTTATCTGATCTTGCCGCTATTTGCTTTTGCCAATGCTGGTGTTTCTCTGCAAGGCGTGACGCTGGATGGCCTGACCTCCATTCTGCCATTAGGGATCATCGCCGGTTTGCTGATTGGCAAGCCGCTGGGTATTAGTCTGTTCTGCTGGCTGGCGCTGCGTTTGAAGCTGGCACATCTGCCAGAGGGAACGACTTATCAGCAAATTATGGCTGTTGGGATCCTGTGCGGTATCGGTTTTACTATGTCTATTTTTATCGCCAGCCTGGCCTTTGGTAGCGTAGATCCAGAACTGATTAACTGGGCGAAATTAGGCATTCTGGTCGGTTCAATCTCTTCGGCGGTAATTGGATATAGCTGGCTACGCATTCGTCTACGTCCATCTGTTTGATCGGGCGATGTACCGGGGAGCCATAAATGGCTCCCTTTTCATTGTTATCAGGGAGAGAAATGAGCATGTCTCATATCAATTACAACCACTTGTATTACTTCTGGCATGTCTACAAAGAAGGTTCTGTGGTTGGCGCAGCGGAGGCGCTTTATTTAACACCACAAACGATTACCGGGCAGATCAGGGCGCTGGAAGAGCGTCTGCAAGGGAAACTATTTAAGCGCAAAGGACGTGGCCTGGAACCCAGTGAACTGGGGGAACTGGTTTATCGCTATGCCGATAAAATGTTCACGTTAAGCCAGGAAATGCTGGATATCGTCAACTATCGCAAAGAGTCTAACTTATTGTTTGATGTTGGCGTTGCAGATGCACTTTCGAAACGCCTGGTCAGCAGTGTTCTGGATGCCGCAGTTGTAGAAGACGAGCAGATCCATCTACGCTGCTTTGAATCGACGCACGAGATGCTGTTGGAGCAACTGAGTCAGCATAAGTTGGATATGATCATCTCTGACTGTCCGATCGACTCCACCCAGCAGGAGGGGCTATTTTCCATAAAAATTGGCGAGTGTGGTGTCAGTTTCTGGTGCACTAACCCGCTGCCAGAAAAACCGTTTCCAGCCTGTCTGGAGCAACGTCGCTTACTTATACCGGGGCGGCGCTCAATGTTGGGACGCAAGCTATTAAACTGGTTTAACTCCCAGGGATTGAATGTTGAAATTCTGGGGGAGTTTGATGATGCGGCGTTGATGAAAGCCTTTGGTGCGACGCACAATGCTATTTTTGTTGCACCTTCACTTTACGCCAATGATTTTTATACCGATAACTCGGTTGTGGAGATTGGTCGCGTTGAGAACGTCATGGAAGAGTACCATGCGATTTTTGCCGAAAGGATGATCCAGCACCCTGCGGTACAGCGTATTTGCAATACAGATTACTCTGCGCTGTTTACTTCAGCCGCGAAATAGCCATTCGTACTTTGCAGGCTACAGTGTTGGCCTGCTTTTGCTCGTTGGCATAAAAAAACCCGCTTGCGCGGGTTTTTTTACAAAGCTGACAACAAAAGGCGATTAAGCCAGTTTGTTGATCTGTGCAGCCAGGTTAGCCTTATGACGTGCAGCTTTGTTTTTGTGGATCAGACCTTTAGCAGCCTGACGGTCCACGATCGGTTGCATTTCGTTAAATGCTTTCAGTGCAGCAGCTTTGTCGCCAGCTTCGATAGCTGCGTATACTTTCTTGATGAAAGTACGCATCATAGAGCGACGGCTTGCGTTGTGCTTACGAGCCTTTTCAGACTGAATGGCGCGCTTCTTAGCTGATTTGATATTAGCCAAGGTCCAACTCCCAAATGTGTTCTATATGGACAATTCAAAGGCCGAGGAATATGCCCTTTTAGCCTTCTTTTGTCAATGGATTTGTGCAAATAAGCGCCGTTAATATGGCAGCGCTCGTTGCGTAGTGATGGCGCAGGATTCTACCAGCTTGCAGGGTGTGAATACAGCTTTTCCGCGAGAAAAATTGCAGCAGGCCGTTAGTTTCTTACCGTGATTTGCGCCATGGCAATGAAAAGCCACTTCTTTCTAATTTCAGTACTCAATCGCCGGTTAACCTTGACCGCTGTACAAGGTATACTCGGACGATTTTCACTGTTTTGAGCCAGACATGAAGCTGATACGCGGCATACATAATCTCAGCCAGGCCCCGCAAGAAGGGTGTGTGCTGACTATTGGTAATTTCGACGGCGTGCATCGCGGTCATCGCGCGCTGTTGCAGGGCTTGCAGGAAGAAGGGCGCAGGCGCAACTTACCGGTGATGGTGATGATTTTTGAGCCTCAACCACTGGAACTGTTTGCCACCGACAAAGCCCCGGCACGCCTGACCCGGCTGCGGGAAAAACTGCGTTATCTTGCCGAGTGCGGCGTAGATTACGTGCTGTGCGTGCGTTTTGACAGGCGCTTTGCGGCGCTGACGGCGCAAAATTTTATCAGCGATCTACTGGTGAAGCAGTTGCGGGTAAAATTTCTTGCTGTGGGTGATGATTTCCGCTTTGGCGCTGGTCGTGAAGGCGATTTCTTGTTATTACAGAAAGCTGGCGCAGAATACGGCTTCGACATCACCAGTACGCAAACTTTCTGTGAAGGTGGCGTGCGTATCAGTAGTACTGCCGTGCGTCAGGCCCTGGCGGATGACAACCTGGCTCTGGCTGAAAGTTTACTGGGGCACCCGTTTGCCATCTCCGGGCGTGTTGTCCACGGTGATGAGTTAGGGCGCACTATTGGTTTCCCGACGGCGAATGTACCGCTGCGTCGTCAGGTTTCCCCGGTGAAAGGGGTTTATGCGGTGGAAGTGCTGGGCCTCGGTGAAAAACCGTTGCCTGGCGTCGCGAACATCGGCACGCGCCCAACGGTAGCAGGCATTCGCCAGCAACTGGAAGTGCATGTTCTGGATGTTGCAATGGACCTTTACGGTCGCCATATACAAGTAGTGCTGCGTAAAAAAATACGCAGTGAGCAGCGATTTGCGTCGCTGGACGAACTGAAAGCGCAGATTGCGCGTGATGAATTAACCGCCCGCGAATTTTTTGGGCTAACAAAACCGGCTTAAGCCTGTTATGTAATCAAACCGAAATACGGAACCGAGAATCTGATGAGTGACTATAAATCAACCCTGAATTTGCCGGAAACAGGGTTCCCGATGCGTGGCGACCTCGCCAAGCGCGAACCGGGAATGCTGGCGCGTTGGACTGATGATGATCTGTACGGCATCATCCGTGCGGCTAAAAAAGGCAAAAAAACCTTCATTCTGCATGATGGCCCTCCTTATGCGAATGGCAGCATTCATATTGGTCACTCGGTTAACAAGATTCTGAAAGACATAATCATCAAGTCCAAAGGGCTTTCTGGATATGACTCGCCGTATGTGCCTGGTTGGGACTGTCACGGTCTGCCGATCGAGCTGAAAGTAGAGCAAGAGTTCGGTAAGCCGGGTGAGAAATTCACCGCAGCCGAGTTTCGCGCCAAGTGTCGCGAATATGCAGCGACCCAGGTTGATGGTCAGCGCAAAGACTTTATCCGTCTGGGGGTGCTGGGCGACTGGTCACATCCGTACCTGACTATGGACTTCAAAACCGAAGCCAACATCATCCGTGCGCTGGGCAAAATTATCGGCAACGGCCATCTGCACAAAGGTGCTAAACCGGTGCACTGGTGCGTAGACTGTCGTTCCGCGCTGGCGGAAGCGGAAGTTGAGTATTACGACAAAACCTCCCCGTCCATCGACGTCGCGTTCCACGCCGCCGATCAGGATGCGCTGAAAGCGAAATTTGGCGTTTCTGACGTTAATGGCCCGATCTCTCTGGTTATCTGGACCACAACGCCGTGGACCCTGCCTGCGAACCGCGCAATCTCTATTGCACCGGATTTCGACTATGCGCTGGTGCAGATCGACGGTCAGGCTGTGATCCTTGCGAAAGATTTGGTTGAAAGCGTGATGCAGCGTATCGGCGTTACCGAATACACCATCCTCGGCACGGTGAAAGGTGCGGAGCTGGAACTGCTGCGCTTTACCCATCCGTTTATGGGCTTCGATGTTCCGGCAATTCTTGGCGATCACGTCACGCTGGATGCCGGTACTGGTGCTGTTCACACTGCGCCTGGCCACGGCCCTGACGACTATGTTATCGGTCAGAAATACGGTCTGGAAACCGCTAACCCGGTTGGCCCGGACGGTACTTATCTGCCGGGAACTTACCCGACGTTAGACGGTGTGAACGTTTTCAAAGCGAATGATATTGTCGTTGCACTGTTGCAGGAAAAAGGCGCGCTGCTGCATGTTGAGAAGCTGCAGCACAGCTATCCGTGCTGCTGGCGTCACAAAACCCCAATCATCTTCCGTGCGACGCCACAGTGGTTCGTCAGCATGGATCAGAAAGGTCTGCGTGCGCAGTCACTGAAAGAGATCAAAGGCGTGCAGTGGATCCCGGACTGGGGCCAGGCGCGTATTGAGTCGATGGTCGCTAACCGTCCTGACTGGTGTATCTCCCGTCAGCGTACCTGGGGCGTACCGATGTCACTGTTCGTGCACAAAGACACTGAAGAGCTGCATCCGCGTACCCTTGAACTGATGGAAGAAGTGGCAAAACGCGTTGAAGTTGACGGCATCCAGGCGTGGTGGGATCTCGATGCAAAAGAGATCCTCGGTGACGACGCTGACCAGTACGTGAAAGTGCCGGATACGCTGGACGTATGGTTTGACTCCGGATCTACGCACTCTTCCGTTGTTGACGTGCGTCCGGAATTTGCCGGTCACGCTGCGGACATGTATCTGGAAGGTTCTGACCAACACCGTGGTTGGTTCATGTCTTCCCTGATGATCTCCACTGCGATGAAAGGCAAAGCGCCATATCGTCAGGTACTGACTCACGGCTTTACCGTGGATGGTCAGGGTCGCAAGATGTCTAAATCCATCGGCAACACCGTTTCGCCGCAGGATGTGATGAACAAGCTTGGCGCGGATATTCTGCGTCTGTGGGTGGCATCAACTGACTACACCGGCGAAATGGCCGTTTCTGACGAGATCCTGAAACGTGCTGCTGACAGCTATCGTCGTATCCGTAACACCGCACGCTTCCTGCTGGCAAACCTCAATGGTTTCGATCCGGCAAAAGATATGGTGAAACCGGAAGAGATGGTGGTACTGGACAGATGGGCCGTGGGTTGTGCGAAAGCGGCTCAGGAAGACATCATCAAGGCTTACGAAGCATACGATTTCCACGAAGTGGTACAGCGTCTGATGCGCTTCTGCTCCGTTGAGATGGGCTCTTTCTACCTCGACATCATCAAAGACCGTCAGTACACCGCCAAAGCAGATAGCGTGGCGCGTCGTAGCTGCCAGACTGCGCTGTATCACATCGCAGAAGCGCTGGTTCGCTGGATGGCACCGATCCTCTCCTTCACTGCGGATGAAGTGTGGGGTTACCTGCCGGGCGAACGTGAAAAATACGTCTTTACCGGTGAGTGGTACGAAGGTCTGTTTGGTCTGGCTGACAGCGAAGCGATGAACGATGCGTTCTGGGACGAGTTGCTGCAAGTGCGTGGCGAAGTGAACAAAGTCATTGAGCAAGCGCGTGCTGACAAGAAAGTGGGTGGCTCGCTGGAAGCGGCAGTAACCTTGTACGCAGAACCGGAACTGGCAGCGAAACTGAACGCGTTGGGCGATGAATTACGATTTGTCCTGTTGACCTCCGGCGCTACCGTTGCAGACTATAACAACGCACCTGCTGATGCTCAGCAGAGCGAAGTACTCAAAGGGCTGAAAGTCGCGTTGAGTAAAGCCGAAGGTGAGAAGTGCCCACGCTGCTGGCATTACACCCAGGATGTCGGCAAGGTGGCGGAGCATGCAGAAATCTGCGGCCGCTGTGTCAGCAACGTCGCCGGTGACGGTGAAAAACGTAAGTTTGCCTGATGAGTCAATCGATCTGTTCAACAGGGCTACGCTGGCTGTGGCTGGTAGTAGTCGTGCTGATTATCGATCTGGGCAGCAAATACCTTATCCTCCAGAATTTTGCTCTGGGGGATACGGTTCCGCTGTTCCCGTCGCTTAATCTGCATTATGCGCGTAACTATGGCGCGGCGTTTAGTTTCCTTGCCGATAGCGGCGGCTGGCAGCGTTGGTTCTTTGCCGGTATTGCAATTGGTATTAGCGTGATCCTGACGGTGATGATGTATCGCTCGAAGGCCACGCAGAAACTGAACAACATTGCTTACGCGCTGATTATTGGCGGTGCGCTGGGCAACCTGTTCGACCGCCTGTGGCACGGCTTTGTGGTCGATATGATCGACTTCTACGTTGGCGACTGGCACTTCGCCACCTTCAACCTCGCTGATACTGCCATCTGTGTCGGCGCGGCACTGATTGTGCTGGAAGGTTTTTTGCCTTCGAAAGCGAAAAAACAATAATAAACCCTGCCGGATGCGATGCTGACGCATCTTATCCGGCCTACAGATTGCTGCGAAATCGTAGGCCGCATCCGGCAAACATCCTCAAAATACAAGAGCAAACCTGCATGTCTGAATCTGTACAGAGCAATAGCGCCGTCCTGGTGCACTTCACGCTAAAACTCGACGATGGCACCACCGCTGAGTCTACCCGCAACAACGGTAAACCGGCGCTGTTCCGCCTTGGTGACGCTTCTCTTTCCGAAGGGCTGGAGCAACACCTGCTGGGGCTGAAAGTGGGCGATAAAACCACCTTCTCGCTGGAGCCTGATGCGGCGTTTGGCGTACCGTCACCGGACCTGATTCAGTACTTCTCCCGCCGTGAGTTTATGGATGCAGGCGAGCCAGAAATTGGCGCAATAATGCTTTTTACCGCAATGGATGGCAGTGAGATGCCTGGCGTGATCCGCGAGATTAACGGCGACTCTATTACCGTTGATTTCAACCATCCGCTGGCCGGGCAGACCGTTCATTTTGATATTGAAGTGCTGGAAATCGATCCGGCACTGGAGGCGTAACATGCAGATCCTGTTGGCCAACCCACGTGGTTTTTGTGCCGGGGTAGACCGCGCTATCAGCATTGTTGAAAACGCGCTGGCCATTTACGGCGCACCGATTTATGTCCGCCACGAAGTGGTGCATAACCGCTACGTGGTCGATAGCCTGCGCGAGCGTGGCGCTATCTTTATTGAGCAGATCAGCGAAGTGCCGGATGGCGCAATCCTGATTTTCTCCGCGCACGGTGTTTCCCAGGCTGTACGCAACGAAGCGAAAAGCCGCGATCTGACGGTATTCGATGCAACTTGTCCGCTGGTGACCAAAGTGCATATGGAAGTCGCCCGCGCCAGCCGTCGTGGCGAAGAATCTATTCTCATTGGCCATGCCGGGCACCCGGAAGTGGAAGGTACGATGGGGCAGTACAGTAACCCGGAAGGGGGAATGTATCTGGTCGAGTCACCGGACGACGTGTGGAAACTGACGGTCAAAAACGAAGATAAACTCTCCTTTATGACCCAGACCACGCTGTCGGTGGATGACACTTCGGATGTTATCGATGCGCTGCGTAAACGTTTTCCGAAGATTGTCGGGCCGCGCAAAGATGACATCTGTTACGCCACCACCAACCGCCAGGAAGCGGTACGCGCTCTGGCAGAGCAGGCGGAAGTGGTACTGGTCGTTGGTTCGAAAAACTCATCCAACTCCAATCGTCTGGCGGAACTGGCACAGCGTATGGGCAAACGCGCGTTTTTGATTGATGATGCGACAGATATCCAGGAAGAGTGGGTGAAAGACGTTAAATGTGTCGGCGTGACTGCGGGGGCATCGGCTCCGGATATTCTGGTGCAGAATGTGGTTGCACGTTTACAGCAGCTTGGCGGCGGCGAAGCCATTCCGCTGGAAGGCCGCGAAGAAAACATTGTTTTCGAAGTGCCGAAAGAGTTGCGTGTGGATATTCGTGAAGTTGATTAAGTCATTAGCAGCCTAAGTTATGCGAAAATGCCGGTCTTGTTACCGGCATTTTTTATGGAGAAAACATGCGATTACCTATTTTCCTCGATACTGATCCCGGCATCGATGATGCCGTTGCCATTGCCGCCGCGATTTTTGCTCCCGAACTCGACCTGCAACTGATGACCACCGTTGCGGGTAATGTCTCAGTTGAGAAAACCACGCGTAACGCCCTGCAACTGCTGCATTTCTGGAATGTGGATATTCCGCTCGCCCAGGGCGCTGCTGTACCGCTGGTACGCGCGCCGCGTAATGCGGCATCTGTGCACGGCGAATCGGGAATGGCTGGCTACGACTTTGTTGAACACAACAGAAGCCCGCTGGATAAACCGGCATTTCTGGCTATTCGTGATGCTCTGATACGTGCGCCAGAACCCGTTACTCTGGTGGCTATCGGCCCGTTGACCAATATCGCGCTGTTACTTTCACAATGCCCGGAATGCAAACCGCATATTCGCCGTCTGGTGATCATGGGCGGTTCCGCCGGACGCGGCAACTGTACGCCAAACGCCGAGTTTAATATCGCAGTCGATCCGGAAGCAGCGGCATGTGTCTTCCGTAGTGACATTGAAATTGTCATGTGTGGTCTGGATGTCACCAATCAGGCGATATTAACCCCAGACTATCTCGCCACGTTGCCGGAGTTGAATCGTACCGGGAAAATGCTTCACGCCTTGTTTAGCCACTATCGCAGCGGCAGTATGCAAAGCGGTCTGCGTATGCACGATCTCTGCGCTATCGCCTGGCTGGTGCGTCCGGATTTGTTCACCCTCAAACCCTGTTTTGTGGCGGTGGAAACTCAGGGGGAATTTACTTCGGGCACTACGGTCGTTGATATTGACGGTTGCCTGGGTAAACCTGCCAATGTACAGGTGGCGCTGGATCTGGATGTGAAAGGTTTCCAACAGTGGGTGGCTGAGGTGCTGGCCCTGGCACCATAACCTGTCACATATTATCGGCATGTAGTCATTTACTGACTCATGCCTTTCACTGATATCCCTCCCTGTTTATCATTAATTTCTAATTATCGGCGTTTTTGGCTGGCGGCGTAGCGATGCGCTGGTTACTCTGAAAACGGTCTATGCAAATTAACAAAAGAGAATAGCTATGCATGATGCAAACATCCGCGTTGCCATCGCGGGAGCCGGTGGGCGTATGGGCCGCCAGTTGATTCAGGCGGCGCTGGCGTTAGAGGGCGTGCAGCTTGGCGCGGCGCTGGAGCGTGAAGGATCTTCTTTACTGGGCAGTGACGCCGGTGAACTGGCTGGAGCCGGAAAAACCGGCGTTACCGTACAAAGCAGCCTGGATGCGGTAAAAGATGATTTTGATGTGTTTATTGATTTTACCCGTCCGGAAGGCACGCTGAACCATCTGGCATTTTGTCGCCAGCATGGCAAAGGGATGGTGATTGGCACGACGGGTTTTGATGACGCAGGCAAGCAGGCGATTCGTGATGCCGCCGGGGATATTGCGATTGTCTTTGCCGCCAACTTTAGTGTCGGCGTTAATGTGATGCTTAAGCTGCTGGAGAAAGCCGCTCAGGTAATGGGTGACTACACGGATATCGAGATTATTGAAGCACATCACAGGCATAAAGTGGATGCGCCGTCGGGCACTGCGCTGGCGATGGGAGAGGCGATTGCCCATGCACTGAACAAAGATCTGAAAGATTGCGCAGTTTACAGCCGTGAAGGTCATACCGGTGAACGAGTGCCAGGCACCATTGGTTTTGCCACCGTCCGTGCCGGCGACATCGTTGGCGAACATACCGCCATGTTTGCCGATATTGGCGAACGTCTGGAGATTACGCATAAGGCTTCCAGCCGCATGACCTTTGCTAACGGCGCGGTAAGATCGGCTTTGTGGCTGAATGGCAAAGAAAGTGGGATTTTTGACATGCGAGATGTGCTTAATCTCAATGCGTTATAACAACAAAACATTAGTGTTGATGCAAAAATAACACATCTAACTTTATAATTATAAAGGGCTTTAAATTTTAGCCCTTTTATTTTGATTGTTCTTATTGTTAATTGGTGTGAGTTGCTAAAAATATCATGTTTTGTTGGTGATTTTTGTTGTTTTAATGTAAATTTTGACCGTTTGGTCCACTTTTTATCTGACGAAATTGGTTTTATACATTCTTCTCTCTGCGCAAGCGTTTTCCAGACTATGTTAGATGATATTTTTGCCGCTTAATGCCATCAAAATATGTGTGATGCATAAAATCATATAATAAATACCGCGATTGAGTTGACTTTTAGCTTCCATATCTCCAGAATGCCGCCGTTTGCCAGAAATTCGTCGGTAAGCAGATTTGCATTGATTCATGTCATCATTGTGAATTAATATGCAAATAAAGTGAGTGAATATTCTCTGGAGGGTGTTTTGATTAAGTCAGCGCTATTGGTTCTGGAAGACGGAACCCAGTTTCACGGTCGGGCCATAGGGGCAACAGGTTCGGCGGTTGGGGAAGTCGTTTTCAATACTTCAATGACCGGTTATCAAGAAATCCTCACTGATCCTTCCTATTCTCGCCAAATCGTTACTCTTACTTATCCCCATATTGGTAATGTCGGCACTAATGACGCCGATGAAGAATCCTCCCAGGTACATGCACAAGGTCTGGTGATTCGCGACCTGCCGCTGATTGCCAGCAACTTTCGTAATACCGAAGACCTCTCTTCTTACCTGAAACGCCATAACATTGTGGCGATTGCCGATATCGATACCCGTAAGCTGACGCGTTTACTGCGTGAGAAAGGCGCACAGAATGGTTGCATCATCGCGGGCGATAACCCGGATGCGGCGCTGGCGTTAGAAAAAGCCCGCGCGTTCCCTGGGCTGAACGGCATGGATCTGGCAAAAGAAGTGACTACCGCTGAAGCCTATAGCTGGACACAAGGGAGCTGGACGCTGGCTGGCGGCCTGCCGGAAGCGAAAAAAGAAGACGAGCTGCCGTTCCATGTGGTGGCCTACGATTTCGGTGCTAAGCGCAACATCCTGCGGATGCTGGTGGACAGAGGCTGCCGCCTGACTATCGTTCCGGCGCAAACGTCTGCTGAAGACGTGCTGAAAATGAATCCGGACGGCATCTTCCTCTCGAACGGTCCTGGCGACCCGGCTCCATGCGATTACGCTATTACCGCCATCCAGAAATTCCTCGAAACTGACATCCCGGTATTTGGCATCTGCCTCGGTCATCAGTTGCTGGCGCTGGCCAGTGGCGCGAAGACGGTCAAAATGAAATTTGGTCATCATGGCGGCAACCATCCGGTTAAAGATATTGAGAAAAATGTGGTGATGATTACCGCCCAGAACCACGGTTTTGCGGTGGACGAAGCAACATTACCTGCAAATCTGCGCGTGACGCATAAATCCCTGTTCGACGGTACGTTACAGGGCATTCATCGCACCGATAAACCGGCATTCAGCTTCCAGGGGCACCCTGAAGCCAGCCCGGGGCCGCACGACGCAGCTATGTTGTTCGACCACTTTATCGAGTTAATTGAGCAGTACCGTAAAACCGCTAAGTAATCAGGAGTAAAAGAGCCATGCCAAAACGTACAGATATAAAAAGTATCCTGATTCTGGGTGCTGGCCCGATTGTTATCGGCCAGGCGTGTGAGTTTGACTACTCTGGCGCGCAAGCATGTAAAGCCCTGCGTGAAGAGGGTTACCGCGTCATTCTGGTGAACTCCAACCCGGCGACCATTATGACCGATCCGGAAATGGCCGATGCGACCTACATTGAGCCGATTCACTGGGAAGTAGTACGCAAAATTATCGAAAAAGAGCGCCCGGATGCAGTTCTGCCAACGATGGGCGGCCAGACAGCGCTGAACTGTGCACTGGAACTGGAGCGCCAGGGCGTACTGGAAGAGTTCGGCGTAACCATGATTGGTGCCACCGCCGACGCGATTGATAAAGCAGAAGACCGTCGCCGTTTCGACGTGGCGATGAAGAAAATCGGTCTGGAAACCGCGCGTTCCGGTATCGCGCACTCAATGGAAGAAGCACTGGCGGTTGCTGCTGACGTGGGCTTCCCGTGCATCATTCGCCCCAGCTTCACTATGGGCGGTAGTGGTGGCGGTATCGCTTATAACCGCGAAGAGTTTGAAGAAATTTGCGCTCGCGGTCTGGATCTCTCCCCAACCAAAGAGCTGCTGATTGACGAGTCGCTGATTGGCTGGAAAGAGTACGAGATGGAAGTGGTGCGTGATAAAAACGACAACTGCATCATCGTCTGCTCTATCGAAAACTTCGATGCGATGGGCATCCACACCGGTGACTCCATTACCGTAGCGCCAGCCCAGACGCTGACCGACAAAGAATATCAAATCATGCGTAACGCCTCGATGGCGGTACTGCGTGAAATCGGTGTTGAAACGGGCGGTTCCAACGTCCAGTTTGCGGTTAACCCGAAAAACGGTCGTCTGATTGTTATCGAAATGAACCCGCGTGTATCCCGCTCTTCGGCGCTGGCGTCGAAAGCCACTGGCTTCCCGATTGCCAAAGTGGCGGCGAAACTGGCAGTCGGTTACACCCTCGACGAACTGATGAACGACATCACCGGCGGTCGTACTCCGGCCTCTTTCGAGCCGTCCATTGACTACGTGGTCACCAAAATTCCTCGCTTTAACTTCGAGAAATTTGCCGGGGCTAACGACCGTTTGACCACCCAGATGAAATCGGTTGGTGAAGTGATGGCGATTGGTCGCACGCAGCAGGAATCGCTGCAAAAAGCCCTGCGCGGCCTGGAAGTGGGCGCGACCGGTTTCGATCCGAAAGTGAGCCTCGATGATCCGGAAGCCCTGACTAAAATCCGCCGTGAACTGAAAGATGCAGGCGCAGAGCGTATCTGGTACATCGCAGATGCCTTCCGTGCGGGCCTGTCTGTAGACGGCGTCTTTAACCTGACCAACATTGACCGCTGGTTCCTGGTACAAATTGAAGAGCTGGTGCGTCTGGAAGAGAAAGTGGCAGAAGTGGGTATCACTGGCCTGAACGCTGACTTCCTGCGCCAGTTGAAACGCAAAGGTTTTGCCGATGCGCGTCTGGCTAAACTGGCAGGTGTGCGCGAAGCGGAAATCCGCAAACTGCGCGACCAGTACAACCTGCACCCGGTCTACAAACGCGTTGATACCTGTGCCGCAGAATTTGCGACTGACACTGCGTACATGTACTCCACCTATGAAGATGAGTGCGAAGCGAATCCGTCCACGCGTGACAAAATCATGGTGCTCGGCGGCGGCCCGAACCGTATCGGCCAGGGTATCGAGTTTGACTACTGCTGCGTACACGCCTCGCTGGCGCTACGCGAAGACGGTTTTGAGACCATTATGGTTAACTGTAACCCGGAAACCGTCTCCACCGACTACGACACTTCCGACCGTCTCTATTTTGAGCCGGTAACCCTGGAAGATGTGCTGGAAATTGTGCGCATCGAGAAACCGAAAGGCGTTATCGTCCAGTACGGCGGTCAGACCCCGCTGAAACTGGCGCGCGCGCTGGAAGCCGCTGGTGTACCGGTTATTGGCACCAGTCCGGATGCCATCGACCGCGCGGAAGACCGTGAACGCTTCCAGCACGCGGTTGACCGTCTGAAACTGAAGCAACCGGCGAACGCCACCGTTACTGCTATTGAGATGGCAGTTGAGAAGGCGAAAGAGATTGGTTACCCGCTGGTGGTGCGTCCGTCTTATGTTCTTGGCGGTCGGGCGATGGAGATCGTCTACGACGAAGCCGACCTGCGTCGTTACTTCCAGACCGCGGTGAGCGTGTCCAACGATGCCCCCGTGCTGCTGGATCACTTCCTCGATGATGCGGTAGAAGTCGATGTGGACGCTATCTGCGACGGCGAAATGGTGCTGATTGGCGGCATTATGGAACATATTGAGCAGGCTGGTGTGCACTCCGGTGACTCAGCGTGTTCTCTGCCTGCATACACGTTAAGTCAGGAAATTCAGGATGTAATGCGCCAGCAGGTGCAGAAACTGGCCTTCGAATTGCAGGTGCGCGGCCTGATGAACGTGCAGTTTGCAGTGAAAAACAACGAAGTCTACCTGATTGAAGTTAACCCGCGTGCGGCGCGTACCGTTCCGTTCGTCTCCAAAGCCACCGGTGTTCCGTTGGCGAAAGTGGCGGCACGCGTGATGGCAGGTAAATCGCTGGCTGAGCAGGGCGTGACTAAAGAAGTTATCCCGCCGTACTACTCGGTGAAAGAAGTGGTACTGCCGTTCAACAAATTCCCGGGCGTTGACCCGCTGTTAGGGCCAGAAATGCGCTCTACCGGGGAAGTGATGGGTGTTGGTCGCACCTTCGCTGAAGCGTTTGCTAAAGCACAGTTGGGCAGCAACTCCACGATGAAGAAACAGGGCCGTGCGCTGCTCTCCGTGCGCGAAGGCGACAAAGAGCGTGTAGTGGACCTGGCAGCAAAACTGCTGAAGCAGGGCTTCGAGCTGGATGCAACCCACGGTACAGCGATTGTGCTGGGTGAAGCGGGCATCAACCCGCGTCTGGTTAACAAGGTGCATGAAGGTCGTCCGCACATTCAGGATCGTATTAAGAATGGCGAATATACCTATATCATCAACACCACTTCAGGCCGTCGCGCGATTGAAGACTCCCGCGTGATTCGTCGCAGTGCGCTGCAATATAAAGTGCATTACGACACCACCCTGAATGGCGGTTTCGCTACCGCAATGGCGCTGAATGCCGATGCGACCGAAAAAGTGATTTCGGTACAAGAAATGCACGCGCAGATCAAATAATGGAGTGTCATGGCGGATATGTTTTATCCGCCATTTTGATCAAATATCTAATACGGTTCTCTGATGAGAACCGTTTTTTTTTACCAATAAGGAAAATCTTTCCTGAAATCTATATTTTTGATGATGTAAGCAGGATTTAGCTCACACTTATCAACAGTGAAGTTGCATATTATCGATATAACTACAATTTTAATATGGCCTTGTTTAATTGCTTAAAACGAGTCATAGCCAGATTTTTAATTTGTGAAACTGGAGTTTGTATGTGTGAAGGATATGTTGAAAAACCACTCTATTTGTTAATTGCCGAATGGATGATGGTTGAAAACCGGTGGGTGACGGCAAGAGAGATCTCTATTCATTTCGATATTGAACACAGCAAGGCGATTAATACCCTGACTTATATTCTGTCGGAGGTCGCAGAAATAAGCTGCGAAGTTAAGATGATCCCTAATAAGCTGGAAGGGCGGGGATGTCAGTGTCAGCGGTTAGTAAAAGTGGTTGAGATTGATGCACAAATTTATGCGCGTCTGCGGAATAATAGCCGGGAAAAATTAGTCGGCGTAAGAAAGACGCCGCGTATTCCGACCGTTCCGCTCACGGAGCTTAACCGCGAGCAGAAGTGGCAGATGATGTTATCAAAGAGTATGCGTCGTTAATTTAATCTTGTGGATATCGCGAGACCTGGTTGCCGGATGCGATGCTGGTGCATCTTATCTGGCCTACGGGGGCTCTCCGGCCAGGTCGGATAAGGCATTTACGCCACGTCCGACGATGTTACCGCTTTGGCGTCACATTCGTCGTCCCCTGTAAACGGGGGCGATTTTCCTCCATTTGCCTCAGCGGCTGTGTTTCTCGTAACGATGCATGGCAGCGCCCGACCAAATCCTGATATTCTTTGGTATTCAACCGCTTCCAGTGCAACTCTTCATCGCTGACGCTGCGCACCGCACGGGCTGGCGTGCCCATCAACAACTGACGTTTCTCGCCGCTAAAGCCCGCTTTGACAAAACTCATGGCGGCAACAATGCTTTCTTCGCCAATGACCGCGCCATCCATAATCACGCTGTTCATCCCGACCAGGGCATCACGGCCAATCATACAGCCATGCAGGATAGCACCATGACCGATATGACCGTTTTCCCCCACAATGGTGTCAGTGTCGCAGTAGCCGTGCATGATGCAGCCATCCTGAATATTGGCTCCTGCTTGTACAATCAGCCGTCCGTAATCACCGCGTAGCGAGGAGAGGGGGCCGATGTAAACGCCGGCTCCCACAATTACATCGCCAATCAATACTGCACAGGGATGAACAAACGCCGTCGGGTGAACCACTGGAATTAACCCTTCAAAGGCGTAATAGCTCACGGTTGTTAACGCCCTTTCCACACTGGATCGCGCTTCTCAGCAAACGCCAGTGGCCCTTCAATGGCATCTTCCGAATGCAGCACTGCAGGGTAATGTTGCAACACGCCGCTGCGAATAAAACGATACGCCTCTTCGACCGGCATTTCGCTGGTGGTGCGGTAGATCTCTTTTAGCGCCGCAATCGCCAGCGGGGCGCTATTAACCAGTTGCTGTGCCAGTTCGCGGGCGTTATCCATTAGCTCCGCCTGGCTAACCACGCGGTTGACAATCCCCCAACGCAGCGCCTCTTCTGCGCCCATCCGTCTGCCAGTCATCACCATTTCATTGACGATAGCAGGCGGCAGGATCTTCGGCAGACGCAGCACGCCGCCGCTGTCCGGAACGATGCCCAGTTTAGCTTCCGGTAGGGCAAAACTGGCGTTATTGGCACAAACAATAAAATCTGCTGCCAGCGCCAGTTCAAAGCCACCGCCAAAGGCGTAGCCGTTCACGGCTGCGATGACCGGTTTATCGAGATTGAAAATTTCAGTTAATCCGGCAAAACCGCCTGGGCCAAAGTCAGCATCTGGTGCTTCGCCTTCTGCTGCCGCTTTTAAATCCCAGCCAGCGGAAAAGAATTTTTCTCCGGCACCGGTAATAATGGCGACGCGTAATTGCGGATCGTCACGGAAATTAAGAAATGCTTCGCCCATTTCAAAGCTGGTTTTAGCATCAATTGCATTAGCTTTTGGACGGTCAAGGGTAATTTCCAGAATTGATCCATTGCGGGTCAGATGTAATGATTCACTCATTCCTTTTCTCCATTTTTGCTTTTTCAGGGACGACAATGCCCTGCAAAAAATGCATATTATTTTATGGTGTGATTATTAGCTGGCGAGATAATTCCCGCGGTTTCATTTATTTAAGATTCTTTCTGATTATTTTCCCCGAACAGTTACGCGGCAGATCTTTTCTGATTTCCAGATAAGATGGCACTTTAAATTTCGCCATATTCTGCTCACAGAAGAAGAAAAATTCTTCTTCGCTCAATGTTTCGCCTTCATTCAGCACTACAAACGCTTTGATGGCTTCATCACGAATAGAATCTTTAATACCAACGACCACAATGTCCTGAATTTTTGGATGCGCGGAGATAATATTTTCCAGCTCTACACAAGAGACATTCTCGCCACCGCGTTTGATCATATTGCAGCGACGATCGACGAAGTAAAAAAAGCCCTCTTCGTCGCGGTATCCCGTATCGCCGGTATGCAACCAGCCATCGGCTTCCAGGACTCTGGCGGTGGCCTGCGGATTGAGAAAATATTCTTTGAAGATGGTTTTCCCTGGTTCGCCTTTAATGCAGATTTCGCCAATCTCCCCTGCGGGGAGTGGGCGATTGTGATCGTCGCGGATCTCCGCTTCGTAGCAAAATCCTGCACGACCAATCGACGGCCAGCGACGCTTATCGCCGGGGCGATCGCCGATAATGCCGACAATGGTTTCTGTCATCCCGTAAGACGTCAGCAAGCGGACGCCGAAGCGTTCACAAAACGCGTCTTTTTCCTGCTCTGACAGGTTGAGGTAAAACATCACTTCCCGCAGGCAGTGTTGCCTATCGTTCGCAGAAGGTGGTTGTACCATCAGGGTGCGGATCATCATCGGAATACATTCGGTGACGGTGGCGCGATACTTTTGTACTTGCCCCCAGAAGGCGCGGGCGCTGTATTTTTCCACCAGCACAAAGGTCGCACCCGCCGAAAATGCCGCCATCGCCGCAGTACACTGGCAATCGATATGAAACGCAGGCATCACCGTCAGGTAGACATCATCGTCACGCACTGCACATTGCCAGGCGGAGTAATATCCGGCGAAGCGCAGATTGTAATGGGTAATTACCACCCCTTTCGGGCGGGAGGTTGTACCGGAGGTAAAAAGAATTTCCGCCGTATCGTCGGTCGATAACGGCGGTGCGTAGCACAAGGTTGCAGGTTGCTGAGTTTTCAGTTGTGCAAACGAACTGGCACCATCACCAGCGGGAAGCGCCACATCGGTCAGGCAAATATGCCGTAGTTGCGTGGCATCTTCCTGCTGAATCTGCCGATACATAGGATAAAATTGTGCACTGGTCACCAACAGACACGCCTGGCTGTTTTGCAGGATCCACGCGCTCTCTTCACGCAGCAGTCGGGCATTAATCGGCACCATAATCGCGCCAATTTTTGCCAACCCGAACCAGCAAAAGATAAATTCCGGGCAGTTGTCGAGATGCAGCGCGACCTTGTCGCCTTTGCGAATTCCCAGCGTATAAAACAGGTTTGCCGTGCGGTTAATTTCTTGATTTAACTCAAGATAACTATACCGGTTGACGTTCCCGCCGCTGGATTCACAAATTAGCGCCGTTTTATGACCGTAAACGTCCGCCAGATCGTCCCACATTTGACGTAGATGTTGTCCGCCAATGATATCCATTGCACCTCTATCCATTTTGTTCGTTTGTTATTGGGCGGGTGCTAGTCAGGCAAGCCAACTAGCACCACGCGTTTAGTCCTCAACTTTGGCCAGACCTTTGCTGACCAACTCCTGAATGTCGTTTTCGCTGTAGCCGATGGTTTTCAAAATGGCAGCGGTGTCCATGCCGTGCGACGGCATTCCGCGCCAGATTTGGCCTGGGTTATTTTTGAATTTCGGCATAACGTTCGGCCCTTTGCAGGTACGGCCATCCATCGTTTGCCACTGGGTGATTGATTCGCGGGCAACGTACTGTGGATTGCTTTCCAGCTCCGGCACGGTCAGCACTTTGGCGCAGGCGATATTCAGTTCGGCAAAGCGTTCTTTTACTTCTGCTATCGTGTGTGCCGCCAGCCAGGCATCGAGTTTCTCTTCTACCAGAGGGCCGTAAGGGCATTCGATACGGTGGATAAGCTGAGTGCCTTGCGGAATTTCCGGCGTACCGAGCAGATGCTCGAGGCCAATATCTTTAAAGCACTCTGCAATCTGGGTAATGCCCACCAGTTCCATCACGATGTAGCCATCGGCACATTTGTACAGACCGCAACCGGCGTAGTAGGGATCTTTCCCTTTGGTCATGCGCGGGCACATTTCGCCGCCGTTGAAGTAGTCCATCATGAAGTACTGACCCATGCGCAGCATCACTTCATACATGGTGATGTCGATGCTTTCGCCTTTGCCGGTTTCGCGCACTTTATGCAGTGCTGCCAGCGCCGCGGTGGTGGCGGTCAGGCCGGAGAAGTAGTCAGCGGTGTACGGGAAAGCAGGCATTGGCTGGTCAACATCGCCGTTCTGAATCAGGTAGCCACTGAAGGCCTGTGCAATGGTGTTATAGGCTGGAAGATTGGTGTACTCCTCGGTGCCATACTGACCAAAACCGGACAGGTGAGCGATAACCAGTTTCGGGTTGTGCTGCCATAGCACTTCATCAGTAATGCCACGGCGAGCAAAGGCCGGGCCTTTACTGGCTTCGATGAAGATATCGGTGGTTTCCATTAATTTCAGAAACGCTTCGCGGCCTTCATCTTTGAAGATATTTAACGACAGCGCGTGCAAATTGCGGCGGGAAAGCTGCGGGTAATTTGGTTGAACGCGGATGGTGTCGGCCCAGGCGACGTTTTCGATCCAGATAACTTCTGCGCCCCATTCTGCGAACATTTGTCCGGCGAACGGCCCGGCGATTTCGATACCGGAGAAGACAACCCGTAATCCGGCCAGCGGCCCGAATTTCGGCATCGGTAGATGATCCATTATTAGCTCCTGAAAAATGTGTGTAGCCTTTGTAAGCCTGATAAGCGAAGCACATCAGGCATCGCCGCACGGTTGCCGGATGCGGCGT
>NZ_KE137295.1:478042-504188 GCF_000408805.1 Escherichia sp. KTE159
GCCTGATAAGCGAAGCACATCAGGCATCGCCGCACGGTTGCCGGATGCGGCGTAACCGCCTTATCCGGCCTACAATTTGTGCTCCCGTAGGCCTGATAAGCGAAGCGCATCAGGCATCGCACGGATTTAGCGGTATTGCTTCAGCACCGCACGACCCAGCGTCAGGATCTGCATTTCGTCAGATCCTCCGGAGACGCGGTCTACACGCAGGTCACGCCAGAAGCGGCTGATGCGGTGGTTGCCCGCAATCCCGACACCGCCCAGCACCTGCATTGCGCTGTCCACCACTTCAAATGCCGCATTGGCGCAGAAGTATTTGCACATTGCCGCATCGCCAGAAGTAATGGTGCCGTTATCCGCTTTCCACGCTGCTTCATAGAGCATGTTTTTCATGGAGTTTAATTTGATCGCCATATGGGCGAATTTTTCCTGAATCAACTGAAAACGACCGATCGCTTCACCAAATTGCACGCGCTGGTTGGCGTAGCGCGCCGCATCTTCAAAGGCGCACATCGCAGTACCGTAGTTGGTGAGGGCTACCAAGAAACGTTCGTGGTCGAACTCTTCTTTTACGCGGTTAAAGCCGTTACCTTCGCGACCGAACATGTCTCTCTCGTCCAGTTCCACATCGTCAAAGGTGATTTCACAGCAGCTATCCATACGCAGACCGAGCTTCTCAAGTTTGGTCACTTTGATTCCTGGTTTGCTCATATCGACAAACCATTCGGTGTAGACAGGTTTGTCCGGAGAAGCGCCGTCGCGCGCCATCACCACGATATATGGGGTGTAGGCGCTACTGGTAATAAAACACTTACTACCATTAAGATAAATCTTACCATCTCTACGGGTATAAGTCGTTTTCAGGCTACCCACATCGGAACCAGCGCCCGGTTCGGTAATCGCTGAGTTCCACATCTGCTTACCGGTGCCGCGGAAAGCCATGATCTTGTCGATCTGCTCCTGCGTACCTTCACGCAGGAAAGTGTTGAACCCGCCCGGCAACTGGTACAGCACATAAGTTGGTGCCCCCAAACGACCCAGTTCCATCCACACCGCGGCGAGGGTAACGAATCCCGCGTCCAGACCACCGTGCTCTTCTGGGATCAGCAGACTGTCGATACCCATATCCGCCAGGGCTTTGACAAAACGCTCCGGGTAGACGCTGTCACGGTCACACTGGGCAAAATAGGCTTCCCAGTTTTCGCTGGCCATCAGTTCTCGGATACCGGCGACAAACAGTTCCTGCTCATCATTTAAATTAAAATCCATCTTTCAACCTCTTGATATTTTGGGGGTAATTAATCTTTCCAGTTCTGTTTCGCGTCTTTAATAAAGGAGAGCGTCACCATAATGTTGACGAAGAACAGCGGGCATCCTCCGGCGATAATGGCGGTTTGAATCGGTTTCAGGCCGCCGAGCGCCAGCAGAACAATGCCGATAATGCCAACCAGAATTGACCAGCCAATGCGCACCAGCAGCGGTGGTTCTTCGCCGTCGCGCACTTCACGACAGGTGGACATCGCCAGGGTGTAAGAGCAGGCGTTAATCAGGGTGACAGTGGCAATAAAGCAGAGAATAAAGAAGCCCCACATGGTGGCGGTGCTGAGAGGCAGAGCGGCCCAGGTTTCGATGATGGCGCGCGCCACGCCGTACTGTTCGATCAGATTCGGAATGTTGATGATGTTTTTATCCATCAACAGCAAAGTATTACTACCGAGTACAGTCCACAGGATCCAGGTGGATGCTGTCAGCCCCATCACCATACCGAAGCACAGTTCACGCACGGTTCGACCACGGGAGATACGCGCCAGGAAGATGCTCATCTGGATGGCGTAAATCACCCACCATGCCCAGTAGAATACGGTCCATCCCTGCGGGAAGCCGCCTTTGCCAACGGCATCGGTATAGAACAACATGCGCGGCAGATACATCAGCAACATCCCCACCGAGTCGGTGAAGTAGTTCATGATGAAGCTGGCACCGCTGACGATGAACACCCAGCCGAGCATCAGGAAACTCAAATAGCTGCGCACATCGCTGGCGATTTTTACCCCTTTTTGCAGACCACAGGCCACGCAGATAGCGTTGAGGATGATCCAGCAGGTAATGATAATGGCATCCAGTTGCAGGGTATGCGGAATACCAAACAGATACTGCATACACTCGGTCACCAGCGGTGTGGCAAGGCCGAGACTGGTGCCCATTGCGAAGATCAGCGCCACCAGGTAGAAGTTATCGACGATAGTACCAAACAACCCTTTGGCGTGTTTTTCACCCACCAGCGGCACCAGGGTGGAGCTGGGGCGAATCACATCCATTTTGCGAACGAAGAAGAAGTACGCGAAGGCGACGGAAAGGAAACTGTAAGTCGCCCACGGTAACGGCCCCCAGTGGAACAAACTGTAGGCCAGCCCCAGCTCTTTCGCGCCAGTGGAGTTTGGCTCTAAAGCAAATGGCGGCGTGGAGATGTAGTAGTAGATCTCAATCGATCCCCAGAACAGCACGGCGGCTGACGTACAGGAGGCGAACATCATAAAGATCCAACTGGCGGTACTGAACTCGGGTGGTTCGTTACCTAAACGCTTTTTGGCATACGGGCCAAACACCAGCCAGAACCAGCCGAAAAGCATGACCACCATATACCATTCAAATGCCCATCCCCATACATTGGTGACGTAACTGAATACGGCATTAATAACGACATTCGCCGCATCCAAATCTCTGACTGTAAGCCAGCAAAGTATGCCAACGATTATTAACGGCGGAAAGAATACCTTCGGTTCTATTCCCGTTTTTCTTTTTTCATCTTTCATGAGTTAATTCCACTGTAAAAATAAATATTTATTTTACGTCCCCGTTTGTTTTATTTTTGTTAACATTTAATATAATTATTATTAACCTCGTGAACGCGTTAATGGCTAACTCATAATGGGTATTCAATTGGCTGTATTCTGTGATGGTTATCACAGGTTTTTATCGGATAAAAACAGAGTGTTTTAATTTAAATATTCGTTATTAATCAATTAAATGAGTTTGGTTTTGAGTGAAAATCCAGCATCTGACTTTCAATATTGGTGATCCATAAAACAATATTGAAAATTTCTTCTTTCAACACCGTATTTTCAATATTGGTGAGGCGCTTAACAATATTGAAAGTTGGATTTATCTACGTGTGACATTTTCAATATTGGTGATTAAAGTTTTATTCCAGAATTAAATGACGTGATATCTGTAATTAACACCACCGATATGAACGACGTTTCCTTCATGATTTCTGGAGATGCAATGAAGATTATTACTTGCTATAAGTGCGTGCCTGATGAACAGGATATTGCGATCAATAATGCTGATGGTTCATTAGATCTCAGCAAAGCCGATGCGAAAATAAGCCAATATGATCTGAACGCTATTGAAGCGGCTTGCCAGTTAAAACAGCAGGCGACTGAGGCGCAGGTGACGGCTTTAAGTGTGGGCGGCAAAGCCCTGACTAACGCCAAAGGACGTAAAGATGTGCTGTCTCGCGGCCCGGATGAACTGATTGTGGTGATTGATGACCAGTTCGAGCAGGCACTGCCGCAACAAACGGCGACTGCACTGGCTGCCGCGGCGCAGAAAGCAGGCTTTGATCTGATCCTCTGTGGTGACGGTTCTTCCGACCTTTATGCCCAGCAGGTTGGTCTGCTGGTGGGTGAAATCCTCAACATTCCGGCAGTTAACGGTGTCAGCAAAATCCTCTCCCTGACGGCAGATACCCTCACCGTTGAGCGCGAACTGGAAGATGAAACAGAAACTTTAAGCATCCCGCTGCCTGCGGTCGTTGCTGTTTCCACTGATATCAATGCCCCACAAATTCCTTCGATGAAAGCCATTCTTGGCGCGGCGAAAAAGCCAGTTCAGGTGTGGTCGGCGGCGGATATCGGTTTTAACGCCGTGGAAGCCTGGTCTGAACAACGGGTTGCCGCACCGAAACAGCGCGAGCGTCAGCGCATCGTGATTGAAGGCGACGGCGAAGAACAGATCGCCGCATTTGCTGAAAATCTTCGCAAAGTCATTTAATTACAGGGGATGCTATGAACACGTTTTCTCAAGTCTGGGTATTCAGCGATACCCCTTCTCGTCTGCCGGAACTGATGAACGGCGCGCAGGCTTTAGCTCATCAAATCAATGCGTTTGTTCTGAGTGACGACGACGGCGCACAGGCAATCCAGTTTGGTGCTAATCATGTCTGGAAATTAAGCGGCAAACCGGACGATCGGATGATCGAAGATTACGCCGGAGTGATGGCAGACACCATTCGCCAGCACGGTACAGACGGTCTGGTACTACTGCCAAACACCCGTCGCGGCAAATTACTGGCGGCGAAACTGGGTTATCGCCTGAAAGCGGCGGTTTCTAACGATGCCAGCGCCGTCAGCGTGCAGGATGGTAAAGCAACGGTGAAACACATGGTTTACGGCGGCCTGGCGATTGGCGAAGAACGCATTGCCACGCCGTATGCGGTACTAACCATCAGCAGCGGCACGTTCGATGCGGCTCAGCCGGACACGTCAAGTACAGGTGAAACGCACACCGTGGAGTGGCAGTCTCCGGCTGTGGCGGTTACCCGCACGGCAACGCAGGCGCGCCAGAGCAACAGTGTCGATCTCGACAAAGCCCGTCTGGTGGTTAGCGTCGGTCGCGGCATTGGCTGCAAAGAGAACATTGCGTTGGCAGAGCAACTTTGCCAGGTGATTGGCGCGGAGTTGGCCTGTTCTCGTCCGGTGGCGGAAAACGAAAAATGGATGGAGCACGAGCGCTATGTTGGTATCTCCAACCTGATGCTGAAACCTGAACTGTACCTGGCCGTGGGGATCTCCGGGCAGATCCAGCACATGGTTGGCGCTAATGCGTCACAAACCATTTTCGCTATCAACAAAGATAAAAATGCGCCGATCTTCCAGTACGCGGATTACGGCATTGTTGGCGACGCCGTGAAGATCCTTCCGGCGCTGACGGCGGCTTTAGCGCGTTGATCTACTCTGGCAGGGCTGCTTTTGGCCCTGCCGCTGACAGGGAGTTCTTATGTCCGAAGATATCTTTGATGCCATCATCGTTGGTGCAGGGCTGGCCGGTTCGGTTGCCGCGCTGGTGCTCGCCCGCGAAGGGGCACAAGTGTTAGTTATCGAGCGTGGCAATTCCGCTGGCGCTAAGAATGTTACCGGCGGGCGTCTCTATGCCCACAGTCTGGAACACATCATTCCTGGTTTTGCCGAAAGCGCCCCCGTTGAACGCCTGATCACTCATGAAAAACTTGCGTTTATGACCGAAAAGTCAGCGATGACTATGGACTACTGCAATGGCGACGAAACCTCGCCATCCCAGCGCTCTTACTCCGTTTTACGCAGCAAATTTGATGCCTGGCTGATGGAGCAGGCCGAAGAAGCGGGCGCGCAGTTAATTACCGGAATTCGCGTCGATAACCTTGTGCAGCGCGATGGCAAAGTTGTCGGCGTAGAAGCCGATGGCGATGTGATTGAAGCGAAAACGGTGATCCTCGCTGATGGTGTGAACTCCATTCTTGCCGAAAAGCTGGGAATGGCGAAACGCGTCAAACCGACGGATGTGGCGGTTGGCGTGAAGGAATTGATCGAGTTACCGAAGTTGGTTCTCGAAGACCGTTTTCAGTTGCAGGGTAATCAGGGCGCGGCCTGCCTGTTTGCGGGGGCACCCACCGATGGCCTGATGGGCGGTGGCTTCCTTTATACCAATGAAAACACCCTGTCACTGGGGCTGGTTTGCGGCCTGCATCATCTGCATGACGCGAAGAAATCGGTGCCACAAATGCTGGAAGATTTCAAACAGCATCCGGCGGTTGCACCGCTGATCGCGGGTGGCAAGCTGGTGGAATACTCTGCTCACGTAGTGCCAGAAGCGGGTATCAACATGTTGCCGGAACTGGTTGGTGACGGCGTGCTGATTGCCGGTGATGCCGCCGGAATGTGTATGAATCTCGGCTTTACCATTCGTGGTATGGATCTGGCGATTGCCGCCGGAGAAGCAGCAGCGAAAACCGTGCTTTCAGCGATGAAAAACGACGATTTCAGTAAGCAGAAACTGGCGGAGTATCGTCAGCATCTGGAGAGTGGCCCGCTGCGCGATATGCGTATGTACCAGAAGCTACCGGCTTTTCTTGATAACCCACGTATGTTTAGCGGCTATCCGGAACTGGCGGTGGGTGTGGCGCGTGACCTGTTCACCATTGATGGCAGTGCGCCGGAACTGATGCGCAAGAAAATCCTCCGCCACAGCAAGAAGGTGGGTTTCATCAATCTGATCAAGGATGGCATGAAAGGAGTGACCGTTTTATGACTTCTCCCGTCAATGTGGACGTCAAACTGGGCGTCAATAAATTCAATGTTGATGAAGAGCATCCGCACATTGTTGTGAAGTCTGATGCCGATAAACAGGCGTTGGAACTGCTGGTGAAAGCGTGCCCGGCGGGTCTGTACAAAAAACAGGATGACGGCAGCGTACGCTTCGATTACGCCGGATGTCTGGAGTGTGGAACCTGCCGCATTCTTGGGCTGGGGTCGGCGCTGGAGCAGTGGGAATACCCGCGCGGCACCTTTGGCGTGGAGTTTCGTTACGGCTGATGTTGGTCTGATACGTAACGCCGTACTGACCCCCATTGCTAAAAAACAGGATCAACCCATGCAACCGTCCAGAAACTTTGACGATCTCAAATTCTCCTCTATTCACCGCCGTATTTTGCTGTGGGGAAGCGGTGGCCCGTTTCTGGATGGCTATGTGCTGGTAATGATCGGCGTGGCGCTGGAGCAACTGACTCCGGCGCTAAAACTGGACGCTGACTGGATCGGCCTGCTGGGCGCGGGAACCCTCGCCGGGCTGTTCGTTGGCACATCGCTGTTTGGCTATATCTCCGATAAAGTCGGACGGCGCAAAATGTTTCTCATCGATATCATTGCTATCGGGGGGATTTCTGTTGCGACGATGTTTGTCTCATCACCTGTCGAACTGCTGGTGATGCGGGTGCTCATCGGCATTGTTATCGGCGCGGATTATCCCATCGCCACCTCGATGATCACCGAGTTCTCCAGCACCCGTCAGCGGGCGTTCTCCATCAGCTTTATCGCCGCTATGTGGTATGTCGGCGCGACCTGTGCCGATCTGGTCGGCTACTGGCTTTATGATGTGGAAGGCGGCTGGCGCTGGATGCTGGGCAGTGCGGCGATCCCGTGTTTGTTGATTTTGATTGGTCGATTCGAACTGCCCGAATCTCCCCGCTGGCTGTTGCGCAAAGGGCGAGTGAAAGAGTGCGAAGAGATGATGATCAAATTGTTTAGCGAACCGGTGGTTTTCGATGAAGAGCAGCCGCAACAAACTCGTTTTCGCGATCTGTTTAACCGCCGCCATTTTCCTTTTGTCCTGTTTGTGGCCGCCATCTGGACCTGCCAGGTGATCCCGATGTTCGCCATTTACACCTTTGGCCCACAAATCGTCGGTCTTCTGGGGTTAGGCGTCGGCAAAAACGCGGCGCTGGGAAACGTGGTGATTAGCCTGTTCTTTATGCTCGGCTGTATTCCGCCGATGCTCTGGTTGAACACTGCCGGACGACGTCCATTGTTGATCGGCAGCTTTGCCATGATGACGCTGGCATTGGCGGTTTTGGGGCTGATCCCGGATATGGGGATCTGGCTGGTGGTCATGGCGTTTGCGGTGTACGCGTTTTTCTCCGGCGGGCCAGGCAATTTGCAGTGGCTTTATCCTAATGAACTCTTCCCGACGGATATTCGCGCCTCAGCCGTGGGCGTCATTATGTCTCTGAGTCGTATCGGTACAATTATCTCAACCTGGGCGCTGCCGATCTTTATTAATAATTACGGTATCAGCAATACTATGCTGATGGGGGCGGGGATCTCGCTGTTTGGCCTGCTGATTTCTGTGGCGTTTGCTCCGGAGACGCGTGGGATGTCGTTGGCGCAGACCAGTAATATGACAATTCGCAGGCAGCGTGCAGGATAACTTATTCAGATTTCTCTCTTTTTTGAATCAATATTATTGACTATAAGCCGCGTGAATATGTGACTACACTTTGTGGAAAACAAAGGTGTAAACGCGCAGGCTAACTATGATTCTAATCATTTATGCGCATCCGTATCCGCATCATTCCCATGCGAATAAACGGATGCTTGAACAGGCAAGGACGCTGGAAGGCGTCGAAATCCGCTCTCTTTATCAACTCTATCCTGACTTCAATATCGATATAGCGGCCGAGCAGGAGGCGCTCTCTCGTGCCGATCTGATCGTCTGGCAGCACCCAATGCAGTGGTACAGCATTCCGCCGTTGCTCAAATTGTGGATCGATAAAGTCTTCTCACACGGCTGGGCTTACGGACACGGCGGTACGGCGTTGCATGGCAAACATTTGCTGTGGGCGGTGACGACTGGCGGTGGGGAAAGTCATTTTGAGATTGGTACTCATCCGGGCTTTGATGTGTTGTCGCAGCCGCTACAGGCGACGGCAATCTACTGCGGGCTGAAATGGCTGCCGCCGTTTGCCATGCACTGTACCTTTATTTGTGACGACGAAACTCTCGAAGGGCAGGCGCGCCACTATAAGCAACGTCTGCTGGAATGGCAGGAGGCACATCATGGATAGTCATACGCTGATTCAGGCGCTGATTTATCTCGGTTCGGCGGCGCTGATTGTGCCGATTGCAGTACGTCTCGGTCTTGGTTCGGTACTTGGCTACCTGATTGCAGGTTGCATTATTGGCCCGTGGGGGCTGCGGCTGGTGACCGATGCTGAATCTATTCTGCACTTTGCCGAAATCGGCGTGGTGCTGATGCTGTTTATCATCGGTCTCGAACTCGACCCACAAAGGCTGTGGAAGCTGCGGGCGGCAGTATTCGGCGGTGGCGCATTGCAGATGGTGGTTTGCGGCGGCCTGCTGGGGCTGTTCTGCATGTTACTCGGTATGCGCTGGCAGGTGGCAGAACTGATTGGCATGACGCTGGCGCTCTCATCAACGGCGATTGCCATGCAGGCGATGAATGAACGCAACCTGACGGTGACGCAAATGGGGCGCAGTGCCTTTGCGGTGCTGCTGTTCCAGGATATCGCGGCGATCCCGCTGGTGGCGATGATCCCCTTGCTGGCGGCGAGCAGTGCCTCGACTACGCTAGGTGCATTTGCCTTGTCAGCGTTAAAAGTGGCGGGCGCGCTGGTGCTGGTGGTATTACTGGGGCGCTATGTTACGCGTCCGGCGCTGCGTTTTGTTGCCCGCTCTGGCTTGCGGGAAGTGTTTAGTGCAGTGGCTTTATTCCTCGTGTTTGGCTTCGGTTTGCTGCTGGAAGAGGTTGGTCTGTCGATGGCGATGGGCGCGTTTCTGGCGGGCGTGCTGCTGGCAAGCTCGGAATATCGTCATGCGCTGGAAAGCGATATCGAACCGTTCAAAGGCTTGTTGTTAGGGTTGTTTTTTATCGGCGTTGGGATGTCGATAGACTTTGGCACGCTGATTGAAAACCCGTTGCGCATTGTCATTCTGCTGTTCGGTTTCCTCATCATCAAGATTGCCATGCTGTGGCTGATTGCCAGACCGTTGCAGGTGCCGAATAAACAGCGTCGCTGGTTTGCGGTGCTGTTAGGGCAGGGCAGTGAGTTTGCCTTTGTGGTGTTTGGCGCGGCGCAAATGGCGAATGTGCTGGAGCCGGAGTGGGCGAAATCATTGACCCTGGCGGTGGCGCTGTCGATGGCAGCAACGCCGATTTTGCTGGTGATCCTCAACCGTCTTGAGCAATCCGGCACTGAAGAGGCACGCGAAGCTGATGAGATCGACGAAGAACAGCCGCGGGTGATTGTTGCCGGATTCGGGCGTTTTGGTCAGATCACCGGACGTTTGCTGCTCTCCAGCGGAGTGAAAATGGTTGTGCTCGATCATGATCCTGACCATATAGAAACGTTGCGCAAATTTGGCATGAAGGTGTTTTACGGCGATGCCACGCGGATGGATTTGCTGGAATCTGCCGGAGCGGCGAAAGCGGAAGTGCTGATTAATGCCATTGACGATCCGCAAACCAACCTGCAACTGACGGAGATGGTGAAAGAACATTTTCCGCATCTGCAGATTATTGCCCGCGCCCGTGATGTCGATCACTACATTCGTTTGCGCCAGGCTGGCGTGGAAAGGCCAGAGCGTGAAACCTTTGAGGGAGCGCTCAAAACCGGGCGTCTGGCGCTGGAAAGTTTAGGCCTGGGGCCATATGAAGCGCGAGAACGTGCTGATGTGTTCCGCCGCTTTAATATTCAAATGGTGGAAGAGATGGCGATGGGCGAAAACGACACCAAAGCCCGCGCGGCAGTCTATAAACGCACCAGCGCGATGTTAAGCGAAATCATTACTGAAGACCGGGAACATCTGTCATTAATTCAACGGCATGGCTGGCAGGGAACCGAAGAAGGGAAACATACCGGCAACATGGCGGATGAGCCAGAAACTAAGCCGTTGTAATCAAAAAGTGTGATGTGTCGCATGCTTTACAACTAACTGTTTGTTTTTGCGCAACTGTAATGCGGCGAGTCCAGGGACATAGCGTGGACTCGCCAGCAAAATAAAAATTTTCCTCAACATCATCCTCTCGCCAGTCGACGAAGGTTTACGCTTTACGTATAGTGACGACAATTTTTTTTATCGGGAAATCTCAATGATCAGTTTGATTGCGGCGCTAGCGGTAGATCGCGTTATCGGCATGGAAAACGCCATGCCGTGGAATCTGCCTGCCGATCTCGCCTGGTTTAAACGTAACACCTTAAATAAACCTGTGATTATGGGTCGCCATACCTGGGAATCCATTGGTCGCCCGTTACCTGGACGCAAGAATATTGTCATTAGCAGCCAGCCGGGTACGGATGATCGCGTAATGTGGGTGAAATCGGTTGATGAAGCCATCGCTGCCTGTGGTGACGTACCGGAGATTATGGTGATTGGCGGCGGTCGCGTATACGAGCAGTTTCTGCCGAAAGCGCAAAAACTGTATCTGACGCATATCGATGCGGAAGTAGAAGGCGACACCCATTTCCCGGATTACGAGCCGGATGACTGGGAATCGGTGTTCAGCGAGTTCCACGACGCCGATGCGCAGAACTCTCACAGCTATTGCTTTGAGATTCTGGAACGGCGGTAAGTTTGTATAGAATTGACGGCTAGTGCCGGATGCGACGCCGGTCGCGTCTTATCCGGCCTTCCTGTATCAGGCTGTGTTTAAGACGCCGCCGCTTCCCCCATATCCTTGTGCCGGTTCGACGGCTGGACAAAATACTGCTTATCTTCCCAGCGCAGGCAGGTTAATGAACCGCCCCAGCAGCAACCGGTATCCAGCGCGTAAATGCCTTCCGGTGTGCCTTTTCCTTCCAGCGATGCCCAGTGACCAAACACAATGTTGTACTCTTCGCTAACTGGCCCAGGAATGGTAAACCACGGTTTCAACGGTGCAGGTGCGTCTTCCGGCGACTCTTTGCTGTACATATCCAGTTGACCGTTCGGGAAGCAAAAACGCATCCGGGTAAATGCGTTGGTGATAAAACGCAGTCGCGCCAGACCACGTAACTCTGGCGTCCAGTTGTTCGGCATGTCGCCGTACATGGCGTCAAGGAAGAAAGGATAGGAGTCACTCGACAACACCGCTTCTACGTCGTGAGCACACTCTTTGGCGGTCTCTAAGTCCCATTGCGGCGTGATCCCCGCATGGGCCATCACCAGTTTTTTCTCTTCGTCGATTTGCAGTAAAGGCTGACGGCGTAGCCAGTTAAGTAACTCGTCGGCGTCAGGTGCTTCCAGTAAAGGAGTCAGGCGATCTTTCGGCTTGTTGCGGCTGATTCCGGCGAATACCGCCAGAAGGTGTAAATCGTGATTGCCCAGTACCAGACGCACGCTGTCACCTAATGATTTCACGTAGCGCAGGACATCCAGCGAACCAGGGCCGCGCGCGACCAGGTCGCCCGTCAGCCAGAGGGTATCTTTCCCAGGGGTAAATTCTATTTTGTGTAGCAATGCGATCAGTTCATCGTAACAGCCATGAACATCGCCAATAAGGTATGTCGCCATATTATTTTAATGAATGAGTATTGGAACGGAGAGTCGGAATACGGGAATATCGATGCTGAACGGAACGCCGTTTTCATCGATCATTTCGTAGTGACCCTGCATGGTGCCCATCGGTGTTTCGATAATCGCACCGCTGGTGTACTGGTACTCTTCGCCAGGGGCGATATGTGGCTGGACGCCCACCACACCTTCGCCCTGGACTTCGGTTTCACGGCCATTGCCGTTAGTGATCAGCCAGTAACGTCCCAACAACTGCACTGGCGCTCGCCCCAGGTTGCGTATGGTTACAGTATAAGAAAAAACGTAACGCTCATTATCAGGTGAAGACTGCGCTTCAATGTAAACACTTTGAACCTGAATACACACTCGGGGCGAATTGATCATCGTTAACTCTCCTGCAAAGGCGCGTTCTCCGCCAGATAGTTCGCCATCTGGCAATATTGCGCGACAGAGATGTTTTCCGCTCGCATCGCCGGGTCGATGCCCATTCCTGTTAACACCTCGACGCTAAACAGATTGCCGAGACTGTTACGAATGGTTTTACGACGCTGGTTAAAGGCTTCGGTGGTGATACGGCTTAACACGCGAACATCTTTAACCGGGTAAGGCATCGTTGCATGAGGAACCAGGCGCACGACGGCGGAATCCACTTTTGGTGGTGGTGTAAAGGCTGATGGCGGTACTTCCAGCACCGGGATCACGTTGCAATAATATTGCGCCATGACGCTTAATCGACCATACGCTTTGCTGTTCGGTCCTGCAACCAGACGATTCACCACCTCTTTTTGCAACATAAAGTGCATGTCGGCAATGGCATCAGTATAGCTAAACAGATGGAACATCAACGGTGTGGAGATGTTATATGGCAGGTTACCGAAAACACGTAGCGGCTGACCCATTTTCTCGGCCAGTTTACCGAAGTTAAAGGTCATTGCATCCTGCTGATAAATCGTCAGTTTCGGGCCTAAGAACGGATGCGTTTGCAGACGTGCCGCCAGATCGCGGTCAAGTTCGATGACCGTCAGTTGATCCAGACGCTCACCGACAGGCTCGGTCAACGCTGCCAGACCGGGGCCGATTTCGACCATCGCCTGACCCTTCTGCGGGTTAATGGCAGAAACAATGCTGTCGATCACGAACTGATCGTTGAGAAAGTTTTGCCCGAAGCGTTTACGGGCTAAGTGGCCCTGGTGGACTCGTTTATTCATTGGGTATTAACAATCATTTTGATGGCGAGATTAAGCGCCGTAATAAAACTGCCGACATCAGCTTTGCCACGTCCCGCCAGTTCCAGCGCGGTGCCGTGGTCAACAGATGTGCGAATAAAGGGCAGGCCCAGCGTAATGTTCACACCGCGCCCGAAGCCCTGGTATTTTAGCACGGGAAGACCCTGATCGTGGTACATCGCCAGCACCGCGTCGGCGTTGTCGAGATATTTAGGCTGAAACAGGGTATCGGCAGGCAGCGGCCCGTTGAGTTTCATCCCCTGCGCCCGTAACTCGTCGAGCACTGGAATGATGGTATCTATCTCTTCCGTGCCCATATGACCGCCTTCGCCCGCGTGCGGATTCAGGCCACAGACCAGAATCCGCGGTTCGGCAATGCCAAATTTCGTACGCAAATCGTGATGTAAAATAGCAATCACTTCGTGCAGAAGTTGTGGGGTGATGGCGTCAGCAATATCGCGCAGCGGTAAATGCGTGGTTGCCAGCGCGACGCGAAGTTCTTCGGTCGCCAGCATCATCACCACTTTTTTCGCCTGCGAGCGTTCTTCGAAAAACTCGGTATGACCGGTAAACGGAATACCGGCGTCGTTAATGACGCCTTTATGCACCGGCCCGGTGATCAGCGCGGCAAATTCACCGTTCAGGCAGCCATCGCACGCTCGCGCCAGCGTCTCCACCACATAATGCCCATTTTCAACCGCTAATTGACCCACAGTTACAGATGCACGTAGCGCGACAGGAAGCAGCGTTAATGTGCCCGCAGTTTGCGGTTGCGCAGGGGAGTTGGGGGAATAAGGGCGGAGGGTAAGCGGCAAACCGAGCATCGCTGCCCGGTCGGTAAGGAGAGTGGCATCGGCACAAACAACCAGTTCGACCGGCCACTCACGTTGTGCAAGCTGGACAACTAAGTCCGGGCCAATCCCGGCTGGCTCGCCGGGAGTGATCACAACACGTTGGGTTTTAACCATTAGTTGCTCAAAATTTTCACATAGGCGCTGGCGCGTTGTTCCTGCATCCAGCTTGCTGCTTCTTCCGAGAACTTACGGTTCATCAGCATCCGGTAAGCACGATCTTTCTGCGCCGCATCGGTTTTATCAACATTACGGGTATCCAGCAGTTCGATTAAATGCCAGCCGAATGAAGAGTGAACCGGTGCGCTCATTTGACCTTTGTTCAGACGGGTCAGCGCGTCACGGAAGGCCGGATCAAAAATATCTGGCGTAGCCCAGCCGAGATCGCCGCCCTGGTTAGCAGAGCCGGGATCCTGGGAGAACTCTTTCGCCGCAGCGGCAAACGTGGTTTTGCCACTCTTGATATCGGCAGCAATCTGTTCCAGTTTCACGCGGGCCTGTTCGTCAGTCATGATCGGAGATGGTTTCAGCAGAATATGGCGAGCGTGTACTTCGGTCACCGAGATATTTTTGCTTTCGCCGCGCAGGTCGTTAACTTTCAGAATGTGGAAGCCGACGCCGGAACGAATCGGACCAACAATATCGCCTTTCTTCGCGGTACTTAATGCTTGGGCGAAAATCCCTGGCAGTTCCTGAATGCGTCCCCAGCCCATCTGGCCACCGTTCAGCGCCTGCTGATCGGCAGAGTGAGCGATCGCCAGCTTACCGAAATCAGCGCCGTTACGAGCCTGATCGACAATGGCGCGCGCCTGCGTTTCCGCTTCGTTCACCTGCTCAGAAGACGGATTTTCCGGCAGCGGGATCAGGATGTGGCTCAAGTTCAGTTCAGTGCTGGCATCATTCTGATTACCGACCTGCTGCGCCAGAGCTTCAACTTCCTGCGGCAGGATAGTGATGCGACGACGTACTTCGTTGTTACGCACTTCAGAGATAATCATCTCTTTGCGGATCTGGTTACGATAGGTGTTGTAGTTCAGTCCATCGTAGGCCAGACGGCTGCGCATCTGATCCAGCGTCATGTTGTTCTGTTTGGCAATGTTAGCAATCGCCTGATCGAGCTGCTCATCGGAGATTTTTACTCCCATTTTCTGCCCCATCTGCAGGAGGATTTGATCCATGATCAAACGCTCCATGATTTGGTGGCGCAGTGTCGCGTCATCAGGAAGTTGCTGCCTTGCCTGGGCGGCATTCATTTTTACCGACTGCATTAATCCATCAACGTCGCTTTCCAGCACGACGCCGTTATTGACGACGGCTGCGACTTTATCGACTACCTGGGGGGCAGCGAAACTGGTATTCGCGATCATCGCGATACCGAGAAGCAGCGTTTTCCAGTTCTTCATACTTTTTCCATTTCAATTAACCGCACTGCGGATTACGTGGTAAATCAACAAATCACAAAGAGTTTTGATACGGCAGAATGTTCGAACGTAGCATCTCTTGCGTACCCAGACCGTAGTTGGAACTCAGGCCGCGCAGTTCGATGTTAAAGCCGATTGCGTTGTCATATACCGCATGTTGTTTATCGTTATCCCAACCGTTCAGCTTCCGCTCGTAACCGACGCGAATCGCATAGCAGCAGGAGCTGTATTGCACACCTAACATTGAGTCGGCCTGCTTGTTCGCATTGGTATCGTAGTAGTAGGCTCCAACGATTGACCAACGATCGGCAATCGGCCAACTGGCGACGGCACCTACCTGCGAAATACCGTTCTTATACTGTTCGGCAGTGGAATAGTATTTAGGCAATGTAGCCTGAATATATTCCGGGCTGGCGTAACGGTAGTTGAACTGCACCAGACGGTCTTCATCCCGACGGTATTCAATGCTGGAGCTACTGGTTGCTACGTTATCCAGACGAGTATCGTACTGAATCCCGCCACGCAGCCCCCAACGCTCGGAGATGCGCCAGTAAGTATCGCCTGCCCATACCAGTGAGCCAGTTTTGTCGTCATTCTCCCATTTTATGTTGTCATCGCCGGTGCGAGACTCCGTGAAATAGTAGATTTGACCAACGGAAATATTAAAACGTTCAACGGCTGAGTCATCATATACGCGAGTTGTGACACCGGTCGTTACCTGGTTAGCAGAAGCAATACGGTCAAGACCACCGTAAGTCCGATCCCGGAACAGGCCCGAGTAGTCGGATTGCAACAAAGCAGAATCGTAGTTGTAGATATCGCTCTGATCGCGATACGGCACGTACAGGTATTGCGCACGCGGTTCCAGCGTTTGGGTGTAACCCGGTGCCAGCATTTCCATATCGCGCTCAAAGACCATTTTTCCGTCAACTTTAAATTGCGGCATTACACGGTTAACAGAGTCTGCCAACTTATTATTTTGTGGATTGCTGTTATACCAGTCGAGATTGGTCTGCTGATAATGCGTCGCCATCAGTTTGGCTTCGGTATTCAGGCTTCCCCAGTTATTCGACAACGGGAGATTGATAGTCGGTTCCAGGTGCAGACGCGTAGCTTCTGGCATATTGCTATTGGTATTCACAAAATGCACTGCCTGGCCATAGATGCGGGTATCAAACGGACCGAGATCGTTATGGTAGTAGTTGACGTCTAACTGCGGTTCAGCGGCGTAGCTGTTACCACTGTTATTGTCAAAGACCTGGAACTGTTTGGTCGAAAGAGTGGCGTCAAAATTCTGCACCGCATAGCCAACGCTGAATTTTTGCGTTGCGTAACCATCAGTACTGGAACCGTACTTGTTATCGAAATCATTGAAATAGGTAGGGTCGCTAACTTTGGTGTAGTCAATGTTAAAGCGCCACACCTGATCCATGACCCCGGAGTGTTGCCAGTAGAACAACCAACGACGTGAATTGCTATCTTCTGGATGTTCATCTTCATAGACTTTATCCGAAGGTAGATAGTCCAGCTCCATCAAGCCAGCACCCGCCTGGGTGAGATAACGGAATTCGTTTTCCCACATAATGTTGCCACGACGATGCATATAATGCGGCGTGATGGTGGCATCCATATTTGGCGCGATGTTCCAGTAATATGGCAGGTAGAACTCAAAGTAGTTGGTAGATGTGTACTTGGCGTTCGGGATCAAGAAACCTGAACGGCGTTTGTCACCCACCGGTAACTGCAGATACGGGCTATAAAAGATCGGAACCGGACCCACTTTAAAGCGGGCGTTCCAGATCTCTGCGACTTGTTCTTCGCGGTCATGAATAATTTCGCTACCTACCACGCTCCATGTATCAGAACCAGGCAGACAGGAGGTAAAGCTACCGTTATCCAGAATGGTGTAGCGGTTTTCGCCACGCTGTTTCATCAGGTCCGCTTTACCGCGCCCCTGGCGACCCACCATCTGGTAATCACCTTCCCAGACGTTGGTATCTTTGGTGTTCAGATTCGTCCAACCTTTCGGCCCCTTGAGGATCACCTGGTTATCGTCGTAATGGACGTTACCGAGCGCATCAACGGTACGTACAGGTTCCGGTTGTCCTGGTGCCTCTTTTTGATGGAGCTGCACTTCGTCGGCCTGCAGACGGCTGTTACCCTGCATGATATCCACGCTGCCAGTAAACACAGCGTCATCGGGGTAATTCCCCTTTGCATGGTCAGCATTAATCGTCACGGGTAAGTCGTTAGTATCGCCCTGTACCAGAGGACGGTCATAGCTTGGCACGCCCAACATACACTGTGAGGCGAGGTCGGCTGCCAGTCCCTGTTGACTATAAAGGGCGGTGGCAATCATGGTGGCCAGGAGAGTGGGGATACGTTTTTTCATACGTTGATTTTATTGTTCCATCATCGGTAACGTTGCGCGTGACAAACGGTCAGAGACTAACGTACTCGTCATCTCTACGCTAGTGTTAATCCTGTCCGAATAGCGTCAGTGGTGTTAGGCACGGCATTGAATGACAGGTATGATAATGCAAATTATAGGCGATGTCCCACAATTGACCGCAGCCGGAAAACGGTAAAAGCACCTTTATATTGTGGGAGATAGCCCTGATATCCGTCTGTCGATTTGGGGAATATATGCAGTATTGGGGAAAAATCATTGGCGTGGCCGTGGCCTTACTGATGGGCGGCGGCTTTTGGGGCGTTATATTAGGTCTGTTAATCGGCCATATGTTTGATAAAGCCCGTGGCCGCAAAATGGCGTGGTTCGCCAACCAGCGTGAGCGTCAGGCGCTGTTTTTTGCCACCACGTTTGAAGTGATGGGGCATTTAACCAAATCCAAAGGACGTGTTACTGAGGCTGATATTCATGTCGCCACATTGCTCATGGATCGGATGAATTTACACGGCGCTTCCCGTACAGCGGCGCAAAATGCGTTCCGGGTCGGAAAATCAGACAATTACCCACTGCGCGAAAAGATGCGACAGTTTCGCAGTGTCTGCTTTGGTCGTTTTGACTTAATTCGTATGTTTCTGGAGATCCAGATTCAGGCGGCGTTTGCCGATGGTTCGCTGCATCCAAATGAACGCGCAGTGCTGTATGTGATTGCCGAAGAGTTAGGGATCTCCCGCGCCCAGTTTGACCAGTTCTTGCGTATGATGCAGGGCGGTGCGCAGTTTGGTGGCGGTTATCAGCAACAGTCTGGCGGTGGCAACTGGCAGCAGGCGCAACGAGGCCCGACGCTGGAAGATGCCTGTAATGTGCTGGGTGTGAAGCCGACGGATGAGGCGACCACCATTAAACGTGCCTACCGTAAGCTAATGAGCGAACATCATCCGGATAAGCTGGTGGCGAAAGGCCTACCGCCGGAGATGATGGAGATGGCGAAACAGAAAGCACAGGAAATTCAGCAAGCGTATGAGCTGATTAAGCAGCAGAAAGGATTTAAATAAGTTTCAAATTGTAGGCCTGATAAGACGCTGCCCGCGTCGCATCAGGCAATCGGCGCAAAATTGCCGGATGCGGCGTGAACGCCTTCTCCGGCCTACCGAACTTCGCCAGCGTGACGATTAAAAATCCGCTGGCGCTTTAAACGTCATACTATTGCCATATGCCGGATGGGTAATCGTCAACATCTCTGCATGTAACAATAACCGCGGTGCCATCGCTCTCGCTTCTGGTGAAGCATAAAAACGATCGCCAAGAATCGGATGACCCAGCGCCAGCATATGCACACGTAGCTGATGGGAACGTCCGGTAATCGGCTTTAACACCACTCTTGCGGTGTTATCCGCCGCATACTCCACCACTTCATATTCCGTCTGCGCAGGCTTACCCGTTTCGTAACAGACTTTCTGTTTCGGGCGGTTTGGCCAGTCGCAAATCAGTGGCAGATCGACCAGACCTTCGGCGGGGGATGGATGCCCCCAGACGCGAGCCACATACTGCTTTTTCGGCTCGCGCTCGCGGAACTGACGTTTTAATTCTCGCTCCGCGGCTTTAGTCAGCGCCACTACAATCACGCCGCTGGTGGCCATATCCAGGCGATGTACCGATTCCGCCTGCGGATAATCACGCTGAATGCGCGTCATCACGCTGTCTTTGTGCTCCTCCAGACGCCCCGGCACAGACAACAACCCACTCGGCTTGTTGACCACCATAATGTGATCATCCTGATACAGGACAACCAGCCAGGGTTCCTGCGGCGGATTGTAGTTTTCCATCCCCATCTTCGGCTCCGTTACTGATGCGTTACAACGATCAAACGCAGGGCATCCAGACGCCAGCCTGCCTGATCCAGACTTTCCATAACCTGCTGACGGTTGCTCTCAATGGCAGCCAGTTCGTCGTCACGAATGTTCGGGTTAACCGCGCGCAGTGCTTCCAGACGCGACAGTTCCGCAGACAGTTTTTCGTCGGCTTCGTTACGTGCCGCATCAATCAATGCACGGGCAGACTTCTCAATCTGCGCTTCGCCCAGTTGCAGAATGGCGTGAACCTCTTGCTGCACAGCGTTAACCAGCTTGCTACCGGTGTGGCGATTCACTGCGTTAAGCTGACGGTTGAAGGTTTCAAACTCTACCTGCGCCGCCAGGTTGTTGCCGTTTTTATCCAGCAGCATACGCACTGGTGTCGGCGGCAGGAAGCGGTTGAGTTGCAACTGCTTCGGTGCCTGTGCTTCAACCACGTAAATCAGCTCCAGCAACAGCGTGCCTACAGGCAGCGCTTTGTTTTTTAGCAGCGAAATCGTGCTACTGCCGGTATCGCCAGAAAGGATCAGATCCAGACCGTTGCGGATCAGCGGATGCTCCCAGGTAATAAACTGTGCATCTTCACGCGCCAGCGCTACTTCACGGTCGAAGGTGATGGTAATACCGTCTTCCGACAAACCCGGGAAGTCCGGCACCAGCATATGATCGGAAGGCGTCAGTACGATCAGGTTGTCGCCACGATCGTCCTGGTTGATACCAATAATATCGAACAGGTTCATGGCGAAGGCGATCAGGTTGGTATCGTCATCCTGTTCTTCAATGCTTTCAGCCAGCGCCTGGGCTTTTTCGCCGCCGTTGGAATGGATCTCCAGCAGACGGTCACGGCCCTGCTCCAGTTGCGCTTTCAGGGCTTCATGTTGCTCGCGGCAATTTTTGATCAACTCATCAAAGCCTTCGGTTTGATCCGGTGAAGCCAGGTAGTTAATCAGATCGTTGTACACACTATCGTAGATAGCGCGTCCGGTCGGGCAGGTGTGCTCGAATGCATCCAGACCTTCGTGATACCAGCGCACCAGTACCGACTGGGCTGTTTTCTCCAGATAAGGTACGTGGATCTGAATATCGTGCGCCTGACCGATACGATCCAGACGACCAATACGCTGTTCCAGCAGATCCGGGTTGAACGGCAGATCGAACATCACCATGTGGCTGGCGAACTGGAAGTTACGCCCTTCAGAACCGATTTCTGAGCACAGCAGTACCTGCGCGCCGGTGTCTTCTTCTGCAAACCAGGCGGCAGCGCGGTCACGTTCGATAATCGACATGCCTTCGTGGAACACGGCTGCGCGGATACCTTCACGCTCGCGCAGTACCTGCTCCAGTTGCAGCGCGGTGGCAGCTTTGGCGCAGATCACCAGCACTTTCTGCGAGCGGTGGCTGGTCAGGTAGCCCATCAACCACTCAACGCGCGGATCGAAGTTCCACCAGGTGGCGTTATCGCCTTCAAATTCCTGATAAATACGTTCCGGGTAGAGCATATCGCGAGCGCGATCTTCCGCACTCTTACGTGCGCCCATAATGCCGGACACTTTAATTGCCGTCTGATACTGCGTCGGCAGCGGCAGCTTAATGGTGTGCAGTTCGCGTTTCGGGAAGCCTTTTACGCCATTACGCGTGTTACGGAACAGCACGCGGCTGGTGCCGTGGCGATCCATCAGCATGGAAACCAGCTCCTGACGGGCGCTCTGGGCATCTTCACTGTCGCTGTTTGCGGCCTGCAATAGCGGTTCGATGTCCTGCTCGCCAATCATTTCACCTAACATGTTCAGCTCGTCGTTGCTCAGTTTGTTACCAGCCAGCAGCATGGCAACGGCATCGGCCACCGGACGATAATTTTTTTGCTCTTCGACGAATTGCGCGAAATCGTGGAAACGGTTCGGGTCCAGCAGACGCAGGCGGGCAAAGTGGCTTTCCATCCCCAGTTGTTCCGGGGTTGCGGTCAGCAGCAGAACGCCAGGCACATGCTCTGCCAGTTGTTCAATGGCCTGATATTCACGGCTCGGCGCATCTTCGCTCCACACCAGGTGGTGCGCTTCATCGACAACCAGAAGATCCCATTCGGCTTCGCACAGATGTTCCAGACGCTGTTTGCTGCGGCGGGCAAAATCTAGCGAGCAAATCACCAGTTGTTCGGTATCGAACGGGTTGTAGGCGTCGTGCTGGGCTTCGGCGTAACGCTCGTCATCAAACAGCGCAAAACGCAGGTTGAAGCGGCGCAGCATTTCTACCAGCCACTGATGTTGCAAGGTTTCCGGCACGATAATCAGCACACGCTCGGCAGCGCCAGACAGTAGTTGCTGATGCAGGATCATCCCGGCTTCAATGGTTTTCCCTAAACCGACTTCGTCAGCCAGCAGGACACGCGGCGCATGGCGGCGGCCGACATCATGCGCGATGTTGAGCTGATGCGGGATCAGGCTGGTACGCTGACCGCGCAGGCCGCTGTACGGCATACGGAACTGTTCGCTGGAATACTTACGCGCGCGATAACGCAACGCAAAGCGGTCCATACGGTCAATCTGCCCGGCAAACAGACGATCCTGCGGTTTGCTGAACACCAGCTTGCTATCAAGGAAAACTTCACGCAGAGCCACGCCGGACTCTTCGGTATCCAGGCGAGTACCGATATAGGTCAGCAAGCCATTTTCTTCTTTTACTTCTTCGACTTGCATCTGCCAGCCGTCATGGCTGGTAATGGTATCACCAGGGTTGAACATCACGCGGGTCACGGGAGAATCACTGCGTGCATACAGACGGTTTTCACCAGTAGATGGGAAAAGTAAAGTGACAGTTCGCGCATCCACCGCGACAACGGTTCCAAGTCCTAATTCGCTTTCTGTATCGCTGATCCAGCGTTGACCAAGTGTAAAAGGCATATGTGTTTGGCTCTATATCTTTAATTGCAGGCAATAACTACCCGCTACCAGGCTAATGCGGTAGTGGTGTTATTCAGGTCCAGGAATGGAAAGGGCGCTATGGTACTGGATGGCGGCGCTTTCGTCACGCATCAAAATGGCATCTGACGAACTCTTTTTTTGCTCAAAATAGCCCAAGTTGCCCGGTCATAAGTGTAGCAAAATTATCCTCAATAAAGGGGAGTATTCCTTCCGCCACAGGTTGAAGCTGGCGGGTCAGATAGTGTTCGTAATCCAGCGGCGAACGTTGATAGTCCAGCGGCTCCGGGCCGTTGGTGGTCCATACGTACTTAATGGTGCCGCGGTTCTGGTATTGCAAGGGGCGGCCGCGCTTTTGGTTTTCTTCATCGGCAAGGCGAGCAGCGCGTACGTGAGGCGGCACATTTCGTTGATATTCGCTTAGCGGGCGGCGGAGCCGTTTACGGTAAACCAGTCGGGCATCCAGTTCGCCCGCCATCAGTTTGTCGATAGTTTCGCGCACGTATTCCTGATACGGTTCATTGCGAAAGACACGCAAATACAGCTCCTGCTGAAACTGCTGAGCCAGCGGTGTCCAGTCGGTACGCACGGTTTCCAGTCCTTTAAACACCATCCGTTGCTTGTCGCCTTCCTGAATCAGCCCGGCATAACGCTTTTTACTGCCGGTATCAGCTCCGCGAATGGTAGGCATCAGAAAACGGCAGAAATGAGTTTCATACTCCAGTTCCAGTGCGCTGGTCAGCCGTTGTTTTTGCAGCGTTTCCGCCCACCAGGCGTTAACGTGCTGTACCAGTGCGCGACCGATTTTCGCCGCCTCTTCTTCGCAATGTGCGCCTTTCAGCCAGACAAATGTTGAGTCGGTGTCACCGTAGATCACGTCATAACCCTGTGCTTCAATTAACGCTTTGGTTTGTCGCATGATCTGATGGCCGCGCATGGTGATCGACGACGCCAGGCGCGGATCGAAGAATCGACAGGCGGTGGTGCCGAGCACGCCATAAAAGGCATTCATAATGATCTTCAGCGCCTGCGACAGCGGCTTATTGCCCTGGCGTTTGGCTTCATCACGCCCGTGCCAGATGTTAGTCACAATCTCCGGCAGGCAATGTTTCTCCCGCGAAAACCACGCATCGAGAAAACCTTCTGTGCTGTGCTCTGGATCAGGCTGCGCCATGCCTTCCACCAACCCGACGGGATCAATCAGAAAGGTACGGATGATCGACGGGTACAGGCTTTTGTAGTCCAGCACCAACACCGAATCATAAAGTCCGGGTCGTGAATCCATCACATAGCCGCCAGGGCTGGCGTGAGGCGGCACTTCACCGAGATTGGGGGCGACATATCCGGCGCGATGCATACGCGGAAAATAGAGATGACCAAACGCAGCCACCGAACCGCCGTGCCTGTCAACCGGCAGGCCGTTCACCGTCGCTCGTTCGAGTAAAAATGGCATGATCTCGGTTTTATGGAAGATCTGTGTGACCAGTTCGCAATCTTTCAGGTTATAAGTCGCCAGTGCAGGCTTATCTTCGGTGAAACGGCGGTCAATTTCGTCCATGCGATCCCACGGGTTATCGATAGATTTGCCTTCGCCTAACAATTCCTGGGCAACGGTTTCCAGCGAAAACGAAGAGAAATTCCAGAACGCAGATTTCAGCGCTTCAATACCATCGATAATCAGCCGACCTTTGGCCTGGGCGAAAAAGACACCGTTTTTAAAGCCGTGCTCGCGCCACTCCAGCTCACTGTTATCGCGCCCCAGACGCAGGGGAATGCGATAACGCTCGGCATGTTTTTGCAGCATCCGTAGATCGAACTGCACTACGTTCCAGCCGATGATCACATCCGGATCGTGAGTTGCAAACCAGGCGTTGAGTTTTTCCAGTAGTTGCGGACGGCTGGCAACATACTCCAGATCGAAATTGAGCGCGGAGGCGTCGCCATTCTCTGGCCCCAACATATAAACGATGCGCTGCCCGCAACCTTCCAGGCCGATACAGTACAGCTCACCGTGGCGGGTGGTTTCAATATCAATAGAAACCCACTTGAGCGGCGGACGATAGTCGGGATTAGGTTTCAGACGGGCGTTGACGATAGCGCCATCACGGAAATCACCGTCGACCCACACCGGAGCGGTGATAAAACGCTCCATCAGATAACGTTCTGGCGGACGCACATCGGCCTCGTAAACGGTGACGCCAGCTTCACGCAGGCGCTTTTCGTAATTCATCAACTGGCGATGGGCGCGACAGTAAAGGCCATGCACTGGCTGGCGGTGAAAATCCTTTAACGCCAGCGGCGTCAGACGAAATCCTTGCTCACTTTGCAAAATGAGCTGGGCGCGGGGAACCTGATCGGTGGGAATAAACGCCACGGATTCTTGCGGCGCAAGCGTAACGTGCAACGGCCCGTTGTCCGTCGCTAACCAAAAGGAAACTTCGGTTCCTTGCGGGGTATCCCGCCAGTGTCGGGTTAAGATAAAACCTGCCTGCGCCACGCTGAAAATCCATCAAAAAACCAGGCTTGAGTATAGCCTGGTTTCGGTCGATTGGCTGTGGTTTTATACAGTCATCACTGCCCGTAATACGCCTTCGCGCCATGTTTACGCAGGTAGTGCTTGTCCAGCAGCGTTTGCTGCATATCCGGTAACCGTGGCGCTAACTGGCGGCAGAAAATCCCCATATAAGCGACTTCTTCCAGCACGATGGCGTTGTGTACCGCATCTTCGGCGTTTTTACCCCACGCAAACGGGCCGTGAGAATGCACCAGCACGCCAGGCATTTGCGCCGCATCGATACCCTGTTTTTCGAAGGTTTCGACGATGACATTACCGGTTTCCCACTCATATTCGCCGTTGATTTCCGCATCGGTCATTTTGCGGGTGCAGGGAATGGTGCCGTAGAAATAGTCGGCGTGGGTAGTGCCAGTTGCCGGGATTGACTGGCCTGCCTGTGCCCAGATCGTGGCATGGCGGGAGTGGGTGTGCACAATGCCGCCGATGGACGGGAATGCCTGATAGAGCAGCCGGTGAGTTGGCGTGTCGGAGGAGGGCTTTTTCGTTCCTTCAACCACTTCACCGGTTTCGATGCTGACCACGACCATATCGTCGGCGGTCATGATGCTGTAATCGACGCCGGAAGGTTTGATCACAAAGACGCCGCGCTCGCGATCAACGGCGCTGACGTTGCCCCAGGTCAGTGTGACCAGGTTGTGTTTTGGGAGCGCCAGGTTGGCTTCTAATACCTGACGTTTGAGATCTTCTAACATGTTGACTCCTTCGTGCCGGATGCGCTTTGCTTATCCGGCCTACAAAATCAGCCTTCGGCTCGCAATCGCAGGCCTGATAAGACGCGCCAGCGTTGCATCAGG
>NZ_KE137295.1:504553-663026 GCF_000408805.1 Escherichia sp. KTE159
AATCGCAGGCCTGATAAGACGCGCCAGCGTTGCATCAGGCGCTGCTTACCTGATGCCGCTAATTAGTGACGAAATCCGTAATACACTTCGTTCCAGCGCAGCGCGTCTTTAAACGCAGGCAGGCGGGTGTCGTTATCAATCACCGTGATTTCAATGTCGTGCATCTCGGCAAACTGGCGCATATCGTTCAGGTTCAGCGCATGACTGAAGACGGTATGGTGTGCGCCACCAGCGAGGATCCACGCTTCGGAAGCGGTTGGCAGATCCGGCTGCGCTTTCCACAGTGCATTCGCCACCGGCAGTTTCGGCAGGGAGTGCGGCGTTTTCACCGTATCGATGCAATTAACCAGCAGACGATAACGATCACCGAGATCAATCAGGCTGGCGACGATGGCCGGGCCAGTTTGAGTGTTGAAGATCAGCCGGGCAGGATCATCTTTACCGCCAATACCAAGGTGCTGAACGTCGAGGATCGGTTTCTCTTCCGCCGCGATCGACGGACAGACTTCCAGCATGTGGGAGCCGAGCACCAGGTCATTACCTTTCTCGAAATGATAGGTATAGTCCTCCATAAAGGAGGTGCCGCCCTGCAGACCGGTTGACATCACCTTCATGATGCGAAGCAGGGCGGCAGTTTTCCAGTCGCCTTCGCCCGCAAAGCCATAGCCCTGTTGCATCAGACGTTGTACGGCGAGACCAGGGAGTTGTTTCAGACCGTGCAGATCTTCAAAGGTGGTAGTGAACGCGTGGAAGCCACCTTGTTCCAGGAAACGCTTCATTCCCAGCTCAATCCGTGCCGCTTCCAGCACGTTCTGCCGTTTTTCACCGTGGATCTGTGTGGCAGGTGTCATGGTGTAGCTGCTTTCGTACTCATCAACCAGCGCGTTGACATCGCCATCGCTGATCGAGTTCACCACCTGCACCAGGTCGCCAACTGCCCAGGTATTAACGGAGAAACCGAACTTGATCTGCGCGGCAACTTTATCGCCGTCAGTGACCGCCACTTCACGCATATTGTCGCCAAAGCGGCAGACTTTCAGATGACGGGTATCCTGTTTAGACACAGCCTGGCGCATCCAGGAGCCGATACGTTCATGAGCTTGTTTATCCTGCCAGTGACCGGTGACCACGGCATGTTGCTGGCGCATACGAGCGCCGATGAAGCCGAACTCGCGGCCGCCGTGTGCGGTCTGGTTCAGGTTCATAAAGTCCATATCGATGCTGTCCCACGGTAATGCAGCGTTAAACTGGGTGTGGAATTGCAGCAGTGGTTTGTTGAGGATGGTCAATCCGTTGATCCACATTTTGGCCGGGGAGAAAGTGTGCAGCCACACCACCAGACCCGCGCAACGATCGTCATAATTGGCGTCACGGCAAATCGCGGTGATTTCATCCGGCGTGGTGCCCAGTGGTTTCAGCACCAGTTTACAGGGCAGTTTTGCTTCCGTATTCAGCGCCTTAACGACGTGCTCGGCATGTTGGGTGACCTGACGCAGGGTTTCCGGGCCATACAGATGCTGGCTGCCAATGACAAACCACACTTCATAATTATCAAAAATCGTCATTATCGTGTCCTTATAGAGTCGGAACGGCCTGGGCAGCCTGTGCCGGGGCAGAAGTTGGAAGGTAGTGTTGTTCGGCGCTCATCGCCCACTGCTGATAGCGGCGATAAAGCTGTTCAAAGTGTTGTGCCTGTTCGCTGCGCGGTTGCAGCGTTTTCTCGACCGCGCTGGCCATTTTTTGTTGTGCTGATGGGATATCTGAGTGCACTTTTGCAGCAACGGCGGCGAAAATCGCTGCGCCGAGCGCGCAGCACTGGTCAGAAGCGACAATTTGTAGCGGGCGATTCAGCACGTCGCAGCAGGCCTGCATAATGACCTGGTTTTTGCGGGCGATGCCGCCCAGCGCCATCACGTTATTGACGGCGATCCCCTGCCCGGTGAAGCACTCCATAATTGCGCGCGCGCCAAAGGCGGTAGCGGCAATCAAACCGCCAAACAGCAGAGGAGCATCGGTAGCGAGGTTCAGATCGGTAATCACCCCTTTCAGGCGTTGGTTAGCGTTTGGCGTGCGGCGACCGTTAAACCAGTCGAGTACCACCGGCAGGTGATCCAGAGACGGATTTTTGGCCCACGCCTCGGTCAGCGCAGGTAACAGTTGTTTTTGGCTGGCGTTGATTTGTTCTTTCAGTTCCGGATGCCGGGCGGCAAGTTGTTCCAGCGGCCAGCCGAGTACGCGACCAAACCAGGCGTAGATATCACCAAATGCTGACTGACCGGCCTCCAGGCCGATAAACCCAGGCACTACACTGCCATCAACCTGACCGCAAATACCTTTCACTGCGCGCTCGCCAACGCTGTGTTTGTCGGCAATGAGAATGTCGCAGGTAGAAGTACCGATCACTTTTACCAGTGCGTTAGGCTGTGCGCCCGCGCCGACCGCGCCCATATGGCAGTCAAACGCGCCACCAGAAATCACTACGCTTTCAGGCAGACCGAGACGCTGCGCCCATTCCGGGCATAAAGTGCCAACTGGAATATCGGCAGTCCAGGTGTCAGTAAACAGCGGGGAGGGCAAATGTCGATTGAGGAGCGGGTCCAACTCATCAAAGAAACTGGCTGGTGGAAGACCGCCCCAGCTTTCATGCCACAGTGATTTGTGTCCGGCGCTGCAACGCCCGCGACGGATATCTTGCGGGCGAGTGGTGCCAGAGAGCAGGGCTGGCACCCAGTCACATAGCTCAATCCACGACGCGGCTGATTGCGCCACGGCGCTGTCCTGGCGGGTAACGTGGAGTATTTTCGCCCAGAACCATTCGCTGGAATAAATACCGCCAATATAACGAGAATAGTCAACTTTGCCGGGTGCGTGACACAAGCGGGTGATCTCTTCCGCTTCTTCAACCGCTGTGTGGTCTTTCCACAAGACGAACATCGCGTTCGGGTTTTCAGCAAACTCCGGGCGTAGCGCCAGCACGTTGCCGTCGGCGTCGATTGGTGCAGGCGTGGAGCCCGTGCTATCCACACCAATGCCGACCACATCCGCGCGTTGTTCGGCGTTAAGCTCTGCAAGCACAGTTTTTAGCGCCGCTTCCATTGACTCAATGTAGTCACGTGGATGATGACGGAACTGGTTATTTGGGGCATCACAAAATTGCCCTTCCTGCCAACGGGGATACCACTCTACGCTGGTGGCGATCTCTTCACCGGTGGCGCAGTCCACCGCCAAAGCTCGCACAGAATCACTGCCAAAATCGAGGCCAATTGCAATCGCCATCGTTTCACTCCATCCAAAAAAACGGGTATGGAGAAACAGTAGAGAGTTGCGATAAAAACAGTCAGGCAGTATTCGCTAATCTTATGGATAAAAATGCTATGGCATAGCAAAGTGTGACGCCGTGCAAATAATCAATGTGGACTTTTCTGCCGTCATTATAGACACTTTTGTTACGCGTTTTTGTCATGGCTTTCGGCCCCCTTTGTTACAAAATGCTTTTCACAAGCGGGGTTGCCGGTTGGATTAGCGAGAAGAGCCAGTAAAAGACGCAGTGACGGTAATGTCTGATGCAATATGGACAATTGGTTTCTTCTCTGAACGGCGGGAGTATGAAAAGTATGGCTGAAGCGCAAAATGATCCCTTGCTGCCGGGTTACTCGTTTAACGCCCATCTGGTGGCGGGTTTAACACCGATTGAGGCCAACGGTTATCTCGATTTTTTTATCGACCGACCGCTGGGAATGAAAGGCTATATTCTCAATCTCACCATTCGTGGACAGGGTGTGGTGAAAAATCAGGGACGAGAATTTGTTTGCCGACCGGGGGATATTTTGTTGTTCCCGCCGGGAGAAATTCATCACTACGGTCGTCATCCGGAGGCTCGTGAATGGTATCACCAGTGGGTTTACTTTCGTCCTCGCGCCTACTGGCACGAATGGCTTAACTGGCCGTCGATATTTGCCAATACCGGCTTCTTTCGCCCGGACGAAGCGCACCAGCCGCATTTCAGCGAGTTGTTTGGGCAAATTATTAACGCCGGACAAGGAGAAGGGCGCTATTCGGAACTGCTGGCGATAAATCTTCTTGAGCAATTGTTACTGCGGCGGATGGAAGCGATCAATGAGTCGATGCATCCGCCAATGGATAATCGGGTACGCGAGGCTTGTCAGTACATCAGCGACCACCTGGCAGACAGCAATTTTGATATCGCCAGCGTTGCACAGCATGTCTGCCTGTCGCCGTCGCGTTTGTCGCATTTGTTCCGTCAGCAGTTAGGGATTAGCGTCTTAAGCTGGCGTGAGGATCAACGCATTAGCCAGGCGAAGCTGCTATTGAGTACAACCCGGATGCCTATCGCGACGGTCGGGCGCAATGTTGGCTTTGATGATCAACTCTATTTCTCGCGGGTATTTAAAAAATATACTGGGGCCAGCCCAAGCGAGTTCCGTGCTGGTTGTGAAAAAAAAGTGAATGATGTAGCTGTCAGGTTGTCATAACTGGTAACGAATCAGAGAATTGACGGCTTGACGGAGTAGCATTGGGTTTGCAGAATCCCTGCTTCGTCCATTTGACAGGCACATTATGCAAGCATTGCTGGAACACTTTATTACCCAATCCACCGTTTATTCGCTGATGGCGGTGGTATTGGTGGCTTTTCTGGAGTCGCTGGCGCTGGTCGGTTTGATTTTGCCCGGTACGGTACTGATGGCGGGGCTGGGAGCGCTGATTGGCAGCGGCGAGTTAAGTTTCTGGCACGCCTGGCTGGCGGGGATTGTTGGCTGCCTGATGGGGGACTGGATCTCTTTCTGGCTGGGCTGGCGTTTTAAAAAGCCGCTCCATCGTTGGTCGTTTCTGAAGAAAAACAAAGCATTGCTCGATAAAACCGAACATGCGTTGCATCAACACAGCATGTTTACCATTCTGGTCGGTCGTTTTGTCGGCCCGACGCGTCCGCTGGTGCCAATGGTGGCAGGGATGTTGGATCTGCCCGTAGCAAAATTTATTACGCCAAATATTATCGGCTGCCTGCTGTGGCCACCGTTTTACTTCCTGCCGGGGATTCTGGCGGGGGCGGCGATTGATATTCCTGCCGGGATGCAGAGCGGTGAATTTAAGTGGTTATTGCTGGCAACGGCGGTGTTTTTGTGGGTTGGCGGCTGGTTGTGCTGGCGGTTATGGCGCAGTGGCAAAGTAACCGATCGCTTAAGCCATTATTTGTCGCGTGGTCATCTGCTGTGGCTGACGCCGCTAATTTCTGGCGTTGGGGTAGTGGCGCTGGTGGTGTTGATTCGCCATCCGTTGATGCCGGTGTATATCGATATTTTGCGTAAAGTGGTTGGGGTTTAGGGCATAGTCTTGTACGGGGCGCCTGATGCGACGCTTGCCGCGTCTTATCAGGCCCACAATACGCCCCCCGTAGGTCGGATAAGGCGTTCACGCCGCATCCGACAGTGCATATTAGCCTTTAATTCCCAACAGCGCCGAAGCACTCGCCTTACCGCTCAATAACTCATTTGTCTTCCCCTGCCAGGCGATGCGCCCGTCGGCAACCACCACCGAGCGCGTGGCGATCCGCGCGGCATCTTCTACGCTATGTGACACCATCAATAGCGTCATTTTTTGCTGCTGGCAGCTCGTGCTCACCAGCGTCAACATCTCCTGACGCAGCGCCGGATCGAGTGCGGAGAACGGTTCATCAAGCAATAAAATGGGCTGTTCACGTACCAGACAGCGCGCTAACGCCACGCGCTGCCGCTGGCCGCCGGAAAGCTCACCCGGTAACCGTGCCATTAAATTATCAATCCCCATCTGACGGGCGATTGCGTGCATTTTCTCCTGCTGTATTGCGTTCAACTTCAATCCCGGATTCAATCCCAGCCCGATGTTCTGCGCTACCGTCAGGTGGCTGAACAGGTTGTTCTCCTGAAACAGCATTGATACCGGACGGCGTGACGGCGGTGTCGTCGTGTGATCAATACCGTCGATAGTCAGCGAACCGCTGGCTGGCGTCAGAAAACCGGCGATCAAATTCAGCAGGGTACTTTTACCTGCGCCGCTTGGCCCGAGGATCGCCACTTGCTCGCCGCGTTCCACCGTTAAGCTAAAACGCATTGGCAAATGGTGATAAAGCCAGGTGATATCAGTCAGTCTTAACATTTCGCCCCGGTAGTTTTTCAATCATGGTAAACAGCAGAAAACAGAGCAGCAGCAGAATTAATGCGGTGACCGCGCCGTCCTGGCTGCGGTAAGAGCCAATTTGCTGGTAGAGATAAAACGGCAGGGTGCGGAAATCATCGTTACCGAACAATGCCACCACACCAAAATCACCAATCGACAGCACGCAGGCAAAAGCCAGTGCCTGCGCCAGCGGACGTTTCAGGGCGCGCAGCTCGACCACTTTTAAACGCGACCAGCCTTCAATGCCCAACGACTGACACAACATGCTGTAGCGGGCGGTGATATCGCGCATCGGGTTTTCCAGCACTTTCAGCGCGTAAGGGATCGCCATTAGCGCATTGGTGAAAATCACAATGCCGTCAGCAGATTGTGGCAGGCCAGTAGTGTTGTTGAGCAATAAAAAGAAGCCCGTTGCCAGCACAATGCCGGGCATGGCGAGGATCAGCATTCCGCTCATCTCCAGTGTCTGACCAGCCAGCATTTTCTGCCGCGCCCGCAGTTCGCGACTGCTCCACAGCAGCATCATGGTCAGCACTACGCACAATACGCCTGCCGCCAGCGCGATGCGCAATGAGGTCCACAGTGCCTGCCACAGTACCGGTTGTGCCAGCACTTCTGGTAACTGGTAATTCACGCCATCAACGATCACCGCCAGTAACGGTGGCAGCAACAACAGCAGCGCCAGCACGATCAGCACCGTATCGCAAATGCGGCTGTGCAGACGATCGTCCGGGTCGCGCCAACCGTGCAGCAGCGTAGTGCCGGGGGCGATGGCCTTACTTAATCGTTGGCTCAACAACACCAGTCCCAGACAGCACACCATCTGGATCAGCGCCAGCATTGCTGCGCGGGCGGGATCGTAGTCGTAACTCAGCGCCTGATAGATTGCCAGTTCGATAGTCGTCGCCTGTGGCCCGCCGCCCAGCGCCAGCACGGTGGCGAAGCTGGCGAAACAGAGCATAAAGATAAGCGCAGCAACCGGCGGGATTTGTCGCCGTAACCACGGCCATTCGACGAAGCGGAAAAAATGCCAGCCGCGCATCCCAAGCTGGGCGGCAAGTTGACGTTGTTCACCGGGGATGTTTTCCAGTGCCTGGAGTAATAAGCGGCTCGCCATCGGCAGATTAAAAAATACGTGCGCCAGCAAAATGCCTTGCAGGCCGTAGGGCGAAAAAGTCCACTCCAGCCCAAGCAATTGCCAGAGCGATGCCAGCCAGCCCTGGCGACCATAAACGCTAAGAATGCCGAAAACAGCGACCAGCACAGGCAGGATTAAGGTCATGGCGCACAGACGCAACAGCGCCTGCCGCCCCGGAAAGCGCCTGCGGTAGAGGGCGCGGGCGAGGAATATTGCGGGCACGACAGAGAGCAGCGCAGAGAGAAACGCCTGCCAGAAGGAGAAGCGCACCACATGCCACAGGTAGCAGTCCTGCCATATTGTTGCCCAGTCCCCCTGCGGCGCGTTCCACCACAGCGCGAGAAACGCCGCCAGTGCAACCGCCACCACCAGCATGGCGGCGCTTACACCTGGAATTAACCAGCCAGGAATTAACGGCTGACGGCGCGTTGCCATTCGCTAATCCATGCCTGACGTTGTGCCGCCACTTCGGCTGGCGTGAATTCCAGCGTGGTGGCCGGTTTGGTCAGTTGTTCAAAACCGGCAGGTAGTGCGACGTTTGCTACCGGATACATCCAGTTGCCGGTTGGGATCGCATTCTGGAAAGCCGGAGAAACCATAAACTGGAGGAATTTTTGTGCCAGCTCCGGCTGCTTGCTGGCAGCGGTGCGGGCGGCGACTTCCACTTGCAGATAGTGACCTTCGCTAAAGTTGGCGGCGGCGTAGTTATCTTTCTTCTCTTCGAGAATGTGATAAGCCGGAGAAGTGGTGTAGCTCAATACCAGATCGCTTTCGCCTTTTAAAAACAGGCCATAGGCTTCGCTCCAGCCTTTGGTGACGGTGACGGTTTTCTTCGCCAGTTTCTGCCAGGCTTGCGGGGCGTCATCGCCATAGACTTTTTGCATCCACAGCAGCAGACCCAGACCTGGCGTACTGGTGCGTGGATCTTCATAAATCACCCGCCAGTTTTGATCGCTCTCAACCAGTTCTTTCAGGCTTTGCGGCGGATTTTTCAGTTTGTTCTTGTCATAGACGAAGGCGAAGTAGCCGTAATCAAATGGTACGAAAGTGTCATTATTCCAGCCGCCGGGTACATTGATCGCATCCGCTGACACGCCGCTTTTGGTAAACAGCCCGGTTTTGCTGGCGGCATCTAACAGATTGTTATCCAGACCCAGCACCACATCGGCTTTGCTGTTTTTACCTTCCATCCGCAGACGGTTGAGCAGCGAGACGCCATCTTCCAGCGCCACCAGTTTCAGTTCGCAATGACAGTCGGCTTCAAAGGCTTTTTTGACTACCGGACCTGGCCCCCAGTCGGCAGCGAAGGAGTCGTAGGTATAGACGGTCAGAACAGGTTTCGCAAAAACGGGGGCTGTGCACAGCAACAGCAAAGGAAGACATTTTTTTAACACTTTGCACCTCAAAGAAGAGTGGCAAAGGACTTGAGAAGGAGCCTCAAATCCCTTCGCCGGCGTTATCCGGATCAGGTTCGACGGGTATTTTCTCAGCGCACGCATTTGCGTGGCACCCCGTTGAGAACGGCGTTAGTGTAGTGAGTTTGTTATCAACCAGCAATCATGGATCCGGCGGCGCAAACCACGCTGATTTAAAATCGAACCATCCAAGGGTATTCATGCGCAGGCCGCGCATACTGCGTTGCCCCTGAATGATCAGCCAGTGATGGATCAATGGCACCATCGCTTTGCTGGTCACTAACTGCTGGCACCAGTTCGCCAGGTTCATCTCGCCATTGCGCCAGCGCGCGGCATCGGCTTGCCAGTCGATCGGAATACAGTGTTGTAGCAGCGGCACTTCGCACAAATGCGCGAACAGCGAAAAATCCAGCGGCAGCGTAAAGTTGGCGCTGTTAAGCCAGATATCGCTTTCGATCTCTCCCGCATGCCACTGATCGTAGCTGATCTCGTTGATGTTAAGCGTTACCTGATGGCTCGCCAGAATTTGCTGCATGATCCTGGCAATTACCCGATGTTCAATATGATCCTGATAAAAGGTCAGGGTAAGGCTTTCCAGCCCGGCGGGTTTTTCGCAATGCGTGGGGCGGGCATGGTGCCAACGGGGGAGCAGTCCGTAGGCCGGGAACCAGAGTTGCTGGTACTGTTCTTCCGCGAAGTAGACCAGATTGCTCGGAGAAAGAACGTAGCTTACCCAGTCTCTGACTTGCTGATTCGCCCCGCGATGGGTGCGGCTGTCGAACAGTAAATAGTAGCAACCTTCTTCCAGGCGGCTTTCAATCTCTTTTTCCTCACCCTGCGGCCCTTTCAGCATTAGCCCTCCGGCTGGCTCGTCGGCAATTTCCGGCAGAACCCAGACGTTAACTTCATCGATGAGTGCCCGATAACCGAAGAAGTCATCGAATGCCTGAATTTTCAACTGATTGGCGCTGTTACGCATTACCGCATACGGACCGGTGCCGATCGGATGACTGGCAAAGTTGCTGATGGTTTCCCATTCCCGCGGCAGGATCATCGCCGGAACTTGCCCCAGTAGTAACGGCAACCAACGATCGGGCTGCGTAAGATGGATATCCAGCGTCCAGGGCGTTGGCGAAACAATTTCAGCAATGTGGGAATAGAGCGGCTGCGTATTGAGCCGTTTCAAAGAGGCGATGACATCGTCCATTTCCAGCTCACGGCCATGATGAAATTGGATACCGGGACGTAAAAAGAAACGCCAGTGAAGTGGGGAAATTTGTTGCCAGTGGTGGGCAATGTCCGCCTCCAGTTCCCCATTTTCCTCATTTATGCGGGTTAACGCGCTGAAGATTTGCCGGGCGATATGCGTTTCGGAACGGCGTAATGCGCTGCCAGGTAGCAGATTACGCAACGGACGATAGTAGAGCACGCGCAGAATGTGCCGCCCCTGGCGGAAGCTACGCCCCAGATGGGAAACCAACATTTGCCGCACAGCGGTTTTATCACCGACGAGTTGCACCAGTTGATCGATACGATCCTGTTCCAGCAGATCCTCCGCCCGCTGTTGCTGAAGCGCAAGTCCGGTGTAGAGGAAGGTCAAACGCGAGCGTTTACCGCGGCCAACCTCCGCCTCCCACGTCAGCCAGCCACGATCCTGCATGGTGTTTAGCAGGGTGCGCATATGACGGCGGGAACAGCTCAATAACTCTGCCAGTTCGTTGAGCGTCGTGTTCTGCGATTTACCCTCGCAGCATTGCCACAGTCGGATGAACTGTTGTTGCAGACGACCTGAAGGCATAAAAGGGGAACTCCTGCGCAAAAGTCAGCAATTTTATTATCCCTATATTAAGTCAATAATTCTTAACGATGAAGCAAGGAGGTATCCCATTCGTCAGTTTTATCGGCACTATTTTGCAATGACAGCAATGATGTGCTGACTGAGTTGGTTAAGCGTTCCACAACGATTAGCCATGCTTGAATAACTGATGCAGTGGGAGGGGAGTCATTCTGACTACTGATCTGCAGACATCATGTGTGACTGAGTATTGGTGTTAATCGCCACGCCAGCAGTGAATACCTGCTGGCTTTTTTCTTTTTGGCGATTGAGTGCCGGATGCGGCGTGAATGCCTTATCCGACTCATAAAACTAGCGCATAAACGCCGGTTGCTTCTCTTCATAATCAGCAATGGCATCGCCGTGCTGCAACGTCAGACCGATGCTATCGAGACCGTTCATCATGCAGTGGCGGCGGAAGGCATCGATGGTAAAACGATAAGTTTTATTCCCCGCTTTCACCTCTTGCGCTTCCAGATCCACGTCGAAGTGAATTCCCGGATTAGCCTGCACCAGTGTAAACAGCTCGTCCACTTCGGCATCGCTTAATTTCACCGGCAGCAACTGGTTGTTAAAGCTGTTGCCGTAGAAGATGTCCGCGAAACTGGGCGCAATCACCACCTTAAATCCGTAATCGGTCAGCGCCCAGGGAGCGTGCTCACGCGAGGAGCCACAGCCGAAGTTTTCCCGCGCCAGTAAAATGGAAGCACCCTGATATTGTGGGAAATTCAGCACGAAGTCCGGGTTTGGCTGTTGGCCTTTTTCATCCAGAAAACGCCAGTCGTTAAACAGATGCGCGCCAAAACCAGTGCGCGTCACTTTCTGCAAAAACTGTTTCGGGATAATGGCATCAGTGTCGACATTGGCGGCATCCAATGGAACAACCAGGCCTGTGTGTTTGATAAATTTCTCTGCCATGGTGTGCTCCTTATTTAATGTTGCGAATGTCAGCGAAATGACCGGTGACGGCAGCGGCGGCCGCCATTGCCGGGCTAACCAGATGCGTGCGCCCGCCGCGCCCCTGGCGGCCTTCAAAGTTACGGTTGCTGGTGGAGGCACAACGCTCGCCCGGATTCAGGCGATCGTTGTTCATCGCCAGACACATTGAGCAGCCAGGCAAGCGCCATTCAAAACCCGCTTCAATAAAAATTTTGTCCAGCCCTTCTGCTTCTGCCTGCGCTTTTACCGGGCCGGAGCCGGGAACGACCAGTGCCTGAACGCCTGGCGCAACTTTCCGCCCTTTGGCGATTTCCGCCGCTGCACGTAAATCTTCAATACGTGAGTTGGTGCAGGAACCGATAAACACTTTATCGATAGCGACTTCGGTCAGCGGAATACCCGGTTTCAGCCCCATATAGGCCAACGCTTTTTCTGCTGACGCGCGCTCAACCGGATCGGCAAACGAAGCGGGATCGGGAATATTGTCGTTCACGGAGATCACCTGGCCTGGGTTGGTGCCCCAGGTGACTTGCGGCGCAATCTCTTCTGCTTGCAGAGTGACAACGGTATCGAAAGTTGCACCTTCGTCGGTTTGCAGTGTTTTCCAGTAGGCGACGGCGTCGTCGAAATCTTTGCCTTTCGGCGCATGAAGACGGCCTTTGACATAGTTAAAGGTGGTTTCGTCCGGCGCAACCAGACCGGCTTTTGCGCCCATTTCGATTGCCATATTGCACAGGGTCATGCGACCTTCCATGCTTAAATCACGGATTGCTTCACCGCAAAACTCCACCACATGCCCGGTGCCGCCTGCACTGCCGGTTTTACCGATAATTGCCAGCACGATATCTTTCGCAGTAATTCCTGGTGCGGCTTTACCCTGGACTTCAATTTTCATGGTCTTCGCACGACCCTGCTTCAGGGTTTGCGTTGCCAGCACGTGTTCAACTTCGGAAGTACCGATGCCAAACGCCAGTGCGCCAAACGCGCCGTGGGTGGCGGTATGCGAGTCGCCGCAAACAATGGTCATTCCCGGTAAGGTGACGCCTTGTTCTGGCCCCATCACGTGGACAATTCCCTGATACGGGTGATTCAGGTCATACAGCTCGACGCCAAAATCTTTGCAGTTTTTGATCAGCTCCTGCATCTGGATGCGCGCCATTTCTCCGCAGGCATTAATGTCTTTGGTCTGGGTCGAGACGTTGTGGTCCATAGTGGCGAAAGTTTTACCTGGCTGACGTACCGGGCGTCCGTGGGTGCGCAGACCATCAAACGCCTGCGGTGACGTCACTTCATGCACCAGATGGCGGTCGATATATAACAGCGGGGTTTCGTTTTCAGCTTCGTAAACTACATGAGCGTCGAACAATTTTTCGTATAACGTCTTAGCCATAATTACACCCCTTCTGCCACATAGCGGGCAATGATATCGCCCATTTCATCGGTACTTACGGCGGCAGCGCCACGGGCCAAATCTCCGGTGCGAATGCCTTCTTCTAATGCGCGGTTAATGGCGCGTTCAATAGCGGAAGCCGCATCATCGGCATCCAGGCTGTAGCGCAACAGCAGCGCCAGCGACAGAATTTGCGCAATTGGGTTAGCGATGTTTTTGCCTGCGATATCCGGCGCAGAGCCGCCTGCCGGTTCATACAGACCAAAACCTTGTTCGTTCAGGCTGGCGGAAGGCAACATCCCCATCGAACCGGTAATCATCGCGCATTCGTCAGAAAGAATGTCACCAAACAGGTTGGAGCACAGCAGCACGTCAAATTGCGACGGATCTTTAATCAACTGCATGGTGGCGTTGTCGATGTACATATGTGCCAGTTCAACATCCGGATATTCAATGGCGATCTCGTTAACGATCTCCCGCCATAAAATAGAGGATTGCAGCACGTTGGCTTTGTCGATTGACGTGACTTTGCGGCGACGTTTGCGGGCAGATTCAAACGCGATGCGGGCAATGCGCTCGATCTCAAAACGGTGATATACCTCGGTATCAAACGCTTTTTCATACTGACCGCTACCTTCACGGCCTTTCGGTTGACCGAAATAGATGCCGCCGGTTAACTCACGCACGCACAGGATGTCGAAGCCGTTAGCAGCAATATCAGCACGCAGCGGACAGAATGCTTCCAGCCCCTGATACAGTTTTGCCGGGCGCAGATTGCTGAATAATTTGAAATGTTTACGCAGAGGTAACAGCGCGCCGCGTTCTGGTTGTTGGTCTGGCGGCAAATGCTCCCACTTCGGGCCACCTACCGAGCCAAACAGTACGGCATCGGCTTGTTCACAGCCTTCAACCGTCGCTGGCGGCAACGGCTGCCCGTGGTTATCAATGGCTGCGCCGCCAACATCATAATGGCTGGTGGTGATACGCATCGCAAAGCGGTTACGCACGGCATCCAGTACTTTCAGGGCCTGGGTCATGACTTCCGGCCCGATCCCATCCCCAGGTAAAACAGCAATATGGTAATTCTTCGACATCACACGGTTTCCTTGTTGTTTTCGTTGTGTTGAGCTTTGCGTTGTAACTCTTTTTCGACTTCTGCGGCGCGCCAGATATTGTTCAGCACGTGCACCATTGCTTTGGCGGAGGACTCGACAATATCGGTGGCCAGGCCGACGCCGTGGAAGCGGCGACCGTTGTAGTTAGCGACGATATCCACCTGACCCAGCGCATCTTTACCGTGGCCTTTGGCGGTCAGGCTGTATTTCACCAGTTCGACGTTGTAGTCAGTGATACGGTTAATCGCCTGGTAGACGGCATCGACCGGGCCATTACCGTTGGCGGCTTCCGCTTTGACTTCCCCGCCACAGGCCAGTTTGACGGCGGCAGTGGCGATATCGTTAGAACCCGACTGCACACTGAAGTAATCCAGACGGAAGTGTTCCGGTTCTTCTTGCTGTTTACCAATAAAGGCCAGAGCCTCCAGGTCGTAATCAAATACCTGGCCTTTTTTATCTGCCAGTTTCAGGAAAGCGTCGTACAGATTGTCTAAATTATATTCACTTTCTTTATATCCCATCTCATCCATGCGGTGTTTTACTGCCGCACGACCAGAACGAGAGGTCAGATTTAACTGGATTTGGTTCAGACCAATAGATTCTGGTGTCATGATTTCGTAGTTTTCGCGATTTTTCAGCACGCCATCCTGATGAATACCGGAGGAGTGTGCGAACGCGCCGCTGCCAACAATGGCTTTGTTTGCCGGGATCGGCATATTGCAAATCTGGCTAACTAACTGACTGGTGCGCCATATCTCCTGGTGATTAATGGCGGTGTGGACGTTGAGAATATCCTTACGCACTTTGATCGCCATGATCACTTCTTCCAGCGAACAGTTACCCGCGCGTTCACCGATCCCGTTCATCGCACCTTCTACCTGCCGTGCTCCGGCATGTACCGCCGCCAGCGAGTTGCCGACCGCCAGGCCTAAATCATCGTGAGTGTGTACGGAAATAATGGCTTTATCGATGTTTGGTACGCGTTCATACAGACCGCTGATGATTCCGGCGAACTCAAATGGCATGGTATAGCCCACGGTGTCCGGGATGTTGATGGTAGTGGCACCGGCGTTAATTGCTGCTTCGACCACTCGCGCCAGATCGGCAATCGGTGTGCGTCCGGCGTCTTCGCAAGAAAATTCAACATCATCGGTGTAATTGCGTGCACGTTTCACCATATAGATGGCGCGTTCGATCACCTCATCCAGCGTGCTGCGCAGCTTGGTGGCAATGTGCATTGGGGAGGTGGCAATAAAGGTATGAATACGGAAGGCTTCGGCAACTTTCAGGGATTCTGCCGCCACGTCGATATCTTTTTCCACGCAACGGGCTAACGCACAAACGCGGCTATTTTTGACCTGGCGAGCAATGGTTTGCACCGATTCGAAATCGCCCGGAGAAGAGACGGGGAAACCGACTTCCATCACGTCAACCCCCATTCGCTCAAGGCCCAGCGCAATTTGCAGTTTTTCTTTCGCACTCAAGCTTGCCTGTAACGCCTGTTCACCGTCGCGCAATGTGGTATCGAAAATAATGACTTGCTGGCTCATAGTTTGGATCCTTGTCTCTTTTAGGGCGCTTCGCTTCGGGCATAAAAAAACCCGCGCAATGCGCGGGTTTTTTGTCTGACTGCGTGCTGGCTTAATGCTGGATGCCGCTCACTCGTCTACCGCGCAAAGAAGATGCGTTTAGTAGTAGTAGACCGTTAAAGCGAACGATGTGAGTCATTAAATCAGCTCCGGATGAATGCGATATGCTTTTAGAGTTACTGGATACAAAAACGGATGTCAACCCTGATGCAACAAAAACGGTTCACCAGCGAGAGTTCTGTATGCGTCAAATTAGCTAATTGTGCTGCAAGAGTAAAAACAGTCGATATTAATTTCTGTTTAACCGCTCATACTTTTCATTGGTAGACATACTTCAGAATAATTTATTGCATTTAATCAACGAGGTAAGAAAGAGTAAAACTTGCTCGCTACCGCAACTATCCTGATGATTTGTATTGAATTATATGCTGTACGAATGTTTTTATATTGATTTAGTGAATATTATTGATCGATTAATGTTAAGGATTAATATATTAAACGCATAAAATAAGCATTAAATTAGCACAATTAATCCATTTTTTAGATGATTGAGTATTCGCGGTGGTTATGATTAGAATGTTTTCGCAACAAAAACATTATGGATTATTAAGCTGTGATGAATGACTCTTCGCACGGCAATGGATTCTGTTTTTATCAGAACCCTTATCTTTATGTTTTCCTAATTTTACTCATTTTCCTTCTTCTTATTTTATATGCATGGTAAATCATATTTTTCAGGATTATTTCTCTGCATTCCAATAAGGGAAAGGGAGTTAAGTGTGACAGTGGAGTTAAGTATGTCAGAGGTAAAAACAGATCATCCAGAGATTGCGGAGATTGTGGAGTTAAGCAAGCCACAGTTGCGTATGGTCGATTTAAACTTATTAACCGTTTTCGATGCTGTGATGCAGGAGCAGAATATTACTCGTGCCGCGCATGTTCTGGGAATGTCGCAACCTGCGGTCAGTAATGCTGTTGCACGCCTGAAGGTGATGTTTAATGATGAGTTGTTTGTTCGTTATGGTCGTGGCATCCAACCGACTGCCCGCGCATTTCAGCTTTTTGGCTCTGTGCGTCAGGCGCTGCAATTAGTACAAAACGAGTTACCGGGTTCAGGGTTTGAGCCTTCCAGCAGCGAGCGCGTATTCCATCTCTGCGTTTGCAGCCCGTTAGATAGCATTCTGACCTCGCAGATTTATAATCACATTGAGCAAATTGCGCCAAATATTCATGTGATATTCAAGTCTTCATTAAATCAGAACACCGAACATCAACTCCGTTATCAGGAAACAGAGTTCGTTATTAGTTATGAAGACTTCCATCGTCCTGAATTTACCAGCGTTCCATTATTTAAAGATGAAATGGTACTGGTAGCCAGTAAGAAGCATCCGACGATTAACGGCCCATTACTGAAACATGATGTTTATAACGAACAACATGCGGCAGTTTCGCTCGACCGTTTCGCGTCGTTTAGTCAACCGTGGTACGACACAGTAGATAAACAAGCCAGTATCGCTTATCAGGGAATGGCAATGATGAGCGTCCTTAGCGTGGTGTCACAAACGCATCTTGTCGCTATTGCGCCTCGTTGGCTGGCTGAGGAGTTTGCTGAATCCTTAGAATTGCAGATATTACCGCTGCCATTAAAACAAAATAGCAGAACCTGTTACCTCTCCTGGCATGAGGCAGCCGGGCGTGATAAAGGTCATCAATGGATGGAAGAGCAATTAGTCTCTATTTGTAAACGTTAAGCAGAGGCAGAGTAAATCAGGTGTGCATCTCTGGTTTATTCTGCATTTTTTATTCAATGTAGAATTTTATTCTGAATGCATGTTCACCCTGATATTAGAAATAATAAAAAAATAGAGAAATTGCTGTAACGAGGCAGATTTAGCCGATTTATTATCAATTCTGTCCGCCATTCTGGAGTATTTTATCGTTTATTTTCTCCTTTCCTCCTGTTTATTCTTATTTATTCACGCTTGTGACTCTGCCTGTCAATTGCTTAAGCCAGATCGGACGGTTAATGTGTTTTACACATTTTTTCCGCCAAACAGTGAGGCAAGCCATGGAGATGTTGTCTGGAGCCGAGATGGTCGTCCGATCGCTTATCGATCAGGGCGTTAAACAAGTATTCGGTTACCCCGGAGGCGCAGTCCTTGATATTTACGATGCATTGCATACCGTGGGCGGTATTGATCACGTATTAGTTCGTCATGAACAGGCGGCAGTGCATATGGCCGATGGTCTGGCGCGCGCGACCGGAGAAGTGGGCGTTGTGCTGGTGACATCGGGCCCTGGGGCCACCAACGCAATTACTGGTATCGCCACTGCCTATATGGACTCCATTCCGCTGGTTATCCTTTCCGGGCAGGTAGCAACCTCGCTGATAGGTTACGATGCCTTTCAGGAGTGTGACATGGTGGGAATTTCCCGGCCGGTGGTTAAACACAGTTTTCTGGTTAAGCAAACGGAAGATATACCGCAGGTGCTGAAAAAGGCATTCTGGCTGGCGGCAAGCGGTCGTCCTGGGCCTGTGGTGGTTGATTTACCGAAAGACATTCTTAATCCGGCGAACAAATTACCGTACGTCTGGCCGGAGTCGGTCAGTATGCGCTCTTATAACCCAACAACGCTGGGCCATAAGGGGCAGATTAAACGCGCGCTGCAAACGCTGGTGGCGGCGAAAAAACCGGTAATTTACGTTGGCGGTGGCGCAGTGACTGCGGGTTGCCATCAACAACTCAAACAGATTATTGAGCAACTTAATCTTCCTGTCGTCTCGTCATTAATGGGATTAGGTGTGTTTCCGGCAACGCATCGTCAGGCCTTGGGAATGCTGGGAATGCACGGCACTTACGAAGCTAATATGACGATGCATAATGCCGATGTCATTTTTGCGGTTGGTGTACGCTTTGATGATCGCACCACTAACAATCTGGCAAAGTACTGCCCAAATGCGACAGTGTTACATATTGATATCGATCCTACCTCGATCTCAAAAACCGTGACCGCCGACATCCCGATCGTTGGCGATGCGCGTCTGGTGTTGGAGCAAATGCTGGAATTGTTACCGCAAGAAACCTCTTCGCAACCTCTGGATGAGATCCGCGACTGGTGGCAGCAAATTGAACAGTGGCGCGCTCGCCAGTGCCTGAAATATGATACCCACAGTGAAAGCATTAAACCGCAGGCGGTGATCGAGACGCTCTGGCGACTGACGAAGGGGGACGCTTATGTGACGTCCGATGTCGGGCAACACCAGATGTTCGCTGCGCTTTATTATCCTTTCGATAAACCGCGTCGCTGGATCAACTCCGGCGGCCTCGGCACTATGGGCTTTGGTTTACCTGCGGCGCTGGGCGTCAAAATGGCACTGCCGGGAGAAACCGTGGTTTGCGTCACTGGCGATGGTAGTATTCAGATGAACATTCAGGAACTGTCTACAGCCTTGCAATATGAACTGCCGGTGCTGGTGGTGAATCTCAATAACCGCTACCTGGGGATGGTGAAGCAATGGCAGGACATGATCTATTCCGGCCGTCATTCACAATCTTATATGCAGTCGCTACCAGATTTCGTCCGTCTGGCAGAAGCCTATGGCCATGTGGGTATCCAAATTTCACGTCCGGATGAGCTGGAAAGCAAACTGAGCGAGGCACTTGAGCAGGTCGGTAATAACCGTCTGGTGTTTGTTGATGTCACCGTTGATGGCAGTGAGCATGTCTACCCGATGCATATTCGCGGGGGGGGAATGGATGAAATGTGGTTAAGCAAAACGGAGAGAACCTGATTATGCGCCGGATATTATCAGTATTACTCGAAAATGAATCAGGCGCGTTATCCCGTGTGATCGGCCTTTTTTCCCAGCGTGGCTATAACATTGAAAGTCTGACCGTTGCGCCAACCGACGATCCGACATTATCGCGCATGACTATCCAGACCGTGGGCGATGAAAAAGTGCTTGAGCAGATCGAAAAGCAATTACACAAGCTGGTCGATGTCTTGCGCGTGAGCGAACTGGGGCAGGGCGCGCACGTTGAGCGGGAAATTATGCTGGTGAAAATTCAGGCCAGCGGCTACGGACGTGACGAAGTGAAACGCAATACGGAAATATTCCGTGGGCAAATTATCGATGTCACACCGTCGCTTTATACCGTTCAACTGGCGGGAACCAGCGATAAACTCGATGCATTTTTAGCATCGATTCGCGATGTGGCGAAAATTGTTGAAGTTGCCCGCTCCGGCGTTGTCGGACTTTCACGCGGCGATAAAATAATGCGTTAAGAATGATCTCAATACGCAATTTACAGCCCAGCATGTCACGTTGGGCTTTTTTTGCGAATTCAGTAGGAACCTGGAATAAAAGCAGTTGCCGCAGTTAATTTTCTGCGCTTAGATGTTAATGAATTTAATCCATACCAGTACAATGGTTATGGTTTTTACATTTTACGCAAGGGGCAATTGTGAAACTGGATGAAATCGCTCGGCTGGCGGGAGTATCGCGGACCACTGCAAGCTATGTTATTAACGGCAAAGCGAAGCAATACCGTGTGAGCGACAAAACCGTTGAAAAAGTCATGGCTGTGGTGCGTGAGCACAATTACCACCCGAATGCCGTGGCGGCTGGGCTTCGTGCTGGACGCACACGTTCTATTGGTCTTGTGATCCCCGATCTGGAGAACACAAGTTACACCCGTATTGCTAACTATCTTGAACGCCAGGCGCGGCAACGTGGTTATCAGCTATTAATTGCCTGTTCCGAAGATCAGCCAGACAACGAAATGCGTTGTATTGAGCATCTTTTACAGCGTCAGGTCGATGCCATCATTGTTTCGACGTCGCTGCCGCCAGAGCATCCTTTCTATCAACGCTGGGCTAACGACCCGTTCCCGATTGTCGCGCTGGATCGTGCGCTTGATCGTGAACACTTTACCAGCGTCGTTGGCGCTGACCAGGATGATGCTGAAATGTTGGCGGAAGAGTTACGTAAGTTTCCGGCCGAGACAGTGCTTTATCTTGGTGCACTGCCGGAGCTTTCTGTCAGCTTCCTGCGTGAACAGGGTTTCCGCACGGCCTGGAAAGATGATCCGCGCGAAGTGCATTTTCTTTATGCCAACAGCTATGAGCGGGAAGCCGCTGCCCAGCTATTCGAAAAATGGCTGGAAACGCATCCGATGCCGCAGGCGCTGTTTACTACCTCTTTTGCATTGTTGCAGGGGGTTATGGATGTTACGTTGCGCCGCGATGGCAAACTTCCTTCCGATCTGGCGATTGCGACCTTTGGCGATAACGAATTGCTCGACTTCTTACAATGCCCAGTGCTGGCGGTGGCTCAGCGTCATCGTGATGTCGCAGAACGCGTGCTGGAGATTGTCCTGGCGAGCCTGGATGAGCCGCGTAAGCCAAAACCGGGCTTAACGCGCATCAAACGAAATCTCTATCGCCGTGGCATCCTCAGCCGTAGCTAAGCGTTAAACAGAAAATGATGCGTCAGCGGATTGTCGCTGGCGCATTGAGTACGTAATTGGACATCAATATCCTTTATGTAAATAAGACTATTCCTGACAATTATCCATAAGACCTTCAAAATATCTCCCCAATTAACTTCATTCTTTGTGCCTAATGATAATTAAGGCGTAACGCCAGGTTGCGATTGCATTATTTTGTTACATGCAAATCGTCAATTGCCGATTAAACAAACACTTTTCTAAACTTTTACACAAAGCCACTGGCGTCAGGCGCGGTGCACGCGCAACAGGGACTGTTATCCGGGGGCGATATGTCCTAAAATGCCGCTCGCGTCGCAAACTGACACTTTATATTTTCATTAAGGAAAATGGAGTCGTTTTTAAAACGGTAATGATGAGTGGGAATTTTTCTTACAACTATTCATGACGTTAATTTGCTTCGTTCGTTGGGCGATTTTTAAACAATGCAGATATTAGTCGTAAACATTGGGTTTTTTGCTTCGGTAAAGAATGTTCCTGGCTTGACAAGCTTTTCCTCCGCTCCGTAAACTCCTTTTAGTGGGAATTTGTGGGATAAAGTGGTAATTGGGGGAAGACTGGCATGTTCCGGGGAGCAACGTTAGTCAATCTCGACAGTAAAGGGCGCTTATCGGTGCCCACCCGTTATCGGGAAGAGCTGCTCGGGAACGCTGCCGGTCAAATGGTATGTACCATTGACATTCATCACCCATGCCTGCTGCTTTACCCCCTTCCTGAATGGGAAATTATCGAGCAAAAATTATCGCGTCTGTCGAGCATGAACCCGGTTGAGCGCCGTGTGCAGCGCCTTCTGTTAGGCCATGCCAGTGAATGTCAGATGGATGGCGCAGGTCGATTATTAATCGCGCCAGTACTGCGGCAACATGCCGGGCTGACAAAAGAAGTGATGTTGGTTGGACAGTTCAACAAGTTTGAACTGTGGGATGAAACAACCTGGCATCAACAGGTCAGGGAAGATATCGACGCTGAACAGTCTGTTACCGAAAGCTTGTCGGAACGACTGCAGGACTTGTCTCTATAAAATGATGGAAAACTATAAACACACCACGGTGCTGCTGGACGAAGCCGTAAACGGCCTCAATATCCGTCCTGATGGCATTTACATTGATGGGACTTTCGGTCGCGGTGGTCACTCACGTCTGATCCTTTCGCAACTTGGCGAAGAGGGGCGTTTGTTGGCAATCGATCGCGATCCGCAGGCTATCGCCGTCGCAAAGACTATTGATGATCCGCGCTTCTCCATCATACATGGACCTTTCTCCGCGCTGGGCGAATACGTCGCTGAGCGTGATCTTATCGGCAAGATTGACGGAATTCTTCTCGATCTTGGTGTCTCTTCACCGCAACTCGATGATGCAGAACGCGGTTTTTCCTTTATGCGCGACGGTCCGCTGGACATGCGTATGGATCCGACACGCGGCCAGTCTGCCGCCGAGTGGCTACAAAGCGCAGAAGAAGCTGATATTGCCTGGGTATTAAAAACTTATGGCGAAGAGCGTTTTGCCAAACGCATTGCGCGCGCCATTGTTGAGCGTAACCGCGAACAGCCGATGACCCGTACCAAAGAACTGGCGGAAGTCGTTGCTGCGGCAACCCCGGTGAAGGACAAATTCAAACATCCCGCGACCCGTACCTTCCAGGCGGTGCGCATTTGGGTGAACAGTGAACTGGAGGAGATAGAGCAGGCGCTAAAAAGCTCGCTCAGCGTGCTGGCTCCGGGTGGGCGGCTTTCGATCATCAGTTTTCATTCGCTGGAAGATCGTATAGTGAAACGCTTTATGCGTGAAAACAGTCGCGGTCCGCAGGTTCCGGCAGGGTTACCGATGACCGAAGAGCAGCTCAAAAAATTGGGTGGCCGTCAGTTGCGAGCACTAGGCAAGTTGATGCCGGGCGAAGAAGAGGTGGCTGAGAACCCTCGTGCCCGAAGTTCAGTTCTGCGTATTGCAGAGAGGACGAACGCATGATCAGCAGAGTGACAGAAGCTCTAAGCAAAGTTAAAGGATCGATGGGAAGCCACGAGCGCCATGCCTTGCCTGGCGTTATCGGTGACGATCTTTTGCGGTTCGGGAAGCTGCCACTCTGTCTGTTCATTTGCATTATCTTGACGGCGGTGACCGTGGTGACCACGGCGCACCATACCCGTTTGCTGACCGCTCAGCGCGAACAACTGGTGCTGGAGCGAGACGCTTTAGACATTGAATGGCGCAACCTGATTCTTGAAGAGAATGCGCTCGGTGACCATAGCCGGGTGGAAAGGATCGCCACAGAGAAGCTGCAGATGCAGCATGTTGATCCATCACAAGAAAATATTGTAGTGCAAAAATAAGGATAAACGCGACGCATGAAAGCAGCGGCGAAAACGCAGAAACCAAAACGTCAGGAAGAACATGCCAACTTTATCAGTTGGCGTTTTGCGTTGTTATGCGGCTGTATTTTGCTGGCACTGGCTTTTCTGCTGGGACGCGTAGCGTGGTTACAGGTTATCTCCCCGGACATGTTGGTGAAAGAGGGCGATATGCGCTCTCTTCGCGTTCAGCAAGTCTCCACCTCCCGCGGCATGATTACCGACCGCTCTGGTCGTCCGTTAGCGGTGAGCGTACCGGTAAAAGCGATTTGGGCTGACCCGAAAGAAGTGCATGACGCTGGCGGCATCAGCGTCGGTGACCGCTGGAAGGCGCTCGCTAACGCACTTAACATTCCGCTGGATCAGCTCTCAGCCCGCATTAACGCCAACCCGAAAGGACGTTTTATCTATCTGGCGCGTCAGGTTAACCCTGACATGGCTGACTACATCAAAAAACTAAAACTACCGGGGATTCATCTGCGTGAGGAATCCCGCCGTTACTATCCGTCCGGCGAAGTGACCGCTCACCTCATTGGCTTTACCAACGTCGATAGCCAGGGGATTGAAGGTGTTGAGAAGAGTTTTGATAAATGGCTCACTGGGCAACCGGGCGAGCGTATTGTGCGTAAAGACCGCTACGGCCGCGTAATTGAAGATATTTCTTCTACCGACAGCCAGGCGGCGCACAACCTTGCGTTGAGTATTGATGAACGCCTGCAGGCGCTGGTTTATCGCGAACTGAACAACGCGGTGGCCTTTAACAAGGCAGAATCCGGTAGTGCCGTGCTGGTGGATGTCAATACCGGCGAAGTGCTGGCGATGGCTAACAGCCCGTCTTACAACCCAAACAATCTGAGTGGCACGCCGAAAGAGGCGATGCGTAACCGTACCATCACCGACGTGTTTGAACCTGGCTCAACGGTTAAACCGATGGTGGTGATGACCGCGTTGCAACGTGGTGTGGTGCGGGAAAACTCAGTATTGAATACCGTTCCTTATCGAATTAACGGCCACGAAATCAAAGACGTGGCGCGCTACAGCGAATTGACCCTGACCGGGGTTTTACAGAAGTCGAGTAACGTCGGTGTTTCCAAGCTGGCGTTAGCGATGCCGTCCTCAGCGTTAGTAGATACTTACTCACGTTTTGGACTGGGAAAAGCGACCAATTTGGGGTTGGTCGGAGAACGCAGTGGCTTATATCCTCAAAAACAACGGTGGTCTGACATAGAGAGGGCCACCTTCTCTTTCGGCTACGGGCTAATGGTAACACCGTTACAGTTAGCGCGAGTCTACGCAACCATCGGCAGCTACGGCATTTATCGCCCGCTGTCGATTACCAAGGTTGACCCCCCGGTTCCCGGTGAGCGCGTCTTCCCGGAATCCATTGTCCGCACCGTGGTACATATGATGGAAAGCGTGGCGCTACCAGGCGGTGGCGGTGTGAAGGCGGCGATTAAAGGCTATCGCATTGCTATTAAAACCGGTACTGCGAAAAAGGTCGGGCCGGATGGTCGCTACATCAATAAATATATTGCTTATACCGCAGGCGTTGCGCCTGCGAGTCAGCCGCGCTTCGCGCTGGTTGTTGTTATCAACGATCCGCAGGCGGGTAAATACTACGGCGGTGCCGTTTCCGCGCCGGTCTTTGGTGCCATCATGGGCGGCGTATTGCGCACCATGAACATCGAGCCGGATGCGCTGACAACGGGTGATAAAAATGAATTTGTGATTAATCAAGGCGAGGGGACAGGTGGCAGATCGTAATTTGCGCGACCTTCTTGCTCCGTGGGTGCCAGACGCACCTTCGCGAGCACTGCGAGAGATGACACTTGACAGCCGTGTGGCTGCGTCGGGCGATCTCTTTGTAGCTGTAGTAGGTCATCAGGCGGACGGGCGTCGATATATCCCGCAGGCGATAGCGCAAGGTGTGGCTGCCATTATTGCAGAGGCGAAAGATGAGGCGACCGACGGTGAAATCCGTGAAATGCACGGTGTACCAGTCATCTATCTCAGTCAGCTCAACGAGCGTTTATCAGCACTGGCGGGTCGCTTTTACCATGAACCCTCTGACAATCTACGTCTCGTGGGCGTAACGGGCACCAACGGTAAAACCACAACGACTCAGCTTCTGGCGCAATGGAGCCAACTGCTTGGTGAAACCAGCGCGGTAATGGGCACTGTTGGTAACGGCCTGCTGGGTAAAGTGATCCCGACGGAAAATACCACCGGTTCGGCAGTCGACGTTCAGCATGAGCTGGCGGGGCTGGTGGATCAGGGCGCGACTTTTTGCGCAATGGAAGTTTCCTCACACGGGCTGGTACAGCACCGTGTGGCGGCATTGAAATTTGCGGCGTCGGTCTTTACTAACTTAAGTCGCGATCACCTTGATTATCATGGTGATATGGAACACTACGAAGCGGCGAAATGGTTGCTTTACTCCGAACATCATTGCGGTCAGGCGATTGTCAACGCTGATGACGAAGTAGGCCGCCGCTGGCTGGCAAAATTGCCGGACGCGGTTGCCGTGTCGATGGAAGAAAATATCAATCCGAACTGTCATGGCCGCTGGTTGAAAGCGACTGGCGTGAACTATCACGACAGCGGTGCGACCATTCGCTTCACCTCAAGCTGGGGCGATGGGGAAATAGAAAGCCGCCTGATGGGCGCATTCAACGTTAGTAACCTGCTGCTGGCGCTGGCGACGCTGCTGGCGCTCGGTTACCCATTAGCTGACCTGCTGAAAACCGCCGCGCGTCTGCAACCGGTTTGCGGACGTATGGAAGTGTTCACTGTGCCAGGCAAACCGACGGTTGTTGTGGATTATGCTCACACTCCGGATGCGCTGGAAAAAGCCTTGCAGGCTGCGCGCCTGCACTGTGCGGGTAAGCTGTGGTGCGTCTTCGGCTGTGGCGGCGATCGCGATAAAGGCAAGCGCCCACTGATGGGGGCGATTGCTGAAGAGTTTGCCGACGTGGCGGTGGTAACGGATGACAACCCACGTACTGAAGAGCCGCGTGCCATCATCAACGATATTCTGGCGGGGATGTTAGACGCCGGACATGCCAAAGTGATGGAAGGGCGCGCCGAAGCGGTAACGTGCGCCGTTATGCAGGCGAAAGAAAATGATGTCGTGTTGGTCGCGGGTAAAGGCCATGAAGATTACCAGATTGTCGGTAATCAGCGTCTGGACTACTCCGATCGCGTCACGGTGGCGCGTTTGCTGGGGGTAATCGCATGATTAGTGTAACCCTTAGCCAACTGGCGAATATTCTCAACGGCGAACTGAAAGGGGCTGATATCACCCTTGACGCCGTAACCACCGATACCCGTAAATTGACGCCTGGCTGTCTGTTCGTCGCCCTGAAAGGCGAACGTTTCGATGCCCATGATTTTGCCGACCAGGCGAAAGCTGGAGGGGCGGGCGCGCTGCTGGTTAGCCGTCCGCTGGATATCGACCTGCCACAGTTAATCGTTAACGATACGCGTCTGGCATTTGGTGAACTGGCAGCATGGGTTCGTCAGCAAGTTCCTGCTCGTGTGGTTGCCCTGACCGGTTCCTCCGGTAAAACCTCTGTGAAAGAGATGACCGCGGCGATTTTAAGTCAGTGTGGCAACACGCTTTATACGGCTGGCAATCTCAACAACGACATCGGCGTGCCAATGACGCTGCTGCGTTTAAGGCCGGAATACGATTACGCGGTCATTGAGCTTGGCGCTAACCATCAGGGCGAAATTGCCTGGACTGTTAGCCTGACCCGTCCGGAAGCCGCACTGGTCAACAATCTGGCGGCTGCGCATCTGGAAGGTTTCGGCTCGCTTGCGGGTGTTGCGAAAGCGAAAGGCGAAATCTTTACCGGCCTGCCAGAAAACGGTATCGCTATCATGAATGCCGATAACAACGACTGGCTGAACTGGCAGAGTGTGATTGGCTCACGCAAAGTGTGGCGTTTTTCGCCAAATGCCGCCAACAGCGATTTTACCGCTACCAATATCCATGTGACTTCACATGGTACTGAATTTACGCTGCAAACCCCAACAGGTAGCGTCGATGTTCTGCTGCCGCTGCCGGGGCGTCACAATATCGCAAATGCGTTGGCTGCCGCGGCGCTCTCCATGTCCGTGGGTGCAACGCTTGATGCCATCAAAACGGGACTGGCAAATCTGCAAGCTGTTCCTGGTCGTCTGTTCCCCATTCAACTGGCGGAAAACCAGTTGCTGCTCGACGACTCCTACAACGCCAATGTTGGCTCAATGACCGCCGCAGTTCAGGTACTGGCTGAAATGCCGGGTTATCGCGTGCTGGTGGTTGGTGATATGGCCGAGCTGGGTGCTGAAAGTGATGCCTGTCATGTCCAGGTGGGGGAAGCGGCGAAGGCGGCTGGTATTGACCGCGTGTTAAGCGTGGGCAAGCAAAGCCATGCTATCAGCACCGCCAGCGGTGCTGGCGAACATTTTGCTGATAAATCCGCGTTGATTACGCGTCTTAAATCACTGATTGCAGAGCAACAGGTGATTACGATTTTAGTTAAGGGTTCACGTAGTGCTGCCATGGAAGAGGTAGTACGCGCTTTACAGGAGAATGGGACATGTTAGTTTGGCTGGCCGAACATTTGGTCAAATATTATTCCGGCTTTAACGTCTTTTCCTATCTGACGTTTCGCGCCATCGTCAGCCTGCTGACTGCGCTGTTCATCTCATTGTGGATGGGCCCGCGCATGATTGCTCATTTGCAAAAACTCTCCTTCGGGCAGGTTGTTCGTAACGATGGCCCTGAATCACACTTCAGTAAGCGCGGCACGCCGACCATGGGTGGGATCATGATCCTGACTGCGATTGTCGTCTCCGTGATCTTGTGGGCTTATCCCTCCAACCCGTATGTCTGGTGCGTACTGGTGGTGCTGGTCGGTTACGGCATTATTGGTTTTGTTGATGACTATCGCAAAGTCGTGCGCAAAGACACCAAAGGTTTGATCGCGCGCTGGAAGTATTTCTGGATGTCGGTGATTGCGTTGGGCGTTGCTTTCGCACTTTATCTTGCAGGAAAAGACACGCCAGCAACGCAACTGGTGGTGCCGTTCTTTAAAGATGTGATGCCGCAGTTAGGCTTGTTTTATATCCTGCTGGCGTATTTTGTGATTGTCGGTACGGGCAACGCGGTAAACCTGACCGATGGCCTCGACGGTCTGGCCATTATGCCGACCGTCTTTGTCGCAGGTGGTTTTGCACTGGTGGCCTGGGCTACCGGCAACATGAACTTTGCCAGCTACTTACATATACCGTATCTGCGACACGCCGGGGAGCTGGTTATCGTCTGCACCGCGATAGTCGGGGCAGGGCTGGGCTTCCTGTGGTTTAACACCTATCCCGCGCAGGTCTTTATGGGCGACGTTGGTTCGCTGGCGTTAGGTGGCGCGTTGGGCATTATCGCTGTGCTGCTGCGTCAGGAATTCCTGCTGGTGATTATGGGGGGCGTGTTTGTTGTCGAAACCCTGTCGGTTATTTTGCAGGTCGGCTCCTTTAAACTGCGCGGGCAACGTATTTTCCGCATGGCGCCGATCCATCACCACTATGAACTTAAAGGCTGGCCGGAACCGCGTGTCATCGTGCGTTTCTGGATTATTTCGCTGATGCTGGTCCTGATTGGTCTGGCAACGCTGAAGGTGCGTTAATCATGGCTGATTACCTGGGTAAAAATGTCGTCATTATCGGCCTGGGCCTCACCGGGCTTTCCTGCGTAGACTTTTTCCTTGCTCGCGGCGTGACGCCGCGCGTTATGGATACGCGTATGACACCGCCTGGCCTGGATAAATTACCCGAAACGGTAGAACGTCATACTGGCGGTCTTAATGATGAATGGCTGATGGCGGCAGATCTTATTGTCGCCAGCCCCGGCATTGCGCTGGCGCATCCATCCTTAAGCGCCGCTGCCGATGCCGGAATCGAAATCGTTGGTGATATCGAACTGTTCTGCCGCGAAGCGCAAGCGCCGATTGTGGCGATCACGGGTTCTAACGGCAAAAGTACGGTCACCACCTTAGTGGGCGAAATGGCGAAAGCAGCAGGTGTTAACGTTGGCGTCGGTGGCAACATTGGTCTGCCAGCGTTGATGTTACTCGATGATGAGTGCGAACTGTACGTGTTGGAACTGTCGAGCTTCCAACTGGAAACAACCTCCAGTTTACAGGCGGTGGCAGCGACCATTCTGAACGTAACTGAAGATCATATGGATCGTTATCCGTTTGGTTTGCAACAGTATCGTGCGGCAAAACTGCGCATTTACGAAAATGCGAAAGTTTGCGTGGTTAATGCCGATGATGCCTTAACGATGCCGATCCGCGGTGCGGATGAACGTTGCGTCAGCTTTGGCGTCAACATGGGTGACTATCACCTGAATCATCAGCAGGGCGAAACCTGGCTGCGGGTGAAAGGTGAGAAAGTGTTGAACGTGAAAGAGATGAAACTTTCAGGGCAACATAACTACACCAATGCGCTGGCGGCACTGGCGCTGGCGGATGCCGCAGGGTTACCGCGAGCCAGCAGCCTGACAGCGCTAACGACTTTTACCGGTCTGCCGCATCGCTTTGAAGTGGTGCTTGAGCACAATGGCGTACGCTGGATTAACGACTCGAAAGCTACCAACGTCGGCAGTACGGAAGCCGCGCTAAACGGCTTGCATGTTGACGGTACGCTGCACTTGTTGTTAGGCGGCGATGGCAAATCGGCGGATTTTAGTCCGCTGGCGCGCTATCTGAATGGCGATAACGTTCGTCTGTATTGCTTCGGTCGCGACGGTGCGCAGTTAGCGGCTTTACGCCCGGAAGTGGCTGAACAAACCGAAACCATGGAGCAGGCGATGCGTCTATTGGCTCCGCGCGTGCGACCGGGAGATATGGTTCTGCTCTCTCCGGCCTGTGCCAGCCTCGATCAGTTCAAGAACTTTGAACAACGGGGCAATGAATTTGCTCGTCTGGCGAAGGAGTTTGGTTGATGCGTTTATCTTTCCCTCGCCTGAAAATGCCGCGTCTGCCGGGATTCAGTATCCTGGTCTGGATCTCCACGGCGCTGAAGGGCTGGGTGATGGGCTCGCGGGAAAAAGATACCGACAGCCTGATCATGTACGATCGTACCTTGCTGTGGCTGACCTTCGGCCTCGCGGCGATTGGCTTTATCATGGTGACCTCGGCGTCAATGCCCATCGGGCAACGCTTAACCAACGATCCGTTCTTCTTCGCGAAGCGTGATGGTGTTTACCTGATCCTGGCGTTCATTCTGGCGATCATTACGCTGCGCCTGCCGATGGAGTTCTGGCAGCGCTACAGCGCCACAATGCTGCTCGGGTCAATCATCTTGCTGATGATCGTGCTGGTGGTGGGTAGCTCAGTTAAAGGGGCATCGCGTTGGATCGATCTCGGCCTGCTGCGTATTCAGCCTGCGGAACTGACTAAGCTGTCGCTGTTTTGCTATATCGCCAACTATCTGGTGCGCAAAGGTGACGAAGTGCGTAATAACTTGCGCGGCTTCCTGAAACCGATGGGGGTGATTCTGGTACTGGCAGTGTTGCTGCTGGCGCAGCCTGACCTCGGTACGGTGGTGGTGTTGTTTGTGACCACGCTGGCGATGCTGTTCCTGGCGGGGGCGAAATTATGGCAATTCATTGCCATTATCGGCATGGGGATTTCAGCGGTTGTGTTGCTGATCCTCGCTGAACCATACCGTATTCGCCGCGTTACCGCGTTCTGGAACCCGTGGGAAGACCCGTTCGGCAGCGGCTATCAGTTGACGCAATCATTGATGGCGTTTGGTCGTGGCGAATTGTGGGGGCAAGGTTTAGGTAACTCGGTACAAAAACTGGAGTATCTGCCGGAAGCGCATACTGACTTTATTTTCGCCATTATCGGAGAAGAACTGGGGTATATCGGTGTGGTGCTGGCGCTTTTAATGGTATTCTTCGTCGCTTTTCGTGCGATGTCGATTGGCCGTAAAGCGTTAGAAATTGACCACCGCTTTTCTGGTTTTCTCGCCTGTTCAATTGGCATCTGGTTTAGTTTCCAGGCGCTGGTTAACGTAGGCGCGGCGGCAGGGATGCTACCGACCAAAGGTTTGACATTGCCGCTGATCAGTTACGGTGGTTCGAGTTTACTGATTATGTCGACAGCCATCATGATGCTGTTGCGTATTGATTATGAAACGCGTCTGGAGAAAGCGCAGGCGTTTGCACGAGGTTCACGATGAGTGGTCAAGGGAAGCGATTAATGGTGATGGCTGGCGGTACTGGCGGACATGTGTTCCCCGGGCTGGCGGTTGCGCACCATTTAATGACCCAGGGGTGGCAAGTTCGCTGGCTGGGTACTGCCGATCGTATGGAAGCGGACTTAGTGCCGAAACACGGTATTGAGATCGACTTTATTCGTATCTCCGGCCTGCGTGGTAAGGGGATCAAAGCATTACTCGTGGCTCCGCTGCGTATCTTTAACGCCTGGCGGCAGGCGCGGGCAATTATGAAAGCTTACAAGCCTGATGTGGTGCTCGGGATGGGCGGTTACGTTTCCGGGCCAGGTGGTCTGGCAGCATGGTCGTTAGGCATTCCGGTTGTACTTCACGAACAAAACGGCATTGCAGGCTTGACCAATAAATGGCTGGCGAAAATTGCCACCAAAGTGATGCAGGCGTTTCCTGGCGCTTTCCCCAATGCGGAAGTGGTTGGTAACCCGGTGCGTACCGATGTGCTGGCGCTGCCGTTACCGCAGCAACGTTTGGCCGGGCGTGAAGGCCCGATTCGTGTGTTGGTGGTGGGCGGTTCGCAGGGCGCGCGTATTCTTAACCAGACAATGCCTCAGGTCGCAGCAAAGCTGGGCGATACGGTAACTATCTGGCATCAGAGTGGCAAAGGTTCGCAACAATCTGTTGAACAGGCTTATGCCGAAGCGGGGCAACCGCAGCATAAAGTGACAGAATTTATTGATGATATGGCGGCGGCCTATGCATGGGCGGATGTCGTTGTTTGCCGCTCCGGCGCGTTGACGGTGAGTGAAATCGCCGCGGCGGGGCTACCGGCATTGTTTGTGCCGTTTCAGCATAAAGACCGCCAGCAATACTGGAATGCGCTGCCGCTGGAAAAAGCGGGCGCAGCCAAAATTATCGAGCAACCGCAACTTACTGTGGACGCTGTCGCCAACACCCTGGCCGGGTGGTCGCGAGAAACCTTATTAACCATGGCAGAACGCGCCCGTGCTGCATCCATTCCGGATGCCACCGAGCGAGTGGCAAATGAAGTGAGCCGGGCTGCCCGGGCGTAATTGTGGCGATGCCTTTTGCATCGCATGAATTTGAGAAGTTAATGGCGTAAAGAATGAATACACAACAATTGGCAAAACTGCGTTCCATCGTGCCCGAAATGCGTCGCGTTCGGCACATACACTTTGTCGGCATCGGTGGTGCCGGTATGGGCGGTATTGCCGAAGTTCTGGCCAATGAAGGGTATCAGATCAGTGGTTCCGATTTAGCGCCAAATCCGGTCACGCAGCAGTTAATGAATCTGGGGGCGACGATTTACTTCAACCATCGCCCGGAAAACGTGCGTGACGCCAGCGTGGTCGTTGTTTCCAGCGCGATTTCTGCTGACAACCCAGAGATTGTTGCTGCCCATGAAGCGCGTATTCCGGTTATTCGTCGTGCGGAAATGCTGGCTGAGTTAATGCGTTTTCGTCATGGCATCGCCATTGCCGGGACACACGGTAAAACCACCACCACCGCGATGGTTTCCAGCATCTACGCAGAAGCGGGCCTCGACCCGACCTTCGTTAACGGTGGGCTGGTAAAAGCGGCGGGTGTTCATGCGCGTTTAGGTCACGGGCGTTACCTGATTGCCGAAGCGGATGAGAGCGACGCATCGTTCCTGCATCTGCAACCGATGGTGGCGATTGTCACCAATATCGAAGCCGATCACATGGATACCTACCAGGGTGACTTCGAGAATTTAAAACAGACTTTTATTAATTTTCTGCACAACCTGCCGTTTTACGGACGTGCGGTGATGTGTGTTGACGACCCGGTGATCCGTGAGTTGTTACCGCGCGTTGGCCGTCAGATTACCACTTATGGTTTCAGTGAAGATGCTGACGTTCGTGTGGAAGATTATCAGCAGATTGGCCCGCAGGGGCACTTTACGTTGCTGCGCCAGGACAAAGAGCCGATGCGCGTTACTCTGAATGCGCCAGGCCGTCATAATGCGCTGAACGCTGCCGCTGCGGTTGCGGTCGCCACGGAAGAGGGGATTGACGACGACGCTATTCTGCGTGCGCTGGAGAGCTTCCAGGGAACCGGTCGTCGCTTTGATTTCCTCGGTGAGTTTCCGCTGGAGCCGGTCAACGGTAAAAGCGGTACAGCAATGCTGGTCGATGACTACGGCCACCATCCGACAGAAGTGGATGCCACGATTAAAGCGGCGCGTGCTGGCTGGCCGGATAAAAACCTGGTGATGCTGTTTCAGCCGCACCGTTTCACCCGCACTCGTGATCTGTATGACGATTTTGCCAATGTCCTGACCCAGGTCGATACCTTATTGATGCTGGACGTTTATCCGGCTGGCGAAGCACCGATTCCGGGAGCGGACAGCCGTTCGTTGTGTCGTACAATTCGTGGACGTGGGAAAATTGATCCCATTCTGGTGCCTGATCCGGCGCAGGTAGCCGAGATGTTAGCACCGGTATTAACTGGTAACGACCTGATTCTTGTGCAGGGGGCGGGTAATATCGGAAAAATTGCTCGTTCTTTAGCTGAAATCAAACTGAAGCCGCAAACTCCGGAGGAAGAGCAACATGACTGATAAAATCGCGGTCCTGTTGGGCGGGAACTCCGCAGAGAGAGAAGTTTCTTTGAATTCTGGTGCTGCAGTGTTAGCCGGGCTGCGTGAAGGCAGTATCAACGCGCATCCTGTCGATCCGAAAGAAGTCGACGTGACGCAACTGAAGGCGATGGGCTTTCAGAAAGTATTTATCGCTCTGCACGGGCGCGGCGGTGAAGACGGCACATTGCAGGGCATGCTCGAGCTGATGGGGCTACCTTATACCGGCAGCAGGGTGATGGCATCTGCGCTTTCAATGGATAAACTACGCAGCAAATTGCTGTGGCAGGGAGCAGGTTTACCGGTAGCGCCGTGGGTGGCATTAACCCGCGCAGAATTTGAAAAAGGCCTTAGTGATAAGCAGTTAGCAGAAATTTCTGCCTTAGGTTTGCCGCTTATTGTCAAGCCGAGTCGCGAAGGTTCCAGCGTTGGAATGTCAAAAGTAGTAGCAGAAAATGCTCTACAAGATGCATTAAGATTGGCATTTCAGCACGATGAAGAAGTATTGATTGAAAAATGGCTAAGTGGGCCGGAGTTCACGGTTGCGATACTCGGTGAAGAAATTTTACCGTCAATACGTATTCAACCCGCCGGAACCTTCTATGATTATGAGGCAAAGTATCTCTCTGATGAGACACAGTATTTCTGCCCCGCAGGTCTGGAAGCGTCACAAGAGGCCAATTTGCAGGCATTAGTGCTGAAAGCATGGACGACTTTAGGCTGCAAAGGATGGGGGCGTATTGACGTCATGCTGGACAGTGATGGACAGTTTTATCTGCTGGAAGCCAATACCTCACCGGGTATGACCAGCCATAGTCTGGTGCCGATGGCGGCGCGTCAGGCGGGGTTAAGCTTCTCGCAGTTGGTAGTACGAATTCTGGAACTGGCGGACTAATATGTCGCAGGCTGCTCTGAACACGCGAAACAGCGAGGAAGAGATTTCTTCTCGCCGCAATAATGGAACACGTCTGGCGGGGATCCTTTTCCTGCTGACGGTTTTAACGACAGTGTTGGTGAGCGGCTGGGTCGTGTTGGGCTGGATGGAAGATGCGCAACGCCTGCCGCTCTCAAAGCTGGTGTTGACCGGTGAACGGCATTACACGCGTAATGACGATATCCGGCAGTCGATCCTGGCGTTGGGTGAGCCGGGTACTTTTATGACCCAGGATGTCAACATCATCCAGACGCAAATAGAACAACGCCTGCCGTGGATTAAGCAGGTGAGCGTCAGAAAGCAGTGGCCTGATGAATTGAAGATTCATCTGGTTGAATATGTGCCGATTGCGCGGTGGAATGATCAACATATGGTAGACGCCGAAGGAAATACCTTCAGCGTGCCACCAGATCGCACCAGCAAGCAGGTGCTCCCGATGTTGTATGGCCCGGAAGGCAGCGCAAATGAAGTGTTGCAGGGCTATCGCGAAATGGGGCAGATGCTGGCAAAGGACAGATTTACTCTGAAGGAAGCGGCGATGACCGCGCGGCGTTCCTGGCAGTTGACGCTGAATAACGATATTAAGCTCAACCTTGGCCGGGGCGATACGATGAAACGTTTGGCTCGCTTTGTAGAACTTTATCCGGTTTTACAGCAGCAGGCGCAAACCGATGGCAAACGGATTAGCTACGTTGATTTGCGTTATGACTCTGGTGCGGCAGTAGGCTGGGCGCCCTTGCCGCCAGAGGAATCTACTCAGCAACAAAATCAGGCACAGGCAGAACAACAATGATCAAGGCGACGGACAGAAAACTGGTAGTAGGACTGGAGATTGGTACCGCGAAGGTTGCCGCTTTAGTAGGGGAAGTTCTGCCCGACGGTATGGTCAATATCATTGGTGTGGGCAGTTGCCCGTCACGTGGTATGGATAAAGGCGGGGTTAACGACCTCGAATCCGTGGTCAAATGCGTACAACGCGCTATTGACCAGGCAGAATTGATGGCAGATTGTCAGATCTCTTCAGTATATCTGGCGCTTTCTGGTAAGCACATCAGTTGTCAGAATGAAATAGGTATGGTGCCCATTTCTGAAGAAGAAGTGACGCAAGAAGATGTGGAAAACGTCGTCCATACCGCGAAATCGGTGCGCGTGCGTGATGAACATCGTGTGTTGCACGTGATCCCGCAAGAGTACGCGATTGACTATCAGGAAGGGATCAAGAACCCGGTGGGGCTTTCCGGCGTGCGAATGCAGGCAAAAGTGCACCTGATCACATGTCACAATGATATGGCGAAAAACATTGTTAAAGCGGTTGAACGTTGTGGCCTGAAAGTTGACCAACTGATATTTGCCGGACTGGCATCAAGTTATTCGGTATTGACGGAAGACGAACGTGAATTGGGAGTCTGCGTCGTCGATATCGGTGGTGGTACAATGGATATCGCCGTTTATACCGGTGGGGCATTGCGCCACACCAAGGTAATTCCTTATGCTGGCAATGTGGTGACCAGTGATATCGCCTATGCCTTTGGCACGCCGCCAAGCGACGCCGAAGCGATTAAAGTTCGCCATGGCTGCGCGTTAGGCTCCATCGTTGGTAAAGATGAGAGTGTGGAAGTGCCGAGCGTAGGTGGGCGACCACCGCGTAGTCTGCAACGTCAGACGCTGGCGGAGGTGATTGAGCCACGGTATACCGAGCTGCTCAATCTGGTCAACGAAGAGATATTGCAGTTGCAGGAAAAGCTTCGCCAACAAGGTGTGAAACATCACCTGGCGGCGGGCATTGTATTAACCGGTGGCGCGGCGCAGATCGAAGGTCTTGCCGCCTGCGCTCAGCGAGTGTTTCATACGCAGGTGCGTATTGGCGCGCCGCTGAATATCACTGGTTTAACTGATTATGCTCAGGAGCCGTATTACTCGACGGCTGTGGGATTGCTTCACTACGGGAAAGAGTCACATCTTAACGGTGAAGCGGAAGTAGAAAAACGTGTTACAGCATCAGTTGGCTCGTGGATCAAGCGACTCAATAGTTGGCTGCGAAAAGAGTTTTAATTTTTATGAGGTCGACGGTGATTACGGCCTCAGGCGACAGGCACATATCGGAGAGAAACTATGTTTGAACCAATGGAACTTACCAACGACGCGGTGATTAAAGTCATCGGCGTCGGCGGCGGCGGCGGTAATGCTGTTGAGCACATGGTGCGTGAGCGCATTGAAGGTGTTGAATTCTTCGCGGTAAATACCGATGCACAGGCGCTGCGTAAAACAGCGGTTGGGCAGACGATTCAGATCGGTAGTGGTATAACCAAAGGACTGGGAGCTGGCGCTAATCCAGAAGTTGGCCGTAATGCGGCTGATGAGGATCGCGATGCACTGCGTGCGGCGCTGGAAGGTGCAGACATGGTATTTATTGCAGCAGGTATGGGGGGCGGTACTGGTACAGGTGCTGCGCCGGTCGTTGCTGAAGTTGCAAAAGATTTGGGGATCCTGACCGTTGCTGTCGTGACTAAGCCTTTCAACTTTGAAGGCAAGAAGCGTATGGCCTTCGCGGAGCAGGGGATCACTGAATTGTCCAAGCATGTGGACTCACTGATTACCATCCCGAACGATAAACTGCTGAAGGTGCTCGGTCGCGGTATTTCCCTGCTTGATGCGTTTGGCGCAGCGAATGATGTGCTGAAAGGTGCTGTTCAGGGTATCGCTGAACTGATTACTCGTCCGGGTCTGATGAACGTCGACTTTGCAGACGTTCGTACCGTGATGTCTGAAATGGGCTACGCGATGATGGGTTCTGGTGTGGCAAGCGGCGAAGACCGTGCGGAAGAAGCGGCTGAAATGGCTATCTCTTCTCCGCTGCTGGAAGACATCGACCTGTCTGGCGCGCGCGGCGTGCTGGTTAACATCACGGCGGGCTTCGACCTGCGTCTGGATGAATTCGAAACCGTAGGTAACACCATCCGTGCATTTGCTTCGGATAACGCGACTGTGGTTATCGGTACATCTCTTGACCCGGATATGAACGATGAACTGCGTGTAACCGTGGTTGCAACAGGCATCGGCATGGACAAACGTCCTGAAATCACTCTCGTGACCAATAAACAAGTTCAGCAGCCGGTGATGGATCGTTACCAACAGCACGGTATGGCACCGCTGACTCAGGAACAGAAACCGGTCGCTAAAGTGGTGAACGACAATACGCCGCAAACCGCGAAAGAACCTGATTATCTGGATATCCCTGCATTCTTGCGTAAGCAAGCTGACTAAGAATAAGCTGGAATTTGGGTTACGAGGCTCTTTGTGCTAAACTGGCCTGCCGAATGTATAGTACACTTCGGTTGGATAGATAATTTGGCGAGATAATACGATGATCAAACAAAGGACACTTAAACGTATCGTTCAGGCGACGGGTGTCGGTTTACATACCGGCAAGAAAGTCACCCTGACGTTACGCCCTGCGCCGGCCAACACCGGGGTCATCTATCGTCGCACCGACTTGAATCCACCGGTAGATTTCCCGGCCGATGCCAAATCTGTGCGTGATACCATGCTCTGTACGTGTCTGGTCAACGAGCATGATGTACGGATTTCAACCGTTGAGCACTTGAACGCTGCGCTCGCGGGCTTAGGCATCGATAACATCGTTATCGAAGTTAACGCACCGGAAATCCCGATTATGGACGGCAGCGCTGCTCCGTTTGTTTACCTGCTGCTTGATGCTGGTATCGACGAACTCAACTGCGCCAAGAAATTTGTTCGCATCAAAGAGACTGTTCGTGTCGAAGATGGCGATAAGTGGGCTGAATTTAAGCCATATAATGGTTTTTCGCTGGATTTCACCATCGATTTCAACCATCCGGCTATCGATTCCAGCAATCAACGCTATGCGATGAACTTCTCTGCTGATGCGTTTATGCGTCAGATCAGCCGTGCGCGTACATTCGGTTTCATGCGCGATATTGAATATCTGCAGTCTCGTGGTTTGTGCCTGGGCGGCAGCTTCGATTGTGCCATCGTTGTTGACGATTATCGCGTACTGAACGAAGACGGTTTGCGTTTTGAAGACGAATTTGTGCGTCACAAAATGCTTGACGCGATCGGTGACTTGTTCATGTGTGGTCACAATATTATTGGTGCATTTACCGCCTATAAATCCGGTCATGCACTGAATAACAAACTGTTGCAGGCTGTCCTGGCAAAACAGGAAGCCTGGGAATATGTGACCTTCCAGGACGACGCAGAACTGCCGTTGGCCTTCAAAGCGCCTTCGACGGTACTGGCATAACGACATTTATACTGTCGTATAAAATTCGACTGGCAAATCTGGCACTCTCTCCGGCCAGGTGAACCAGTCGTTTTTTTTGAGTTGTTATCAGGGCCGTAAGAAACGGTGCGAACGCTGTTTTCTTAAGCACTTTTACGCACAACTTATCTTCATTCCTGCTGTGGACTTCGGCCTTTAATGATAAGATTTGTGCGCTAAAAACGTTTGAATACGATTGGGATGGCAATAACGTGAGTGGAATACTGACGCGCTGGCGACAGTTTGGTAAACGCTACTTCTGGCCGCATCTCTTATTAGGGATGGTCGCGGCGAGTTTAGGTTTGCCTGCGCTCAGCAACGCCGCCGAACCAAATGCGCCCGCAAAAGCGACAACCCGCAACCACGAGCCTTCCGCCAAAGTTAACTTTAGTCAGTTGGCCTTGTTGGAAGCGAATACGCGCCGCCCAAACTCGAACTATTCCGTTGATTACTGGCATCAACACGCAATTCGCACGGTAATCCGTCATCTTTCCTTCGCAATGGCACCGCAAACGCTGCCCGTTGCTGAAGAGTCTTTACCGTTTCAGGCGCAACATCTTGCTTTACTGGATACGCTCAGCGCGCTGCTGACCCAGGAAGGCACGCCGCCTGAAAATGGTTATCGCATTGATTATGCGCATTTTACTCCGCAAGCAGCATTCAGCACGCCCGTCTGGATCAGCCAGGCGCAAGGTATCCGTGCTGGCCCTCAACGCCTTAGCTAATAACGACAAAACCTTTATTTCATTTTATTAACTCCGCACTGCGGGGCGTTTGAGATTTTATTATGCTAATCAAATTATTAACAAAAGTTTTCGGTAGCCGTAACGACCGCACCCTGCGCCGGATGCGCAAAGTCGTCAACCTCATCAATGCCATGGAACCGGAGATGGAAAAACTCTCCGACGAAGAACTGAAGGGAAAAACTGCAGAGTTTCGCGCACGTCTGGAAAAAGGCGAAGTGCTGGAAAACCTGATCCCGGAAGCCTTTGCCGTTGTGCGTGAAGCAAGTAAGCGTGTCTTTGGGATGCGTCACTTCGACGTTCAGTTGCTCGGCGGCATGGTTCTTAATGAACGCTGTATCGCGGAAATGCGTACTGGTGAAGGTAAAACACTGACCGCAACGCTGCCTGCTTACCTGAACGCATTAACCGGTAAGGGCGTGCACGTTGTTACCGTCAACGATTACCTGGCGCAGCGTGACGCCGAAAACAACCGTCCGCTGTTTGAATTCCTCGGTATGACCGTCGGCATCAACCTACCGGGCATGCCTGCGCCAGCGAAACGTGAAGCCTATGCGGCCGACATTACTTACGGTACTAACAACGAGTACGGTTTCGACTACCTGCGCGACAACATGGCGTTCAGCCCAGAAGAGCGTGTACAGCGTAAACTGCACTATGCGCTGGTGGACGAAGTGGACTCCATCCTGATCGATGAAGCGCGTACACCGCTGATCATTTCTGGTCCGGCAGAAGACAGTTCGGAAATGTATAAGCGCGTCAACAAAATCATTCCACACCTGATCCGCCAGGAAAAAGAAGACTCTGAAACCTTCCAGGGCGAAGGTCACTTCTCGGTTGATGAAAAATCTCGTCAGGTGAACCTGACCGAACGTGGTTTGGTGCTGATTGAAGAGCTGTTGGTGAAAGAAGGGATCATGGCCGAAGGCGAGTCGTTGTATTCTCCGGCTAATATCATGCTGATGCACCACGTAACGGCGGCGCTGCGTGCCCACGCGCTATTTACCCGCGACGTCGATTACATCGTTAAAGATGGTGAAGTTATCATCGTTGACGAACATACCGGTCGTACCATGCAAGGGCGTCGCTGGTCCGATGGCCTGCACCAGGCTGTGGAAGCGAAAGAAGGTGTGCAGATCCAGAACGAAAACCAGACGCTGGCTTCTATCACCTTCCAGAACTACTTCCGTTTGTATGAAAAACTGGCGGGGATGACCGGTACGGCTGATACCGAAGCATTCGAATTTAGCTCAATCTACAAGCTGGATACCGTCGTCGTTCCGACTAACCGTCCGATGATTCGTAAAGATCTGCCGGATCTGGTCTACATGACCGAAGCGGAAAAAATCCAGGCGATCATTGAAGATATCAAAGAGCGTACCGCGAAAGGCCAGCCGGTGCTGGTTGGTACTATCTCCATCGAAAAATCAGAACTGGTATCAAACGAGCTGACCAAAGCGGGTATCAAGCATAACGTTCTGAACGCCAAATTCCACGCCAACGAAGCTGCGATTGTTGCCCAGGCGGGTTATCCGGCGGCTGTGACTATCGCGACCAACATGGCGGGTCGTGGTACTGACATTGTGCTCGGCGGTAGCTGGCAGGCAGAAGTTGCCGCGCTGGAAAACCCGACCGCAGAGCAAATTGAAAAAATTAAAGCTGACTGGCAGGTACGCCACGACGCGGTTCTGGCAGCAGGTGGTTTGCATATCATCGGTACAGAACGTCACGAATCTCGTCGTATCGATAACCAGTTGCGTGGCCGTTCGGGTCGCCAGGGCGATGCCGGTTCTTCCCGTTTCTACCTGTCGATGGAAGATGCGCTGATGCGTATTTTTGCCTCCGACCGTGTTTCCGGCATGATGCGTAAACTGGGTATGAAACCTGGTGAAGCGATTGAACACCCTTGGGTAACCAAAGCAATTGCCAACGCCCAGCGTAAAGTTGAAAGCCGTAACTTCGACATTCGTAAACAGTTGCTGGAATACGATGACGTAGCTAACGATCAGCGTCGCGCCATTTACTCCCAGCGTAACGAACTGCTGGATGTCAGCGATGTGAGCGAAACCATCAACAGCATTCGTGAAGATGTGTTCAAAGCGACCATCGATGCCTACATTCCGCCACAATCACTGGAAGAAATGTGGGACATTCCTGGGCTGCAAGAGCGTCTGAAAAACGATTTCGATCTCGATATGCCGATTGCCGAGTGGCTGGACAAAGAGCCAGAGCTGCATGAAGAGACGCTGCGTGAGCGTATTCTGGCGCAGTCCATCGAAGTGTATCAGCGTAAAGAAGAAGTGGTTGGCGCCGAGATGATGCGTCACTTCGAGAAAGGTGTGATGTTGCAAACGCTGGACTCCCTGTGGAAAGAGCACCTGGCGGCGATGGATTACCTGCGTCAGGGGATCCACCTGCGTGGTTACGCGCAGAAAGATCCGAAGCAGGAATACAAACGTGAATCCTTCGCAATGTTTGCGGCGATGCTGGAATCATTGAAATATGAAGTGGTTAGCACGCTGAGCAAAGTTCAGGTTCGTATGCCGGAAGAAGTTGAAGAGCTGGAGCAACAGCGTCGTATGGAAGCCGAGCGTTTAGCGCAAATGCAGCAGCTTAGCCATCAGGATGACGACTCTGCAGCCGCAGCGGCGCTGGCTGCACAAACCGGCGAGCGTAAAGTTGGGCGTAACGATCCTTGCCCGTGCGGTTCCGGTAAAAAATACAAGCAGTGCCATGGTCGCCTGCAATAAAAGCTAATCAATAAGACAAAAGGCGCAGAAATCTGCGCCTTTTTTATAGGTTTAAGACAATGAAAAAACTGCAAATTGCGGTAGGTATTATTCGCAACGAGAACCACGAAATCTTTATAACCCGCCGTGCCGCAGATGCGCACATGGCGAATAAGTTGGAGTTTCCTGGCGGTAAAATTGAAGCGGGCGAAACGCCAGAACAGGCGGTGGTGCGGGAGCTTCAGGAAGAAGTCGGGATTACGCCACAACGTTTTTCGCTGTTTGAAAAGCTGGAATATCAGTTCCCTGACAGGCATATCACACTGTGGTTCTGGCTGGTCGAAGGCTGGGAAGGGGAACCGTGGGGGAAAGAAGGGCAACCTGGTGAGTGGATGGCGCTGGCCAGCCTCAATGCAGAAGATTTTCCGCCAGCCAACGAACCGGTAATTGCGAAGCTTAAGCGCCTGTAGGTCAAATAAGGCGTTCACGCCGCATCCGACATTTGCCCTGATGCCTGATGCGACGCAGGCGCGTCTTATCAGGCCTGCGGGATTTTGTAATCCGTTGATATGCAAGATCTTGCAGGTCGGATAAGGCGTTTACACCGCATCCGACAATGCCTCACCTCTTACACCCAATTACTTCAGCTCTTCGCTCCAGTCATCGCTTTCGGACAGATCGCCGCTGCTGGGGATGCGTTTTTCTTCAGCAGCCCATTCTCCGAGGTCGATCAACTGACAACGTTTGCAACAAAATGGCCGAAACGGGCTGATTTCACCCCATACCACCGTTTTCCCGCAAGTTGGGCAGTTCACCGTAATAGTTTCTGACATCGTAACTCCTTAGCAGCACGCCAGTTCAAAATCCAGGCGCTCTGGCACCAGACCATTTTCACTGTCCAGCGGCATAAAACGAATCGCAAAACGACTCTTATGACCGGAAATTTGCGGATAAAGCTGTGAATCAAGGGCCAGATTCAGCCGTAGAAGATCAGCGTCTTCGCCATTATCCTGATAGAAACCGTTCAGACTGGTTTGTTTGCGAAACGGTGCCGACTGGCGAATTAAATCTAACACCATGGTAAGTGCCTGGGTGAGCGGATTCAGGCTGACAATCCAGGTTTCTACCTGGCTGTCGCGCTGCGCCTGGGGTAAATGCAGCCAGATATGCAAAGTTGGCAAATCAAAGCTACAACAACCGCCGGGTATGCTCAGACGCTGGCGCACTAAAGCAATCAGACGATCTTCACGCAGAAATTGCCCGATACGCGGTGCGGAAATCAGCACGCTGCCCGCCGCTTTTAACTGCTGAATTAATGCTTCAATACGGCTCTGGTCCACGCCTGGCACGTCAATCCAGGTCTGGAGTTTACGCTGCTGGCGGTCAAGCTCTTTCAACAATTCGGTGCGTACTTCCCCACGCTCGAAAACATCCAGCAAGTCACTGACATTACGGAAGAAATGCAGAGCGCCAGCGTAGTCAACGATGGGTAAATTTACAGTGAGTTGCTGAATCAAAAACTCAATGCGTAGCCATGTACGCATTTTTTCATTTAGTGGATGTTCAAAAAGGACCTGGGTCTGCATTAAGGTTTTTCCTGTGAGACAAACTGCGACGCAAGCTGCAAGTAATTTGCGTGCAGGCGGGCAACATCCGATGCAATAGCATCCGGTGCGCCGTTATTATCAATGACGTCATCTGCCACGGCAAGGCGGGCTTCGCGCGTTGCCTGGGCAGCAAGAATTTGTTCGACATGTTCGCGAGTAACATCATCGCGCTGCATGGTGCGCTTAAGTTGCGTTTCTGGGCTGACATCCACCACCAGCACACGATTCGCTTTTTTATACAGCGAGTTTTCTACCAGCAATGGCACAACCCAAAGTACATAGGGGGAAGTTGCTTGCTGGAACTGACGTTGCGTCTCCTGCTGAATCAACGGATGTAGCAGGGCATTAAGCCAGTTTTTCTCTTCCGGGTTGGCGAAGATCCGCTCGCGTAAGGCCCGGCGCTGCAATGTTCCATCAGCAGCAATCATATCAGCGCCGAAATGTTCAGCAATGGCACGCAGTGCAGGTCTACCCGGTTCAACTACCTGACGCGCAATAATATCGGCATCAATGACGTTAATTCCGAGGTCAGCAAACGCATTTGCAACGGTACTCTTGCCACTGCCAATGCCACCCGTTAAGGCAACCGTATACCTCATATTTTATATTCCCGGGAATTCATCATGATTATCAAAACATTAAAAATGAGCACGCGAAAGCGGGATTAATGAAACGTTCGCCCATTATTTACCAGGTAAATTTATGGGATTGTAGCGTAAAAAAAGACAATTTCGCAGTCTTGCGCCACATAGATTAGTGCGTATGATAGCGTCACTGGAGTTGCGCTCTTACCCTTATAGCCATTAACCCCAGGAATCCGCACATGCGTATTGAAGAAGATCTGAAGTTAGGTTTTAAAGACGTTCTCATCCGTCCTAAACGCTCCACTCTTAAAAGCCGTTCCGATGTTGAACTGGAACGTCAATTCACCTTCAAACATTCAGGTCAGAGCTGGTCCGGCGTGCCGATTATCGCCGCAAATATGGATACCGTAGGCACTTTTACCATGGCTACGGCATTGGCTTCTTTCGATATTCTGACTGCTGTACATAAACATTACTCTGTTGACGAGTGGCAAGCGTTTATCAACAATTCTTCCGCTGATGTGCTGAAACATGTGATGGTTTCTACCGGCACGTCAGATGCGGATTTCGAAAAAACTAAACAGATTCTCGACCTGAACCCGGCATTAAACTTCGTTTGTATTGACGTGGCGAATGGTTATTCCGAGCACTTCGTACAGTTCGTTGCGAAAGCGCGTGAAGCGTGGCCGACCAAAACCATTTGTGCTGGCAACGTAGTGACAGGTGAAATGTGTGAGGAGCTTATCCTCTCCGGTGCCGATATCGTTAAAGTTGGCATTGGCCCAGGTTCTGTTTGTACGACTCGCGTCAAGACGGGCGTCGGTTACCCGCAGCTTTCTGCAGTAATCGAATGTGCTGATGCCGCGCACGGTCTGGGCGGGATGATCGTCAGCGATGGCGGTTGCACCACGCCGGGCGATGTAGCTAAAGCCTTTGGTGGCGGTGCTGATTTCGTGATGCTCGGCGGTATGCTGGCGGGTCACGAAGAGAGCGGCGGTCGTATCGTCGAAGAGAACGGCGAAAAATTTATGTTGTTCTACGGTATGAGCTCCGAGTCTGCGATGAAACGTCACGTTGGCGGCGTTGCAGAATATCGTGCAGCGGAAGGTAAAACCGTTAAGCTGCCGCTGCGTGGCCCAGTTGAAAACACCGCGCGTGATATTTTGGGTGGCCTGCGTTCAGCTTGTACATATGTTGGGGCTTCTCGCCTGAAAGAACTGACCAAGCGCACCACGTTTATCCGCGTACTGGAACAAGAAAACCGCATCTTCAATAACCTGTAATCTCCCAATGCTGGCGTGGATCACTGCGCCAGCGTTATCCCATCCCACTCATCGCGTCGCCCAGATGAAAAATTGGCAAATACATTGCCACCACCAGCGTGCCGATAATTCCTCCGGTAATGACCAGTAAGGCCGGTTCCAGTAAAGCAGCAAGATTATCTGCCAGCGCCAACGTGTTATCCCGATGATGGTGGGCGAGATTCTCCAGCATGAGATCCAGCGACCCGGATGCTTCTCCCGTTCTCACTAACTGCAAACAGAGCGGGCTAAACTCACCGGCATTTTTTAACGCCAGCCAGATGGGCTGACCGTTGCTGATATCGTGCTGGATTTGTGTCAGAAGTTGTGCCCAGTACGGGCAGCCCATTGTCTCTTTGACGCTCTCTACCCCTTGCAAAAAAGTAATACCTGCACTTTGTGTCAGCGCCAGAATCGTAAAGATCTGCGTGAGCTTTTGTCCCCGCATTAGTGAACCCATAATTGGGATGCGTAACAGCGATTTCTGCCTCACGATAAGCCAGGTCGGGCGGCGCATCAGCAACTTATTGGCTATTGCCAGCAGTAAGCCGAACAACAGCAGCAGCCAGCCCCACTCACCGCTGAAATCTGCCAGCGTCATGATCCCCTGCGTAAGTGTCGGTAGCGGGGTGTTAAAGGTTTTATAGATAGCGGCAAACTCGGGCAGAACAAAATGCAGCATTGCTACAACTACCGTTATCGCCATCGCTAAAATGATAATGGGATAACGCAATGCTGATTTCACTTTGTCGGCTAACTGGCGCTGGGCTTTTTGCTGACGAGCCAGTTCAAAGCAGCATTCATCCAGCTTACCGGTCAGTTCGCCTGTGCGGATCATCGCCTGATAAAGCGGCGGAAAAACCTCTGACCAGGGCAATAAGGCATTGGAAAAGGCAATACCCTGTTCGAGATCGTGTGCCAGCGATTGCAATAACGCCTGCCATTGCCTGCTCGGATGTTGCTCCGCCAATAGGGTTAATCCTTCCGAAAGGGTTAGTCCGGCTTTGAGTAATGTTGCCAGTTGATGAATGACTTCCGCGCTTTTGTCTGCGTGCCACTGGGCTGAATTAATAGATATCCGCTTCAGGTGCAGTGGGGTAACGGCTTGTTGCTGTAGTGCGATAAGTAGCAAAGAACGGCTCTCTGCCCACAGTACTCCATCTTGCGCATTGCCGTCGCCGGTTATGCCATGCCAGCGCCAGAGTTGCTTACTCGCCATGTGGCATCCCCAATACGCGGATTAACTCTTCAAAGGTGGTTAAACCTTGTTCCACGGCCAGGCAGCCGTTTTCAAAAAGCGTGTGCATTCCAGTTTGTCGGGCGTGCGTTTCCAGCGATTCAACGTCGGTATTAGCGGAAATGAGCTGGCGTATGACAGGTGTTATGGGCAACACTTCAAATAAGGCCGTGCGGCCATAAAAACCGTGGTAGCAATGTTTACAACCAGGTGCTTGCCAGCGGGGCAACGAAGATGACCATAAATTGCCTGGAAGGCGGATTGCTTCCCCTTGCTGCAGGCGACAATGCGGGCAAAGTTTGCGAACCAGACGTTGGGCTACCACCAGCGTGAGTGCTGATGAGAGCATCCAGCGGGCAACACCCATTTGCTGTAAACGCACCAGTGTTTCGCAGGTAGAGTTGGTGTGTAGCGTGGACAACACCAGGTGACCCGTTTGTGCGGCTTTAATGGCAATTTCTGCCGTTTCACCATCACGGATCTCTCCGATCATGATGACATCGGGATCCTGACGTAATAACGCACGCAAAACCCCCTGAAAGGTAAGACCAGCACGCGGATGGATTTGCGTCTGGTTAAGCCCTGCGATGGGGATCTCCACCGGATCTTCGACGCTGCAAATATTAATATCGGCGGTATTCAGCGTTTGCAGAGCGCTATAAAGTGTGACCGTTTTACCGCTACCGGTAGGACCGGTAACCAACACCAGCCCTTGTGGTTGCTGTAGGGCATGAGCAAAGTCCGCCAGTTGTAACTGCTGCATTCCCAGCGTGTTGACATCCAGCGCCTGGTCCACCTGCTGTAACAGCCGCAATACCACTTTTTCACCGCCCCGACATGGCAAGGTAGCAATGCGAAATGAGACTGTGTTACCCGCCAGTTCGACAGTGAATTGCCCATCCTGCGGCAGGCGATGTTCCGCAATATCCAGGCTTCCCAGCACTTTTAATCTGGCGGTTAATGCTATTCCGGCATCCAGTGGAACATCTGGTAAAGGATGCAACACGCCGTCGATGCGTAAGCGGATGCGGTAGCTATTGTCCGCTGGTTCGATATGAATATCAGAAGCGCGTTGTTCGAGTGCAGATTGTAACGTTTGAGTCAGCAATTCTGTTTTGGGCTGATATTTTTCCGGGGCTGCTACGGGCAACCTATGTTGTGACCGGCTGGCGTGGCCTTCCATCTGCTGGCGCGTCCAGCAGGTGATCTCAATGCGTTTGGTAGTAGCGAAATGCAAAGCGTCAAGTAACTCATGTGAGGGCGCATCGACCACCGCAACATGAACCACCTCTTCGCTGGCATCCAGCAAGACGCCCTGGTAACGCAGGCACAGAGCGGTGAGCTGTGAAATATTCATTGCCGCTCCTTAGTTGGCGTCATCAAAGCGGAAGACATCTTCGCAGGCTTGCTGCAACGCGCTGTCACTTTGAATATTGCAGTTGCGCGTCCAGCCGGTGACGCCGTTGGCGTTATCCCAACCTGGTGTCATGATGACGCTTAACCCATTGAGGCTCTCTTGTCCTGTCAGCGACACCACGCCTTTTGCCACACTCATAGCAGAGACATAGCGAGTGGTGGTGGGCGAGGGGATGCCGTTACTGCCGCCGTCGCAGGTATCTAATCCGCCATGCTCCAGTGCGCATAATTCTACGGCGGTGCGGTAAGGCACAAAGGTTTGCAGCATGTCGGTGAGCGCTGCTTTGCGCAGGTAGTTCTGATAAGCGGGAATACCAATGGCGCTTAAAATGGCAATAATGCCAATAACTACCATTAGTTCGATGAGTGTAAAGCCGCGTTGTTTGTCCATCTGTTTCGCTCCTTGATTTCGTTGGCGCTACTTTGGCAAACGCCATCGGCACAGGCGAGGGGCAAAAAACGAAACGGGAAGGCGGGTTCCGAGGTTTTTTATTATGTTGCAGTGAAAGACAAGATATTTGCGAGGCGTTACGAAGAAAGTTGGAGAAGGTAAGATTCATCCGCTCGCTACGGAGCGGATGAATCTGTCAGCAATTAGCGAAAACGCATTGAAAGGTCGAGTGCCTGTACGTGTTTGGTCAGTGCGCCGACAGAGATAAAGTCCACGCCTGTTTCGGCAAATTCGCGCAGAGTTTTGTCGGTGACGTTACCCGAAACTTCCAGCAGCGCCTTACCATTGGTACGTTTGACAGCTTCGCGCATTTGTTCTGTTTCGAAGTTATCCAGCATGATGATATCGGCACCTGCTTTCAGGGCTTCATCAAGTTCTTCCAGATCCTCGACTTCGACTTCTACTGGCGCATCCGGGTGCAGCCAGGACGCTTTTTCGACCGCCTGACGTACTGAGCCAGAGGCAATAATATGGTTTTCTTTAATCAGGAAGGCGTCAGAAAGTCCCAGGCGGTGATTCGCTCCGCCGCCGCAAAGTACCGCATATTTCAGAGCCGAACGCAGACCGGGCAAGGTTTTGCGAGTATCCAGCAACTGCGTGTTGGTGCCTTCCAGCAGTTTGACATAGTGGCGAACCTTACTGGCAACCCCAGAAAGGGTTTGTACAAAATTGAGCGCCGTACGTTCACCCGTTAACAGCACGCGGGAGGGGCCTTCAAGTTCGAAAAGGAGTTGATTGGCGTTGATGACATCACCGTCATCCACATGCCAGATAATGGTGACATCGTCACCAGCCAGTTGAATAAACACCTCTTCAACCCAGCGTTTGCCGCAAAATACGCCATTCTCGCGGGTGATCACTGTTGCATGAGAGCGAGAATTTTCCGGTAAAAGTTTTGCCGTAATATCATTGTTGGCATCGACTGTTCCGCCTAAATCTTCCCGCAGCGCCTGGGCCACCGCGCCGGGTATATCGAGATTAATGCGTTCCAGCAGCTCGTCACGTCGGGTGTCAGGGTTATAGCGGCGAGGCGGCATGTTAAAACTCCAGATAGCTAACGAATCATAAGGTAGAAACATGCTACTCTGAACCGGATATTAGCACCACATATAAGGAGATCCTGCATGTTGTTAGAACAGGGGTGGCTGACCGGCGCGCGCCGCGTTCCCTCGCCTCATTACGATTGTCGCCCGGATGACGAAGTTCCCACCCTGCTGGTGGTGCACAATATTAGCCTGCCGCCAGGTGAGTTTGGCGGCCCGTGGATCGACGCATTATTCACCGGAACTATTGATCCGCAGGCGCATCCCTTCTTTGCTGAGATAGCTCATTTGCGCGTTTCCGCTCACTGTTTGATTCGCCGTGATGGTGAAATTGTCCAGTATGTTCCTTTCGATAAACGCGCCTGGCACGCGGGTGTCTCTCAGTATCAAGGTCGTGAACGCTGTAATGATTTTTCTATTGGGATTGAGCTGGAAGGCACCGATACGCTGGCTTACACCGATGCGCAGTATCAGCAACTGGCGGCGGTCACTCGGGCGCTGATTGATCGCTATCCAGCTATTGCTAATAACATGACGGGGCATTGCGATATTGCGCCGGATCGTAAAACCGATCCTGGTCCTGCATTTGATTGGGCACGGTTTCGCGCGCTGGTCAGCAAGGAGACAACATGACGCTATTCACAACCTTACTGGTGTTAATTTTTGAGCGCCTGTTTAAGTTGGGCGAGCACTGGCAGCTTGATCACCGCCTTGAGGCGTTCTTTCGGCGGGTGAAACATTTTTCACTCGGGCGCACGTTAGGTATGACCATTATTGCGATGGGGGTGACTTTTTTGCTGTTGCGCGCGTTGCATGGGCTATTGTTCAACGTTCCGACGCTGCTGGTGTGGCTGCTGATTGGTTTGCTGTGTATTGGCGCAGGTAAAGTTCGTCTTCATTATCATGCTTATCTGGCAGCCGCTTCACGTAATGATAGCCATGCCCGTTCCACAATGGCTGGCGAACTCACTATGATTCACGGCGTCCCTGCAGGCTGCGATGAACGTGAATACTTGCGGGAACTGCAAAATGCACTGCTGTGGATTAACTTTCGTTTTTACCTGGCACCGCTGTTCTGGTTGATTGTGGGGGGAAGTTGGGGGCCAGTTACGCTGATGGGGTATGCGTTTTTGCGCGCATGGCAATACTGGCTGGCGCGTTACCAGACGCCGCATCATCGTTTACAGTCGGGGATTGATGCAGTGCTTCATGTCGCGGATTGGGTGCCGGTTCGCCTTGCGGGTGTGGTTTATGCCTTGATCGGCCACGGTGAGAAAGCGTTACCTGCCTGGTTTGCTTCGCTGGCCGATTTCCATACTTCGCAATATCAGGTGTTAACGCGTCTGGCGCAGTTCTCTCTGGCGCGTGAACCGCATGTCGATAAGGTGGAGACACCGAAAGCAGCAGTTTCAATGGCGAAGAAAACCTCGTTTGTGGTCGTGGTAGTGATTGCGCTACTGACGATTTACGGGACATTGGTGTAAAGATTGTTGCCCTCACCCAGACAGGGTGAGGGCGGAGAGAGGTTAATGCGCTTTTACTGCTTTTGCGGTTTTCTCTTTAAACAGATAGCCGATGCCTAACACCACCAGCCATACCGGGATCAGGTAAACCGAAATCGCCATCCCCGGCGTCATCAGCATAATTACCAGTACCGCCGCCATAAACAGCAGGCAGATCCAGTTACCCAGCGGATAGAGCAGGGCAGGGAAGCGGGTAGCCACACCTTGTGCTTGTTTGGCACGACGGAATTTCATGTGCGCAAGACTTATCATCGCCCAGTTGATTACCAGAGCGGAAACCACCAGCGCCATTAACAGTCCGAATGCGGACTCTGGGGCAAGGTAGTTAATCAGTACGCACAATGCCGTAACCAGCGCAGATACCAGAATGGTGTTGACCGGTACGCCGCGTTTATCGACGGAAGCGAGCATTTTCGGTGCATTTCCCTGTTGTGCCAGACCAAACAGCATACGGCTGTTGCAGTAGACGCAACTGTTGTACACGGAAAGTGCCGCCGTCAACACCACGATATTCAGGGCGTTAGCCACAAAGGTGTCGCCCAGTTCATGGAAGATCAACACGAATGGACTGGTATCAGCGGTAACGCGCGTCCACGGCATCAGTGAGAGCAGGACGGCTAACGAACCAATGTAGAAAATCAGGATGCGGTAGATAACCTGATTGGTTGCTTTCGGGATGCTTTGCTCCGGGTTATCGGCTTCTGCGGCGGTGATCCCCACTAGCTCCAGACCACCAAACGAGAACATGATAATCGCCATCATCATCACCAGCCCGGTGAAGCCGTGCGGCAGGAATCCGCCCTGTTCCCAGAGGTTACGGACGGTCGCTTGCGGACCGCCGTTGCCACTGAACAGCAGCCAGCCGCCGAAGATGATCATCGCCACCACCGCGATAACTTTGATAATGGCAAACCAGAACTCCATCTCGCCAAACACTTTAACGTTGGTCAGGTTGATGGCGTTGATCACCACAAAGAACACGGCGGCAGAAGCCCAGGTTGGGATATCCGGATACCAGAACTGAATGTATTTGCCGACGGCAGTAAGCTCCGCCATGGCAACTAATACGTACAATACCCAGTAGTTCCAGCCTGAGGCGAAGCCAGCAAAGCTCCCCCAGTATTTATAAGCAAAGTGGCTGAAGGAGCCTGCTACCGGTTCTTCGACCACCATTTCACCTAGCTGACGCATGATCAGAAAGGCGATAAAACCAGCAATGGCGTAACCCAGAATGATCCCTGGCCCTGCGGACTGTATTACGGAGGCGCTTCCCAGGAATAGCCCGGTCCCTATCGCGCCACCCAGCGCGATAAGCTGAATATGGCGGTTTTTAAGGCCGCGCTTTAGCTGCTCGCCGTGCTGTTGACCTTCCATCATGAAACCTCGTGCGGTGATTGTTTTTTTGATCTACGCAGTGATGCGTGTGTAAGTTTGCAATTCCGTTTGTTGTATTAATTTGTTTACAACTGGGAAGTTTGAATTGTTACAAAAAGACTTCCGTCAGATCAAGAATAATGGTATGCGGCAGCGAATGCACCCGCTTTATGCATGGTTGAAGATGGGTTGTCTAAAAAGAAACCATTTGTAAAGACCAGTCTCAAACAATCCCACCCATAACAAAGAATATAAATTCATTTTTATTGAATTAAAAATCGAAAAATTGGTAAGTGAATCGGTTCAATTCGGATTTTTATAGTTTAATAATCGTTAAAAAAAACCTTGCTCACGTAAAGCCTACATTTGTGCATAGTTACAACTTTGAAACGCTATATATGTCAAGTTGTTAAAATGTGCGCAGTTTCATGATTTCAATCAAAACCTGTATAGACATAAGGTGAATACTTTGTTACTTTAGCGTCACAGACATGAAATTGGTAAGACCAATTGACTTCGGCAAGTGGCTTAAGACAGGAACTCATGGCCTACAGCAAAATCCGCCAACCAAAACTCTCCGATGTGATTGAGCAGCAACTGGAGTTTTTGATCCTCGAGGGCACCCTTCGCCCTGGTGAAAAACTCCCACCGGAACGCGAACTGGCGAAACAGTTCGACGTCTCCCGTCCCTCCTTGCGTGAGGCGATTCAACGTCTCGAAGCGAAGGGCTTGTTGCTTCGTCGCCAGGGTGGCGGCACTTTTGTCCAGAGCAGCCTCTGGCAAAGCTTCAGCGATCCGCTGGTGGAGCTGCTCTCCGACCATCCTGAATCACAATACGACTTGCTCGAAACACGACACGCCCTGGAAGGCATAGCCGCCTATTACGCCGCGTTGCGTAGTACCGATGAAGACAAGGAACGCATTCGTGAACTCCACCACGCCATAGAGCTGGCGCAGCAGTCTGGCGATCTGGACGCGGAATCAAACGCCGTACTCCAGTATCAGATTGCCGTCACCGAAGCGGCCCACAATGTGGTTTTGCTTCATCTGCTAAGGTGTATGGAGCCGATGTTGGCCCAGAATGTCCGTCAAAACTTCGAATTGCTCTATTCGCGTCGAGAGATGCTGCCGCTGGTGAGTAGTCACCGCACTCGCATATTCGAAGCAATTATGGCCGGTAAGCCAGAAGAAGCGCGCGAAGCATCGCATCGCCATCTGGCCTTTATCGAAGAAATCTTGCTCGACAGAAGCCGTGAGGAGAGCCGCCGTGAGCGTTCTCTGCGCCGTCTGGAGCAACGAAAGAATTAGTGATTTTTCTGGTGAAAATTAGCCAGAAGATGTTGTAAATCAAGCGCATATAAAAGCGCAGCAACTAAACGTAGAACCTGTCTTATTGAGCTTTCCAGCGAGAGTTCAATGGGACAGGTTCCAGAAAACTCAACGTTATTAGATAGATAAGGAATAACCCATGTCAGAACGTTTCCCAAATGACGTGGATCCGATCGAAACTCGCGACTGGCTCCAGGCGATCGAATCGGTCATCCGTGAAGAAGGTGTTGAGCGTGCTCAGTATCTGATCGACCAACTGCTTGCTGAAGCCCGCAAAGGCGGAGTCAACGTAGCCGCAGGCACCGGCGTCAGCAATTACATCAACACCATCCCCGTTGAAGAACAGCCGGAGTATCCGGGTAATCTGGAACTGGAACGCCGTATTCGTTCAGCTATCCGCTGGAACGCCATCATGACGGTTCTGCGTGCATCCAAAAAAGATCTGGAACTGGGCGGCCACATGGCGTCTTTCCAGTCTTCCGCAACCATTTATGATGTGTGTTTTAACCACTTCTTCCGTGCACGCAACGAGCAGGATGGCGGCGACCTGGTTTACTTCCAGGGGCACATCTCCCCGGGCGTTTACGCACGAGCTTTCCTGGAAGGTCGTCTGACTCAGGAGCAACTGGATAATTTCCGTCAGGAAGTCCACGGTAATGGCCTCTCTTCCTACCCGCACCCGAAACTGATGCCGGAATTCTGGCAGTTCCCGACCGTATCTATGGGGCTGGGGCCAATCGGTGCTATCTACCAGGCGAAGTTCCTGAAATATCTGGAACACCGTGGCCTGAAAGATACCTCTAAACAGACCGTTTACGCATTCCTTGGTGACGGCGAGATGGACGAACCAGAATCCAAAGGTGCGATCACCATCGCTACCCGTGAAAAACTGGATAACCTGGTCTTCGTTATCAACTGTAACCTGCAGCGTCTTGACGGCCCGGTCACCGGTAACGGCAAGATCATCAACGAACTGGAAGGCATCTTCGAAGGTGCTGGCTGGAACGTGATCAAAGTGATGTGGGGTAGCCGTTGGGATGAGCTGCTGCGTAAAGATACCAGCGGTAAACTGATCCAACTGATGAACGAAACCGTTGACGGCGACTACCAGACCTTCAAATCGAAAGATGGTGCGTACGTTCGTGAACACTTCTTCGGTAAATATCCGGAAACCGCAGCGCTGGTTGCAGACTGGACTGACGAGCAGATCTGGGCATTGAACCGTGGCGGTCACGATCCGAAGAAAATCTACGCTGCATTTAAGAAAGCGCAGGAAACCAAAGGCAAAGCGACAGTAATCCTTGCTCATACCATTAAAGGTTACGGCATGGGCGATGCGGCTGAAGGTAAAAACATTGCGCACCAGGTTAAGAAAATGAACATGGACGGCGTGCGCCATATCCGCGACCGTTTCAATGTGCCGGTGTCTGATGCAGATATCGAAAAACTGCCGTACATCACCTTCCCGGAAGGTTCTGAAGAGCATACCTATCTGCACGCTCAGCGTCAGAAACTGCACGGTTATCTGCCAAGCCGCCAGCCGAACTTTACCGAGAAGCTGGAGCTGCCGAGCCTGCAAGACTTCGGTGCGCTGCTGGAAGAACAGAGCAAAGAGATCTCCACCACTATCGCTTTCGTTCGTGCCCTGAACGTGATGCTGAAGAACAAGTCGATCAAAGACCGACTTGTGCCGATCATCGCTGACGAAGCGCGTACTTTCGGTATGGAAGGTCTGTTCCGTCAGATTGGTATCTACAGCCCGAACGGTCAGCAGTACACCCCGCAGGATCGCGAGCAGGTTGCGTACTATAAAGAAGACGAGAAAGGTCAGATTCTGCAGGAAGGGATCAACGAGCTGGGCGCAGGTTGTTCCTGGCTGGCTGCGGCGACCTCTTACAGCACCAACAATCTGCCGATGATTCCGTTCTACATCTATTACTCGATGTTCGGATTCCAGCGTATTGGCGATCTGTGCTGGGCGGCTGGCGACCAGCAGGCGCGTGGCTTCCTGATCGGCGGTACTTCCGGTCGTACCACCCTGAACGGCGAAGGTCTGCAGCACGAAGATGGTCACAGCCACATTCAGTCGCTGACTATCCCGAACTGTATCTCTTACGACCCGGCTTACGCTTACGAAGTTGCTGTCATCATGCATGATGGTCTGGAGCGTATGTACGGTGAAAAACAAGAGAACGTTTACTACTACATCACCACGCTGAACGAAAACTACCACATGCCGGCAATGCCGGAAGGTGCTGAGGAAGGTATCCGTAAAGGTATCTACAAACTCGAAACCATTGAAGGTAGCAAAGGTAAAGTTCAACTGCTGGGCTCCGGTTCTATCCTGCGCCACGTCCGTGAAGCAGCACAGATCCTGGCGAAAGATTACGGCGTAGGTTCTGACGTTTATAGCGTGACCTCCTTCACCGAACTGGCGCGTGATGGTCAGGATTGTGAACGCTGGAACATGCTGCATCCGCTGGAAACTCCGCGCGTTCCGTACATCGCTCAGGTGATGAACGACGCTCCGGCAGTGGCATCTACCGACTATATGAAACTGTTCGCTGAGCAGGTCCGTACTTACGTACCGGCTGACGACTACCGCGTACTGGGTACTGATGGCTTCGGTCGTTCCGACAGCCGTGAGAACCTGCGTCACCACTTTGAAGTTGATGCTTCTTATGTCGTGGTTGCGGCGCTGGGCGAACTGGCTAAACGTGGCGAAATCGATAAGAAAGTGGTTGCTGACGCAATCGCCAAATTCAACATCGATGCAGATAAAGTTAACCCGCGTCTGGCGTAAGAGGTAAAAGAATAATGGCTATCGAAATCAAAGTACCGGACATCGGGGCTGATGAAGTTGAAATCACCGAGATCCTGGTCAAAGTGGGCGACAAAGTTGAAGCCGAACAGTCGCTGATCACCGTAGAAGGCGACAAAGCCTCTATGGAAGTTCCGTCTCCGCAGGCGGGTATCGTTAAAGAGATCAAAGTCTCTGTTGGCGATAAAACCCAGACCGGCGCACTGATTATGATTTTCGATTCCGCCGACGGTGCAGCAGACGCTGCACCTGCTCAGGCAGAAGAGAAGAAAGAAGCAGCTCCGGCAGCAGCACCAGCGGCTGCGGCGGCAAAAGACGTTAACGTTCCGGATATCGGCAGCGACGAAGTTGAAGTGACCGAAATCCTGGTGAAAGTGGGCGACAAAGTTGAAGCTGAACAGTCGCTGATCACCGTAGAAGGCGACAAGGCTTCTATGGAAGTTCCGGCTCCGTTTGCGGGCATCGTGAAAGAGATCAAAGTGAACGTTGGCGACAAAGTGTCTACCGGCTCACTGATTATGGTCTTCGAAGTTGCGGGGGCAGCCAGCGCGGCAGCTCCGGCTCCGGCGGCAAAACAGGAAGCGGCTCCGGCACCTGCGGCAGCGACTGGCGTGAAAGAAGTTAACGTTCCGGATATCGGCGGTGACGAAGTTGAAGTGACCGAAGTGATGGTGAAAGTGGGCGACAAAGTTACCGCTGAGCAGTCACTGATCACCGTAGAAGGCGACAAAGCTTCTATGGAAGTTCCGGCTCCGTTCGCGGGCGTGGTGAAAGAACTGAAAGTGAATGTTGGCGACAAAGTGAAAACTGGCTCGCTGATTATGATCTTCGAAGTTGAAGGCGCAGCGCCTGCGGCAGCTCCGGCGAAACAGGAAGCGGCTGCTCCGGCCCCGGCTGCAAAAGCTGAAGCTCCGGCAGCAGCACCGGCTGCAAAAGCGGAAGGCAAATCTGAATTTGCTGAAAACGACGCTTATGTTCACGCGACTCCGCTGATCCGCCGTCTGGCTCGCGAGTTCGGCGTTAACCTGGCGAAAGTGAAGGGCACTGGCCGTAAAGGTCGTATCCTGCGCGAAGACGTTCAGGCTTATGTGAAAGAAGCCATCAAACGTGCAGAAGCGGCTCCGGCAGCGACTGGCGGCGGTATCCCAGGCATGTTGCCGTGGCCGAAGGTGGACTTCAGCAAGTTTGGTGAAATCGAAGAAGTGGAACTGGGTCGCATTCAGAAAATCTCTGGTGCTAACCTGAGCCGTAACTGGGTGATGATCCCGCACGTTACCCACTTCGACAAAACCGATATCACCGAGCTGGAAGCGTTCCGTAAACAGCAGAACGAAGAAGCTGCGAAACGTAAGCTGGATGTGAAGATCACCCCGGTTGTCTTCATCATGAAAGCCGTTGCTGCGGCACTTGAGCAGATGCCTCGCTTCAACAGTTCTCTGTCGGAAGACGGTCAGCGTCTGACCCTGAAGAAATACATCAACATCGGTGTGGCGGTGGATACTCCGAACGGTCTGGTTGTTCCGGTATTCAAAGACGTCAACAAGAAAGGCATCATCGAGCTGTCTCGCGAGCTGATGACCATTTCCAAGAAAGCGCGTGACGGTAAGCTGACTGCGGGCGAAATGCAGGGTGGTTGCTTCACCATCTCCAGTATCGGCGGCCTGGGTACTACCCACTTCGCGCCGATTGTGAACGCACCGGAAGTGGCTATCCTCGGCGTTTCCAAGTCCGCGATGGAACCTGTGTGGAATGGTAAAGAGTTCGTGCCGCGTCTGATGCTGCCGATTTCTCTCTCCTTTGACCACCGCGTGATCGACGGTGCTGATGGTGCGCGTTTCATTACCATCATTAACAACACGCTGTCTGACATTCGCCGTCTGGTGATGTAAATAAAAGAGCCGGCCCAACGGCCGGCTTTTTTCTGGTAATCTTATGAATATATTGAGGTTATCAGGTAATAGACAAATCGGTTGCCGTTTGTTGTTTAAAAATTGTTAACAATTTTGTAAAATACCGACGGATAGAACGACCCGGTGGATAATGGGCGTCATAAAAAAAACGTCAGACCCGCCGGAGATAAATATATAGAGGTCATGATGAGTACTGAAATCAAAACTCAGGTCGTGGTACTTGGGGCAGGCCCCGCAGGTTACTCCGCTGCCTTCCGCTGCGCTGATTTAGGTCTGGAAACCGTAATCGTAGAACGCTACAACACCCTCGGCGGTGTTTGCCTGAACGTCGGCTGTATCCCTTCTAAAGCACTGCTGCACGTAGCAAAAGTTATCGAAGAAGCCAAAGCACTGGCTGAACACGGTATCGTTTTCGGTGAGCCGAAAACCGATATCGACAAGATTCGTACCTGGAAAGAGAAAGTTATCACTCAACTGACCGGCGGTCTGGCTGGTATGGCGAAAGGCCGTAAAGTGAAAGTGGTCAACGGTCTGGGTAAATTCACCGGGGCGAACACCCTGGAAGTTGAAGGTGAGAACGGTAAGACTGTGATCAACTTCGACAATGCGATCATCGCGGCGGGTTCTCGCCCGATCCAACTGCCGTTTATTCCGCATGAAGATCCGCGTATCTGGGACTCCACTGACGCTCTGGAATTGAAAGAAGTGCCAGAACGCCTGCTGGTTATGGGTGGCGGTATCATCGGTCTGGAAATGGGGACGGTATACCACGCGCTGGGTTCACAGATTGACGTGGTTGAAATGTTCGACCAGGTTATCCCGGCAGCAGATAAAGACATCGTTAAAGTCTTCACCAAGCGTATCAGCAAGAAATTCAACCTGATGCTGGAAACCAAAGTCACTGCCGTTGAAGCAAAAGAAGACGGTATCTACGTGACGATGGAAGGCAAAAAAGCACCGGCTGAACCACAGCGTTACGACGCCGTGCTGGTGGCGATTGGTCGTGTGCCGAACGGTAAAAACCTCGACGCAGGCAAAGCAGGCGTGGAAGTGGACGACCGTGGCTTCATCCGCGTTGACAAACAACTGCGTACCAACGTACCACACATCTTTGCTATCGGTGATATCGTCGGTCAGCCGATGCTGGCACACAAAGGTGTTCACGAAGGTCACGTTGCCGCTGAAGTTATCGCCGGTAAAAAACACTACTTCGATCCGAAAGTTATTCCGTCTATTGCCTATACCGAACCAGAAGTTGCATGGGTGGGTTTGACCGAGAAAGAAGCGAAAGAGAAAGGCATCAGCTACGAAACTGCCACCTTCCCGTGGGCTGCTTCTGGTCGTGCGATCGCTTCTGACTGCGCGGACGGTATGACCAAGCTGATTTTCGACAAAGAGTCTCATCGTGTGATCGGTGGTGCGATTGTCGGTACTAACGGCGGCGAGCTGTTGGGTGAAATCGGTCTGGCAATCGAAATGGGTTGCGACGCTGAAGACATCGCGCTGACCATCCACGCGCACCCGACTCTGCACGAGTCTGTGGGCCTGGCGGCAGAAGTGTTCGAAGGTAGCATTACCGACCTGCCGAACCCGAAAGCGAAGAAGAAGTAATTTTTCTTGTGCCGGGGCATCCGGTAAATTAAGAAGCGGCTATTCTGACGCTTCAGATTGTTGGCAAAGTGCTGGTTGTTTACGCCGGATGCGGCGTAAACGCCTTATTCGGCCTACAAAATCATGCAAATTCAATATATTGCAGGTTCCGTGTAGGCCCGATAAGCTTGCGCATCGGGCAATTCGATGTTTGTCATCAGTCTTAAGCGGCTAACAGCGCCGCTTTTTTTATGCCTGTAATTTACCTTTCCAGTCGTCTTGCTCCACGCTCAGACAACCGTTCGCGTACCGCTGACCGTTGTTCGTTATTCAGTCTGGCCGGACGGTTATTGTCGTTTAAACGCTGCGGGTGACTCTCCTGAATTCTCGCGCGTGCGACCTGCCGCTGTTCTGGTGATGCCGATTGAATACGCTGGCGGGCGTTATCACGCTGTTGTTGGTTCTGCGGGCGCTGCTGTACTTTTTCTTTAAATACCTGGCGCTGTTCGGGAGTAGTGGACTGAATATGCTGACGTGCCGTCTCTCTTCGCTGCTGATTCTGCGGGCTGGTTTGCATTTTCTCGCGGACTGCCTGGCGCTGCTCAGGAGAGGCCGATTGATAACGCTGGCGAGCGGTGTCCTTTTGCTGCCGGGTCAGTGGCTGGTGACGGCTGAACTCGCGGAAGTCGTCATAACTCCCATCGTGTTCCGCCTCATTAAACCGCTGTGCCGCAGCCTGACGTTGGGTGTCGCGCGTAGTGACTGGTGCAGCATGTGTTCGTTGCTGAAACTGACTTGCAGCCGCCTGGCGCTGGTTGTCGCGCGACGGTGCGGGTAGTTGTGTGGCGCTCATACCGCTTTTGACATCGGTTTGATGAAATCGCTTAGTCATATCCTGATCATGATAAGGCACACCATCGCGGTAATTCGGATTGTGCCGCCATGCCATATTCTTATCCGTAAGATGCTCACCGGTGATACGGTTGAAATTGTTGACGTCGATGTTGATGTTGTCGCCGTTGTGTTGCCAGCCGTTGCCGTCACGATGACCACCGTCGTGGTGATGATAATCATCGTTGTCGTGGTGATGGTGGTCATGATCGTCGTCATCCCAGTCGATGCTGCTGAATAACGCGTATGTGGTGGCAACGCCCATGCTGTAGCCGAATCCGCGCACGAAGCTGTCAACAAACGGTTCTCCGGCTGGTGGCGGCAGGTAAACCGGCGGATACGCGGTATTGGCCCAGTTCCCGTAAACCACGGTTGGGTTGTAGTTGGGAATATAAACTACATCCGGATTGGCTGACTCAATGGTTATTACGGTCGGCGCAGGTTCTGCGACGACGGGGCTGGATGTTGAAACGGTATTGTATTGTGTGACAGGAGCCGTGACAGTCTGTTTTAGCGGTACGGCTTGCTTCGTGGTCGTAATAACTTTCTGTTCAGTTGATGACTTCAGTGACCCGGTTTGTTGCGCCAGTTGCCGCAAACGTTGTACCGAGTCCATCACATCCTGCGGCTGCGCCAGAAACGCATCGCCAAGATTTTGTACCCACTGCGGGTTTTCACCCATCAACGCCATCAATTGCGGAAAAGCCACCAGTGATTTGACGCTGGCATCCCACGGCTGACCGGATACTGCCTGAATAGCCGCATCGCCTTGTTTGAGCGGGTTATCGTGCGACCACTGCACGGCCTGGGCGACATTTGCCGGATAGGTCGATGCCATCAGCACTTGCGAAAGCAGTGCATCGGGGTACAGCGCGACAGGTGCGAGCCATTGATCGATTTGCGCAGTACTGAAGGCAGATTTGACGACGGCAGGCGTTACCGGGGGCATGGAAACTGTTGCAGGAAGCGTAACCGCAGCGACGTCAGGCGCAGGCTGTTGTGTTGATTGCGCTACTACGGGGGCTTCCACCGTGCGACTTTTCACATACAACGTACCGGAAGCGGCACATAGCCCGGCGCTGCAAATTAGCGCCAGCACATGGGGTTTAAACGGCAAAGTAATTTTCATAGTCCTGATCTCAAGGAAATCGCAATGGTCGACGAACTGCCACCCGCAGGTGCTGTAGGCACGAGTATAAAGAGGCGGTAGTTTAAATTTTGACTAATGTTGGGATTTGTTGAGAAGGGTGATTATCACAATGCGAATTAACAGGTTTTTCGGAGGGAAACAATCTCTAGACTATCCTTAACGATTCAGCCACTTTTTTATGTTGCTTTTTTGTAAACAGATTAACACATCGTCAAAATCCTGCTATTCTGCCCGTTGCGGTACTGGGCATTTACCCTACAAACTGCTGTCTCACAGGAGCGTGAAGAGAATCGCCTGCCGCACTATGACAATGAGAGCGAGGAGAACCGTCGTGCTAGAAGAATACCGTAAGCACGTAGCTGAGCGTGCCGCTGAGGGGATTGCGCCCAAACCCCTGGATGCAAACCAAATGGCCGCGCTCGTAGAGCTGCTGAAAAACCCGCCCGCGGGCGAAGAAGAATTCCTGTTAGATCTGTTAACCAACCGTGTTCCCCCTGGCGTCGATGAAGCAGCCTATGTAAAAGCAGGCTTCCTGGCCGCCGTCGCAAAAGGTGAAGCCAAATCTCCGCTGCTGACTCCGGAAAAAGCCATTGAACTGCTGGGCACCATGCAGGGTGGTTACAACATTCATCCGCTGATCGACGCGCTGGACGATGCCAAACTGGCACCGATCGCTGCTAAAGCACTGTCCCACACGCTGCTGATGTTCGATAACTTCTATGACGTAGAAGAGAAAGCCAAAGCAGGTAACAAATACGCGAAGCAGGTTATGCAGTCCTGGGCGGATGCTGAATGGTTCCTGAATCGCCCGGCACTGGCTGAAAAACTGACCGTTACCGTCTTCAAGGTCACCGGCGAAACCAACACTGATGACCTCTCTCCGGCACCGGATGCGTGGTCACGCCCGGATATCCCGCTGCACGCGCTGGCGATGCTGAAAAACGCCCGCGAAGGGATCGAGCCAGATCAACCCGGTGTTGTTGGCCCGATCAAGCAGATCGAAGCCCTGCAACAGAAAGGTTTCCCGCTGGCTTATGTGGGTGACGTTGTGGGTACGGGGTCTTCGCGTAAATCCGCCACTAACTCTGTACTGTGGTTTATGGGCGACGATATTCCACATGTGCCGAACAAACGCGGCGGCGGTCTGTGTCTCGGAGGCAAAATTGCGCCAATCTTCTTTAACACGATGGAAGATGCCGGTGCACTGCCAATTGAAGTGGACGTTTCCAACCTGAATATGGGCGACGTGATTGACGTTTACCCGTACAAAGGTGAAGTGCGTAACCACGAAACCGGTGAACTGCTGGCGACCTTTGAACTAAAAACCGACGTACTGATTGATGAAGTGCGGGCGGGCGGTCGTATTCCGCTGATTATCGGTCGCGGTCTGACCACCAAAGCGCGTGAAGCGCTCGGTCTGCCGCAGAGCGATGTGTTCCGTCAGGCGAAAGATGTCGCTGAAAGCGATCGTGGCTTCTCGCTGGCACAGAAAATGGTGGGGCGCGCCTGTGGCGTGAAAGGCATTCGTCCGGGCGCTTACTGCGAACCGAAAATGACGTCTGTCGGCTCTCAGGACACTACCGGCCCAATGACCCGTGATGAACTGAAAGACCTGGCGTGCCTGGGCTTCTCGGCTGACCTGGTGATGCAGTCTTTCTGTCATACAGCGGCGTATCCGAAGCCGGTTGACGTTAACACGCACCATACGCTGCCTGACTTCATTATGAACCGTGGCGGTGTGTCGCTGCGCCCAGGTGATGGCGTAATCCACTCCTGGTTGAACCGTATGCTGCTGCCGGATACCGTGGGCACCGGTGGTGACTCCCATACCCGTTTCCCGATCGGTATCTCCTTCCCGGCAGGTTCTGGTCTGGTCGCGTTTGCTGCGGCGACTGGCGTCATGCCGCTGGATATGCCGGAATCCGTTCTGGTGCGCTTTAAAGGCAAAATGCAGCCGGGCATCACCCTGCGCGATCTGGTACACGCGATCCCGCTGTACGCAATCAAGCAAGGTCTGCTGACCGTTGAGAAGAAAGGTAAGAAAAACATCTTCTCTGGTCGCATTCTGGAAATTGAAGGCCTGCCGGATCTGAAAGTTGAGCAGGCATTTGAGTTGACCGATGCTTCCGCTGAACGTTCCGCGGCGGGCTGTACCATCAAGCTGAATAAAGAGCCGATCATCGAATACCTGAACTCCAACATTGTCCTGCTGAAGTGGATGATCGCGGAAGGTTACGGCGATCGTCGTACCCTGGAACGTCGTATTCAGGGCATGGAAAAATGGTTGGCGGATCCTGAGCTGCTGGAAGCCGATGCTGATGCCGAATACGCGGCAGTGATCGACATCGATCTGGCAGATATCAAAGAGCCAATCCTCTGTGCACCGAACGATCCGGACGACGCACGTCCGCTGTCAGCGGTTCAGGGCGAGAAGATCGACGAAGTGTTTATCGGTTCTTGCATGACCAACATCGGTCACTTCCGTGCAGCAGGTAAACTGCTGGATGCGCATAAAGGCCAGTTGCCGACCCGCCTGTGGGTAGCACCGCCAACCCGGATGGACGCCGCGCAACTGACAGAAGAAGGCTACTACAGCGTCTTCGGTAAGAGCGGCGCGCGTATCGAGATCCCGGGCTGTTCACTGTGCATGGGTAACCAGGCGCGTGTGGCGGACGGCGCGACGGTGGTTTCCACCTCTACCCGTAACTTCCCGAACCGTCTGGGTACTGGCGCGAACGTCTTCCTGGCTTCTGCGGAACTGGCAGCCGTTGCAGCGCTTCTTGGCAAACTGCCAACGCCGGAAGAGTACCAGACCTACGTTGCGCAGGTAGATAAAACAGCCGTTGATACTTACCGTTATCTGAACTTCAACCAGCTTTCTCAGTACACCGAAAAAGCGGATGGGGTGATTTTCCAGACTGCGGTTTAAGGTAGTAGCCTGTTGTGAAAAGCCACTTCTTTTGGGAAGTGGCTAAGACTGATGATAAACGCAACATTGCCTGATGCGCTGCGCTTATCAGGCCTACAACGTTTCTGCAATTTATTGAATTTGCACTATTTTGTAGGCCGGATAAGGCGTTTACGCCGCATCCGGCAAGAACAAAGCGCACTTTGTCAGCAATCTGAGCCACTTCTTTTGGGGAGTGGCTTTTTTTTGCCGGAATATCTGACGGGCAACTCAATAACGTTAATTCTCAGAACCCGCACTCTTTTCCTTAAGGATAGTGTTTCCCTGCATGTAAGAGAGCGATTATCATAATAATGTCGTTATCATTTTAGTGAATTATATTTTTATGTTTTAAATGAATATGTTCGCTAAAAAATCAATCGATTTCAATTCTGATAGGCGAAATAAGATATTGATAGTGTTTATCTTATTTGGTTTTCTGCTGGTTATTACAGGGTGAAGTTTTTCACTTAATGGAGATAAAGTGAATGAAAAAAGCGTTTATTATAATTATCTTTTTTCTACTATGCGGCAACGCTTTTGCCGCGACAGCAAAATTACAATATTTGTTTGTCGCAAATGGTGGATTAGTGGGTTTTTATGAGGACGGTAATGTCAGGGGATGCGCACAGTGTGAGCCGATGAAAGAAAACCTTTTAACCATGAGCACTGAATCTCCTATATCACACTGGAAGCGAAATGCTGATGTGATAACAACCACCGACGCAGAGGGAAGTAGCGATCTTCAACTTTATGATAATGGCAAGATTACGGATGACTGGTGGATTTTTGATTATAAAACAATTCACCCTCTTTATTAATCTATGTTTTGTGCGCAGAGTAGCACTGGATTGTCTTCTTCCCTGGTAAGAAGATGTCTGTCGAAAATGACAAAAATTCTGGCCATGGTGGCTGGAACGCTTTTTTCACTATTTTTATCTCTAAACCATCGTCGTTCCGCTGTTTTTCTCTGGTAAGGCTGCGATAATTACATCAATGGCGCAATGCGATTTCGGCGCATTGCCGGGAGCAGAGGAACACACTATGGATTACGAATTTCTGCGCGATATTACCGGAGTGGTAAAGGTGCGCATGTCCATGGGGCATGAAGTGGTCGGGCACTGGTTTAATGAAGAGGTGAAAGAAAACCTGGCCTTGCTTGATGAAGTGGAACAAGCCGCGCGCACATTAAAAGGTAGCGAACGTTCCTGGCAGCGGGCAGGGCACGAATACACCCTGTGGATGGATGGCGAGGAGGTGATGATCCGCGCCAATCAACTGGAATTTGCGGGTGACGAAATGGAAGAAGGGATGAACTACTACGACGAAGAAAGCCTGTCGCTGTGCGGCGTTGAGGATTTTCTTCAGGTGGTGGCGGCGTACCGCAATTTCGTACAGCAGAAGTAGGTAAATCTGGCGGAGCCTTTGTGCTCCGCCAGAGCTGTTAAACGGCAGGCATATTACGCCCGTAATAAATTTCGCGCATTTCTTTCCATAGCGCAGCGGTAATCTCTTTGCGCTCGCTGTCGGTTAAATCTTCCGGTTTGGTGTGGAACATGTAGTGCTTAAGGTCGAACTCTTTAAGCAACATCTTGGTATGGAAGATATTTTCCTGATAGACGTTTACATCCACCATGTCATACAGCGCCTTTATATCTTCAGACATAAAGTTCTGAATCGAATTAATCTCATGGTCGATAAAGTGCTTCATACCGTTAATATCGCGGGTAAAACCGCGCACGCGATAATCAATGGTCACGATATCGGATTCAAGCTGGTGGATCAGGTAATTCAACGCCTTCAGCGGGGAAATCACGCCGCAGGTAGAGACTTCTATGTCGGCGCGGAAAGTACATAAACCGCCTTCAGGATGGCTTTCCGGGTAGGTATGTACGCAAATATGACTTTTATCGAGATGCGCAACCACGGCTTCTGGCAGCGGCCCGGGGTGTTCCGTTTTGTCGATAAGTTTCGGGTCGACAGGTTCTTCGCTCACCAGAATAGTGACGCTGGCACCTTGTGGTTCGTAATCCTGGCGGGCGATGTTAAGAATATTGGCCCCGATAATGGAACAAGTTTCTGACAGGATTTCGGTCAGACGGTTGGCATTATAGAGTTCATCGATATAAGCGATATAACCGTCGCGCTCTTCGGCGGTTTTGGCGTAGCAGATATCGTAAATACAAAAACTCAGACTTTTGGTCAGATTATTAAAGCCATGCAGTTTCAGTTTTTTCAATTTCTTATCTTCTCCTTAGGACGCCTGTGAAGCCAGTGCGTCTTGCAGATACTGGGGTAAGGCAAACGCTGCCGTGTGGATTGCCGGGTTGTAATAACGGCATTTCAGGCCAGAGGCGAGAAAACGTGCCTGAATAATTTCGGTAGAGAGATGGCGTAAGGCGTCGTTATCTGTCGCCCATGCAAAGGTCATGATGCCGCCGTAATAGGTCGGGATTGCCGCCTGATAAAAGCCAACATCGCTGAAGTAATGGCTGAGTTTGCGATGGCTGTCGATGGCTTCTTCCTGCTGTAAAAAGCAGACGCCGTTTTGCGCGACAAAAATCCCGCCAGGATTCAGGCAGCGTTTGCAGCCTTCATAAAATGCTGAGGTGAACAGGCTTTCGCCGGGACCGATGGGATCGGTGCAGTCGGAGATGATCACATCAAAGGTCTGGCTGGTTTGATTCACGAAATTGACGCCATCGTCGATCACCAGTTTAAAACGGGGATCGTCGTAGCTACCGGCGTTATGGTTAGGCAGATACTGACGGCAGAAAGACACTACGCCCGCGTCGATTTCCACCATCGTGATTGACTCAACGTTTTTATGTCGGCTTACTTCACGTAACATCGCGCCGTCGCCGCCGCCAATGATTAACACGTGTTTAGCGTGACCGTGAGCCAGCAGCGGAACGTGGGTCATCATCTCATGATAGATAAATTCGTCGCGCTCGGTGGTCTGTACTACGCCATCCAGCGCCATTACGCGACCAAATGCGGCGTTCTCAAAAATGATCAGATCCTGGTGATCGGTCTTTTCATGATACAGAACGTTATCTATAGCAAAGTACTGCCCAAACTGGTCGTGTAGCGTTTCATGCCACAGTTTTTTTTCGGCCATGGGTTGATACCTCCTTTGTTAACACCCGTAAAAAAAGGGCGCAACATAATAGCTAACATTGACCGCGGATGCACGGTCAATGTTTCTACAAAAAGGTATCAGGAATTATTTTACGTAGGCAAGCAGGCTTAAGGAATCGCGGGCCAGGGCTTTACACTTTTTAGCGACGGGAATGCCGATACCGCTCAGATCGCGGTAGCTATCTTCACCGAGGGCTTTCATGTCGAAGTTGTCGTAGTTGCTGAGATCCCACTGGTTTTGCTGGGCAAAAAAGACCAGTGCGCGACGAATCTGCCCGTTAGGCAAGTTCTGGTAACCGCAATCGTTCTTCAGAAAAACAAAAACTGCCGTTAAATCGGCCATATCTTCGGCTTCAGACTCGCTGAGCGCGTAACTGTTTGCGCATACAGCCATCAGGCTGCCGAATAATACTGTTCTGAAAAACGTCTTCATTGCTTCTACCAGGGGCTTAAAGAAGATAAACGTTAGCACACTGCGAGCGAGGCGACGACCATTATTGTGGATTAAGTTGTGTCTGTGGCTTGACCTTCCCGTAAGGGGAAGGACTATGCTCAACGTTTGATTTTGTTTCGCCTGCTTGAGAATAAGGAAATATCTATGCAACGTCGTGATTTCTTAAAATATTCCGTCGCGTTGGGCGTGGCTTCTGCTTTACCACTATGGAGCCGCGCGGTTTTTGCTGCTGAACGCCCAACATTACCGATCCCTGATTTGCTCGCTACCGATGCCCGTAATCGCATTCAGTTGACCATTGGCACAGGCCAGTCCACCTTTGCTGGAAAAACGGCGACCACCTGGGGCTATAACGGCAATTTATTGGGGCCTGCGGTGAAGTTACAGCGTGGAAAAGCCGTGACGGTTGATATCTATAACCAACTGGCGGAAGAGACGACGTTGCACTGGCACGGTCTGGAAGTGCCGGGGGAAGTGGACGGCGGCCCGCAGGGAATTATTCCGCCTGGCGGTAAACGCACAGTGACGCTGAATGTCGATCAGCCTGCCGCTACCTGCTGGTTCCACCCGCATCAACATGGAAAAACCGGGCGTCAGGTGGCGATGGGGCTGGCTGGGCTGGTGGTGATTGAGGACGATGAGATCCTGAAATTAATGCTGCCAAAACAGTGGGGGATCGATGATGTCCCGGTGATTGTTCAGGATAAAAAATTTAACGCCGACGGGCAGATTGATTATCAACTCGATGTGATGACCGCCGCCGTGGGCTGGTTTGGCGATACGTTGCTGACCAACGGCGCTATTTACCCGCAACATGCCGCGCCGCGTGGCTGGTTGCGGCTGCGTTTGCTCAATGGCTGTAACGCCCGCTCGCTCAATTTTGCCACCAGTGATAATCGCCCACTGTATGTGATCGCCAGCGATGGTGGCCTGTTGCCTGAACCGGTAAAGGTGAGTGAACTTCCGGTGCTGATGGGCGAGCGTTTTGAAGTGCTGGTGGAGGTTAACGACAACAAACCGTTTGATCTGGTGACACTGCCTGTCAGCCAGATGGGAATGGCGATTGCACCGTTTGACAAGCCGCACCCGGTAATGCGTATTCAGCCGATTGCCATTAGTGCCTCTGGTGCTTTGCCGGATACCTTGAGTAGCCTGCCAGCGTTACCTTCGCTGGACGGATTAACGATACGCAAACTGCAACTCTCTATGGATCCGATGCTCGATATGATGGGGATGCAGATGTTAATGGAGAAATATGGCGATCAGGCAATGAGCGGAATGAACCACAGCCAGATGATGGGCCACATGGGCCACGGCAATATGAATCATATGAACCACGGCGGGAAGTTCGATTTTCACCATGCTAATAAAATCAACGGTCAGGCCTTCGATATGAACAAGCCGATGTTTGCGGCGGCGAAAGGGAAGTTCGAACGTTGGATTATCTCTGGCGTTGGCGACATGATGTTGCATCCGTTCCATATTCACGGCACCCAGTTCCGTATCTTGTCGGAAAATGGCCAACCACCAGCGGTGCATCGCGCGGGCTGGAAAGATACTGTGAAGGTGGAAGGTAATGTCAGTGAGGTGCTGGTGAAGTTTAATCACGATGCACCGAAAGAACATGCTTATATGGCGCACTGCCATCTGCTGGAGCATGAAGATACGGGGATGATGTTAGGGTTTACGGTGTAAAAACAGCGTCTTCGGGAATATGCCCGGATCTCTCCGGGCATTATGGTTACTTCACATCATCCGGTAACGCATAAGCCACAATATAGTCGCCCATCTTCGTACCAAATGAACCGTGACCGCCTGCGGAGATCACCACATATTGCTTACCATTCACTTCATAGGTCATCGGCGTTGCCTGACCACCTGCTGGTAAACGGCCCTGCCACAATTTTTCACCGTTGCTCATGTTGTAAGCGCGCAGGTAGTTATCTGCCGTAGCGGCAATAAACAACACGTTGCCCGCAGTGGAGATTGGCCCGCCGAGCATTGGCATCCCCATATTGAACGGCACCGGAACGGGCATCGGGAACGGCATACTGTCCTGCGGCGTACCAATACGTTTCTTCCATACCACTTCATTGGTTTTCAGATCCAGCGCCGAGATGTATCCCCAGGCAGGCTGTTTACACGGCAGACCAAACGGCGAAAGGAACGGGTTGAGCGTTACGCCATACGGCACGCCATATTGCGGCTGAATGCCGGATTCCGTACCTGTGCCTTTGGCATCTTTCGGCTGTTCCATCGGGTTACCCGGGCCACGCGGGATCAGTTTCGACACAAACGGTAGCGCCATTGGGTTGGCAATTGCCACTTCACGATTCGGATCAACGGAAATCCCGCCCCATTCGAACATTCCCAGGTTACCCGGGAAGACCAGAGTACCCTGTTCAGATGGTGGGGTGAAAATGCCTTCATAGCGCATTTGGTGGAACATCACGCGGCACACCAGTTGGTCAAACATGGTGGCACCCCACATATCCGCACCGCTCAAATCTTTCGTCGGACGGAAGCTGAGTTCAGAGAACGGTTGGGTAGGAGTAACGTAATCGCCTTTCGCTGCGCCTTGTGGAACCGGTTTTTCCGGAGCCGGAACGACCAGTTCGCCATTACGACGATCGAGTACAAAAATGTTGCCAGTTTTTGCAGGAGCGTAAATGACCGGCACTTTTTCACCGTTAACGGTGATATCCGCCAGCGTTGGTTGTGCCGGAAGATCCATATCCCACAGGTCGTGGTGAACGGTCTGGTAACTCCACGCCAGTTTCCCGGTGGTGGCATTCAGTGCCAGAATCGAGCTGGCATAACGTTCCTGTTCCGGTGTGCGGTTACCGCCCCAGATATCGGGCGTGGTCACGCCCATCGGCAGATACACCAGATCCAGCTTCGCATCATAGGCCGCAGGTGCCCACGAGTTTGGCGAGTTAAAGGTAAAGGTGTGTTCGTCTGATGGGATGGCGTTCGGATCTTTCGCGCCCGGATCAAAAGCCCACAGCAGTTCACCGGTGTTGACATCAAAACCACGGATTACGCCAGACGTTTCGCGGGTTGAGAAGTTATCGGTGACTGAACCGGCCATCACGATGGTTTTATCGGTGATAATCGGCGGCGACGTCGGTTCATACAGACCCGGTTTGGTATCCGGCATGTTGCTTTGCAGGTTGAGCACGCCTTTATTGGCGAAGGTTTCGCACAGCTTGCCGTTTTCAGCGTTAATTGCAATCAGGCGACCATCATTCACAGGAAGAATGATACGACGCGGGCAATCCGCCATCACTTCCGGCGAAGCAGTTTCTGCTTTGGCTTCATGGTAAGAGACGCCACGGCAGGTTACATGCTGGAAAGACTCGTTGGTTTTCAGCTCAGGATCGTAATGCCATTTCTCTTTGCCGCTGGCGGCATCGAGCGCAAACAGACGCTGGTGAGCGGTACACAGGTAAAGCGTGTCGCCTACTTTAATCGGCGTCACTTCATTGGTGATTTCGCCCGGATCGTTCGGCTGTTTCACATCGCCTGTGCGGAACACCCAGGCTTCTTTCAGCTTGTGGACGTTATCGGCGTTAATCTGCTTCAGTGGTGAATAGCGTTGACCTTCCTGATTGCGGCCATAGGCAGGCCAGTCCTGATCGGCAACGGGGGAGATAGCTTCGGCAGGTGTGGCATCAGCGCTTAAGGTGCCGTTGATTTCCTGCGGATCGTGAAATCCGGCCCAGGTGAGGATACCACCGCTAATCAACAGTGCGACCACCAGTGCGGCAACTGCGCCGCTGGCAGGAATGACCAGGCGATGCCAGACAAACGGCAGGATCAGCCAGATACCGAAGAAGACCAGGATATCGCTGCGCGGAGTGAGTGCCCAGAAATCGAAACCGACCTCCCAGACGCCCCAAATCATGGTGCCGAGCAGCAGAGCGGCGTACAGCCAAAGTGCTGCGCGTTTACTGCGCCACAACATCCAGGCGACGCCAAGCATCACCAGACCAGCGATGGGGTAGTACCAGGAGCCGCCAATCGCGACCAACCAGCCTCCGCCAATGAGAAGATATAGCCCGCAGAGTGCTGCAAAAAGGGCGGTTAGCGACACGAGTAAGCGTCGCGAGCCGGTATTGTTAATTGCCATAAAGAAACATCATTTCAATTCATTAATATTTTAGTAGCAATTAATTATAGGTTTTAACATGTGTGATCGTCATCACAATTTGAGCTTTATTAACAGATTCCGCCAATGAATAGTTTTGCTGGTATACTGCGTGTCTTGCGCTTTGTTGCGGCGCTGAAACCCGCCCGTGCGAAGTGATTTGTTTTTAAATCATATGGTTAGAGATATGAAACATACTGTAGAAGTAATGATCCCCGAAGCGGAGATTAAAGCGCGTATCGCTGAACTGGGTCGTCAGATTACTGAGCGTTACAAAGACAGCGGCAGCGATATGGTGCTGGTAGGCCTGCTGCGTGGCTCATTTATGTTTATGGCGGACCTGTGCCGTGAAGTTCAGGTATCTCATGAAGTCGATTTTATGACCGCCTCCAGCTACGGTAGCGGCATGTCCACCACCCGTGATGTGAAAATCCTCAAAGATCTGGATGAAGATATCCGCGGCAAGGATGTGCTGATTGTTGAAGATATCATCGACTCGGGTAATACACTGTCGAAAGTGCGTGAAATCTTAAGCCTGCGCGAACCGAAATCGTTGGCGATTTGTACGCTGCTGGATAAACCGTCTCGCCGTGAAGTGAACGTACCGGTAGAATTTATCGGTTTCTCTATTCCGGATGAGTTTGTGGTTGGCTACGGCATCGATTACGCACAGCGTTACCGTCATCTGCCGTATATCGGCAAAGTGGTGCTGCTGGACGAGTAAGTGCGGATGTGCCGGATGTGTTGCATCCGGCATGGCGAATTTATTTGTGGTTGATGTGCTTTAGCTTGAGGTTGGAAATCCCGTGGCGATAACGTTGCTCCAGGGTTTCGCGGTTGGTGGCTGTAACATCCAGATCGCGCAGCAAGCCGTCGTGAATGCCGTAAGCCCAGCCGTGGATGGTCACTTTCTGCCCGCGTTTCCATGCTGACTGCATAATGGTGGAGTGGCCCAGGTTATATACCTGTTCCATTACGTTCAGTTCGCACAGGGTATCCAGACGGCGCTCTGGCGGCATTTCGCCAAGCAATGAGCTATGTTTGAACCAGATATCGCGGATGTGCAGCAGCCAGTTGTTGATCAGCCCCAGTTCCGGGTTTTCAACCGCGGCTTGCACACCACCGCAACCATAGTGGCCACAGATAATAATGTGTTCAACTTCGAGAACATCCACTGCATACTGCACCACGGAGAGGCAGTTGAGATCGGTGTGAATGACCAGGTTGGCAACATTACGGTGAACAAAGAGTTCGCCCGGCTCAAGACCGGTTAAACGTTCTGCAGGAACGCGACTGTCGGAACATCCAATCCATAGAAAGCGCGGTTTTTGCGCTTGTGCCAGTTTCTCAAAAAACCCGGGATCCTCTTCCACCAGCATTTTTGACCATAGTGCATTATTGCTGATGAGTGTATCTATGTCTTTCATGGAGGTTAACGACCTGTAACCAAATAATTACGTTTGGCTAATATAGGGCAACTCCGGGACGATTTAAACCACAGATAAAGTGTAAGAACGTAAGGTAAGTAAAAATTTATGACCATTGCACTGGAACTTCAACAGCTTAAAAAAACCTATCCAGGCGGCGTTCAGGCGCTTCGTGGAATAGATTTACAGGTCGAAGCCGGCGATTTTTATGCGCTTCTGGGGCCGAACGGAGCCGGGAAATCGACCACCATCGGTATTATTAGCTCGCTGGTGAATAAAACCTCCGGGCGGGTCAGCGTATTTGGCTACGATCTTGAAAAAGATGTCGTGAACGCCAAACGCCAGTTAGGACTGGTGCCGCAGGAATTTAACTTCAACCCGTTTGAAACCGTGCAGCAAATTGTGGTGAATCAGGCGGGGTACTACGGTGTAGAGCGCAAAGAAGCGTATATCCGCAGCGAAAAGTATCTTAAGCAGCTTGATTTGTGGGGAAAACGCAACGAACGTGCGCGTATGTTATCTGGTGGGATGAAACGCCGTTTAATGATCGCCCGTGCGTTAATGCATGAACCTAAACTGCTGATTCTGGATGAACCAACGGCAGGCGTGGATATCGAACTTCGCCGCTCAATGTGGGGATTTTTGAAGGATTTAAACGACAAAGGCACCACGATCATTCTCACCACGCACTACCTGGAAGAAGCAGAAATGCTGTGTCGCAATATCGGCATTATTCAGCATGGTGAACTGGTGGAGAACACTTCGATGAAGGCGCTATTGGCGAAGCTGAAATCGGAAACCTTTATTCTCGATCTTGCGCCGAAAAGTCCATTACCGAAGCTCGATGGCTACCAGTATCGGCTGGTGGATACCGCTACGCTTGAAGTTGAAGTGTTGCGCGAGCAGGGGATTAACAGCGTATTCACGCAGCTAAGTGAGCAGGGCGTGCAGGTATTAAGTATGCGTAACAAAGCCAACCGTCTGGAAGAGTTGTTTGTTTCACTGGTTAATGAAAAACAAGGAGATCGCGCATGATGCATCTTTACTGGGTGGCGCTAAAAAGCATCTGGGCGAAAGAGATCCATCGCTTTATGCGTATCTGGATACAAACGCTGGTGCCGCCGGTCATCACCATGACCCTTTATTTTATTATCTTTGGTAACCTGATTGGTTCGCGCATTGGCGATATGCATGGCTTTAGTTATATGCAGTTTATCGTGCCGGGGCTGATCATGATGTCGGTGATCACCAATGCCTACGCTAACGTTGCATCATCATTTTTTGGTGCCAAGTTCCAGCGTAATATTGAAGAATTGCTGGTAGCGCCGGTGCCAACACACGTCATTATTGCCGGATATGTCGGCGGTGGCGTGGCGCGCGGACTGCTTGTTGGCATGCTGGTGACGGCTATTTCGCTATTCTTTGTGCCGTTTCAGGTGCATTCGTGGGTATTTGTTGCTTTAACGCTGGTGCTCACGGCGGTGTTGTTCTCTCTTGCCGGACTGCTGAACGGCGTGTTTGCCAAAACGTTTGATGACATCAGCCTGGTGCCGACCTTTGTGTTAACGCCACTCACTTATTTGGGCGGGGTATTTTACTCCCTGACTTTACTGCCGCCGTTCTGGCAGGGGCTGTCGCACCTGAACCCGATAGTCTATATGATCAGTGGTTTCCGCTACGGCTTCCTCGGCATTAATGATGTGCCGCTGGTCACTACCTTTGGTGTACTGGTTGTCTTTATTATTGCGTTTTATCTGATCTGCTGGTCGCTGATTCAGCGCGGACGCGGCTTGCGTAGCTAAGTTGATCTCCTCTCCTCCGGATGCGGGGGAGGGGAGTTTTGACGGTTATCACCCTTTATCAACAATGGTCAGGGTAGACTGATTTTCGGCTAAGGAGGAAAGCGATGTTAGGTTGGGTCATTACCTGTCACGACGATCGGGCGCAAGAGATACTGGATGCGCTGGAAAAAAAATATGGCGCACTTATCCAGTGCCGGGCAGTGAATTTTTGGCGTGGTCTTAGTGCCAATATGCTTAGCCGAATGTTATGTGATGCCCTGCATGGGACGGATTCCGGCGATGGCGTGATCTTTTTCACGGATATCGCGGGCGCAGCGCCTTATCGCGTTGCGTCTTTATTAAGCCACAAACATTCCTGTTGCGAAGTGATTTCTGGTATCACGCTACCGTTAATTGAACAGATGATTGCTTGTCGTGAAACAATGTCGAGTGCAGAGTTCCGCAATCGCATTGTCGAACTGGGGGCTCCTGAAGTCAGTAGTCTCTGGCATCAGCAACAAAAAAATCCCCCCTTTGTGCTCAAGCACAATTGGTTCGAGTATTAAATCGCATTCCGATTTTGCTACACTAACGGCGTTGTTTCTCGCCTGGTTGTTTCCTCATGATTAAAAAGTTTATTTTTCTACTGCTGCTGGTTTCATCTGGTGCCGGCGCAGCGCTTCCCATGCGTTATATGCAAACCACTCAGGATGCGGCTATCTGGGGTAAAATTGGCGACAAAACGGTAACTGTTGGTAACATTCGCGCCGGGCAGATTATTTCGGTCATGCCAACCGCAGCCGATTATTATGAATTCAACTTTGGTTTTGGTACGGGATATATTGATAAAGGTCATCTGGAACCGGTACAAGGGCGGCAAAAAGTTGAAGATGGCCTGGGGGATTTGCATAAGCCACTGAGCAACCAAAATCTTATTACCTGGAAAGATACACCGATATATAACGCGCCTGATGCTGGCAGCGCACCATTTGGCGTGCTGGCCGATAATTTGCGTTATCCCATTATTAATAAATTGAAAGATCGCCTGAATCAAACCTGGTATCAAATTCGTATTGGCGAACGTCTGGCCTATATCAGTGCGTTAGATGCGCAGCAGGATAATGGTATTCCTGTATTGACCTACCATCATATTTTACGCGATGAAGAGAATACCCGTTTTCGCCATACTTCGACCACAACGTCGGTACGTGCATTCAATAACCAGATGACCTGGTTGCGCGACAGGGGATATACCACGTTAACCTTGTATCAACTGGAAGGATATTTGCATAATTCGATAAATCTTCCAGCTCGCGCGGTTGTGCTGACTTTTGATGATGGCTTAAAATCGGTAAGTCGCTATGCGTATCCTGTTCTGAAACAATATGGTATGAAGGCGACGGCATTTATTATTACCTCGCGTATTAAACGTCACCCACAAAAATGGAATCCGCAGTCATTACAGTTTATGAGTATTTCTGAACTACGTGATGTCAGCGATGTTTTTGATTTCCAGTCACATACCCATTTTTTACATCGGGTTGATGGTTATCGACGACCAATATTACTCAGCCGTAGTGAGCACAATATTCTGTTTGATTTCGAACGCTCACGCCGGGCGCTGACGCAATTTAATCCGCATGTATTGTATCTTTCTTACCCGTTTGGCGGATTTAATGATAAAGCGGTTAAAGCGGCAAATGAAGCCGGGTTTCATCTGGCGGTGACCACCATGAAAGGTAAAGTTAAACCGGGGGATAATCCATTGTTGTTAAAACGGCTTTATATCTTAAGAACGGATTCGCTGGAGACAATGTCGCGGCTGGTGAGTAACCAGCCGCAGGGGTAATACTCAGGCAACCTGTACCGGAATGGCTTTTGCGGTACGTTTCATTTCGTTGTCGCCTTCAAAGTAGGCGACGTTTGGCCGCCAGGTACGGGCTTCTTCATCCGGCATGGTGACGAAGCTGGCGATGATCACAATATCACCGACGCTGGCGCAGTGGGCCGCCGCACCGTTGACAGAAATAATTCTCGAACCGCGTTCTGCCGCGATAGCGTAGGTGGAGAAACGCTTGCCGTTGGTGACATTCCAGATATCGATGGCTTCGTTTTCGAGAATACCTGCTGCGTCAAGAAAATCCTGGTCAATGGCGCAAGAACCTTCATAGTGCAGGTCCGCATGAGTCACTTTCACGCGGTGGAGTTTGCCCTGCAGCATCGTGCGAATCATAACTTCTACCTTTCTACCCTGTCGTTAACGAAGCAGGCGATGCCTGCCTTGAGAAAATTCTCACGCAGTATTGCCCGATTTTTGTTTAGTGTCTACTCATCTGAGGCCATTTACAGCGGGAGTTTGCGTGCCGCGCCGAAGCCCGCTATGCAACTCCTGTAACCGATTGAAATTTCTCTGAACGCTGCTCGGTAAACAATAAAGAGACGGCTGACGACGGTATACATTGACTGGATACTGCCTTCACGCAAGCCAACATGGAAGACAGGGAAGATGGACGCACCAAGTACCACTCCGCATGACGCGGTTTTTAAACAATTTTTAATGCATGCGGAAACGGCCCGCGATTTCCTGGAGATACATTTGCCAGCGGAATTACGCGAGCTGTGTGATCTCGACACGCTGCATCTTGAGTCGGGGAGTTTTATCGAAGAAAGCCTGAAAGGGCATAGCACTGACGTACTCTATTCTGTGCAAATGCTGGGTAATCCCGGCTATCTGCATGTTGTGATTGAACATCAAAGCAAGCCGGACAAAAAAATGGCCTTTCGCATGATGCGCTACTCTATTGCCGCCATGCACCGACATCTGGAAGCGGACCACGATAAGCTGCCGCTGGTGGTGCCGATTCTGTTTTATCAGGGCGAGGCCACGCCTTACCCACTCTCGATGTGCTGGTTTGATATGTTTTACTCACCGGAGCTGGCGCGACGTGTCTATAACAACCCTTTCCCGCTGGTGGATATCACCATCACGCCAGATGATGAAATCATGAAACATCGGCGGATTGCGATTCTCGAACTGCTGCAAAAACATATTCGCCAGCGCGACTTAATGTTATTGCTGGAGCAACTGGTCACGCTGATTGACGAAGGGTACACTAGCGGAAGTCAGTTAGTTGCCATGCAAAACTATATGCTGCAACGCGGTCATACTGAACAAGCGGATTTGTTTTACGGTGTGGTGAGAGACAGGGAAACGGGAGGGGAGTCTATGATGACGCTGGCGCAGTGGTTTGAAGAGAAGGGTATTGAGAAGGGTATTGAGAGGGGAATTGAGAAGGGAATTGAGAAGGGAATTGAGAAGGGGATTCAGCAGGGAAGACAGGAGGAAAGGCAAGAATTCGCCCGGCGTTTTCTGAGTAAAGGGATGTCTCGGGAAGACGTTGCAGAGATGACGAATTTATCTCTTGCTGAGCTTGATAAGCTAATTAACTAAGTTGCCGGCATTATCAGTTATAGCCAGATAATGATTATTATTAACTGACCAGATAATTAAGGGAACCTATGGACATAAAGACACGGAGAGAAACCAGGCAGACGTTGGCGCAGTGGTTTGAAGAGAAGGGATTTCAGAAGGGATTTCAGAAGGGATTTCAGAAGGGATATAAAGAGGGACTCCAGAAGGTAAGACAGGAAGTAAGACAGGAATTCGCCCAGCGTCTTCTGAGTAAAGGAATGCTTCGTGAGGATGTTGCAGAGTTGGCAAATTTACCACTTACAGAGATTGATAAGCTAATTAACCTTAACTAAGTTACCTGTGTTATGACAGATTACGTGGCAATTAATAATTGGCGCTATCAGCCGTAGCGCCAATTAAGTATTACGCCAGTTCGACCATTTTATTGTCGATCAGGCGAGCATCGCCAAGCCAGGCGGCAATCAGAATCACTGCCCGTTTGCTTTTTTCAGTGACTTCCAGCAACGTGTCGGCATCGCGAATCTGAATATCATCGGCGCGGAAGCCTTTTTCATTCAACTCTTGCCCAGCAATGGCGATAATTTCATCGAGATCCCGCTCTCCAGCCTGCAATTTGTCAGCAATCGAACTTAAAACTTTGTACAGACCTGGTGCAATTTTGCGTTGTTCTGCCGTCAGATAACCGTTACGGGAGCTGAGCGCAAGGCCGTCTTTCGCGCGCATAATCGGCACGCCGACAATCTCAATATCAAAGCCCATATCAGCGACCATTTTGCGGATCAGCGCCAGTTGCTGAAAATCCTTTTCTCCGAAGCAGGCGATGTCTGGCTGGACCAGGTTGAACAGCTTGCTGACGATGGTCGACACGCCACGGAAATGTCCCGGGCGGCTGGCGCCTTCCAGCATAGTGGAAAGGCCGGGAACATCAACATAGGTGTGGGTTTCTGTTCCGTTCGGGTAGATCTCTTTTACCGATGGCGCAAAGACCAAATCCACTTTACGCTTGTTTAACTTCTCGCAATCTTCCTGCAAGGTGCGCGGGTAGCGCGCCAGATCTTCCGGGCGGTCGAACTGCATTGGGTTAACGAAAATGCTAACCACCACCACATCGGCGCGGGCTTTGGCTTCGTCGACCAGTTTCATATGGCCATCATGCAGGTTACCCATAGTGGGCACCAGTGCCACGCGCTTGCCTTCCATACGCAGGCGGCGAATTTGCTGACGCAGCAGCGGCAGGGTTTCGATAATTAACACAACGTCACTCCTTAATGGAAACTGTGTTCTTCGCCCGGATAGACGCCGGACTCCACTTCAGCCATATACTGCCGCACCGCAGCACGGATGTCGCCCGTTTCAGCGAGGAAATTTTTGGCGAATTTAGGAATGTGACCACCGGTAATGCCGAATGCGTCGTGCATCACGAGGATCTGTCCGTCAGTGACGTTACCCGCACCAATGCCAATGACGGGGATCGCCAGTGCCTCGGTAATGCGTTTTGCCAGCTCAACGGGTACACACTCCAGTACCAGCAATTGTGCACCTGCGGCTTCTAGTGCTAACGCATCGCTGAGTAATTGGTCGCCAGCCTCATCACCACGCCCCTGCACTTTGTAGCCACCAAAAATATTCACGGACTGTGGCGTTAAGCCTAAGTGACCACATACCGGCACGGCACGTTCTGTCAGCATTTGTACCGTTTCTACCAGCCATGCACCGCCTTCAATTTTGACCATATTGGCTCCGGCACGCATTACCCTGGCAGCGTTTTCAAATGCCTGTTCCGGCGTGGCATAAGCCATAAAGGGGAGATCGGCCAAAAGCAGGCAGTTTGGCGCACCGCGACGCACGGCGGCGGTGTGATAGGCGATATCTTCAACGGTGACCGGCAGGGTAGAGTCGTGCCCCTGCACTGTCATCCCCAGCGAGTCACCGACCAGCATGACATTGAGGCCCTCATCGGCAAACAATTTGGCGAAGCTGTAGTCGTAAGCGGTAATGGTCGCGAAGCGTTTTTTTTCCTGCTTGTATTTTTGAAGCTGCGAAATAGTCGTCGGTTTCATAACGTATCCTGATGGCTAAAGTGCAATTATTGGCATTCTAGCAGCCATATCGGGTGGGGCAATCATTTCGGTACGCTCATATCACCAGTTAAGTGATGATATGACTTGAGACTGATGACGAACGCAAAATTGCCTGATGCGCTACGCTTATCAGACTTACATGGCGCATCACAATTTATTGAATTTTTTTTCACAATTTTATAGGCTGGATAAAGCGTTCGCGTCGCATCCGGCATGTAACAACGAACGCTTTTCCAGCAATCTGATCTGTCTATCAAGGATAAGTTATCTGGAATCTGCTGGTGGCCTCGAAAGCGCCTCCCTTGATAGTCGCATTACCGTCTTGTTGCAATGTTGCCTGAAACTCAAGCACCTGCGTTGTTCCCTGGCCTTTGCCTGGGTAGATGCCACCTGAAGTATCAATTTCATCTTCATATGCTTTATACACAGAGGTTCCCACGTTAGGTTCGAGAACCATTTTTTCACTCACACGGTTTTTTAACCCTTCGATCAGAACACCGACGCCTTCTGCGGCATTGGAACCAGTCAACGTATTAGTGATTAATTTTTTGTTTTGCACCCCAATGTTTCCAGAGGACATTTTGGTTTCAATATTTTGCACACGAATACAGTTTTGTAGGGCTATTTGAAAAGGTACTGGAGTTGCACCATTTTTGATCTGACCGGTTGTATAGCTGCCAAGTTCAACAGTCGTTCCATTGACTGTTTTTCCTGTAATCACTGAGGAAAAACAGGTCGGAAGTGATAAGGTCACATTCGCTAAATTAAAGTTAAAATAGATGCTCCCACTGTACCCTTGAACCGTTCCACCCGCATTCTCGGCCTTAAAACTGTAAAGGTAATCGCTGCTGCTGAGTAATGTTATTTTTTGGCCTGCTGTAGGGTTAAATGTCGTATCTGAATAAAACTCAACAGTAAAGTCTTGAAAAATTCCACCTATTCTAAAAAATTTTGGAGTCCACCTGCCATCCCGTTGCTCACAGGCTCGTTGCAGATCGGCGTCATGGAATCTAAAGTGGAAAGTTTGTGTTGGTGCGTCCCCGATAAATATATCCGGGACGTCAGAGGTTGTATTATAAGCTGTCCATATAGTTGAGATTTTTAAGGTATAATACAGTCCTGTAACGGATGTTTTGAATAATTTATGTCCCCCGTAAACGAGCCCTGAATCAACCATTTTATTTCTGACAGTGATAGGGCCACCAGTAGCGCTGGAATGTGCTGTACAATATACACTGCCACTGTCATGGGTATCCTGATTAGGCCACCGTAAAACTACTCCAGTCGGGCCGAGTTGAGTTGGGCGGTAAAATACCAGGTTATTACTGCTCCCGGAATACTGGAAATTTGCGTAGCCATTTCTTTCCGGCGGTACACCATCAGGCCCCGCGCCAACAATAAAATCGACGGTTGCGTTACAGACAGAATTAATAAAGATAAGAATGGTAAAAATAACAAATTGTAGAGTAGTTTTCATACGCACTCCATTTCAGACACTCATTGCATGAGTATTTGATATTTAGTGATAGTAAGATTTAATCAGCATAATGCTGGTTCCCTTTTGCGTAGCTAACATCATTTATTAATATAATAGAAATGATACGGAGTTATGATTTTTTAATTTATCAGTGTAGTTATGTTGCACAAACCGCTGACTGCCAGGCGCAGTGCGCACCTGGCAGTAAGTAATATCAGGGATAGGTAATAGAGAATGTACCTGTTGCTTCAAATCCACCCGCGGTGATCACCGGGGCAGGTTGATCCTGCACGAAATCGGGAACCAGTTGCGCTTCGAAGTTCAGGGTATGTTCGACCCCAGGGTGTGTCACATCGGTGGTTAAAACGTCAATCCAACCGTCGGGGTTAGTCGCCGACTCATATTCTGTATAAACGGAATATTGATTATTAGGATAAAGCTGTTCCGCTTTACCGGTCGCGGCATCGTTCAGGCCAGTAATTTTCACCCCAATTCCACCGGCTGCATTGTTTGTCTGTTGGTTACCCAATAGCCTGACGCTGTTCGCGGTTTTTGTGGTGGACAGTTTCGTTACTATGCTTCCAATCCCCACACAGTCTTTTAATGCTATCTGGAACTGACGTTTGGAATTACTGGTCCCGTTACTAATATCCGAGGTTAAAACATTGCCAAAATCGACGGTATTGCCTTTAACATTTGTACCTGCAACGGCATCGGCATAACAGGTTGGGGCCGTAATCATCAGACCAAGGTTTCTAAACTCAACCACGAGATAACCCCCTTGTCCCTGGGTACTGCTTCTGATGCTAAAACCGGGGGAATTTGTTGAAGCGAAACCACGGGTATCAAGGGTACTGTTACTGTCAATCTCCGCCTTAAATGAATCGTAGTTACCGGCACCGCCGCCACCAGTATATATACGGCTCTGATAGTCGCTGCCGAGGTAATAGGTGGTTCTCACCTGGAAAGTGAGTTGTTGATAGCCTGTACATTGTGATGGGTCGACAACATGGCCCGAGAATTCATCTCTATGGGTTCCATCAGCAAGGAGGCTGTGTTCCGCTCCTATGCCAAATGTAATGCCAGGGCTACTGAAATTAAGGATTTCGACCGACACATAGACGCCTTGTGTCGTTGTATTAAATAAGGGCTTGCCATCATACTGTTTGCCTGAGTTAATCAGGTTATGGTAAATCTCCGAATTGGATTGATCTCCGCTGGACGCGTCGCCAAAATAACAGTAAATCATATTGGATGTGGAGTTCGATATCATGGATACGCCTAACGGCTTAATCAATCCTGGTGCAGGCTGCCCTCCGGCAGAAGCGGGTTGTGTTCCATTAGGGAAAATATTGATTATAACATCACCATTGGCACCGGGTTCGCCGTAGCTAATACGTGTTCCCGCCCATGTTGAAAATACAGCACCAGTGCTGATTAATAATACCAGGCTAATTACTGCTTTACTCAGTCTGTTAATAATCATCTGAATCCGCTCTTTATCTTTCATTCCATTGAATTAATCGTACCAGGTATCAACCAGTACACTGGTTGCCACTTTTCCGGCAGTGACAGAGGCAATATTATCAATTTTTTGCATTCGGGTATAAAAAGCCCAGGTCGAATTATTCAGACCCTGTGCATTCACCGTGTATGTCGACCGTGAAATACCTGCAGGAGACCAGACGTTAAACATATTGCTGCGATCGTGCGTTGAGAAAATCACCACGCCAACATTTTTGGCACCATTACTTTCCTCATTCGGAAAAATTTGTTGCGAGCCTGCTGCAAAAGCGCCGCTTTTAGGTTTGAAATCCAGATGCAAATTTGTAGTCCCTGTAGGGGCACTCCCGGAACAGTTATACAAATGGATAAAGAATTCCTGACCCCCTGAAAAATATTGCTCCGCCGTAATGCCGCTGGCGAAATAACCCAGGCTCACCGTACCTAAATCGACCGTCCCGCTGTTGCTAACGGATACCGTGCAGGTGGTGCTCAGCACTTTTGCGTTAAAGTCGACACTCACATCAGCCAATGTACTGGCGCTAAATAGCGCAGCACCAATGATAAGAGTGGTAGATAAACCGTGCTTTTTCATAACGTCCCTTTTACACAGGCTGCGCTGTAAATCACTTATAGGTAATATCAAATACTGCCTGGCTGGAAAACTCACCGGCAGTGACGTCCGCGTCAGCCTTACCGCTATCGCGGATCAGGCGTGCGCTGAGCGGCACGGTCGCGCCACCACCGACCATGGTGACCGGGAACGCGTTGGCGGATTTACACTTCAGTTGTGTACCGCTTTTAGGGGTTGCTGACCCCCAGACCTCAACGGCGACCGCTGCTGCTTTCGGGGTTGCAACGGAGGCGTTGGCAAATGCTTCTCCCGCGCCTGCGCTATCACAGGTTGAACCACTGGCCGGTTTCAATGTGAACTCTGCGCTGGATGTGGCTGCGCAGTTGCTGAGTATCAGATTGAATGATTTTGCTTTGTTTCCGCTGATCACTTCCGGGATGAAAACATCCTGAAAATCAATGTCGGTAACTGTCTTTGAGTTTTCCTGTACTTCGGCGCTACAGGTTCCTGCGGTGACTTTTGTCACGACGGTAAGATCCAGGGAATCCGTGGTGGCATTGGCGGTATTCATCCCAATGCTGAAGCATGCCATGGCGCTGACGACGTAGCAGGCTAAAGTTGTTTTTTTCATTGTGCTACCCCGTTATTCATAGGTGAAGTTAAACGTGACTTTGGCGCTGAAATCACCGATTGTACCCTGATTAATCTGGGTTTCTCGCATTACGGCAGCCAGTTTTAATCCGCCGCTGATTTCAGCAGTTGTCCACGTGATTTTTTCATCGTTCTGAACTTTAAAAAATGTGTCAGTTGACGTACTGGCCCGACGGAAACCGACACCGATACTGCCCGTTAACCCTGCCCCACCTGTGAGAGGGATCGCCAGGTTCATCCCCGCGACACCGGTTTTTTTCTCTGCCGTGATGGTAGAAATGATTTTGCTCGGGCTACCCGTACAGTTTTCCGTTTTTAAGGTAAATTCACCTACCGTTTCAGCACTTTTCGCGCGTAACTGGTCCAGCCTGATATCAGGAATGACCAGCTTATAGGCATCAGTACCTGTTTTAGAAGTACCGGTTCCTTCCAGTTTGATATCACAGGTCGGCTGTATAATATCGGCCCTGAATTTAACGTCGACATCAACGGCCAGTGCCGAGGCTGAGAGCGTCAGCACGGCGAGTGCCAGAGGTATATTTTTCCGTGTCATAGGTTATCCATATCTCGCGGATTTTAGTGAGTTGCAGATACCGTACAGAGTACGTTATCCAGTGACAGGGTCTGGTTGCCGCGCTGGTCAGCAGCGGATGCCGGAACCTGATAGCGCGCGATGCAGTGCTGCGAAACGTTGTCCTTATCGGACCAGTTCACCTGCAACACGCCGTTATCTTCGATACCACGCACAAAGGCCTGGTTGTTCTGGCCGATATAGCCCAGAGACTGCCCTTGCTCATTGGTGATATTGGCGGCAAATGGCAGAGGTTCGCCATCGCTACGACGCATCGTGATCATCGCCGAGCGGCCCTGGTCGGTTTCGAAATTGGTCAGGGTAATTGCCCCGTAGCGCGGAACCGTTTGTGAACTGGTGCTCTTAAGCTCTACGTCGTTTTCCAGCTCCTGAATATCAAGCGTGATGTTGTTTTCCCGATATGGAGAGGCGGACGTGGCGACGCCATAACCCCAGCGGTCAATGGTGTTACTGCTGTAGTTGATTCGTGCGCCATGCGCGCCAGGGGCTTTCACCAGGACAAGCGTATCGGTATCGCTAAAGCTGTGATTGGTATACGTCAGCCCGCCACCGTGCAGGACAAAGCCGCCATCGGTGCTGAGAGAGAGCTGACGGCTGTGGTCAGTGTCAGCCGATGCTGAGCCAGACCATGTACCCCATTGCGATTCATAGCTGAGATAACCGCCAATATCTGCCAGATTGGAACTCTGCTTATTGGTGGAGTAATTGGTATTCACGCTGTAGTTATATTTTCCATCGCCGCTGCTGCCGTTGGCGCTGGCGCTCAAACGATGGCTGCCGTTAAAGTCAGTGCTCATACGGCTGTCGAGATACTTGAAGCCGCTTTCGCGACGTTTACCGCCCAGTAAATTTTCCAGCGGAATGCTGAAACTCAGATAGAAGCTGTCATCCTGATCGCCGTCTTCGTTCCAGGTGCGTTGTACTGTGGCACTCCAGGTTCCCCAACTTGTCCCTTTGCTGTAGCCCATAGAGTACGTGCTCTGGCTATGGCTTCCGCTCCAGTAATCCGTCCAACTACCATTAAGATAAAACGAGCCGTAATCGACCTCCTCGAACATCAGCGGCTGGTTGAGACTGATAGTGAACTGATTGCGGGTACGCTGATAATTCCCCATTGTGCGTTGCTCGTCTGGCGAGCTGTGTCTGGCATCATCCTGTAACGTCAGGGCATCGTTCAGCCCCAGGTAATTACTGGTGGAATAGCGATAGGCGGCCAGGTTTAGTGAGGTATTGGTGGCACTGAACATTTTGTTCCACGAAATACGATAGCTTTGCCCGGTGTAGGTTTGATCGTTGTAGATATTCGCCTTCGACTGAGTGACGTCCAGCGATACTGCGCCGATGCTGGTGTTTACGCCCAGCCCCAGCAGCACGGCCATAAAGTCAGCATCGGTGAACTGGATACCCGTATAGCCGGTAAAGGTGTTGTTGATACCGTAGTAGAATGACCCTTGCAGCAAGTTATAGTCTTCGCGCAAATCGTCGCGAACGATTTGCCCACCGCTGAGATCCCAACGCCCGACGCCCGGACGCAGCATCTGCATAACCGAGGAGAACGGTTGTGAGAATGTCCGCCGTGAACCGTCGGCTTCTTCAATGGTGACCACCAGATCATTGCCGTAGCCAGAAGGCATGATGTCATCAATGGCGAATTCGCCAGGCGGTACGGTTCCTTCGTAAATTTTATAGCCGCCCTGGGTGATGGTGACTTTGGCGTTACTGTTTGCCACGCCGCGGATCACCGGGGCAAAACTGGTCATGGAAGGCGGTAACATGCGGTCGTCGCTGTACAGGCGTGCGCCTTTAATGCCGACAGAGTCGAAGGTTTCCCCGGTGGTGTAGGTCTCCCCGACCACAAGTTGAGAACGAATAAATGGCAGCTCGCGCTGCATATAGCTGTTCTGGATATCAAAATTACCGCCAACATCCTGCTGCCAGCTATAGTTACCGTTGCTTCTGAAATGCCAGTTCCCGAGGTTAAGCCCTGCGTTGAGCGCAGTATAGAACGACTGAGTTTCATCACCCCGGCGCGTGTTGCGCCAGCCGTTCATACGGTAGGACAACATGGCGGCACTGATGCCGTCTTCCCATAATGACGGGTCGATATATCCCTGATAATTACTGAGGATCCAGATCTGCGGAACCGTGATATCCAACTTCTGATCGTTAGTATCGAAATAGACTTCTGACTGTGGGATCGCCCGCGCCAGATCGAGACAATCATCAGCTTCCGCTTCGCCTTTGCGTAATACAGCCTCTCCGTCTTTGAGATCCGGCTGTTTAATATGCAACTGATTGAGCATTTTACGAGAAATACAGGCGTCGGCACTTTTCTTGCCGGTATCAATAAGTTCTACGGTCATGCTCGTTGCGGCACTTTCATTGACGTAGACTTTTACGTCATAGCTGCCGGGCATAGCAGGGTTACCGTCGGAATAACGCGACAGGTCAATCCCCTGGGCAGAACTCCCCATCAGGAAGCTGGGATCGTATTCAATACTTTCTGCCGCATTGGCAGCATGGCCATAAATGCAGGCAAAAATAACGGCAATCCGTGTCAGTTTACAATGAGTCATCTGTTTTTTCTTATGCTCGACGTTGTAATCATTCAGTCAATAATTAATTCAAGATATTTACCCTGGCGATAATGTAATTCGTGAGATTACATATTTGCTTCGCCTTTTATTTCACTGCCGTAATCACTAATAGCTGAATAGTGTAATTTAGCGCCGCCAGGGGAGGTATTCAGACCCTGTACTGTAAATTCGGCATCGCTTTTTGGCGCAACCATTGTGGCGTCTACGGTATATTTTTTATTTCCCGACTGCACATCGACAGACGAGAAGGAAACATAATAAGGCGTTGGGTTCGTTACTTTTATTTTATTTCCATTCCAGCGCCAGGTTAATTGCTCTGGCGCTTTGAAATGCTCACCGGCTAATCCATCAGGGCGATAGAACAGTTTGATACGGGTACGGAAAGCCAGTTGCAGGACATTTTTATTTTCAGCTTCTTTTGCCTGCATTTTGGGTGGAACTTCCAGCACGTTAAACCAGTACACACTTTCCCTGTCTTTCGGTAATGCCTGCGTACCGGTATAGGTGATGGTAACGGTTTGGCCTTTTTTCGGGTCTATGCGTGAGACCGGTGGGGTCGCGTTAAACGGGACTTTGATCAAAGCCGGGTCTACATTGTCATCACCGGTATCAAGCCAGGACTGCACCAGCAATGGGCGAGAGCCTTTATTTTCCAGGCGAGCAGTGATCTTTTTGTCGCTTTCTTTATAGATGATGCGCGTACCGTTGATAACGATATCGGCCTGGGTTATGGGGCTGAATGCCGTAAGCGTTGCACCGACAACGATAGCAGCGATAGTCTTGTTATAATTCAACATGTTATCTCTCCCTGAAACATCTCTAAATCCTGAAACAGGGGATGTAACACATCCCCTTGTGATTTTTACAACGGTAACGCTATTACTGATAAGTCAGGGTATAGGTTGCGTTGGTTTTCACCGGGCCGCTGGTGACGGTTGCGGTTGAAGAAGATTTCACATAGGACGCCATATAGCTGAAGGTGGCGATATGGCTGGTTGAATCGATAGGAGAAGAAATTTTGCTTGAAGGATCGTTCACTTTAACCAGTGCCGGGGTGGTGGCGGAGACATCGTGAAGTGCGATGTTGACACCTTTAGCCGGGCCGCTGATGGAGTTGTCATTTTCCAGAGTACCCTGGGTGGAGCTGTGGAAAGTAGAGGTAAAGCTCATTGTTGCCGTTTTATTTGCGGCTGCATTGGAGCAGTTTACTGAGATGCTGATTGCTGCCGGGTATGCACCCAGCGCTTTGTCATTCAGCGCTGCAATATCACTTGGTTTCGCGGTTTTCAGGGTGATGTTAACGTCGTTGCTGCCACCGTTAACGGTTGCCGGGCAGGTTTCATCAGAAACCAGACCGTTGATATTGATTTCACCACCATCCACAGCCATTGCATTACCAGCAGAAAAACAGGACGCTGCCAGAACAACCGCCAGAAGCTTCTTGTTCATTATAATTCTCCATAAAATATTAAATGAGTTAAAAAATGATACGTAAAGTTAATTACGGGATGGGCAATATAATAGGAGTGTGTTTTTTTGTAAAATATTGTTTTTATATTAATGGGTTATTTGTATTTCTATATTAAATATTATTTTTATAATGAATATTATATGTGTCTTTTTATTTATGTGATGAATTGTTTAGCGGCAAATCTGGCAGGGTAAGTGGATGAAAGATATATATATTCTTTCTATTTCATTTAAATGGCTCTAAATCGTTTTAAAAGTCAATATTTATCATTGTTAGAATAAATTAAATTACATTTAAGATAAAATTATGTGTAATTGGTTAAAGTTTGATGTCAAAGCGAACGGGGGAAATAATATTAAATTAGAGGATGTTTTAATTATTTTTTTGTGCGTATTTTTTGTATTACGCGAAAGCAGGGCTAATTAATACAGGAGAACACGTATTACCAAAGAGAAGGGCGCGGAAATTGTGCATCAGTCAGTAACCGGGCAAGCGTGTGGTTATCCGGGAATACGAGACCTGGCGCAATCTCAAACAGCGGCCAGAGCATAAAACCACGATTCTTCATATCATAGTGCGGAACAGTGAGGCGTTCAGTGTTAATCACCGCATCACCAAACAGCATGATGTCGAGATCTAACGTGCGCGGCCCCCAGCGTTCGGCCTTACGAACGCGACCTTGCTGCAATTCAATACGCTGTGTGTGATTGAGTAACTCTTCAGGTGCGAGAGTTGTTTCCAGCGCCACGGCGGCGTTTAAGTAATCCGGCTGATCTTGTGGCCCCAGCGGAGGGGTACGGTAAAACGAAGAAACGGCAAGAATGCGGCTTTCAGGAATTTCACCGAGTGCTTTCACGGCAGCATTGACCTGCTCCAGCGGAGAGGCCAGATTGCTGCCTATGGCAATATATGCCACTGTCATGTGGTGCCCTCGCGACGCGGCGCGCGTTTGCGCGGACGACGAGTACGACGGCGCTGTGCTGGTTCTTCATCCAGCTCGGTGAGCATCCCTTTTTGATCTGGTGGCGCAGAAACCTGGAATTCACCCCACCATTTCGCCAGACGTTGCAGCTCAGCGTTGCGTTCCACTTCTGCACGCAGTGCCAGCAGGTCGTAAGCGGCGCGGAATTTCGGATGCTCCAGCAGTTTCCATGCACGTTTGCCCTGACGACGGGACATGCGCAACTGCAACTGCCAGATATCGCGAGTTAGCGTAGTCAGACGTTTCGGGATCGCCAGTGAACGGCAGGCTTCGTCCAGCACATCGTTCATCGCCAGCGCGAAAGCATCGTGATAGGTAAGGCCGCTCTCTTGCGCGATTTTTTGTGCCGTCTCCAGCAGTGGATACCAGAACATCGCGGCAAACAGGAACGCCGGGTTAACGCGCATATCATTATGGATACGCGTATCAGTATTTTTCAGTACCTGCTCAATCATCCGCTCCATTGGGCTGTCGCCATTTTCCGTGAAGTAACGGGTAATGGTCGGGAACAGCGGCTGGAACAGATGATATTCACACAGCAATTTATAGGTTTCGTAACCGTAGCCTGCTTGTAGAAGTTTGAGTGATTCTTCAAACAGGCGTGCCGGTGGGATATCGTTCAGCAGGGTAGCCAGGCGTGGGATCGGTTCTGCGGTTTCCGGGCTGATACGCATACCCAACTTGGCGGCAAAACGTACCGCGCGCAGCATACGTACCGGATCTTCACGGTAGCGCGTTTCCGGGTTACCAATCAGGCGAATCACGCCGTCTTTCAGATCTTTCATGCCGCCAACGTAATCACGGACGGTAAAATCCGCGACGCTGTAATACAGGCTGTTGATGGTGAAATCGCGGCGCTGGGCGTCTTCTTCGATGGAGCCAAATATGTTGTCGCGCAGCAACATGCCGTTTTGCCCACGCTGGGAGGTCGTGCGGTCGCTGACGTTGCCTTCGTGGTGCCCACGGAAGGTTGCGACTTCGATAATTTCCGGACCAAACATCACGTGAGCAAGACGGAAACGGCGACCCACCAGACGGCAGTTACGGAATAGTTTGCGCACCTGCTCAGGCGTGGCGTTAGTGGTCACGTCGAAATCTTTCGGCTTTTTGCCAAGTAACAGGTCGCGCACGCCGCCGCCAACCAGCCAGGCTTCGTATCCCGCTTTATTGAGCCTGTACATTACCTTCAGGGCATTTTCACTGATATCTTTGCGGGAAATAGCATGCTGTTCACGCGGGATCACCGTCACCTGTGGACGGGCGACTGCCTGTTCAGCCTCGCTCTCCTCGCGGCTTAGCACCTTGCGGCAAAAATTAGCGACTCGGGTAAAAATAATACACCTCGGTAGTGTCAAACATCATTCAGGACAAAAAAATAGCGGCTAATCATAGCTCAGCATGACGCATTTGAGAATGTTGAATTTACAATTGCCGACTCAGGTACGGCGGTCAGCGTCCAGTTTTTGACGGCTGACTGAAGGATTTGCTCGACGCTGAAATCCTGCCAATGTGTTTCTGCCTGCTGACCAAGAAATTGAAGTGCCGCGATTAGTACCGGGCGCGGGTCGCCTTTTGGTAACGCAGGCGCATGATTCTGCTTGGAAAGTTTAGCGCCTTGTGCGTTAAGCGCCAGCGGCAAATGAATGTAATCTGGCGCTTGCCAGTCAAAAAGCTGGTACAGCGAGATTTGCCGCACTGTGGGTTCAATCAAATCTGCGCCACGGACAATTTCAGTCACGCCCTGGAAGTGATCATCAACCACCACAGCCAGGTTATAGGCAAACAAACCATCACGGCGATGAATAATAAAATCTTCCTGCGCCAGTTTTTCGTCGGCGTGGATAATGCCGCGCAGTTGGTCAGTGAACTGCATAACCGGATGCACCTGCCGAATACGTACAGCCGCGTTGTCCGGGCCATGATGCAATTCACGGCAATGACCGTCGTAGATACCGCCAATACTGTGAATACGTGCGCGCGTACAGGTGCAGTAATAACTTAGTCCTTGCTCACGTAACCAGGCGAGGGCTTCACGATAGGCGTCGTGACGTTGGGATTGCCAGAGAACATCGCCGTCCCAGTGCAGGCCGTAATGTTCCAGTTGGCGCAGGATAGTCTCTGCGGCACCGGGAACTTCACGGGGTGGGTCGATATCTTCAATGCGTACCAGCCAGCGACCTTGCCGGGCGTGTGCTTGCAGATAGCTGCCAAGCGCAGCGATCAGAGAACCAAAATGAAGTTCGCCGGAAGGTGAGGGGGCAAAGCGCCCAATATAGTGTGTGTCTGTCATCTCTTTGAACAAAAAATAAGGCGGGAGCATTTCCCGCCTGTGGTAAACGTGATGGAACAGCTTTAATTAGCCAGCCATCTGTTTTTCGCGAATTTCAGCCAGCGTTTTGCAGTCGATGCACAGATCGGCTGTTGGGCGCGCTTCCAGACGACGAATACCAATTTCAACACCGCAGGATTCGCAGTAGCCGAAATCTTCGTCTTCCACTTTTTTCAGCGTCTTCTCGATCTTTTTGATCAGCTTACGCTCGCGATCGCGGTTACGCAGTTCGAGGCTGAACTCTTCTTCCTGGGCGGCACGGTCTACCGGATCCGGGAAGTTGGCGGCTTCATCCTGCATATGTGTAACGGTGCGATCGACTTCATCCCTGAGTTGATTACGCCATGCTTCCAGAATACGACGGAAGTGCGCCAGCTGGGCTTCGTTCATATACTCTTCGCCCGGCTTCTCCTGATATGGCTCCACCCCAGCGATGGCGAGAATACTCAGGGACGATGTTTTACGGTTTTGCCCTTCTTGCATGTTGCTTCTCCTTAACACGCACTATCGATCCCCATGTTCGGGGGAAAAATGAGGCCGCTATAAATAGCAGATGCTTTTCCGGATAGCAATTATCTAAACGTAACACTTGACAACTGTGTGAGGAAAAGCGTATTTGCGCACGCGACCAGAATGTAAATTAACCAGTTACTTATTCAACTACAGAGTAACGGGCAGTGATTTTTTAAGAGCCATACCTTCAGCAGAAAGTTCCGCCTTATAAGCCAGAATTTCTACCCCCCTCTGTTGAGCCTCTGACAATAGTTGCGCGTATTTCTCATCGATGTGGCGCGCGGGTGAAAACCGTGTAATGGCTGAATGTAGCACGGCGAAAAAAATCACTGCACGCTGGCCTTCAGCCGCTACGCTCATCAACTCCCGAAGATGTTTCTGACCTCGTTCAGTCACTGCATCGGGAAAGTATCCCTGTTCGTTTTCCGCTAACGTAACCGATTTCACTTCAATATAGCAGTCAGGTCGAAACCTCGCCTGTAACATGAAGTCAACACGGCTGCGTTCGGCACCGTATTTTACTTCGCTTTTCAGCGAGCTATAGCCTGACAGCTCCGAAATATTCCCATTAAGGATAGCCTCTTTCGTCAATCTGTTTGCCCAAAGTGTATTGACGCAAATAAATGCACCGTTTTGGCTTTGGGTCAGTTCCCAGGTGTGCGGATATTTCCGTTTTGTGTTGTCGGAAGTTGAATACCAGACGGTATCTCCAGGTGTTGCACAACCGGTCATCGCGCCAGTATTCGGGCAGTGTAGCGTTAATTCCTGGCCATCTGGTGTGATCACATCGGCTAAAAAACGTTTATAACGTTGAACCAGCGTGGCGCGTTGTAGAGGGGGTGAAAATTCCATTGCGATAAAACCCTTGTTATTGCGTCAGTGTCCAGCGTTTTAGCGGCGTGTAGCGTGTGCGTCCTCGGGCAAACGAGGAAGCGTAAAGGGTGAACTCCGTCACCGCATACGACCAGTTAAAGCCAGGCGGCGGGATTGTCACCGCCTCGCTGGCATCGCGCAATAAGGTGATATGCGGATGAAACGGTCGATTGCTTTGAAAACAACCACTGCGCGCTGCTTGTGAACGAAGCATATTCGCCAGTTGGATTAATCCGCGCGGCGGCTGGCGCATACCAAGCCACACCACGCGAGAACGTAGCCACTGACCGGCGTCATCAAGCGTTAGTGTGAAACCGGGTTGACGAATCCGTCCGGCCAAAAGTGAGAGCGCCTTCTCTTTCTCTGCGCTCACTTCGCCTAAAAACGCCAGCGTCAGATGCAAGTTCTCAGCGGCAACCGGACGCCCCGCTTCTGGTGGAAACTGTGCGGCGCGCCAGTGGATAATCTGTTCGCGGATTTCTGCAGGTAAGTCGATGGCAAAGAACAGCCGTTGCGGTTCAGACATGTCAGGCACTCGGTTATGAATTACCGCGATGCTACAATGCGCCGCGAAGAATGTTAACCCTCAGGAGCGTTTTGTGTCGTCGTTGCCCGTTGCTGCCGTCTTACCTGAATTACTTGCCGCCCTCGATTGTGCACCGCAGGTGTTATTAAGCGCGCCGACCGGAGCCGGGAAATCGACCTGGCTGCCGCTGCAACTGCTGGCGCATCCTGGTATTCGCGGGAAAATCATCCTGCTGGAGCCGCGGCGTCTGGCGGCGCGTAACGTCGCGCAACGGCTGGCGGAGCTGCTTAACGAAAAGCCCGGCGATACCGTTGGCTACCGGATGCGTGCGCAAAATTGCGTCGGGCCGAATACCCGTTTGGAAGTCGTTACTGAAGGGGTGTTGACGCGCATGATCCAACGCGACCCGGAACTAAGCGGCGTCGGTCTGGTGATCCTTGATGAGTTTCATGAACGCAGTCTGCAGGCGGATCTGGCGCTGGCGTTGTTACTCGATGTGCAACAAGGGCTGCGCGATGACCTGAAGCTGCTGATTATGTCAGCCACGCTGGATAACGAGCGCTTACAGCAAATGTTGCCGGAAGCCCCCGTTGTTGTTTCCGCAGGGCGTTCGTATCCGGTGGAGCGCCGCTATTTGCCGCTGCCTACACATCAACGTTTTGACGAAGCCGTTGCTGTCGCCACCGCCGAATTGCTACGCCAGGAAGCTGGATCTCTGCTGCTGTTTTTACCTGGCGTCGGGGAAATTCAGCGTGTGCAGGAACAACTGGCTTCGCGTGTAGGCAGTGATGTGTTGCTTTGTCCACTGTATGGCGCATTGTCGTTGAACGATCAGCGAAAAGCGATCCTCCCGGCACCACAAGGGATGCGCAAAGTGGTGCTGGCAACCAATATTGCTGAAACCAGTTTAACTATCGAAGGTATTCGCCTGGTGGTGGATTGCGCCCAGGAAAGGATGGCGCGCTTTGATCCGCGAACGGGTCTTACACGGTTGATTACCCAGCGAGTTAGTCAGGCGTCGATGACGCAGCGTGCCGGGCGCGCCGGGCGACTGGAGCCGGGCATTTGCCTGCATTTGATCGCCAAAGAGCAGGCGGAACGCGCCGCTGCACAAAGTGAACCGGAAATCTTACAAAGCGATCTCTCCGGTTTGCTGATGGAATTACTGCAATGGGGATGCAGCGATCCGGCGCAGATGAACTGGTTGGATCAACCACCAACGGTGAATCTACAGGCTGCGAAACGCCTGTTACAGATGCTTGGCGCGCTGGATGGCGAACGACTTAGCGCGAAAGGGCAAAAAATGGCGACGCTGGGTAATGATCCGCGGTTAGCCGCTATGCTGGTGAGCGCGAAGAGTGATGATGAAGCCGCTACCGCCGCAAAAATTGCCGCCATTCTCGAAGAGCCGCCCCGCATGGGGAATAGCGACCTGGAAGTGGCGTTTTCCCGCAATCAACCGGCCTGGCAACAGCGTAGTCAGCAACTGTTAAAGCGCTTAAACGTCCGTGGTGGCGAGGCCGACAGTGCGTTTATTGCGCCGCTACTTGCCCAGGTCTTTGCCGATCGTATTGCTCGTCGCCGTGGCCAGGATGGTCGTTATCAACTGGCGAACGGTATGGGAGCAATGCTGGACGCGGATGATGCCTTAAGCCGCCACGAGTGGTTGATCGCTCCTTTGTTATTGCAGGGCAGCGCCTCGCCGGATGCACGAATTCTACTGGCGCTACCGGTCGATATTGATGAGTTAGTGCAACGCTGCTCACAGCTATTACAGCAATCTGACACCGTTGAATGGGACGATGCACAAGGCACGCTGAAGGCCTGGCGTCGGTTGCAGATTGGTCAGCTCACAGTAAAAGTACAGCCGCTGGCGAAACCGTCGGAAGATGAATTACATCATGCAATGCTCAACGGTATTCGCGATAAAGGTCTAAACGTTCTTAACTGGACGCCGGAAGCGGAGCAGCTACGCTTGCGTTTGCTGTGTGCTGCAAAGTGGTTACCGGAATATGACTGGCCAGCAATGGATGAGGCGAGCTTGCTGGCGTCGCTGGAAACGTGGCTGCTGCCACATATGGCCGGCGTACATTCGCTGCGTGGCCTGAAATCTCTTGATGTTTATCAGGCGCTGCGCGGATTACTTGATTGGGGAATGCAGCAACGTCTGGATAGTGAATTGCCTGCGCATTACACTGTGCCGACGGGAAGCCGGATCGCCATTCGTTATCATGAAGATAACCCACCCGCGCTGGCGGTGAGAATGCAAGAGATGTTTGGCGAAGCCACTAATCCGACTATCGCTCAGGGGCGCGTGCCGCTGGTGCTGGAATTGCTTTCACCCGCCCAGAGGCCGCTGCAAATCACGCGTGATTTAAGTGCCTTCTGGCAGGGAGCGTATCGCGAGGTGCAAAAAGAGATGAAAGGGCGTTATCCCAAACACGTCTGGCCGGACGACCCGGCGAATACCGCACCGACGCGACGGACGAAAAAGTATTCGTGAGGTTGGTAAACGGGCACGGGCAGTCCCTTCGCCCCGGTTCTCTCCCATAGGGGGAGGGCGAAAAGTACTTTGAGAGATATCTTCTTCTGTCTTGTCACAGAAGAATAGAAAATCGGGCTTTTGCGCCTGAATATTGCGGAGAAAATGTATGGCCGGGAATGACCGCGAGCCAATTGGACGCAAAGGGAAACCGACGCGTCCTGTCAAACAAAAGGTAAGACGTCGTCGCTACGAAGATGACGACGATTATGATGACTATGAGGATGAAGAACCGATGCCACGCAAAGGTAAGGGCAAAGGGCGTAAGCCTCGTGGTAAACGCGGCTGGCTATGGCTGCTACTGAAACTGGGGATCGTATTTGCGGTGTTAATCGCCGTTTACGGTGTTTATCTCGATCAAAAAATTCGCAGCCGTATTGATGGCAAGGTGTGGCAATTGCCAGCGGCAGTTTATGGTCGGATGGTAAACCTTGAGCCAGACATGACCATCAGCAAGAACGAGATGGTGAAATTGCTGGAGGCCACGCAATATCGTCAGGTGTCGAAGATGACCCGTCCTGGCGAATTTACCGTGCAGGCCAACAGCATTGAGATGATCCGCCGTCCGTTTGATTTCCCGGATAGTAAAGAAGGACAGGTGCGTGCGCGTCTGACTTTTGAGGGCGATCATCTGGCGACTATTGTCAATATGGAGAACAACCGTCAGTTCGGTTTCTTCCGTCTTGATCCGCGTCTGATCACCATGATCTCCTCACCAAACGGCGAACAGCGTCTGTTTGTGCCGCGTAGTGGCTTCCCGGATTTGCTGGTAGATACTTTGCTGGCGACAGAAGACCGTCATTTCTACGAGCATGATGGTATCAGTCTCTACTCCATTGGACGTGCGGTGCTGGCGAACCTGACCGCCGGGCGCACGGTGCAGGGGGCGAGTACGCTGACTCAACAGTTAGTGAAGAACCTGTTCCTCTCTAGCGAACGTTCTTACTGGCGTAAAGCGAACGAAGCCTATATGGCGTTAATCATGGATGCGCGTTACAGCAAAGACCGCATTCTTGAGCTGTATATGAACGAGGTATATCTCGGTCAGAGCGGTGACAACGAAATCCGTGGTTTCCCGCTGGCAAGCCTGTACTACTTTGGTCGTCCGGTAGAAGAGTTGAGCCTTGATCAGCAGGCGCTGTTAGTCGGTATGGTGAAAGGTGCGTCTATCTATAACCCGTGGCGCAACCCGAAACTGGCGCTTGAGCGACGTAACCTGGTACTGCGTCTGTTGCAACAGCAGCAGATTATTGATCAAGAACTCTACGACATGTTGAGCGCACGTCCGCTGGGCGTACAGCCGCGCGGTGGGGTGATCTCTCCGCAGCCTGCCTTTATGCAACTGGTGCGCCAGGAGTTGCAGGCGAAACTGGGCGATAAAGTGAAAGATCTCTCTGGCGTGAAGATCTTCACTACTTTTGACTCAGTGGCTCAGGACGCGGCAGAAAAAGCCGCCGTGGAAGGCATTCCGGCACTGAAGAAACAGCGTAAGTTGAGCGATCTGGAAACGGCGATTGTGGTTGTTGACCGCTTTAGCGGTGAAGTTCGCGCGATGGTCGGTGGCTCCGAACCGCAGTTTGCGGGTTACAACCGTGCGATGCAGGCGCGTCGTTCGATTGGATCACTGGCAAAACCAGCGACCTATCTGACGGCCTTAAGCCAGCCGAAAATCTATCGCCTGAATACGTGGATTGCCGATGCGCCAATCGCGCTGCGTCAGCCTAACGGTCAGGTCTGGTCACCACAGAACGATGACCGCCGTTATAGCGAGAGCGGCAGAGTAATGTTGGTAGATGCGCTGACCCGTTCGATGAACGTGCCAACGGTGAATCTGGGGATGGCGTTAGGGTTACCTGCGGTAACGGACACCTGGATTAAACTGGGCGTGCCGAAAGATCAGTTGAATCCGGTTCCGGCAATGTTGCTTGGGGCGCTGAACTTAACGCCAATCGAAGTGGCGCAGGCATTCCAGACTATCGCCAGCGGTGGTAACCGTGCGCCGCTTTCTGCATTGCGTTCAGTTATTGCCGAAGATGGTAAAGTGCTCTATCAGAGCTTCCCGCAGGCGGAACGCGCAGTTCCGGCACAAGCGGCGTATCTGACGCTATGGACCATGCAGCAAGTGGTGCAACGTGGTACTGGTCGCCAATTGGGAGCGAAATACCCGAATCTGCACCTGGCGGGCAAAACCGGGACTACCAACAACAACGTTGATACCTGGTTTGCGGGCATTGACGGCAGCACGGTGACCATCACCTGGGTTGGCCGCGATAACAACCAGCCGACTAAGTTGTACGGTGCCAGCGGGGCGATGTCGATTTACCAGCGTTATCTGGCTAACCAGACGCCAACGCCGCTGAATCTTGTACCGCCGGAAGATATCGTGGATATGGGCGTCGACTACGACGGCAACTTTGTTTGCAGCGGTGGAATGCGTATCTTGCCGGTCTGGACCAGCGATCCGCAATCGCTGTGTCAACAGAGTGAGATGCAGCAGCAGCCGTCAGGCAATCCGTTTGATCAGTCTTCTCAGCCGCAGCAGCAGCAACCTGCTCAACAAGAGCAGAAAGACAGCGACGGCGTGGCGGGCTGGATTAAGGAAATGTTTGGTAGTAATTAACATTTAACTGTGACCTACCGGATGGCGTGCCGCCATCCGGTAAAATAACATCCTTCCAAAAGCATTAACCCTTTCTTTTCATCTGATTGTTTATTGACCCTTTGGTTGCTTCTCTGATGGGTACTGCTTGCCATCGTCTCGCCGTTTCGAATATTATTTCATCTTTATAATAATCATTCTCGTTTACGTTATCATTCACTTTCACTTTACATCAGAGATATACCAATGGCGCGTTACAAAACTGCTCAGCCAAAACACTCGCTGCGTAAAATCGCAGTCGTAGTAGCCACAGCGGTTAGCGGCATGTCTGTTTATGCACAGGCAGCGGTTGAACCGAAAGAAGAGACTATCACCGTTACCGCTGCACCTGCGCCGCAAGAAAGCGCATGGGGGCCGGCAGCCACTATTGCGGCGCGACAGTCAGCCACCGGTACTAAAACAGATACGCCGATTCAAAAAGTACCGCAGTCTATTTCTGTGGTCACAGCCGAAGAGATGGCGCTACACCAGCCGAAGTCAGTAAAAGAAGCGCTTAGCTATACGCCAGGGGTTTCGGTCGGTACGCGTGGTGCGTCCAACACTTATGACCACCTGATCATCCGTGGTTTTGCTGCAGAAGGCCAAAGTCAGAATAACTATCTGAACGGCCTGAAGATGCAGGGTAACTTCTATAACGATGCGGTTATCGATCCGTATATGCTTGAGCGCGCTGAAATCATGCGTGGTCCTGTTTCCGTGCTTTACGGGAAAAGCAGCCCAGGTGGCTTGTTGAATATGGTCAGCAAGCGCCCGACTACCGAACCGCTGAAAGAAGTTCAATTTAAAGCCGGGACTGACAGTCTGTTCCAGACTGGTTTTGATTTCAGCGATGCGCTGGATGATGACGGCGTTTATTCTTATCGTCTGACCGGTCTTGCGCGTTCTGCTAATGCCCAGCAGAAGGGCGCAGAAGAGCAGCGTTATGCTATTGCTCCTGCGTTCACCTGGCGTCCGGACGATAAAACCAATTTCACCTTCCTTTCTTACTTCCAGAACGAGCCGGAAACGGGCTATTACGGCTGGTTGCCGAAAGAGGGAACCGTTGAGCCGCTGCCGAACGGTAAGCGTCTGCCGACCGACTTTAACGAAGGTGCGAAGAACAATACCTATTCTCGTAACGAGAAGATGGTGGGCTATAGCTTCGACCACGAATTTAACGACACCTTTACGGTGCGTCAGAACCTGCGTTTTGCTGAAAACAAAACCTCGCAAAACAGCGTTTATGGCTACGGTGTCTGCTCCGATCCGGCGAATGCTTACAGCCAGCAGTGTGCAGCTATAGCACCTGCGGATAAAGGTCACTACCTGGCGCGGAAATACGTTGTTGATGATGAGAAACTGCAAAACTTCTCTGTTGATACCCAGTTACAAAGCAAATTCGCCACTGGCGATATCGACCATACTCTGCTGACTGGCGTCGACTTTATGCGTATGCGTAATGACATCAACGCCTGGTTTGGTTACGACGACTCTGTGCCGCTGTTGAATCTGTATAATCCGGTGAATACCGATTTCGATTTCAATGCCAAGGACCCGGATAACTCCGGCCCGTACCGCATCCTGAATAAGCAGAAGCAAACAGGCATTTACGTTCAGGATCAGGCGCAGTGGGATAAAGTACTGGTCACTCTGGGCGGTCGTTATGACTGGGCAGATCAAGAATCGCTTAACCGCGTAGCGGGAACGACTGACAAACGTGATGACAAACAGTTCACCTGGCGTGGTGGTGTTAACTATCTGTTTGATAACGGCGTAACACCGTACTTCAGCTATAGCGAATCGTTTGAACCTTCTTCTCAGGTCGGGAAGGATGGTAATATTTTCGCACCGTCTAAAGGTAAGCAGTACGAAGTCGGCGTGAAATACGTACCGGAAGATCGCCCAATCGTGGTGACGGGTGCACTGTATAATCTCACCAAAACTAACAACCTGATGGCAGATCCTGAGGGTTCATTCTTCTCGGTTGAAGGTGGTGAGATCCGCGCGCGTGGCGTAGAAATCGAAGCAAAAGCGGCGCTGTCGGCAAGTGTTAACGTGGTCGGTTCTTATACCTACACCGATGCGGAATACACCACCGATACTACCTACAAAGGTAATACGCCTGCGCAGGTGCCAAAACACATGGCTTCTCTGTGGGCTGACTATACCTTCTTTGACGGCCCACTTTCTGGCCTGACGCTGGGTACTGGCGGTCGTTATACTGGCTCCAGCTACGGTGATCCGGCTAACTCCTTTAAAGTGGGAAGTTATACGGTAGTTGATGCATTAGTGCGTTATGATCTGGCGCGAGTTGGTATGGCTGGCTCCAACGTGGCGCTGCATGTTAACAACCTGTTCGATCGTGAATACGTCGCCAGTTGCTTTAACACCTATGGCTGCTTCTGGGGCGCAGAACGTCAGGTCGTTGCAACCGCAACCTTCCGTTTCTAATTTTCGCTTTGGGCACGGATTTCCGTGCCCGCTTCACAAGTTGGCTGTTATGCAGGAATACACGAATCATTCCGATACCACTTTTGCACTGCGTAATATTTCCTTTCGTGTGCCGGGGCGCACGCTTTTGCATCCGCTGTCGTTAACCTTTCCTGCCGGGAAAGTGACCGGCCTGATTGGTCACAACGGTTCTGGTAAATCCACACTGCTCAAAATGCTGGGACGTCATCAGCCGCCGTCGGAAGGCGAAATTCTTCTTGATGCCCAGCCGTTGGAAAGCTGGAGCAGTAAAGCCTTTGCCCGCAAAGTTGCTTATTTGCCGCAGCAGATTCCTCCGGCTGAAGGGATGACCGTGCGCGAACTGGTGGCGATTGGTCGCTATCCGTGGCACGGCGCGTTGGGGCGATTTGGCGCGGCAGATCGCGAAAAGGTCGAAGAAGCCATCGCTCTTGTCGGCTTAAAACCACTGGCGCATCGGCTGGTGGATAGCCTTTCTGGCGGTGAACGTCAGCGAGCGTGGATCGCCATGCTGGTAGCGCAGGATAGCCGATGCCTGCTGCTGGATGAACCGACCTCGGCGCTGGATATCGCTCATCAGGTTGACGTGTTGGCGCTGGTGCATCGTTTAAGCCAGGAACGCGGCCTGACGGTGATTGCTGTGCTGCACGATATCAATATGGCGGCGCGTTACTGTGATTATCTGGTCGCCCTGCGCGGCGGTGAAATGATTGCTCAGGGAGCGCCTGCGGAAATTATGCGCGGCGAAACCCTCGAAATGATTTATGGCATCCCGATGGGTATTTTGCCGCATCCGGCGGGTGCCGCACCTGTGAGTTTTGTTTATTGATGAGCGGCTTACCTCTTTTTTCGCGTCGTCGACTGTTAACGGCGATGGCGCTTTCTCCGTTGTTATGGCAGATGAATACCGCTCGCGCGGCGGCGATTGATCCGCATCGTATTGTGGCGCTGGAGTGGTTGCCGGTGGAACTGCTACTGGCGCTCGGCATCATGCCTTACGGTGTGGCGGACACCATTAACTATCGACTGTGGGTCAGCGAACCGCCATTACCGGAATCGGTGATTGACGTTGGTTTGCGTACAGAACCTAACCTCGAACTACTGACCGAAATGAAACCGTCGTTTATGGTCTGGTCGGCAGGATATGGCCCTTCGCCAGAAATGCTGGCACGCATTGCACCGGGGCGCGGATTTAACTTCAGCGACGGCAAACAGCCACTGATGATGGCGCGTAAGTCACTGACGGAAATGGCGGATTTGCTCAACCTGCAAAGTGCGGCAGAAAAGCATTTAGCGCAATATGAAAAATTTATCCGCAGTATGAAACCCCGCTTTGTAAAGCGTGGAGCGCGCCCGTTATTGCTGACGTCGCTTCTCGATCCGCGCCATATGCTGGTCTTCGGTCCAAACAGCTTGTTCCAGGAAATTCTCGATGAGTACGGTATTGTGAATGCATGGCAAGGGGAAACCAACTTCTGGGGCAGCACCGCGGTCAGTATTGATCGTCTGGCGGCGTATAAAGATGTTGATGTGCTGTGTTTTGATCACGATAACAGTAAGGACATGGACGCGTTAATGGCGACACCGCTGTGGCAGGCCATGCCGTTTGTCCGTGCAGGGCGTTTTCAACGCGTACCCGCAGTTTGGTTCTATGGCGCGACGCTTTCGGCAATGCACTTTGTGCGCATTCTGGATAACGCCATTGGAGGCCAGGCGTGAGTAAACGAATTGTGCTTTTTCCGGCATTATTGTTGGCGTTGCTGGTGATTGCCGCTGTGGTGCTCACCTGGATGAACTTCTCGCATGCGCTGCCGCGTAGCCAGTGGACTCAGGCAATCTGGTCGCCGGATATTGACGTCATTGAGCAGATGATTTTTCACTACAGCTTGCTGCCGCGTCTGGCTATTTCGCTGCTGGTTGGCGCGGGTCTGGGGCTGGTTGGCGTGCTGTTTCAGCAAGTGCTACGTAACCCGCTGGCGGAACCGACCACGCTTGGCGTCGCAACGGGCGCGCAACTGGGGATTACCGTCACCACGCTGTGGGCGATTCCTGGTGTGGCGGCAAGTCAGTTCGCCGCGCTGGCGGGGGCTTGTGTGGTTGGCTTAATCGTCTTTGGCGTCGCGTGGGGTAAACGCCTTTCGCCAGTGACGTTGATCCTCGCGGGTCTGGTCGTGAGCCTTTATTGTGGGGCAATCAACCAGTTACTGGTCATTTTTCATCATGACCAGTTGCAAAGCATGTTCCTGTGGAGCACCGGTACGCTGACGCAAACCGACTGGGGCGGCGTTGAACGTTTATGGCCGCAGTTACTGGGCGGCGTGATGCTGACATTGCTACTACTGCGCCCGTTAACCCTGATGGGGCTTGATGATGGCGTGGCGCGCAATCTGGGGCTGGCACTGTCGCTGGCGCGTCTGGCTGCGCTGTCTCTGGCGATTGTTATCAGCGCCTTGCTGGTGAACGCGGTCGGGATTATCGGCTTTATCGGTTTGTTCGCGCCGCTGCTGGCGAAAATGCTGGGCGCGCGTCGTCTGCTGCCGCGGCTGATGCTGGCGTCACTGATTGGGGCACTCATTCTCTGGCTTTCCGATCAGATAATTCTCTGGCTAACCCGCGTATGGATGGAAGTTTCCACCGGATCGGTCACTGCACTGATTGGTGCGCCGCTGCTGCTGTGGCTGCTGCCACGTTTACGCAGCATTAGCGCGCCGGATATGAAGGTTAACGATCGGGTCGCGATTGAACGCCAACATGTGCTGGCGTTTGCCCTTGCTGGTGGTGTGCTGCTGCTGATTGCCGTAGTGGTGGCGCTGTCGTTTGGTCGTGATTCGCAAGGCTGGACGTGGGCGAGTGGGGTACTGCTTGAGGATTTAATGCCCTGGCGCTGGCCGCGAATTATGGCGGCACTGTTTGCAGGCGTGATGCTGGCAGTGGCTGGCTGTATTATTCAGCGGCTGACCGGAAACCCGATGGCAAGCCCCGAAGTGCTGGGGATCAGCTCTGGTGCGGCGTTTGGCGTAGTGCTGATGCTGTTTCTGGTGCCGGGCAACGCCTTTGGCTGGTTGCTGCCCGCGGGAAGTCTCGGTGCGGCGGTGACGCTGTTGATCATTATGATCGCCGCCGGGCGCGGTGGATTTTCACCACATCGGATGCTGCTGGCGGGGATGGCATTAAGCACCGCGTTCACTATGCTGCTGATGATGTTGCAGGCGAGCGGCGATCCACGTATGGCGCAAGTGCTGACCTGGATTTCCGGTTCGACCTACAATGCCACCGATGCGCAGGTCTGGCGCACCGGAATTGTGATGGTGATTTTGCTGGCAATTACGCCGCTGTGCCGTCGCTGGCTGACCATTTTACCGCTGGGTGGTGATACCGCACGAGCCGTGGGAATGGCGCTGACGCCGACGCGAATTGCGTTGCTGATGCTGGCGGCCTGTCTGACGGCGACCGCGACAATGACCATTGGGCCATTGAGTTTTGTTGGTCTGATGGCACCACATATTGCACGGATGATGGGCTTTCGACGGACGATGCCGCACATTGTGATTTCGGCGCTGGTGGGTGGTTTGCTGCTGGTGTTTGCGGACTGGTGCGGGCGGATGGTGTTGTTTCCGTTCCAGATCCCGGCGGGATTATTGTCGACGTTTATCGGCGCGCCGTATTTTATTTATTTGCTGAGAAAGCAGAGCCGTTAATAAAATGCCTCGCCCGGTGGGCGAGGCAAAATCATCACAACTTAGCAAACACCCGACGTGCGGCATCGATGGTGTTATTGATATCTTCCATGCTGTGCGCCACGGACATAAAGCCCGCTTCAAACGCTGACGGTGCCAGGTAAACACCTTCGTCCAGCATCATATGGAAGAAACGCTTAAAGCGTTCCACGTCACAGGCCATTACGTCCTGATAACACGTCACTGACCCGGCATCGGTAAAGAAAATACCGAACATGCCGCCAACGTGGTTCACAACCAGAGGAATCCCCGCTTCTTCTGCCGCTTCCAACAAGCCTTCCGCCAGACGCGTGGTTAATTCATCCAGCGTCTCGTGAACACCCGGCTGCGCGACTTCATTCAGACAGGCGAAACCGGCTGCCATCGCAATTGGGTTACCGGAAAGTGTACCCGCCTGATACACCGGGCCGGTCGGGGCCAGCGCATCCATCACATCACGACGGCCGCCGAAGGCACCAACAGGCATCCCGCCGCCAATGATTTTGCCCAGACAGGTGAGATCCGGCACGACACCGTAATAATCCTGTGCGCCCGCCAGCGCCACGCGGAAGCCGGTCATTACTTCATCAATGATTAGCAACGCGCCAAACTCGTCACACAGCGCGCGCAGACCCGGCAGAAACTCCGGCAACGGCGGAACGCAGTTCATGTTACCGGCTACCGGTTCAACGATAATACAGGCAATTTCTTCCGGGTACTGCTCAAACGCGGCGCGCACAGACGCCAGATCGTTATAGGTACAGGTTAAGGTATGTTTGGCGAAATCCGCCGGAACGCCCGGAGAGTTCGGTTGACCCAGCGTCAGTGCACCAGATCCTGCTTTCACTAACAGACAGTCGGCGTGGCCGTGGTAACAACCTTCGAATTTAATGATTTTATCGCGGCCGGTAAAACCACGGGCGAGGCGGATAGCGCTCATCGTCGCTTCGGTGCCGGAGTTCACCATACGCACCATATCCATTGTCGGCACCAGTTCGGTCACCAGTTCCGCCATTTTTACTTCCATTTCGGTCGGCGCACCAAAGCTCAGACCGCGCCCGGCGGCTTCAATTACTGCGTTACGGATCGCCGGGTGGTTATGGCCCAGCACCATCGGCCCCCAGGAACCGACATAATCGATATACGCTTTGCCATCAACATCGTACAGATAAGCGCCGTCCGCTTTTTCGATAAACAGTGGAGTGCCGCCCACGCCGGTAAAAGCGCGAACAGGGGAGTTCACACCGCCAGGGATCAGCTCGCGCGCTGCGCTGTAAAGATTTTCAGACTTACTCATGGAGGGTTCCTGATTCGTAGAAAAAGTGAATGGCTGCTATTCTATGTTATTCATAACAAGTTAAATACTCGTCAAGCATCAGGTTGCTTGTACTGCGGCAACCCGGATTTCTAAGAGTATAAAAGTTTTGCGCATTTGAAACATTACGCTTTGCAAAGGATTTTCATCGAACGAGCGAGTAGAATGCCGTCATCTTATTTGTATGACCAATAAGTGATCATTGGATGAAAACTGATACACCCTCTTCTGAAATACCGCAGGCTGCGCGTCTGCGACGTAGACAACTGATTCGTCAACTTCTTGAGCGCGACAAAACGCCATTAGCCATTTTGTTTATGGCTGCGGTCGTTGGCACCCTTGTCGGGCTGGCGGCAGTAGCTTTTGACAAAGGCGTCGCCTGGTTGCAGAACCAACGTATGGGCGCGCTGGTACATACTGCCGATAATTACCCACTTTTGTTGACCGTCGCTTTTCTCTGTTCGGCGGTGCTGGCGATGTTCGGTTATTTTTTGGTGCGCAAATACGCGCCGGAAGCAGGTGGTTCGGGTATTCCGGAAATTGAAGGCGCGCTGGAAGATCAACGTCCCGTCCGCTGGTGGCGTGTATTGCCGGTGAAGTTCTTTGGTGGTCTGGGAACGTTGGGCGGTGGCATGGTGCTGGGACGTGAAGGGCCAACCGTACAGATCGGCGGTAACATTGGCCGCATGGTGCTTGATATTTTCCGCATGAAAGGTGATGAAGCTCGTCACACGTTGCTGGCAACCGGTGCGGCGGCGGGGCTGGCGGCGGCCTTTAACGCGCCGCTCGCGGGCATTCTTTTTATTATCGAAGAGATGCGTCCGCAATTCCGCTATACGCTAATTTCGATTAAAGCGGTATTTATTGGCGTCATTATGTCGACCATTATGTACCGGATATTTAATCACGAAGTCGCGTTAATTGACGTAGGTAAACTCTCTGATGCGCCGCTCAATACGCTCTGGCTTTATCTGATCCTCGGTATTATTTTTGGTATCTTCGGCCCTATTTTTAATAAATGGGTGCTGGGGATGCAGGATTTGTTGCACCGTGTGCACGGCGGCAATATCACGAAATGGGTGCTGATGGGCGGTGCGATTGGCGGCCTGTGTGGCTTGCTTGGTTTCGTTGCGCCAGAAACTTCGGGCGGCGGTTTTAACCTGATTCCTATCGCGACAGCAGGGAATTTCAGCATGGGAATGCTGATTTTTATTTTTGTTGCGCGGGTGATCACCACACTGCTCTGCTTTTCTTCTGGTGCACCGGGCGGTATTTTCGCCCCGATGCTGGCGCTTGGTACGGTTTTGGGAACGGCATTTGGCATGGTCGCTACGGAACTGTTTCCGCAATATCACCTTGAAGCAGGGACATTTGCTATTGCTGGAATGGGCGCGTTACTGGCGGCATCCGTTCGTGCGCCGCTAACCGGGATAATATTGGTACTTGAGATGACAGATAACTATCAGCTCATTTTGCCAATGATTATTACCGGTCTTGGCGCAACACTATTAGCACAATTTACCGGCGGAAAACCGCTATACTCAGCGATTCTTGCCCGCACGCTGGCAAAACAGGAAGCGGAACAACTGGCGCGAAGCAAGGCCGCGGCTGCCAGCGAGAATACTTGAACGAAATACCAGGGTATTAGATAATGGCGCTTATTATTGGGTTAGAATTTGCCCAATTGCCGATGTCGTTTGGAGCAAAATATGAGTGATGACGTAGCACTGCCGCTGGAATTTACCGACGCAGCAGCCAACAAAGTTAAAAGCCTGATCGCTGATGAAGATAACCCGAATCTGAAGTTACGCGTGTATATCACTGGTGGCGGTTGCAGCGGCTTCCAGTATGGTTTCACCTTTGATGATCAGGTGAACGAAGGCGATATGACTATCGAAAAACAGGGCGTAGGCCTGGTGGTTGACCCGATGAGTCTGCAATACCTGGTCGGCGGTTCCGTTGACTATACCGAAGGTCTGGAAGGTTCACGTTTCATCGTGACCAACCCGAACGCGAAAAGCACCTGCGGTTGCGGTTCTTCCTTCAGCATCTAATCTGCTTTTAATATGCCGGATAACCTATCCGGCATATCTTCTCTTCAACGTCCATTATCATCCAGTGCAAACGTCGGTAGTTTAAGATGCCAACGGATAGCTGCCAGCCGAATCAATAGCGTTACAACCATCCCCATCATACTGGCTGTTTCCAGCGGTACGGAGAACGTGTAATGGGCTGTAGCGTGGACAATACCGCCGATAATGCAGGCCGTCGCGTAGATTTCTGTGCGTAATATCATCGGGATTTCACGCGCCAGTACATCCCGGATGATCCCGCCGCCAACGCCGGTGATCACACCCATACAAACGGCAATCAGTGGGCCTGCTTCCGCATTAAAGGCTTTGTTGACACCAATACCAACAAACACCGCCAGGCCAACCGCGTCAAGCACAGGCAGCATCCATTTTGGTAAGCGTCTTGGCTGGCGTACCAGAACGATAGTCAACATACTGGTCACCATCGCGACGACCAGGTCTGTGGGATCTTTCACCCAAAATACCGGACCGTGATCCAGCGCCATGTCGCGAATTGTCCCGCCACCTACTGCGGTAACCACGCCCAGAACCAGGACGCCAAAAGGGTCCATACGCAATTTTCCGGCTAGCAAAACGCCGGAGATGGCAAATACCGCTGTGCCGACTATATCCAGCCAATAGACGAGCATTTCTCAATCCCCACTGAGCACCTGAAAATATCAGGCGCTAATCCACCTGTGAAAGCGCATTACAGAGTTGTTGTGCAGCGAGGATAATACGTGGGCTTGCGCGTTCAAACCAGTCGCTCGTGAGAGGAATAACGGGAATTTTGAGCTGTTCGCCCCAGTATTGCTTTATTTTAGGAATTTTATCCGCTCCGCCCGTGATGACAATAGCCTGTGGGGCGCGTGCTAATACCTGTTCGCGGCTAACCTGCGGCCAGGGAACCCGGCTGTCTTTAAAGATGTTTTCTCCGCCGCAAACTTCCAGCACCTGGTTCTGAATCGACTCTTTTCCGCTGGTGAACGGCGGATTAATGCCGAATTGTAAGAAAACACGTTTTTTAGGTTTATCAGCATATTGCGCTTTCAGTTGCGCATACTGTTCCAGTAAGGTTTGCGCGGCTTGCCCGGCTTTGTCTGGCTGCGGGCTCCAGGGTGCCAGTTGGCGTAGCGCATCAGCAATTTGTTCAATGCTTGTCGCATCGACCCACATCACTTTTATTCCCAGCGAAATCAGTTGGTCAACCTGCCGCTCGGCATTGCCCCCGCGCCAGGCAATCACCAGATCGGGCTTCAGCGCCACGATGCGCTCCAGATTCATCCCCTGCCAGGTGGAAACCTGCTCAATCTTCCGGGCTTCTGGTGGATAGTCGGAATAACTGCTGACCCCTACCGGGGTGATCCCGGCGGCAAAGGCAAGTTCAGTGTTGGCGGGAGAAAGAGTGATAACGCGCGGCGCGGCGTTGAGCCACAGCGGCGCGAGAAAAGACAGGGCGACCAGCGCCCTGAACAGTGACTTAGCCATGAGTCAGTTTCTGCACCAGTGACTCAACCATCAGGCTGGACTGTTTGGCTGCAACGGCCAGAAACTCGTCGAAGCTGAGATGAGACTGCTGATCGGCCACGTCAGAGATGGCGCGTACCACCACAAACGGTACGTTAAAATTGTGGCAGACATGAGCGATAGCCGTCGCTTCCATCTCTACCGCAATGGCTTGCGGGAAGTTGTGACGGATTTTCGCCAGAGCAACGGAGCCGTTGATGAAAGCGTCACCACTGACAATCAGACCGCGCACGGCGTTAAGATTCAGTTCGGCAATGCAGGACTCGGCAGCCGCGATCAATTTATCATCAGCTTTGAAGCCTGCCGGGCAGCCAGGTAGCTGACCGTATTCGTAGCCAAATGCCGTCACGTCGGCGTCGTGATAACGTGTTTCGTCAGAGACAACGATATCGCCTACTTTCAGCGTTGATGCCAGCCCCCCCGCAGAACCGGTGTTAATAATCACATCTGGCTTGCAGTGCTCCAGCAGTAGAGTCGCACCCAGCGCCGCAGCGACTTTACCGATACCCGATTTCAGAAGCGCAACCTCGGTTCCGTTCAGTTGACCCGTGTAGATTTCACAGCCACCCAGGCGGAGAGTTTGACGGTTTTCGATTTTGTCACGCAGCAGCGTAACTTCTTCTTCCATTGCACCAATGATGCCGATTTTCATAGATTTACTCGCGATAAGCCCGATTTGAGGGCATAGTTTATCATGCGCTTAAGGGGAAGCGTATTTCTCACGCGGGAGAGGACATGACACAGATTGATTTCCGAAAAAAAATAAACTGGCATCGTCGTTATCGTTCACCGCAGGGCGTTAAAACCGAGCATGAGATCCTGCGGATCTTTGAAAGCGATCGGGGACGTATTATCAACTCCCCGGCAATTCGCCGTCTGCAACAAAAGACCCAGGTCTTCCCACTTGAGCGTAATGCAGCCGTGCGCACGCGTCTTACCCACTCTATGGAAGTGCAGCAGGTAGGGCGCTATATCGCCAAAGAGATATTAAGTCGTCTGAAAGAGCTTAAATTGTTGGAGGAGTATGGTCTGGACGAGCTGACCGGCCCCTTTGAAAGCATTGTCGAGATGTCATGCCTGATGCACGATATCGGTAACCCGCCGTTTGGTCATTTTGGCGAAGCGGCGATTAATGACTGGTTTCGCCAGCGTTTGTACCCGGGGGATGCCGAAAGTCAGCCGCTGACCGATGATCGCTGTCGTGTGGCAACGTTGCGATTAAGGGAAGGAGAGGAACCGCTCAATGAATTGCGGCGCAAAATTCGTCAGGATTTATGTCATTTTGAAGGCAATGCGCAGGGGATTCGCCTGGTGCATACATTGATGCGGATGAATCTCACCTGGTCGCAGGTTGGCGGTATTTTAAAATATACCCGTCCGGCGTGGTGGCGTGGTGATACGCCTGAGACGCATAACTATTTAATGAAAAAGCCGGGCTATTATCTTTCCGAAGAAGTCTATATTTCCCGTTTGCGTAAAGAACTTAATTTGGCTCTTTACAGTCGTTTTCCATTAACGTGGATTATGGAAGCTGCCGACGATATCTCTTATTGTGTGGCTGATCTTGAAGATGCGGTTGAGAAAAGAATATTTACCGTTGAACAGCTTTATCATCATCTCCACGAGGCATGGGGTCAGCATGAGAAAGGTTCGCTGTTTGCACAGGTAGTAGAAAATGCCTGGGAAAAATCACGCTCAAATAGCTTAAGTCGCAGCACGGAAGATCAGTTTTTTATGTATTTACGGGTTAATACTCTCAATAAATTGGTGCCTTATGCGGCACAACGATTTATTGATAATTTACCGACGATTTTTGCCGGAACGTTTAATCATGCGCTGTTGGAAGATGCCAGTGAATGTAGCGATCTTCTGAAGTTATATAAAAATGTCGCTGTAAAACATGTATTTAGCCATCCAGATGTCGAGCAGCTTGAATTACAGGGCTACCGGGTGATTAGTGGGTTATTAGAGATTTATCGTCCTTTATTAAGTCTGTCGTTATCAGACTTTACTGAACTGGTAGAAAAAGAACGGGTGAAACGCTTTCCGATTGAATCGCGCTTATTCCACAAGCTCTCCACGCGCCATCGGCTGGCCTATGTCGAGGCCGTCAGTAAATTATCGTCAGATTCTCCTGAATTTCCTCTATGGGAATATTATTATCGCTGCCGCCTGCTACAGGATTATATCAGCGGTATGACAGACCTCTATGCGTGGGATGAATACCGGCGTCTGATGGCTGTAGAACAATAACCAGGCTTTTGTAAAGACGGACAATAAATTTTTACTTTTTGCAGAAACTTTAGTTCGGAACTTCGCGCTATAAAACGAATCTGAAGAACACAGCAATTTTGCGTTATCTGTTAATCGAGACTGAAATACATGAAAAAAACCACATTAGCACTGAGTGCACTGGCTCTGAGTTTAGGTTTGGCGTTATCTCCGCTCTCTGCAACGGCGGCTGAGACTTCTTCAGCAACGACAGCCCAGCAGATGCCAAGCCTTGCACCGATGCTCGAAAAGGTGATGCCTTCAGTGGTCAGCATTAACGTAGAAGGTAGCACAACCGTTAATACGCCGCGTATGCCGCGTAATTTCCAGCAGTTCTTCGGTGATGATTCTCCGTTCTGCCAGGACGGTTCTCCGTTCCAGAGTTCTCCGTTCTGCCAGGGTGGCCAGGGCGGTAACGGCGGCGGTCAGCAACAAAAATTCATGGCGCTGGGTTCCGGTGTCATCATTGATGCCGATAAAGGCTATGTTGTTACCAACAACCACGTTGTTGATAACGCGACGGTCATTAAAGTTCAACTGAGCGATGGCCGTAAGTTCGACGCGAAGATGGTTGGCAAAGATCCGCGCTCTGATATCGCGCTGATCCAGATCCAGAATCCGAAAAACCTGACTGCAATTAAGATGGCGGATTCCGATGCGCTGCGTGTAGGTGATTACACCGTAGCAATCGGCAACCCGTTCGGTCTGGGCGAGACGGTAACTTCCGGTATCGTCTCTGCACTGGGACGTAGCGGCCTGAACGCCGAAAACTACGAAAACTTCATCCAGACCGATGCCGCAATTAACCGCGGTAACTCCGGTGGCGCGCTGGTTAACCTGAACGGCGAACTGATCGGCATTAACACCGCGATCCTCGCGCCGGACGGCGGTAACATCGGTATCGGTTTTGCTATCCCGAGTAACATGGTGAAAAACCTGACCTCGCAGATGGTGGAATTCGGCCAGGTGAAACGCGGCGAGCTGGGCATTATGGGAACCGAGCTGAACTCTGAACTGGCGAAAGCAATGAAAGTTGACGCCCAGCGCGGTGCTTTCGTAAGTCAGGTTCTGCCGAACTCTTCCGCTGCGAAAGCTGGCATTAAAGCGGGTGATGTGATCACCTCACTGAACGGTAAACCGATCAGCAGCTTTGCCGCGCTGCGTGCCCAGGTTGGCACCATGCCGGTGGGTAGCAAACTGACCCTGGGCTTACTGCGCGATGGTAAGCAGGTTAACGTGAACCTGGAACTGCAGCAGAGCAGCCAGAATCAGGTTGATTCCAGCTCCATCTTCAACGGTATTGAAGGCGCAGAGATGAGCAACAAAGGCAAAGATCAGGGCGTGGTAGTGAACAACGTGAAAACGGGCACTCCGGCTGCACAGATCGGCCTGAAAAAAGGTGATGTGATTATTGGCGCGAACCAGCAGGCAGTGAAAAATATTGCTGAACTGCGTAAAGTTCTCGACAGCAAACCGTCTGTTCTGGCACTGAACATTCAGCGCGGCGACAGCACCATCTACCTGTTAATGCAGTAATCTCCCTCAACCCCTTCCTGCAAACGGGAAGGGGTTCTCTTTTCAATTTGTGACTCCCTCCACAACTCCATATTTCTGCATTGTCCTTTGTGCATTTGCACAATGCTGTGCGTTGCGTACTTCCTTATGCTAAACCGTGCTCAACGGAGGGCTTATGGCTGGCTGGCATCTTGATACCAAAATGGCGCAGGATATCGTGGCGCGCACTATGCGCATTATCGATACCAATATCAACGTAATGGATGCTCGCGGGCGAATTATCGGCAGCGGCGATCGTGAGCGTATTGGTGAATTGCACGAAGGTGCATTGCTGGTACTTTCGCAGGGGCGAGTAGTCGATATTGATGATGCCGTGGCGCGCCATCTGCATGGTGTGCGACAGGGGATCAATCTACCGTTACGGCTTGAGGGCGAAATTGTCGGCGTGATCGGACTGACCGGTGAACCGGAGCATTTGCGTAAATATGGCGAGCTGGTCTGTATGACGGCAGAAATGATGCTTGAACAGTCACGGTTGATGCACCTGCTGGCGCAGGATAGCCGACTGCGTGAAGAGCTGGTGATGCATCTGATTCAGGCTGAGGAGAGTACGCCAGCATTAACCGAATGGGCGCAGAGGTTGGGCATCGATCTCAATCAACCCCGCGTAGTAGCCATTGTCGAGGTCGACAGCGGTCAGCTTGGCGTCGATAGCGCGATGGCGGAATTACAGCAACTGCAAAACGCGCTGACTATGCCGGAACGTAATAATCTGGTTGCGATTGTTTCGCTGACTGAAATGGTGGTGCTAAAACCGGCGTTGAATCAGTTTGGGCGCTGGGATGCGGAAGATCATCGTAAGCGAGTTGAACAACTCATTACCCGCATGAAAGAGTATGGTCAGTTACGTTTCCGCGTTTCGCTGGGTAACTATTTTACCGGTCATGGCAGTATTGCCCGTTCTTATCGCACGGCGAAAACGACGATGGTCGTCGGTAAGCAGCGAATGCCAGAAAATCGCTGCTATTTTTATCAGGATCTGATGTTGCCTGTTTTACTTGATAGTTTGCGCGGTGACTGGCAAGCCAACGAACTGGCTCGTCCTCTGGCACGGCTCAAAGCGATGGATAATAACGGTTTGCTACGGCGTACGCTGGCGGCGTGGTTTCGCCATAATGTGCAGCCGCTGGCAACGTCAAAGGCGTTGTTTATCCATCGTAATACGCTGGAGTATCGTCTCAACCGTATCTCTGAATTGACCGGGCTGGATTTGGGTAATTTTGATGACAGGCTGTTGCTGTATGTGGCGTTGCAACTGGATGAAGAGCGGTAGGTTCATAACAAAATTAAAGCCGGGTGATACTTTACCCGGCTCGCAGAATGACATCAGTTACTATTATTTGCGTGTCAGCTTTTCCAGATCCGCCTCAATTTCGCTGATCTTATTGGTCACCACTGACTCCAGGTGACGCAAGTCATCGAGAATTTTACGTTTAAGATCCACTTCGCTACGATCGCGTTGGCAGATTTGATCAAGCTCATCAATGATATAACGCAGATTCGGGCTGATCTCCTGAACTTCTTTATAGCCCTGACCCACACCATCTGCAACCACCGTTTTGCGCTGACGTGGATATTTAAACTTCACGCTCTTGGCAAAAAACTCACCTTTATCTTTCTGGAAATAGATTTTCAGAATATCGTTGTTGGCTTCCTGCCGGAGGCTGTAACGATCAATTTCTTCAGGATTGGTAATACCCAGACTTTTCAGATTGTCGTACATAGCGTTACCTCAAAATGAGTCAGTAAATTGTGCTTATCTTAGCATTTGGCCTGGCCCGCCCGGCTCGACTGTGATCGCAGAAAGCCTTTTTCCAGACTTCTATCATGGCGTAAAAATTAAAAAATTACCTGCTTTATTCTGGCGATAGATTTTACGTTCTACACCAGTTCCCGTATCGTCACTTCCGGACGGCAGTTAAGCCGCAGCCCATACAAACTTCCCACGCCGCGGGTCGTATAGATTTTTCGTTCACCAAACGCATTTAACCCGGTGACGTAGCGTTTATCTTCGACTGGTGCAAAAGATTCGCCAACCAATGGCACGCGTAGCTGCCCGCCATGAGTATGACCGCACAGCATCAGATCCCAGGGGGCATCACGCATGATTTCTTTGCTGTCGGGATTATGTGCCAGCACCAGCCGTGGCAGATTAGCGTCGTTTACGCCGGGAGGGTTACATTGCCCAGCCCATAAATCCCCAGTGCCAACCAGTTCAAATTGTCGATTCTGTGTGGAGAGAACCGTTGCCTCGTTAAACAACACCTTGATACCCGCTGATTTCAGCGCTTCGCTAATTAAGCGATTCTTTTGCGTACCGACGGGGCGATCGTGGTTGCCGTAACAGGCAAATGTCGGCGCACATTCGGCAAGGGGAGATAGTACGCCACCAAACGCCGAAAAATTCAGCGGCATATCAAATAGTACGTAGTCGCCGCCCAGCAATATCAAATCGGGATTTTGCGCCACTCCAAGGGCAATGGCTTCTGATATCAGGGTGAGTGGAACAAAGCGGGAGTAATGGAGATCGGCAAGAAAAAGAATTTTGAACGGTGCGGCTTTATCTTTAAAAAAGGCGATGTGCTGATGGGTTAATTCAAGCCAGCCGGGTTCCAGGTAATGTATATAGCCGAAACCTGAGCCTGCGGCTAACGTTGCGGTGGCAGCCTGTAAAAAACGTCGGCGTGAAATCATCATCTTTCCCTGCAAAGAAAACGGGCAGCATCATGCTGCCCGTGTACATACTCTTAATCGATGGTACGCAGCAGTTCGTTGATGCCGACTTTACCGCGGGTTTTCGCGTCAACTTTCTTAACAATAACAGCACAGTAAAGGCTGTATTTACCATCTTTCGACGGCAGGTTGCCAGAAACAACTACAGAACCTGCCGGAACGCGACCATAGTGGATTTCACCCGTTTCACGGTCGTAAATACGGGTGCTCTGACCGATGTATACGCCCATGGAAATAACGGAACCTTCTTCGACAATTACGCCTTCAACGACTTCAGAACGCGCGCCGATGAAGCAGTTATCTTCAATGATGGTCGGGTTAGCCTGCAGCGGCTCCAGCACACCACCGATACCTACACCGCCAGACAGGTGCACGTTTTTACCAATCTGCGCACAGGAACCGACTGTGGCCCAGGTATCAACCATCGTACCTTCATCAACGTATGCACCGATGTTGACATAAGACGGCATCAGCACAGTGTTACGGGCGATAAACGCACCCTGACGCACTGCCGCGGGTGGCACCACGCGGAAGCCTTCTTTCTGGAAACGTGCTTCGTCGTAGTTGGCGAATTTCATCGGCACTTTATCGAAGTAGCGGCTTTCTGCTCCTTCTACCACCTGATTATCATTAATACGGAAAGAGAGCAGCACCGCTTTTTTTAACCACTGATGCGTCACCCACTGACCGTCAATTTTTTCCGCAACACGCAGTGCGCCGGAATCCAGCAGGGCGATCACCTGATTTACCGCTTCGCGGGTAACGGTGTCTGCATTGGCTGGCGTGATCTCGGCACGGCGTTCAAAAGCGGTCTCAATAATGTTCTGTAACTGCTGCATTGTTAAACTCTTTTCATATCAGTAAACACATCACCCTTTATCGTTTGGATTGAGGGCCTCTGTCAACCGCTGATGTACTTCCTGCTGCAACTCGTTATTAAGTGCACGTCGGTCAGTGGTGGCGATTATGAATAAATCTTCTACTCGCTCACCAATGGTTGTAATTCTGGCACCATGAAGCGAAATTCCCAGATCGGCAAAAATTTTCCCTACCCGTGCCAGCAGTCCAGGCTGGTCTAGAGCAATCAGCTCGAGGAATGATTTTCGGTCGGTATGGGTTGGCAAAAACGTCACTTCGGTTTCAACGGTAAAATGACGCAGTTTGGCGGGTTGACGACGCGGCTGAGGTGGCTGCCAGCTACTTTGTGTCAGTATCTGCTCCAGACCAAAACGAATAACTTCATGGCGATCAGTGGACAGAGGGCTGCCATCTGGCTCCAGCACGATGAAGGTATCCATCGCCATACCGTCGCGGGTGGTGAAAATTTGCGCGTCATGAACGCTTAAATTGCGACGGTCTAACTCGGCACAAACGGCGGCAAACAGGTATGGGCGGTCCGGGCTCCAGATAAAAATCTCGGTGCCACCGCGCGTGGCTTGCGGGCTAAGTAATACCAGCGGCTTACTTAAATCGTGCTGTAATAAATGGCGCGCGTGCCAGGCCAGTTGATTTGGGCTATGGCGGACAAAATAGTTAGCGCGACAGCGCGACCAAATTTGGTGCAGCGCCTCTTCGTCGATGTTATCCATGCGCAACAGAGCCAGCGCCTGAAGCTGGTGATGGCGAACCCGTTCGCGCATATCCGGCGTATTTTGCATTCCGCGTCGTAGCTGCTTTTCGGTAGCAAAATAGAGCTCACGCAACAGACTTTGCTTCCAGCTATTCCACAGCGTTTCGTTAGTGGCACAAATATCAGCCACCGTCAGGCATACCAGATAGCGCAGACGATTTTCCGTTTGTACTTCTTCGGCAAACTGTTTGATGACTTCCGGGTCCTGAATATCACGGCGCTGAGCGGTTACCGACATTAGCAAGTGCTGGCGAACCAGCCAGGCCACCAGTTGCGTTTCGCGCGAGTTCAGCCCGTGGAGTTCAGCAAAATTCACCACGTCTTGTGCGCCGAGTATGGAGTGATCGCCGCCGCGTCCTTTGGCGATATCATGAAACAATGCGGCGATGAAAATCAGCTCCGGCGATGGCAGGCGTGGCCAGACATCCACACACAACGGGTGGCGAGGGCGCGTCTCTTCACTGGCAAAACTTTCCAGTTTCAGCATCACGCGAATGGTGTGTTCATCCACTGTGTAAGCGTGGAACAAGTCAAACTGCATCTGCCCGACGATATGCGACCACTGCGGCATATAGGCACCGAGCACGCTATGACGATGCATTGGCAAAAGTCCGCGACGCACTGCGCCAGGGTGTCGAAGAATGCTTAAAAACAGTTTTCGCGCTTCCGGAATATTACACAGCGGTTGTTGTAGATGGCGACGGGCATGGCGCAACTGACGCAGCGTGGTGGAGTAAATACCAGTGATCGCGCTATTGCGCACCATGGTGTAAAACATGCGCAAGATGGCTTCCGGCTGGCGCATAAACAGCGTTTCATCGCGTAGGTCGATCAGCGTACCACGTAGCTGAAATTCATCGTCAATCGGACGTGGTTTTTCATCTGCGGGGAGGGCGAGGATGGCTTCATCGAACAGTTGCAGCAGCATCTGGTTGAGTTCGCTGACGCGACGCGTGACGCGGAAATAATCCTTCATCATTCGTTCGACCGGTTCGTTACCTTCGCCACTGTAATTCAGACGCTGGGCGACGCTTAACTGGCGATCAAACAGCAGTCGGTTATCGTAACGGCTAACGACCAGATGCAGGGCAAAGCGAATGCGCCACAATATATGCAGACACTCGTTTAATTCCGCCCGCTCCGCAGACGTTAAGAAGCCAAACCCCACCATTTCATCCAGCGATGTAGCACCGAAATGTCGGCGGGCGACCCATTGCAGGGTGTGGATATCACGCAAGCCGCCGGGGCTGCTTTTGATATCTGGTTCGAGGTTGTAACTGGTGCCGTGATAACGCTGGTGGCGCTGGTTTTGCTCCTCAACTTTCGCCGCGTAGAACTTGTCAGAAGGCCAGAATCCTTCGCTGAAAATATGCTTTTGCAGTTCGAGAAATAGCGCCACATCGCCAATCAACAGACGTGATTCAATTAAATTGGTGGCGACGGTTAAATCCGATAACCCTTCCAACATACACTCTTCAAGGGTGCGCACGCTATGACCGACTTCCAGCTTCACATCCCAGAGCAGCGTTAACAGTTCGCCCACTTTTTGCGCCTGATCGTCCGGGAGTTTTTTACGACTTAAGATCAGTAAATCGATATCTGAAAGCGGATGTAACTCGCCGCGACCATAGCCACCGACGGCAACCAGCGCCAGATCGGCAATCTGGCTGAAACCCGCTTCTATCCATAAACGTTGCAGGAGCTGGTCGATAAACTCAGTGCGCGCCTCAATCAATTGTTCCGCAGAAATCCCGCTGTCAAAGGCATCGCCCAGCCAACGCTGGAAAGTGTCGATATGGGCTTTTATTCCACAGACGGTTAATTCATCACGGGGCCAGACGCCAGGGTTTTGCGGTTGACCGGGAAGGGTGGGGAGAGCGGTGTTTGCGTACTGTTCTGGAAGGGTATTCATTGTGCGCCACCCATAAGATTAAATTATCGCATTAAAAAAGCCGGCATTCGCCGGCTTCAGATTGTTGACAAAGTACGCTTTGTTCATGCCGGATGCGGCGTGAACGCCTTATCCTGCCTACAACTTCTTGCAAATGGAGAAGGTAGGACGCATCAGGCAATTTTGCGTTTGTCTTCCTCTTATTCGTCGTGCGAGATTATCGCCGGGATGGTGTCATCCTTGCGTAGCGTCAGAATTTCGCAGCCGTTATCGGTCACTACAATAGTATGCTCGTATTGTGCAGACAAGCTGCGATCTTTGGTTTTTACCGTCCAGCCATCTTTCATGGTGCGGATCTCTTTTTTACCCGCGTTGACCATTGGCTCGATGGTGAAGGTCATCCCCGGTTTCAGCACGACGTTGGTTTCTGGGGAGTCATAGTGCAGCACTTGCGGCTCTTCATGGAAGCCGCGACCAATGCCGTGCCCACAATATTCACGAACGACGGAGAAGCCTTCTGCTTCGACAAATTTCTGAATTGCCGCGCCGATTTCACGCAGATTAATGCCCGGTTTTACCATACGCAGCGCCAGATACAGGCTCTCTTGCGTAATGCGACACAGGCGTTCGCCCATGATGGTCGGTTTACCGACGATAAACATTTTTGAGGTGTCGCCGTGGAAACCATCTTTGATTACGGTGACGTCAATGTTAACGATGTCGCCGTCTTTCAGCAGTTTGGCGTCGTCCGGGATACCGTGGCACACCACTTCATTAATAGAAATGCAAACGGATTTCGGATAACCGTGATAGCCGAGGCAGGCAGAAACTGCGTGTTGCTGATTAACAATATAATCATTACAGATGCGATCCAGTTCGCCGGTGCTGACGCCCGGTTTAACATACGGTTCGATCATTTCCAGCACTTCGGCAGCCAGGCGGCCAGCGACGCGCATTTTTTCGATATCTTCAGGGGTCTTGATTGAGATAGCCATTAATTCTGTCCATCAGCGTCGGTGATACCGACAATATATATTTAAGTGCTGTCAATGGTATCACACCCTGCCAAATTGAGAATCATTCTGAACTTCGCGAAACGTGCCACCGAGGGTTTCCTGTAATAGAAAATTCATCGTGTGATGCTGTACACCGCACCAACAATTATTGGAGTCCACGGCGTATTTGTGGTATAAAGCGCGCCGGACTTCCGATCCATTTCGTATACACAGACTGGACGGAAGCGACAATCTCACTTTGTGTAACAACACACACGTATCGGCACATATTCCGGGGTGCCCTTTGGGGTCGGTAATATGGGATACGTGGAGGCATAACCCCAACTTTTATATAGAGGTTTTAATCATGGCAACTGTTTCCATGCGCGACATGCTCAAGGCTGGTGTTCACTTCGGTCACCAGACCCGTTACTGGAACCCGAAAATGAAGCCGTTCATTTTCGGTGCGCGTAACAAAGTTCACATCATCAACCTTGAGAAAACTGTACCGATGTTCAACGAAGCTCTGGCTGAACTGAACAAGATTGCTTCTCGCAAAGGTAAAATCCTTTTCGTTGGTACTAAACGCGCTGCAAGCGAAGCGGTGAAAGACGCTGCTCTGAGCTGCGACCAGTTCTTCGTGAACCATCGCTGGCTGGGCGGTATGCTGACTAACTGGAAAACCGTTCGTCAGTCCATCAAACGTCTGAAAGATCTGGAAACTCAGTCTCAGGACGGTACTTTCGACAAGCTGACCAAGAAAGAAGCGCTGATGCGCACTCGTGAGCTGGAGAAACTGGAAAACAGCCTGGGCGGTATCAAAGACATGGGCGGTCTGCCGGACGCTCTGTTTGTAATCGATGCTGACCACGAACACATTGCTATCAAAGAAGCAAACAACCTGGGTATTCCGGTATTTGCTATCGTTGATACCAACTCTGATCCGGACGGTGTTGACTTCGTTATCCCGGGTAACGACGACGCAATCCGTGCTGTAACCCTGTACCTGGGCGCTGTTGCTGCAACCGTTCGTGAAGGCCGTTCTCAGGATCTGGCTTCCCAGGCGGAAGAAAGCTTCGTAGAAGCTGAGTAATAAGGCTTGATAACTCCCCCGAAATAGTTCGAGTTGCAGGAAGGCGGCAAGCTCGAGAATCCCAGAGAGCTTACTTAAGTAAGTGACCTGAGTGAGCGAGCGAAGACAACGCGCCTGCAGCTTGAAATATGAAGGGGAGAGCCCTTATAGACCAGGTAGTACACGTTTGGTTAGGGGGCCTGCATATGGCCCCCTTTTTCACTTTTATATCTGTGCGGTTTAATTCCGGGCAGATCACATCTCCGAGGATTTTAGAATGGCTGAAATTACCGCATCCCTGGTAAAAGAGCTGCGTGAGCGTACTGGCGCAGGCATGATGGATTGCAAAAAAGCACTGACTGAAGCTAACGGCGACATCGAGCTGGCAATCGAAAACATGCGTAAGTCTGGTGCGATCAAAGCAGCGAAAAAAGCAGGCAACGTTGCTGCTGACGGCGTGATCAAAACCAAAATCGACGGCAACTACGGCATCATTCTGGAAGTTAACTGCCAGACTGACTTCGTGGCAAAAGATGCTGGTTTCCAGGCGTTCGCAGACAAAGTTCTGGACGCAGCGGTTGCTGGCAAAATCACTGACGTTGAAGTTCTGAAAGCACAGTTCGAAGAAGAACGTGTTGCGCTGGTAGCGAAAATCGGTGAAAACATCAACATTCGCCGTGTTGCTGCGCTGGAAGGCGACGTTCTGGGTTCTTATCAGCACGGCGCGCGTATCGGCGTTCTGGTTGCTGCTAAAGGCGCTGACGAAGAGCTGGTTAAACACATCGCTATGCATGTTGCTGCAAGCAAACCAGAATTCATCAAACCGGAAGACGTATCCGCTGAAGTGGTAGAGAAAGAATACCAGGTACAGTTGGACATCGCGATGCAGTCTGGTAAGCCGAAAGAAATCGCAGAGAAAATGGTTGAAGGCCGCATGAAGAAATTCACCGGCGAAGTTTCTCTGACCGGTCAGCCGTTCGTTATGGAACCGGCAAAAACTGTTGGTCAACTGCTGAAAGAGCATAACGCTGAAGTGACTGGCTTCATCCGCTTCGAAGTGGGTGAAGGCATCGAGAAAGTTGAGACTGACTTTGCAGCAGAAGTTGCTGCGATGTCCAAGCAGTCTTAATTATCGAAAAGGAGCCGCCTGAGGGCGGCTTCTTTTTGCGCCCATCTTGTAAATTCAGCTAACCCTTATGGGGCTGCGCTGAAAAGCGACGTACAATGTCGCCAGTATTAATTCATTTCAATCGTTGACAGTCTCAGGAAAGAAACATGGCTACCAATGCAAAACCCGTCTATAAACGCATTCTGCTTAAGTTAAGTGGCGAAGCTCTGCAGGGCACTGAAGGCTTCGGTATTGATGCAAGCATACTGGATCGCATGGCTCAGGAAATCAAAGAACTGGTTGAACTGGGTATTCAGGTTGGTGTGGTGATTGGTGGGGGTAACCTGTTCCGTGGTGCTGGTCTGGCGAAAGCGGGTATGAACCGCGTTGTGGGCGACCACATGGGCATGCTGGCGACCGTGATGAACGGCCTGGCAATGCGTGATGCACTGCACCGCGCCTATGTGAACGCTCGTCTGATGTCCGCTATTCCATTGAATGGCGTGTGTGACAGCTACAGTTGGGCCGAAGCTATCAGCCTGTTGCGTAATAACCGTGTGGTGATCCTCTCTGCCGGTACTGGTAACCCATTCTTCACCACTGACTCTGCAGCTTGCCTGCGTGGTATCGAAATTGAAGCCGATGTGGTGCTGAAAGCAACCAAAGTTGACGGTGTGTTTACCGCTGACCCGGCGCAAGATCCAACTGCAACTATGTACGAGCAGTTGACCTACAGTGAAGTGCTGGAGAAAGAACTGAAAGTGATGGACCTGGCTGCCTTTACGCTGGCTCGTGACCACAAATTACCGATTCGTGTTTTCAACATGAACAAACCGGGTGCGCTGCGCCGTGTGGTAATGGGTGAAAAAGAAGGGACTTTGATTACGGAATAATTCCCGTAATGGATAAATAAGGGTAAGATTCCGCATAAGTATCGCGGGGGCGTAAGTCTGATTATAAGGCGTTATTGTTTCAGGCAGTTTGGTCACGGCCAGCGCGCAACAACCGGAGCGTACAAAAGTACGTGAGGATTGCGAGCACTGCCCAGGGTCAAAATGGCAAATAAAATAGTCTAATAATCCAGACGATTACCCGTAATATGTTTAATCAGGGCTATACTTAGCACACTTCCACTGTGTGTGACTGTCTGGTCTGACTGAGACAAGTTTTCAAGGATTCGTAACGTGATTAGCGATATCAGAAAAGATGCTGAAGTACGCATGGACAAATGCGTAGAAGCGTTCAAAACCCAAATCAGCAAAATACGCACGGGTCGTGCTTCTCCCAGCCTGCTGGATGGCATTGTCGTGGAATATTACGGCACGCCGACGCCGCTGCGTCAACTGGCAAGCGTAACGGTAGAAGATTCCCGTACACTGAAAATCAACGTGTTTGACCGTTCAATGTCTCCGGCCGTTGAAAAAGCGATTATGGCGTCCGACCTCGGCCTGAACCCGAACTCTGCGGGTAGCGACATTCGTGTTCCACTGCCTCCGCTGACGGAAGAACGTCGTAAAGATCTGACCAAAATCGTTCGTGGTGAAGCAGAACAAGCACGTGTTGCGGTGCGTAACGTGCGCCGTGACGCGAACGACAAAGTGAAAGCACTGTTGAAAGAAAAAGAGATCAGCGAAGATGATGATCGCCGTTCTCAAGACGATGTACAGAAACTGACTGACGCTGCAATCAAGAAAATTGAAGCGGCGCTGGCAGACAAAGAAGCAGAACTGATGCAGTTCTGATTTCTTGAACGACAAAAACGCCGCTCAGTAGATCCTTGCGGATCGGCTGGCGGCGTTTTGCTTTTTATTCTGTCTCAACTCTGGATGTTTCATGAAGCAACTCACCATTCTGGGCTCGACCGGCTCGATTGGTTGCAGCACGCTGGACGTGGTGCGCCATAATCCCGAACACTTCCGCGTAGTTGCGCTGGTGGCAGGAAAAAATGTCACTCGCATGGTAGAACAGTGCCTGGAATTCTCTCCCCGCTATGCTGTTATGGACGATGAAGCGAGTGCGAAACTTCTTAAAACGACGCTACAACAACAAGGTAGCCGCACCGAAGTCTTAAGTGGCCAGCAGGCTGCTTGCGATATGGCGGCGCTTGACGATGTTGATCAGGTGATGGCTGCGATTGTCGGTGCCGCAGGCCTGCTACCTACGCTTGCCGCGATCCGCGCGGGTAAAACCATACTGCTGGCAAACAAAGAATCACTGGTCACCTGTGGACGTCTGTTCATGGACGCCGTAAAGCAGAGCAAAGCGCAGTTATTACCCGTCGATAGCGAACACAACGCCATTTTTCAGAGTTTACCGCAACCTATTCAGCACAATCTGGGATACGCTGACCTTGAGCAAAATGGCGTGGTGTCCATTTTACTTACCGGGTCTGGTGGCCCTTTCCGTGAGACGCCATTGCGTGATTTGGCAACAATGACGCCAGATCAAGCTTGTCGTCATCCGAACTGGTCGATGGGACGTAAAATTTCCGTCGATTCGGCCACCATGATGAACAAAGGTCTGGAATACATTGAAGCGCGCTGGTTGTTTAACGCCAGCGCCAGCCAGATGGAAGTGCTGATTCATCCGCAGTCAGTGATTCACTCAATGGTGCGTTATCAGGACGGCAGTGTTCTGGCGCAGTTGGGTGAACCCGACATGCGAACGCCAATTGCCCACACCATGGCATGGCCGAATCGCGTGAACTCTGGCGTGAAGCCGCTCGATTTTTGCAAACTGAGTGCGTTGACATTTTCCGCACCGGATTATGAACGTTATCCATGTCTGAAACTGGCGATGGATGCGTTTGAACAAGGCCAGGCTGCGACGACGGCATTGAACGCCGCAAACGAAATTAGTGTTGCAGCCTTCCTTGCGCAACGGATTCGTTTTACGGATATCGCCGCGTTGAATTTATCCGTGCTGGAAAAAATGGATATGCGCGAACCACAATGCGTGGACGATGTGTTGTCTGTTGATGTCAATGCGCGCGAGGTCGCCAGAAAAGAGGTGATGCGTCTCGCAAGCTGAGGATAATCCGGCTACAGAGAGTCGTGCTATTTGTTAGCGTAGGGCTTCAGTGATATAGTCTGCGCCATCTGATCGTAAGTAGTTGGCTTTCTAAGGTCAGGTATGCCGTGGTTTGACACGGCTTTTTTTTGTATAGGCTTCAGTATTCCTGAGTACCGTAAACCCTTTCAGGGAATAAGAAACGCGTGATGTTGTCTGCTACTCAACCACTTAGCGAAAAATTGCCAGTTCATGGCTGTCGCCATGTCGCGATCATTATGGATGGCAACGGGCGCTGGGCAAAAAAGCAAGGGAAAATTCGTGCCTTCGGGCATAAAGCCGGGGCTAAATCGGTCCGTCGGGCGGTCTCTTTTGCGGCCAACAACGGTATTGAGGCGTTAACGCTGTATGCCTTTAGTAGTGAAAACTGGAACCGACCAGCGCAGGAAGTCAGTGCGTTAATGGAACTGTTTGTGTGGGCGCTTGATAGCGAAGTAAAAAGCCTGCATCGGCATAACGTGCGTCTGCGTATTATTGGCGATACCAGTCGCTTTAACTCGCGTTTGCAAGAACGTATTCGTAAATCTGAAGCGTTAACTGCCGGGAATACCGGTCTGACGTTGAATATTGCGGCGAACTACGGTGGACGTTGGGATATAGTCCAGGGCGTCAGGCAACTGGCTGAAAAGGTGCAGCAAGGAAATCTGCAACCGGATCAGATAGATGAAGAGATGCTAAACCAGCATGTCTGTATGCATGAACTGGCCCCTGTAGATTTAGTAATTAGGACTGGGGGAGAGCATCGCATTAGTAACTTTTTGCTTTGGCAAATTGCCTATGCCGAACTTTACTTTACAGATGTTCTCTGGCCCGATTTCGATGAACAAGACTTTGAAGGGGCGTTAAATGCCTTTGCTAATCGAGAGCGTCGTTTCGGCGGCACCGAGCCTGGTGATGAAACAGCCTGATGGGGGTCGCTTTTGCTGAAGTATCGCCTGATATCTGCTTTTGTTTTAATACCCGTAGTCATCGCGGCACTGTTTCTGTTGCCGCCGGTGGGGTTCGCTATTGTTACGCTGGTGGTCTGTATGCTGGCAGCGTGGGAATGGGGACAGCTTAGCGGTTTTACCACTCGCTCGCAGCGGGTATGGCTGGCGGTGCTGTGCGGGTTATTGCTGGCGCTGATGCTTTTTCTGTTGCCAGAATATCACCGAAATATCCATCAACCGCTGGTTGAAGTCTCGCTTTGGGCTTCGCTTGGCTGGTGGGTTGCTGCGTTGTTATTGGTGTTATTCTACCCCGGTTCTGCGGCAATTTGGCGAAACTCCAAAACATTGCGCATTATCTTTGGTGTATTAACCATTGTTCCCTTCTTTTGGGGCATGCTGGCGTTACGGACATGGCACTATGACGAGAATCATTACAGTGGCGCGATATGGCTGCTCTATGTCATGATCCTGGTCTGGGGAGCTGACTCTGGCGCATATATGTTTGGCAAATTGTTTGGCAAACATAAGTTGGCACCGAAGGTTTCTCCAGGCAAGACCTGGCAGGGCTTTATTGGCGGACTCGCGACCGCAGCGGTAATCTCATGGGGTTACGGCATGTGGGCGAATTTGAACGTTGCACCTATCACCTTACTCATTTGCTCTATTGTCGCGGCGTTAGCCTCAGTGTTAGGCGACTTGACCGAGAGCATGTTTAAGCGTGAAGCAGGAATTAAGGACAGCGGTCATTTAATTCCAGGACACGGCGGTATTTTGGATCGTATTGATAGCCTGACGGCTGCGGTGCCGGTCTTTGCTTGTCTGTTGTTGCTGGTATTCAGGACGCTTTGACGGAAGGTATTATGCTGAGTTTTCTCTGGGATTTGGCTTCGTTCATCGTTGCACTGGGTGTGCTTATCACCGTGCATGAATTTGGTCATTTCTGGGTTGCCCGGCGTTGTGGTGTCCGCGTTGAGCGATTCTCGATAGGCTTTGGTAAGGCGCTCTGGCGCCGGACTGATAAGTCAGGCACTGAATATGTCATCGCCCTGATCCCGTTGGGCGGTTATGTCAAAATGCTGGATGAGCGCGCAGAACCGGTTGTTCCGGAACTCCGCCACCAGGCCTTCAATAATAAATCTGTCGGCCAACGTGCGGCGATTATAGCCGCAGGTCCGGTTGCAAACTTCATTTTTGCTATCTTTGCCTACTGGCTGGTTTTTATCATTGGCGTGCCTGGTGTTCGTCCGGTGGTTGGCGAAATATTGCCCAACTCGATAGCTGCGCAAGCACAAATTGCACCAGGTACGGAACTAAAAGCCGTTGATGGTATCGAAACGCCTGATTGGGATGCTGTGCGTTTGCAGTTGGTCGATAAAATTGGCGATGAAAGTACCACCGTTACCGTAGCACCATTCGGCAGCGACCAGCGACGCGATGTAAGGCTCGATTTACGTCACTGGGCGTTTGAGCCTGATAAAGAAGATCCTGTATCTTCTTTGGGGATTCGTCCCCGTGGGCCGCAAATTGAACCTGTACTGGAAAATGTGCAGCCAAACTCAGCGGCAAGCAAGGCGGGTTTGCAAGCAGGCGACAGGATCGTTAAAGTCGATGGTCAGCCATTAACGCAATGGGTGGCGTTTGTGATGCTTGTCCGGGATAACCCGGGTAAAGCCTTAGCGTTGGAAATTGAAAGGCAGGGGAGTCCCTTGTCTTTAACATTAGTCCCGGAGAGCAAACCGGGTAATGGCAAGGCGATTGGCTTTGTCGGTATTGAGCCGAAAGTCATTCCTTTGCCAGATGAGTATAAAGTTGTACGCCAGTATGGGCCGTTCAACGCCATCGTCGAAGCCACGGACAAAACGTGGCAGTTGATGAAGCTGACGGTCAGTATGCTGGGAAAATTGATCACCGGTGATGTGAAACTGAACAACCTCAGTGGGCCGATCTCTATCGCCAAGGGGGCTGGGATGACAGCGGAACTCGGGGTTGTTTATTATCTGCCGTTTCTTGCGCTTATTAGCGTGAACTTAGGGATAATTAACCTGTTTCCGTTGCCCGTACTTGACGGGGGGCATCTGCTGTTCCTTGCGATCGAAAAGATCAAGGGCGGACCGGTATCCGAGCGGGTTCAAGACTTTTGTTATCGCATTGGCTCGATTCTGCTGGTGTTGTTAATGGGGCTTGCACTTTTCAATGATTTCTCTCGGTTATGAGAGTTAGTTAGGAAGAACGCATAATAACGATGGCGATGAAAAAGTTGCTCATAGCGTCGCTGCTGTTTAGCAGCGCCACCGTATACGGTGCTGAAGGGTTCGTAGTGAAAGACATTCATTTCGAAGGCCTTCAGCGTGTCGCCGTTGGTGCGGCCCTCCTCAGTATGCCGGTGCGCACAGGCGACACGGTTAATGATGAAGATATCAGTAATACCATTCGCGCTCTGTTTGCTACCGGCAACTTTGAGGATGTTCGCGTCCTTCGTGATGGTGATACCCTTCTGGTTCAGGTAAAAGAACGTCCGACCATTGCCAGCATCACTTTCTCCGGTAACAAATCGGTGAAAGATGACATGCTGAAGCAAAACCTCGAGGCTTCTGGCGTGCGTGTGGGCGAATCTCTTGATCGCACCACCATTGCTGATATCGAAAAAGGTCTGGAAGACTTCTACTACAGCGTCGGTAAATACAGCGCCAGCGTAAAAGCTGTCGTGACACCACTGCCGCGTAACCGTGTTGACCTTAAACTGGTGTTCCAGGAAGGTGTGTCAGCAGAAATCCAGCAAATCAACATTGTTGGTAACCATGCTTTCACCACCGACGAACTGATCTCTCATTTCCAACTGCGTGACGAAGTGCCGTGGTGGAACGTGGTAGGTGATCGTAAATACCAGAAACAGAAACTGGCGGGCGATCTTGAAACCCTGCGCAGTTACTATCTGGATCGCGGTTATGCCCGTTTCAACATTGACTCGACTCAGGTCAGTCTGACGCCGGATAAGAAAGGTATCTACGTCACGGTGAACATCACCGAAGGCGATCAGTATAAGCTCTCTGGTGTTGAAGTGAGCGGCAATCTTGCCGGCCACTCCGCTGAAATTGAGCAACTGACGAAAATCGAGCCGGGTGAGCTGTATAACGGCACCAAAGTGACCAAAATGGAAGATGATATTAAAAAGCTTCTCGGTCGCTATGGTTATGCCTATCCGCGCGTACAGTCGATGCCTGAAATTAACGATGCTGACAAAACCGTTAAATTACGTGTGAATGTCGATGCGGGTAACCGTTTCTACGTGCGTAAGATCCGTTTTGAAGGTAACGACACATCGAAAGATGCCGTCCTGCGCCGTGAAATGCGCCAGATGGAAGGTGCCTGGTTAGGCAGCGATCTGGTTGATCAGGGTAAAGAACGTCTGAATCGTCTGGGCTTCTTTGAAACGGTTGATACCGATACCCAACGTGTTCCGGGTAGTCCGGACCAGGTTGATGTGGTTTACAAGGTCAAAGAACGTAACACCGGTAGCTTCAACTTCGGTATTGGTTACGGTACAGAAAGTGGCGTGAGCTTCCAGGCGGGCGTACAGCAGGATAACTGGTTAGGTACGGGTTATGCTGTTGGTATTAACGGTACTAAAAACGATTACCAGACCTATGCTGAACTGTCCGTTACCAACCCATACTTCACTGTAGATGGCGTAAGCCTTGGTGGTCGTGTCTTCTATAATGACTTCCAGGCAGATGACGCCGACCTGTCCGACTATACCAACAAGAGTTATGGTACAGACGTGACGTTAGGCTTCCCGGTTAACGAATACAACTCGCTGCGTGCAGGTCTGGGTTATGTACATAACTCCTTGTCTAACATGCAGCCGCAGGTCGCGATGTGGCGTTATCTCTACTCTATGGGTGAACATCCGAGCACCTCTGATCAAGATAACAGCTTCAAAACGGACGACTTCACGTTCAACTATGGCTGGACCTATAACAAGCTCGACCGTGGTTACTTCCCGACGGATGGTTCGCGTGTCAACCTGACGGGTAAAGTGACCATTCCGGGATCGGATAACGAATACTACAAAGTGACGTTAGACACGGCGACCTATGTGCCGATCGACGACGATCACAAATGGGTTGTGCTGGGCCGTACTCGTTGGGGTTACGGTGATGGCTTAGGCGGCAAAGAGATGCCGTTCTATGAAAACTTCTATGCCGGTGGTTCCAGCACCGTGCGTGGCTTCCAGTCCAACACCATTGGTCCGAAAGCGGTTTACTTCCCGCATCAGGCCAGTAATTATGATCCGGACTACGACTACGAATGTGCGACTCAGGACGGCGCAAAAGATCTGTGTAAATCGGATGATGCTGTAGGCGGTAACGCCATGGCGGTTGCCAGCCTCGAACTCATCACCCCGACACCGTTCATTAGCGACAAGTATGCTAACTCAGTCCGCACTTCCTTCTTCTGGGATATGGGTACTGTTTGGGATACAAACTGGGATTCCAGCCAATATTCTGGATATCCGGACTATAGTGATCCAAGCAATATCCGTATGTCTGCGGGTATCGCATTACAATGGATGTCCCCATTGGGGCCGTTGGTGTTCTCCTACGCCCAGCCGTTCAAAAAGTACGATGGAGACAAAGCAGAACAGTTCCAGTTTAACATTGGTAAAACCTGGTAAGTGTTCTCCACAAAGGAATGTAGTGGTAGTGTAGCGATGACTTTTGGCGATCTTTATAAGATCGCCGGGCCACGCAAAGAACTGCACCTTCCGGTGCAAATGGGATGGTAAGGAGTTTATTGTGAAAAAGTGGTTATTAGCTGCAGGTCTCGGTTTAGCACTGGCAACTTCTGCTCAGGCGGCTGACAAAATTGCAATCGTCAATATGGGTAGCCTGTTCCAGCAGGTAGCACAGAAAACCGGTGTTTCTAACACGCTGGAAAATGAGTTCAAAGGCCGTGCCAGCGAACTGCAGCGTATGGAAACCGATCTGCAGGCTAAAATGAAAAAGCTGCAGTCCATGAAAGCCGGTAGCGATCGTACTAAGCTGGAAAAAGACGTGATGGCTCAGCGCCAGACTTTTGCTCAGAAAGCGCAGGCTTTTGAACAAGATCGCGCACGTCGTTCCAACGAAGAACGCGGCAAACTGGTTACTCGTATCCAGACTGCTGTGAAATCCGTTGCCAGCAGCCAGAGCATCGATCTGGTTGTTGATGCAAACGCCGTTGCTTACAACAGCAGCGATGTAAAAGACATCACTGCCGACGTACTGAAACAGGTTAAATAAGTAATGCCTTCAATTCGACTGGCTGATTTAGCGCAGCAGTTGGATGCAGAACTACACGGTGATGGCGATATCGTCATCACCGGCGTTGCGTCCATGCAATCTGCACAAACAGGTCATATTACGTTCATGGTTAATCCTAAATACCGTGAACATTTAGGCTTGTGCCAGGCGTCCGCGGTTGTGATGACCCAGGACGATCTTCCTTTCGCGAAAAGTGCCGCACTGGTAGTGAAGAATCCCTACCTGACTTACGCGCGCATGGCGCAAATTTTAGATACCACGCCGCAGCCCGCGCAGAACATTGCACCAAGTGCGGTGATTGATGCAACGGCGAAGCTGGGTAACAACGTCTCAATTGGCGCTAACGCGGTCATTGAGTCCGGCGTTGAGCTGGGTGATAACGTGATTATCGGTGCCGGTTGCTTCGTTGGTAAAAACAGCAAAATCGGCGCAGGTTCGCGCCTTTGGGCGAACGTAACCATTTACCATGAGATCCAGATCGGTCAGAATTGCCTGATCCAATCCGGAACTGTGATCGGTGCAGACGGCTTTGGCTATGCCAACGATCGTGGTAACTGGGTGAAGATCCCACAGATTGGTCGCGTGATTATTGGCGATCGCGTGGAGATTGGTGCCTGTACTACCATCGATCGCGGCGCGCTGGATGACACGGTGATCGGCAATGGCGTGATCATTGATAATCAGTGTCAGATTGCACATAACGTCGTGATTGGCGACAATACGGCGGTTGCCGGTGGCGTCATTATGGCGGGCAGCCTGAAAATTGGTCGTTACTGCATGATCGGCGGTGCCAGCGTAATCAACGGGCATATGGAAATATGCGATAAAGTGACGGTTACGGGCATGGGTATGGTGATGCGTCCTATTACTGAACCTGGCGTCTATTCCTCAGGCATTCCGCTGCAACCCAACAAAGTCTGGCGCAAAACCGCTGCACTGGTGATGAACATTGATGATATGAGCAAGCGTCTGAAATCGCTTGAGCGCAAGGTTAATCAGCAAGACTAACGTTCCATCTATTGTTCGCCAAACTTTACGGCCTGTCTCATTCTTACGATTGCGGCAGGCCGTGTTATTATTATCGTTTCTTATATTTTGACAGGAAGAGTATCTTGACTACTAACACTCATACTCTGCAGATTGAAGAGATTTTAGAACTTCTACCGCACCGTTTCCCATTCTTACTGGTGGATCGCGTGCTGGATTTTGAAGAAGGTCGTTTTCTGCGCGCAGTTAAAAATGTCTCTGTCAATGAGCCATTCTTCCAGGGCCATTTCCCTGGAAAACCGATTTTCCCGGGAGTGCTGATTCTGGAAGCTATGGCACAGGCAACAGGTATTCTGGCGTTTAAAAGCGTAGGAAAACTGGAACCGGGTGAACTTTACTACTTCGCCGGTATTGATGAAGCGCGCTTCAAGCGCCCGGTTGTACCAGGCGATCAAATGATCATGGAAGTCACTTTCGAAAAAACGCGCCGTGGCCTGACCCGTTTTAAAGGGGTTGCTCTGGTCGACGGTAAGGTAGTTTGCGAAGCAACGATGATGTGTGCTCGTAGCCGGGAGGCCTGATACGTGATTGATAAATCCGCCTTTGTGCATCCAACCGCCATTGTGGAAGAGGGCGCGTCGATTGGTGCCAACGCTCACATTGGTCCTTTTTGTATCGTTGGACCCCATGTCGAAATTGGTGAGAATACCGTACTGAAATCTCACGTTGTCGTGAATGGTCATACTAAAATTGGCCGCGACAATGAGATTTATCAGTTCGCCTCCATCGGTGAAGTTAACCAGGATCTGAAATATGCTGGCGAACCGACCCGTGTGGAGATTGGCGATCGTAACCGCATTCGCGAAAGCGTCACCATTCATCGTGGCACAGTCCAGGGCGGTGGATTGACGAAGGTGGGCAGCGACAACTTACTGATGATCAATGCGCACATTGCGCACGATTGTACGGTAGGTAACCGCTGCATTCTCGCCAACAACGCAACGCTGGCGGGGCACGTATCGGTAGACGACTTTGCGATCATCGGCGGCATGACCGCAGTCCATCAGTTCTGCATCATTGGTGCGCATGTGATGGTTGGCGGTTGCTCCGGTGTGGCACAGGACGTCCCTCCTTATGTCATTGCGCAGGGTAACCACGCAACGCCGTTCGGTGTCAATATCGAAGGGCTGAAGCGCCGCGGATTCAGCCGTGAGGCGATTACCGCTATCCGCAATGCGTACAAGCTGATTTATCGCAGCGGTAAAACGCTTGATGAAGTGAAACCGGAAATTGCTGAACTGGCGGAAACGCATCCGGAAGTGAAAGCCTTTGCCGATTTCTTTGCTCGCTCAACGCGCGGTCTGATTCGTTAATGGCTGAACAGCGTCCATTAACGATTGCCCTGGTCGCCGGAGAAACCTCCGGCGATATCCTGGGGGCCGGTTTAATCCGCGCTCTGAAAGAACGTGTGCCCAACGCCCGCTTTGTCGGTGTTGCCGGGCCACGGATGCAGGCTGAAGGCTGCGAAGCCTGGTACGAAATGGAAGAACTGGCGGTGATGGGCATTGTTGAAGTGCTTGGTCGTCTGCGTCGCTTACTGCATATTCGTGCCGATCTGACAAAGCGTTTTGGCGAACTGAAGCCAGATGTTTTTGTTGGCATTGATGCGCCTGACTTCAATATTACCCTCGAAGGTAACCTCAAAAAGCAGGGTATCAAAACCATTCATTATGTCAGTCCGTCCGTGTGGGCGTGGCGACAGAAACGCGTTTTCAAAATAGGCAGAGCCACTGATTTAGTCCTCGCATTTCTGCCTTTCGAAAAAGCGTTTTACGACAAATACAACGTGCCGTGCCGTTTTATCGGCCACACAATGGCTGATGCCATGCCGTTAGATCCAGATAAAAATGCCGCACGAGATGTGTTGGGGATCCCTCACGATGCCCACTGCCTGGCGTTGCTGCCGGGGAGCCGTGGCGCGGAAGTCGAAATGCTTAGTGCCGATTTCCTGAAAACGGCCCAGCTTTTGCGCCAGACATATCCGGATCTTGAGATTGTGGTGCCGCTGGTGAATGCCAAACGCCGCGAGCAGTTTGAACGCATCAAAGCTGAAGTCGCGCCAGACCTGTCGGTTCATTTGCTGGATGGGATGGGCCGTGAGGCGATGGTCGCCAGCGATGCGGCGCTACTGGCGTCGGGCACGGCAGCACTGGAGTGTATGCTGGCGAAATGCCCGATGGTGGTGGGCTATCGTATGAAGCCTTTCACCTTCTGGCTGGCGAAACGGCTGGTGAAAACTGATTATGTCTCACTGCCAAATTTGCTGGCGGGCAGAGAGTTAGTCAAAGAGTTATTGCAGGAAGAGTGTGAGCCGCAAAAACTGGCTGCGGCGCTGTTACCGCTGTTGGCGAATGGTAAAACCAGCCATGCGATGCACGACACTTTCCGCGAGCTGCATCAGCAGATCCGCTGCAATGCCGATGAGCAGGCGGCGCAGGCCGTTCTGGAGTTAGCACAATGATCGAATTTGTTTATCCGCATACGCAGCTTGTTGCAGGTGTGGATGAAGTTGGGCGCGGGCCGTTGGTCGGTGCGGTCGTTACCGCTGCCGTGATCCTCGATCCGGCGCGCCCGATTGTCGGGTTGAATGATTCCAAAAAGCTGAGTGAAAAACGCCGTCTGGCGCTCTGTGAAGAGATCAAAGAGAAGGCGTTAAGCTGGAGTCTGGGTCGCGCGGAACCTCATGAAATCGACGAACTGAATATTTTACACGCAACCATGCTGGCGATGCAGCGTGCCGTAGCGGGGCTGCATATTGCGCCGGAATATGTGTTGATTGATGGTAACCGCTGCCCGAAATTACCGATGCCATCGATGGCGGTTGTTAAAGGCGACAGTCGCGTGCCGGAAATCAGTGCGGCGTCTATCCTGGCGAAAGTGACACGCGATGCTGAAATGGCGGAGCTGGACATCATTTACCCACAATATGGATTTGCCCAACACAAAGGGTATCCAACGGCTTTTCATCTGGAAAAACTGGCTGAACACGGTGCGACCGAACACCATCGGCGCAGCTTTGGCCCTGTCAAACGCGCACTGGGACTTGCGTCCTGATTCTTGTGTCGAGATTAAGTAAACCGGAATCTGAAGATGTCTGAACCACGTTTCGTTCACCTACGGGTGCACAGCGACTACTCGATGATCGATGGTCTGGCAAAAACCGCGCCGCTGGTAAAAAAGGCGGCGGCGTTGGGGATGCCGGCACTGGCGATCACTGATTTCACCAACCTTTGCGGTCTGGTGAAGTTCTACGGAGCGGGACATGGCGCAGGGATTAAGCCTATCGTCGGGGCGGATTTTAATGTCCAGTGCGACCTGCTGGGTGATGAGTTAACCCACCTGACGGTGCTGGCGGCGAACAATACCGGCTATCAGAATCTGACGTTGCTGATCTCAAAAGCGTATCAGCGCGGGTATGGTGCCGCCGGGCCGATCATCGATCGCGACTGGCTTATCGAATTAAACGCAGGGTTGATCCTCCTCTCCGGCGGACGCATGGGCGACGTCGGGCGCAGCCTTTTGCGTGGTAACAGCGCACTGGTAGATGAGTGTGTCGCGTTTTATGAAGAGCACTTCCCGGATCGCTATTTTCTCGAATTGATTCGCACCGGCAGGCCGGATGAAGAAAGCTATTTGCACGCGGCGGTGGAACTGGCGGAAAGGCGCGGTTTGCCTGTTGTGGCAACCAACGACGTGCGCTTTATTGACAGCAGTGATTTCGACGCGCACGAAATCCGCGTCGCGATCCACGACGGCTTTACCCTCGACGATCCCAAACGTCCGCGTAACTATTCGCCGCAGCAATATATGCGTAGCGAAGAGGAGATGTGCGAGCTGTTTGCCGACATCCCGGAAGCTCTTGCTAACACCGTGGAGATTGCCAAACGTTGTAACGTGACCGTGCGTCTTGGTGAATACTTCCTGCCGCAGTTCCCGACCGGGGACATGAGCACCGAAGATTATCTGGTTAAGCGAGCAAAAGAAGGTCTGGAAGAGCGTCTGGCATTTTTATTCCCTGACGAAGAAGAACGTCTTAAGCGCCGCCCGGAATATGACGAGCGTCTGGATACTGAACTCCAGGTTATCAACCAGATGGGCTTCCCTGGCTACTTCCTCATCGTTATGGAATTTATCCAGTGGTCGAAGGATAACGGTGTACCGGTAGGGCCTGGCCGTGGTTCCGGTGCGGGGTCACTGGTGGCCTACGCGCTGAAAATCACTGACCTCGATCCGCTAGAATTCGACCTGCTGTTCGAACGTTTCCTTAACCCGGAACGTGTCTCCATGCCTGACTTCGACGTTGACTTCTGTATGGAGAAACGCGACCAGGTTATCGAACATGTGGCGGACATGTACGGTCGCGATGCGGTATCGCAGATCATCACCTTCGGTACGATGGCGGCAAAAGCGGTGATCCGCGACGTAGGTCGCGTGCTGGGGCATCCGTATGGCTTTGTCGATCGTATCTCGAAACTGATCCCGCCAGATCCGGGGATGACGCTGGCGAAAGCGTTTGAAGCCGAGCCGCAGTTGCCAGAAATTTACGAAGCGGATGAAGAAGTTAAGGCGCTGATCGACATGGCGCGTAAACTGGAAGGGGTTACCCGTAACGCGGGTAAACACGCCGGTGGGGTGGTTATCGCGCCGACCAAAATTACCGATTTTGCGCCGCTTTATTGCGATGAAGAAGGCAAACATCCGGTCACTCAGTTTGATAAAAGCGACGTTGAATACGCCGGACTGGTGAAGTTCGACTTCCTCGGCCTGCGTACTCTCACCATCATCAACTGGGCGCTGGAGATGATCAACAAGCGGCGGGCGAAAAATGGCGAGCCGCCGCTGGATATCGCCGCGATCCCGCTGGATGACAAGAAAAGTTTCGACATGCTGCAACGCTCGGAAACCACAGCGGTATTCCAGCTTGAATCGCGCGGCATGAAAGATTTGATCAAGCGTCTACAACCTGACTGCTTCGAAGATATGATCGCACTGGTGGCGCTGTTCCGCCCAGGTCCGTTGCAATCAGGGATGGTGGATAACTTTATCGACCGTAAACATGGTCGCGAGGAGATCTCCTACCCAGACGTGCAGTGGCAGCATGAAAGCCTGAAACCGGTTCTGGAGCCAACTTACGGTATTATCCTGTATCAGGAACAGGTAATGCAGATTGCCCAGGTACTTTCTGGCTATACCCTCGGCGGCGCGGATATGCTGCGTCGTGCGATGGGTAAGAAAAAGCCGGAAGAGATGGCCAAGCAGCGTTCTGTTTTTGCCGAAGGTGCAGAAAAGAACGGCATCAATGCCGAACTGGCGATGAAAATCTTCGACCTGGTAGAGAAATTTGCGGGTTACGGATTTAACAAATCGCACTCTGCGGCCTATGCTTTGGTGTCTTATCAAACGTTATGGCTGAAAGCGCACTATCCGGCAGAGTTTATGGCGGCGGTAATGACTGCCGATATGGACAATACCGAGAAAGTGGTTGGCCTGGTGGATGAGTGCTGGCGGATGGGCCTTAAAATCCTGCCGCCAGATATAAACTCCGGTCTTTACCATTTCCACGTCAACGATGACGGGGAAATCGTGTATGGTATTGGCGCTATCAAAGGGGTGGGTGAAGGGCCAATTGAGGCCATCATCGAAGCCCGTAATAAAGGTGGCTACTTCCGCGAACTGTTTGATCTTTGCGCCCGTACCGACACCAAAAAACTGAACCGGCGGGTGCTGGAAAAACTGATCATGTCAGGGGCATTTGACCGCCTGGGGCCACACCGCGCGGCGTTAATGAACTCGCTGGGCGATGCGTTAAAAGCGGCAGATCAACACGCGAAAGCGGAAGCCATCGGCCAGGCCGATATGTTCGGCGTGCTGGCAGAAGAGCCGGAACAAATTGAACAATCCTACGCTAGCTGCCAGCCGTGGCCGGAGCAGGTGGTGTTAGATGGGGAGCGCGAAACGTTGGGTCTGTACCTGACGGGTCACCCGATCAACCAGTATTTAAAAGAGATTGAGCGTTATGTCGGAGGCGTAAGGCTGAAAGACATGCACCCGACAGAACGTGGTAAAGTCACCACGGCTGCGGGGCTCGTTGTTGCCGCGCGGGTTATGGTCACCAAGCGCGGCAATCGTATCGGTATCTGCACGCTGGATGACCGTTCCGGGCGGCTGGAAGTGATGTTATTTACTGACGCCCTGGATAAATACCAGCAATTGCTGGAAAAAGACCGCATACTTATCGTCAGCGGACAGGTCAGCTTTGATGACTTCAGCGGTGGGCTTAAAATGACCGCTCGCGAAGTGATGGATATTGACGAAGCCCGGGAAAAATATGCTCGCGGGCTTGCTATCTCGCTGACGGACAGGCAAATTGATGACCAGCTTTTAAACCGACTCCGTCAGTCTCTGGAACCCCACCGCTCTGGGACAATTCCAGTACATCTCTACTATCAGAGGGCGGATGCACGTGCACGGTTGCGTTTTGGCGCGACGTGGCGTGTCTCTCCGAGCGATCGTTTGTTAAACGATCTCCGTGGCCTCATTGGTTCGGAGCAGGTGGAACTGGAGTTTGACTAATACAGGAATACTATGAGTCTGAATTTCCTTGATTTTGAACAGCCGATTGCAGAGCTGGAAGCGAAAATCGATTCTCTGACTGCGGTTAGCCGCCAGGATGAGAAACTGGATATTAACATCGATGAAGAAGTGCATCGTCTGCGTGAAAAAAGCGTAGAACTGACGCGTAAAATCTTCGCCGATCTCGGTGCATGGCAGATTGCCCAACTGGCACGCCATCCACAGCGCCCTTATACCCTGGATTACGTTCGCCTGGCATTTGATGAATTTGACGAACTGGCAGGCGACCGCGCGTATGCAGATGACAAAGCTATCGTCGGTGGTATCGCCCGTCTTGACGGTCGTCCGGTGATGATTATTGGTCATCAGAAAGGCCGTGAAACCAAAGAGAAAATTCGTCGTAACTTTGGTATGCCAGCGCCAGAAGGTTACCGCAAAGCACTGCGTCTGATGCAAATGGCTGAACGCTTTAAGATGCCAATCATCACCTTTATCGACACCCCTGGGGCTTATCCGGGTGTGGGCGCAGAAGAACGTGGTCAGTCTGAAGCCATCGCGCGTAACCTGCGTGAAATGTCTCGCCTCGGCGTACCGGTCGTTTGTACGGTTATCGGTGAAGGTGGTTCTGGCGGTGCGCTGGCCATTGGCGTGGGCGATAAAGTGAATATGCTGCAATACAGCACCTATTCCGTTATCTCGCCGGAAGGTTGTGCCTCTATCCTCTGGAAGAGCGCAGACAAGGCCCCGCTGGCGGCTGAAGCGATGGGCATCATCGCTCCGCGTCTGAAAGAACTGAAACTGATTGACTCCATCATCCCGGAACCGCTGGGCGGCGCTCACCGTAACCCGGAAGCGATGGCTGCGTCTCTGAAAGCGCAACTGCTGGCGGATCTGGCCGATCTCGACGTGTTAAGCACTGAAGATTTAAAAAATCGTCGTTATCAGCGACTGATGAGCTACGGTTACGCGTAATCAGCAAATTTTCTGAAAAGGGTCACTTCGGTGGCCTTTTTTTCTATGTAGTTTATTTAGTCATATTATAAATACATTTAGATAATCTTTCTTTCGTTTTCCCCTGCCATAAAATTCTTGAACTCATGTTGATAACTCCGATTTCGGAGGCATATACAAATATACACAGTGGTCAAAAATAATATAACTTTATCAATCTCATAGAATTTTTAAGGATAAAATATGAAAGCAATTTTAGGATTTGATCATCTTCTTATGCCGCGTGTTCTGGTGTTTTTTTACTGGCTGGCTATGGTGCTGACACTGATAGGCGGTGTCTTCTCCATATTTAGCGGAAACATTATCTTAGGGGTAGCTTATACCGTCATTGGCCTTATAAGCTGTCGTATGACTTTCGAATTAATTATGATAGCGTTTAAGAATAACGAATATTTGCGCCGCATTGCCGAGAGTGTTAGCAAGAATAGCGCAGAGTAATCTCCCGCAAAGCGCTTCACCAAACCGCATCTCAACCGCTATTACAGGCGTTTGAGATGTTGTTTTAAAATCAGAGTATACTCTAAATAATTCGAGTTGCAGGAAGGCGACAAGCGAGTGAATCACCAGGAGCTTACATAAGTAAGTGACTGGTGTGAGCGAACGCAGACGCAGCACATGCAACTTAAAGTATGACGAGTATAAATGTCTGATTCATCTTTCCTGTAATTTGTGCGTATTATCAATATATAGCGATGCACGTGCGTATCATATCAATGCAGGAGATTCTATGTTGGGTTTAAAACAGGTTCACCATATTGCGATTATTGCGACGGATTATGCGGTGAGCAAAGCCTTCTACTGCGATATTCTCGGCTTCACGCTGCAAAGCGAAGTTTATCGCGAAGCGCGTGATTCGTGGAAAGGGGATTTGGCGCTTAACGGGCAGTACGTGATTGAGCTTTTCTCATTTCCATTCCCACCGGAGCGCCCCAGCCGACCGGAAGCCTGCGGCCTGCGCCATCTGGCATTTAGCGTTGATGATATTGATACGGCAGTGGCGCACCTTGAGAGCCATAATGTGAAATGTGAAGCGATACGTGTCGACCCGTATACGCAAAAACGCTTTACGTTCTTTAACGATCCTGACGGGCTGCCACTGGAACTGTATGAGCAGTAAGGCTTGTCATCGCCGCATTTGCCCGGTAACGTGCCGGGCATCTCTATTGTAGATTCGCACTATCATGACACTCACGCTGAATACTCAACTTCTCGCCTCACGCCAGATTCTGGTGGCCTTTAGTGGCGGACTGGACTCCACCGTTTTACTGCATCAACTGGTGCAGTGGCGGGCTGAAAATCCGGACGTCACGTTACGCGCTATCCATGTGCATCACGGTTTAAGTGCTAATGCTGATGCCTGGGTCGTGCATTGTGAAAATATCTGCCAGCAGTGGCAGGTGCCGCTGCTGGTTGAGCGCGTGCAGCTTGCGCAAGAGGGGTTAGGCATTGAGGCCCAGGCACGGCAGGCGCGTTATCAGGCATTTGCCCGAACGCTGTTACCCGGAGAAGTTCTGGTCACTGCACAACATCTTAACGATCAATGTGAAACCTTTTTGCTGGCGTTAAAACGTGGCAGTGGCCCTGCCGGGCTTTCCGCTATGGGAGAAGTATCTGATTTTGCCGGAACCCGGCTTATCCGCCCGTTGCTCACTCGCACACGTGGAGAGCTGGAGCAGTGGGCACATAAACATGGCTTACGCTGGATTGAAGACGAAAGTAATCAGGACGATAGCTACGATCGTAACTTCCTGCGCCTGCACGTGGTGCCGTTATTACAGCAGCGTTGGCCGCATTTTGCCGAAGCAACGGCACGCAGCGCCACGCTTTGCGCTGAACAAGAGAGCCTGTTGGATGAACTGCTGGTGGATGATTTAGCGCACTGCCAAACGTCGCAGGGAACGCTACAGATTGCGCCAATGATGGCGATGAGCGATGTCCGCCGCGCGGCGATTATCCGCCGCTGGCTGGATGGGCTGAATGCGCCGATGCCTTCCCGCGATGCGCTGGTACGGATTTGGCAAGAAGTTGCACTGGCGCGGGAAGATGCTTCCCCCTGTTTGCGCTTTGGCGCGTTTGAAATCCGTCGCTATCTGTCGCAACTGTGGTGGATTAAATCCGTTGCCGGACAAAGCGAAACCATTGTGCCGTGGCTGGCGTGGCAACAGCCGCTGGAATTACCGGCTGATCTGGGAAGTGTGCAGTTTACTGCGGGAGGAGATATTCGTCCTCCGCGTGCTGACGAAGCGGTTAGCGTTCGTTTTAAGGCGTCGGGATTGCTGCACATTGTCGGGCGCAACGGTGGACGTAAGTTAAAGAAAATCTGGCAGGAACTGGGCGTGCCGCCGTGGCTGCGTGATACTACGCCACTGCTGTTTTATGGCGAAACGTTGATTGCGGCAGCGGGAATTTTTGTTACACGTGAAGGCTTTTCTGAAGATGAGGCTGGTGTAAGTTTTTTCTGGCAGAGAAATAGTTAGTTCAGCGTAGCCGGATAAGACGCGCTATGCGTCGCATCCGGCAAAAGTGAATCAGGACTCACTCACCACTACCGTACCGATTTCCGGATGGCTAAAGCTGGTAATTTTATCCAGGCGCAACTCGCGGGTTTCGCCAGCGACATCGACGACCAGATATTCCACATTTTTGCGGGACACTAAATCATTGGCTTTACCCTGCAATTTTTCGCCATCTTTCAGCTCCAGCGTCAGCAACAGGTGATGCTGGCAGGCGAGCTCAAGATTATCGTAATCATCACAATTGATAGGTTGATACGTATCATTCATTGACATAATCGCTCACCAGTAAGTTTGCCGCAGCGTATGCTGCTTTTTCCCTGACAGCCTCTGAAAGGGCATCGTCGGCAGCCATTTCATTCAGCACTTTCAAAACGCAGCCCAGCGCGTCCGGAACGTATCCTAAGTCTCCGCTGGCGATTTCCGCGTACCGCTTGCGTATTAACTCACAATATTTTTCCACATGCCCTCCTGTCAGCACTCTGACTTAACCGTGGATGCAAGTCTAAGCCTACGAAGATAAACCCTGTTTCGCAAGGTGACTATACCACACTCATTTCTGCAATATCAGCGCCGCAACTGCACGTATTCCGTTACAATGGCCTCCTGATTCGAAAGGAGTTTTCTTATGGCGCTTAAAGCGACAATTTATAAAGCGACGGTTAATGTGGCCGATCTTGACCGCAACCAGTTTCTCGATGCCTCTCTGACGCTGGCGCGCCACCCTTCAGAAACTCAGGAGCGCATGATGCTGCGCCTTCTGGCATGGCTGAAATATGCCGATGAACGTCTGCAATTTACCCGTGGTTTGTGTGCCGATGACGAGCCGGAAGCGTGGCTGCGTAATGATCATTTAGGTATTGATTTGTGGATTGAACTGGGGCTGCCGGACGAGCGGCGAATTAAGAAAGCCTGCACCCAGGCCGCGGAAGTGGCGCTGTTTGCCTATAATAGTCGGGCGGCGCAGATCTGGTGGCAGCAAAATCAGAACAAATGCGCGCAGTTTGCCAATCTTTCCGTCTGGTATCTGGACGACGAGCAACTGGCAAAAGTGAGTGCCTTTGCCGATCGCACCATGACACTACAGGCAACGATTCAGGACGGCATTATCTGGTTATCGGATGATAAGAATAATCTGGAAGTAAACTTAACTGTCTGGCAACAACCGTCATGATTGTGATTTCCCGACATGTTGCTATCCCCGATGGCGAGCTTGAGATCACCGCCATTCGTGCTCAGGGGGCGGGCGGGCAGCATGTCAATAAGACCTCAACGGCTATTCATCTGCGTTTTGACATTCGGGCCTCCAGCCTGCCAGAGTATTACAAAGAGCGCCTGCTCGCCGCCAGCCATCACCTGATTAGTAGTGATGGTGTGATTGTCATTAAGGCTCAGGAATACCGCAGCCAGGAACTGAACCGCGAAGCGGCGCTGGCCCGACTGGTGGCAGTGATTAAAGAATTAACAACGGTACAAAAATCCCGACGACCGACGCGACCTACCCGTGCATCGAAAGAGCGCAGGCTGGTATCGAAAGCACAAAAATCAACCGTGAAGGCGTTGCGTGGCAAAGTGCGCAGCGGTCGGGAATAAAAAGAAGGAATTGATGGTGAGAAAAGCGATAGTAGCAGCGATGACTGTAATCAGTCTCTTTACTCTAATGGGATGTAATAATCGGGCCGAAGTAGATATGCTTTCCCCAGCGCAGGCCGCCGAGCTGAAACCGATGCCGCAAAGCTGGCGTGGTGTGCTGCCGTGTGCTGATTGTGAAGGGATCGAAACCTCTTTGTTTCTCGAAAAAGATGGAACCTGGGTAATGAATGAGCGCTATCTGGGCGCTCGTGAAGAGCCTTCATCTTTTGCTTCCTACGGTACATGGGCGAGAACCGCAGACAAACTTGTATTAACCGACACTAAAGGCGAAAAGTCATATTATCGGGCAAAAGGTGATGCGCTGGAGATGCTCGATCGTGAAGGTAATCCGATTGAATCGCAGTTCAACTACACACTGGAACCGGCAAAATCCAGCTTGCCCATGACACCGATGACCATGCGTGGCATGTATTTTTATATGGCTGACGCAGCAACTTTTACTGATTGTGCGACCGGAAAACGATTCGCGGTGGCAAATAACGCAGAGCTGGAACGAGGCTATCTGGCTGCTCGCGGCAGCAGTGAAAAACCGGTGCTGCTGTCAGTAGAAGGTCACTTTACGCTTGAGGCTAATCCGGATATCGGGGCACCGACTAAGGTATTAGCGCCCGATACGGCTGGTAAATTTTTCCCGAACCAGGATTGCAGTAGTTTGGGGCAGTAAACCTGCTTGTGGCAGAAACAAACGCAAAATTGCCTGATGCGCTACGCTTATCAGGCCTACAGAGTAGATTGCAATGTTTTGAATTAGCACGATTTTGTAGGTCGAATAAGATGTTCACACCGCATCCGGCATTCTGTGCACAACGCCTGATGCGACGCTGGCGCGTCTTATCATGCCTACAAAACACCCCCATTCCTTAGGAGTGATCAAACGTTTAATCCACATCCGGCATAAACACTCTGAGACTGGCTTTTATCACCGGGTCAGTCCAACGAAGCGACCCGTTTTGATATAAATCCCTGGTTTCAGATGCCCAACATACTGTAACTGTGCTTCTGGCCTAAACGCAGAGACATCGCCAGCACGCATATGCATCAGATCGGCAGGACTAATCCAACCTGACTGCGCCAGCGTAAGCGGATGCCCGGCTTTGGCAAATGCATCCGTGACAAATTCCGAACAAAACCACGATTTTTTGTCCCCCTCGCCAACACTGCTTAACTGCGCTTTCGCCAGGCCGCTGACGCACTGTTGGCGGAAATCTGCGGAAAAAGGATTCAGTGAGCACATCTGGCGGGTCACCATAAACGGAATAAATTCGACAATGCCGCGATAGTTATACCCGCTATCTTTGATTTTGTTGGCGAACGCGGTGATATCTGTGGCTTGTTGCGGGGTAAGATCCGGGGCTCGTAAGACGAAAAGCTTATCACTATGCTTCATGGCTTTTTTCAGGGAAACAATCTGGACGCCAGCGCCTGTCGCTTCTGCGACGTTATTATCACCTAAATAGATGGCAACGTGACTCACCGAGGAAGTGCTGAAGACGCGGATACCGAATGAGGTTACCCCAAGGCTTGAGGAGAACAGCAAATCGCCGGGCTTGAGGTCAGATTCAGTTATTTCAGTTATTGATTGTTCGGTAAAAGAGCTTTGATGCTGGAATTTGACTGCCCATGTTTTCGCCTCGGCATCTACCGCTGTGGCTGATGAGTCTGGCTGACTAATATCAACGGTACAGGCCGAAAGTAAAAGAAAGCAAGGGAGAAGCAGACGACAGTACGCCTTTGGTTTATTCATTTTATACAATCCATGTAAAAAAGGGTCCTGAAATTCAGGACCCTTTCTGGCATCAGCCTTTAATCTGTTTCACCAGATAATCGACGATGTCACCGGTCTTAATTAATTGCTTCTCGCCGTTACGACGGTATTTGTATTCGATATCGTCGTTGTCGAGGTTACGGTCGCCCAGCACGATAGTGTGTGGAATACCGATCAGTTCCATATCGGCAAACATCACGCCCGGACGTTCTTTACGGTCATCCAGCAGGACTTCGATTCCCTGCGCACGCAGTTCGCTGTAAAGTTTCTCGGCCAGTTCTTGTACGCGGAAGGATTTGTGCATGTTCATCGGCAGAATAGCTACCTGGAACGGTGCGATCGCGTCAGGCCATACGATGCCGCGCTCGTCGTAGTTTTGCTCAATCGCCGCAGCCACTACACGCGTAACCCCAATACCGTAGCAACCCATAGTCAGGATCTGGTTGCGGCCATCTTCGCCCTGTACGGAGGCTTTCAGAGCTTCAGAATACTTAGTACCCAACTGGAAGATGTGACCGACTTCGATACCGCGTTTGATCAGCAGCGTACCCTGACCATCCGGGCTTGGATCGCCAGCCACTACGTTACGGATGTCAGCAACTTCCGGGGTTGCGACATCGCGATCCCAGTTGATACCAAAGTAGTGTTTACCGTCGATGTTAGCACCGGCAGCAAAATCACTCATCGCCGCAACGGTACGGTCAATTACAACCGGAATCGGCATGTTTACCGGACCCAGTGAACCCGGGCCTGCTTTAACGACGGCACGAATTTCTTCTTCGGTTGCGAAAGTCAGCGGGCTGGCAACCTGCGGCAGTTTCTCCGCTTTTACTTCGTTCAGTTCGTGGTCACCGCGCACCAGCAGCGCAACCAGCGGGAAGCTGCTGCCTTCAACGGCTTTAACCAGCAGTGTTTTAACGGTTTTTTCAATCGGCAGATTGAACTGTTCAACCAGTTCAGCGATGGTTTTCGCGTTCGGTGTATCAACCAGCGTCATTTCCTGAGTTGCAGCAGCGCGCGGTTCTTTCGGCGCGATAGCTTCTGCCAGTTCAATGTTAGCTGCGTAGTCAGAGGTGTCGGAGAAGACCACATCGTCTTCACCGCTCTGTGCCAGCACCTGGAATTCGTGAGAGGCGCTGCCGCCGATAGAACCGGTGTCGGCCTGTACGGCGCGGAAATCCAGCCCCATACGGCTGAAGATTTTGCTGTAGGCCGCATACATTGCATCGTAGGTTTCCTGCAAGGATTCCTGAGAAGTGTGGAAAGAGTAAGCATCTTTCATCAGGAATTCGCGGGAACGCATGACGCCGAAACGTGGACGAACTTCATCACGGAACTTGGTCTGGATCTGATAGAAGTTCAGCGGTAACTGTTTGTAAGAACTCAGCTCATTACGAATCAGGTCGGTAATAACTTCTTCATGAGTTGGGCCGAGTACGAACGGACGCTCGCCACGGTCAACAAAACGCAGCAGTTCCGGACCGTACTGTTCCCAACGACCACTCTCTTGCCACAGATCGGCTGGCTGAACCACTGGCATCGACACCTCGATCGCACCGGCGTTGTTCATCTCTTCACGCACGATGTTTTCGACTTTTTTCAGAACGCGCACGCCGGTCGGCAGCCAGGTATATAACCCGGAGGCCAGCTTGCGGATCATCCCGGCGCGTAGCATCAGTTGATGGCTGATCACCTCGGCGTCGGCAGGTGTCTCCTTGAGAGTGGAGAGCAGGTATTGGCTAGTACGCATGTTGTTACGGTTCCAGTTGGAAGGTAGAACAGGCTCAAGGCGAGCCTGGGACAAAAAAAGTGATTTAGTTTACCAGTGCAGAAGAAATGTCAAAAGAGAAGGGCGTGAATTTAACGCGCTTCCAGCGCAAAGACTTCAAAACCAGTCTCGGTGACTCGCCAGCGGACGTTAAAATCATGCAGCCAGACGGCATAGGTTTTACCCGTGTCTTCACCTTTACGATAGGCCGGGCGCGGGTCCTGCGCCAGTACTTCGCGGATAAACAGCGTTAACTGCGGATAACGCTTCTCCAGCGTCAAAAGTTGCTTTTCGACGTCTGCGGTAAATCTCACCGCCATCTCTGCTGCTGGCGCGCTTTGCGCATAGCTGGCGCTGGCATCGGGAAGCGATTCGGCAAAGGGGAGGTAAGGTTTTATATCCACCACCGGCGTACCATCGACCAGATCCAGACCACCGAGCTTCAGAATCACGTTATCTTTATGGCAAACAACCTCTTTCAGCTCTACCAGTGACATCCCAATCGGGTTAGGGCGAAAAGTAGAACGCGTGGCGAAAACGCCCATTCTGGCGTTACCGCCGAGACGAGGCGGACGCACAGTCGGGCGCCAGCCACCTTCCATCGTTTGATGAAAGACGAAAAGGATCCATAAATGGCTGAACGCTTCCAGGCCGCGTACGGCATCGGCCTGGTTGTAAGGAGCAATAAGGTGCAGTTCTCCGTTGGCGCTTTTTACCAGCCCAGGCTGGCGCGGAACGGCGAATTTTTCTTTATAGGGTGAGCGAATAACACCTATTTGCTCAAACTGGAAACTGCTCATTTCGCCGTAATGTTAAGCGCTGAACCGATGCACACAGCCTGACGATAGCAGCCTGGCGTACCGCTGGTGACTTCACAGCTATGCAGTAATACCGCATTGGCTTTCATTTTGGAGGCATTGATTTGCATCCGCTTACGTGCGGTTGGGATGCTCGGTGGAGAATCCTGATTAGAGGCCTGGCAAGAGTCGCCACTGACTTCACCGAGATCGCGGAACGGTTTGCCGACTAATTCTTCAGCATTGGTATAAATTCGGACCGGCGTGGCGCGCGGCGCTTTCGGTTTTGCAGGCTCCGCTTTCGGCTGGGGTGCAGTGCTTTGAACGGATTCGACAGGGGATCTGCTTAACATAGAACAGCCGCTTAGCATGAGTGCTAATAAACAGATCGGTAAAGCACGCATAGTATTTCCTCAATGTATGATCAAAACGTCAATATTGAATCAGGCGCTTGTAAAAATGACAAGACGGGCAAGCGCCCGTCCTGAATGATATTACAAATTGTGGAAACAGCCTAAAAATTACCAGCCTTTAACCGCACCGCCGTTAAACACTTTATTTGCCGCTTCATAAACTTCATCAGACTGATAAGCCTGGACGAATTTCTTCACGTTTTCCGCGTCTTTGTTATCTTCACGGGTCACGATCAGGTTTACGTAAGGAGACTCTTTGTCTTCCACGAAGATACCGTCTTTCGCCGGAGTCAGGCCAATCTGGCTGGCATAGGTGGTGTTGATAACCGCCAGAGCAATCTGTGCATCGTCCAGGGAACGTGGCAATTGCGGTGCTTCCAGCTCAACAATTTTCAGATTTTTAGGATTCTCAACCACATCAAGCACGGTCGGCAGCAGACCTACGCCATCTTTCAGCTTGATCAACCCCACTTTTTGCAGCAGCAGCAGTGAACGGCCGAGGTTAGTCGGATCATTCGGTACGGCAACCTGTGCTTCATTGGGTAGTTCATCCAGTGATTTGATTTTCTTGGAATAACCGGCAATCGGATAAACAAAAGTATTGCCTACTGCAACCAGTTTGTAGCCACGATCCTTCAGTTGCTGATCGAGGTACGGTTTGTGCTGGAAGGCGTTGGCGTCGATATCGCCTTTGCTTAATGCTTCGTTCGGTAGCACGTAGTCGTTGAAGGTGACCAGCTCAACGTCCAGGCCATATTTGTCTTTCGCAACTTTCTGCGCGACTTCTGCAACTTGCTGTTCGGCACCGACAATCACGCCGACTTTAATGTGGTTTGGATCTTTTTCATCCTGACCGCAGCCTACCAGTGCCAGTGATCCAATCAGGGCTCCCACTGCCGCAAAGGTTTTGAGTTTGAACGCCATACCTTATTCCTTCTTCAATTATTTATGTTGTGTTGAACGTTACTTGCGAGTGACAGCCCGGACGATGCGATCGCCTGCGAACTGAATTAAATAAACCAGAATGACCAGCAATACCAGCACCGTATTCATCACCGTTGCGTTATAGCCGATGTAACCATATTGATAGCCAATCTGACCCAAACCACCGGCTCCGACTGCACCACCCATCGCGGAATAACCGACCAGAGTAATCAGGGTGATAGTTGCGGCATTTACCAGACCCGGCAACGCCTCTGGTAACAGCACTTTGCGCACGATCTGCATCGGTGTGGCACCCATTGCGCGAGAGGCTTCAATCAACCCGGTTGGGATCTCCAGCAGGGCGTTTTCGACCATACGGGCAATAAACGGTGCTGCGCCAACTGTCAGCGGAACAATCGCCGCCTGCAAACCAATCGATGTGCCGACAATAATGCGAGTAAACGGAATCATCCATACCAGTAAAATAATGAACGGAATGGAACGGAAAATGTTCACAATCGCAGATACGGTACGATACAACTTCGCGTTAGCAATAATTTGCCCCGGACGTGTGACATAAAGCAGGACGCCGACCGGCAGACCAATCACAAAACCGAAAAAACCGGATACGAAGGTCATTGCCAGCGTTTCCCATACGCCACGAACCAGCAACCACATCATCGGCTCAGACATAACCCAGTACCTCTACTTTTACATGGTGTTCTTGCAGCCAGGCAATGGCGGCTTGCGTATCTTGTTGTGTACCGTGCATTTCGGTCAGCATGATGCCGAACTTAACGCCTCCGGCGTAATCCATCTGCGCGCTAATAATGTTGTTATTAACGTTGAAACGACGTGCGGTTTCAGAAAGCAACGGGGCATCTACTGACTGACCGGTAAACTCCAGGCGCAGCATGGGGACACAATCAGTGAACGGCTCCGCTTGCAGACGTTCCTGATAATCTTCCGGGATATCCAGATGCAGGGTCGACTGAATAAATTTCTGTGCCAGCGGCGTTTTCGGATGCGAGAACACTTCACTTACTGTGTCTTGCTCGATCAACTCACCATTGCTGATAACCGCCACGCAATCACAAATACGCTTCACAACGTCCATTTCGTGGGTGATTAACAGAATCGTCAAACCCAGACGGCGGTTGATGTCTTTCAGCAGTTCGAGAATAGAACGCGTGGTTGCCGGGTCCAGTGCGCTGGTGGCCTCATCGCACAGCAACACTTTGGGATTGCTGGCTAATGCGCGAGCAATCGCCACACGCTGTTTCTGCCCACCGGAAAGATTCGACGGGTAGCTATCATGTTTGTCGCCAAGACCAACCAGCGCCAGTAATTCCGTCACGCGACGTTTGATCTCCTCTTTTGGCGTGTTGTCCAGCTCCAGCGGCAGTGCCACGTTACCAAAAACAGTACGCGAAGAGAGCAGGTTAAAGTGCTGGAAAATCATGCCAATATGACGGCGCGCTTTGGTCAACTCGGATTCTGACAGCGTGGTCAGTTCCTGGCCATCGACCAGAACGCTACCCTCGGTTGGGCGCTCCAGCAGGTTTACACAACGGATAAGCGTACTCTTACCCGCGCCAGAGGCACCGATAACGCCATAAATTTGTCCGGCTGGCACATGCAGACTGACGTTGTTTAACGCCTGGATAGTGCGGGTGCCCTGGTGGAACACTTTGGTGATATTCGAAAGTTTTATCATTGATTATTTATTATCGTCATTAAGTTAGTCGTGGCATTTCGACTGCCTGATACGGTCAAAGCCGTCAATGAAATGGATGTTAAGGCATCCAGACGTCTAAATCAATCAGGTTTATACGAAGAGCACTTTCTTGCAGGTCGAAACATGCGATACTAGCGGCACATGCCTTATTAAGGAGTTATAAAAGGTGGCGAAGAGCGTACCCGCAATTTTTCTTGACCGTGACGGCACCATTAATGTCGATCACGGCTATGTCCATGAGATCGATAACTTTGAATTTATCGACGGTGTCATTGACGCCATGCGTGAGCTTAAAAAAATGGGCTTTGCGCTGGTGGTGGTAACGAACCAGTCTGGTATTGCGCGCGGCAAATTTACTGAAGCGCAGTTTGAAACGCTGACCGAGTGGATGGACTGGTCGCTGGCGGACCGTGATGTCGATCTGGATGGCATCTATTATTGCCCGCATCATCCGCAGGGCAGTATTGAAGAGTTTCGCCAGGTCTGCGATTGCCGTAAACCACATCCAGGAATGCTTTTGTCAGCACGCGATTATTTGCATATTGATATGGCCGCTTCTTATATGGTGGGCGATAAATTAGAAGATATGCAGGCAGCGGCTGCGGCGAACGTGGGAACAAAAGTGCTGGTGCGTACGGGGAAACCTGTTACCCCTGAAGCTGAAAATGCAGCGGATTGGGTGTTAAATAGCCTGGCAGACCTGCCGCAAGCGATAAAAAAGCAGCAAAAATCGGCGTAACGATTAAAAGATGAGCGGTTGAAATAAAAATGCATTTTTCCGCTTGTCTTCCTGAAACGACTCCCTATAATGCGCCTCCATCGACACGGCGGATGTGAATCACTTCACACAAACAGCCGGTTCGGTTGAAGAGAAAAATCCTGAAATTCAGGGTTGACTCTGAAAGAGGAAAGCGTAATATACGCCACCTCGCGACAGTGAGCTGAAAGCCGCGTCGCAACTGCTCTTTAACAATTTATCAGACAATCTGTGTGGGCACTCGAAGATACGGATTCTTAACGTCGCAAGACGCTAAATGAATACCAAGTCTCAAGAGTGAACACGTAATTCATTACGAAGTTTAATTCTTTGAGCATCAAACTTTTAAATTGAAGAGTTTGATCATGGCTCAGATTGAACGCTGGCGGCAGGCCTAACACATGCAAGTCGAACGGTAACAGAAAGAAGCTTGCTTCTTTGCTGACGAGTGGCGGACGGGTGAGTAATGTCTGGGAAACTGCCCGATGGAGGGGGATAACTACTGGAAACGGTAGCTAATACCGCATAACGTCGCAAGACCAAAGAGGGGGACCTTCGGGCCTCTTGCCATCGGATGTGCCCAGATGGGATTAGCTAGTAGGCGGGGTAACGGCCCACCTAGGCGACGATCTCTAGCTGGTCTGAGAGGATGACCAGCCACACTGGAACTGAGACACGGTCCAGACTCCTACGGGAGGCAGCAGTGGGGAATATTGCACAATGGGCGCAAGCCTGATGCAGCCATGCCGCGTGTATGAAGAAGGCCTTCGGGTTGTAAAGTACTTTCAGCGGGGAGGAAGGGAGTAAAGTTAATACCTTTGCTCATTGACGTTACCCGCAGAAGAAGCACCGGCTAACTCCGTGCCAGCAGCCGCGGTAATACGGAGGGTGCAAGCGTTAATCGGAATTACTGGGCGTAAAGCGCACGCAGGCGGTTTGTTAAGTCAGATGTGAAATCCCCGGGCTCAACCTGGGAACTGCATCTGATACTGGCAAGCTTGAGTCTCGTAGAGGGGGGTAGAATTCCAGGTGTAGCGGTGAAATGCGTAGAGATCTGGAGGAATACCGGTGGCGAAGGCGGCCCCCTGGACGAAGACTGACGCTCAGGTGCGAAAGCGTGGGGAGCAAACAGGATTAGATACCCTGGTAGTCCACGCCGTAAACGATGTCGACTTGGAGGTTGTGCCCTTGAGGCGTGGCTTCCGGAGCTAACGCGTTAAGTCGACCGCCTGGGGAGTACGGCCGCAAGGTTAAAACTCAAATGAATTGACGGGGGCCCGCACAAGCGGTGGAGCATGTGGTTTAATTCGATGCAACGCGAAGAACCTTACCTGGTCTTGACATCCACAGAACATTCCAGAGATGGGATGGTGCCTTCGGGAACTGTGAGACAGGTGCTGCATGGCTGTCGTCAGCTCGTGTTGTGAAATGTTGGGTTAAGTCCCGCAACGAGCGCAACCCTTATCCTTTGTTGCCAGCGGTCCGGCCGGGAACTCAAAGGAGACTGCCAGTGATAAACTGGAGGAAGGTGGGGATGACGTCAAGTCATCATGGCCCTTACGACCAGGGCTACACACGTGCTACAATGGCGCATACAAAGAGAAGCGACCTCGCGAGAGCAAGCGGACCTCATAAAGTGCGTCGTAGTCCGGATTGGAGTCTGCAACTCGACTCCATGAAGTCGGAATCGCTAGTAATCGTGGATCAGAATGCCACGGTGAATACGTTCCCGGGCCTTGTACACACCGCCCGTCACACCATGGGAGTGGGTTGCAAAAGAAGTAGGTAGCTTAACCTTCGGGAGGGCGCTTACCACTTTGTGATTCATGACTGGGGTGAAGTCGTAACAAGGTAACCGTAGGGGAACCTGCGGTTGGATCACCTCCTTACCTTAAAGAAGCGTTCTTTGAAGTGCTCACACAGATTGTCTGAT
>NZ_KE137296.1:0-3125 GCF_000408805.1 Escherichia sp. KTE159
GTTCTGTCTGTCATCTGCGTCGTGTGATTATATCGCGTACCACTTTTCGACAGTTTTGCCGCCGGTATTCTGCCGTCTGACGCTTTAACGGGTATTTCTGTCAGGCAACACTGTCACTGCCAAAAAACTGCCGTGCCTTTGTCGGTAATTCGAACTTGCTGACAGGACAGGATGTGCAATTGTTATACCGCGCATGCATGCACGCTATTACAATTACCCTGGTCAGGGCTTTGCCCCGACACCCCATGTCAGATACGGAGCCATGTTTTATGACAAAACGAAGTGGAAGTAATACGCGCAGGCGGGCTATCAGTCGCCCTGTTCGTCTGACGGCAGAAGAAGACCAGGAAATCAGAAAAAGGGCTGCTGAATGCGGCAAGACCGTTTCCGGTTTTTTACGGGCGGCAGCTCTCGGTAAGAAAGTTAACTCACTGACTGATGATCGGGTACTGAAAGAAGTTATGAGACTGGGGGCGTTACAGAAAAAACTCTTTATCGACGGCAAGCGTGTCGGGGACAGAGAGTATGCGGAGGTGCTGATCGCTATTACGGAGTATCACCGGGCCCTGTTATCCAGGCTTATGGCAGATTAGCTTCCCGGAGAGAAACTGTCGAAAACAGACGGTATGAACGCCGTAAGCCCCCAAACCGATCGCCATTCACTTTCATGCATAGCTATGCAGTGAGCTGAAAACGATCCTGACGCATTTTTCCAGTTTTCACTGGGTAAAACATCTCTTTTTGCGGTGTTTGCGGCAGAATCGCGTTCAGCGCGTTTTAGCGGTGCGCGTAAGGGGAGTTATGGTAAATTGGCAGCAAAGTATTTTCTGATGTTATGGATTGTGAAGAGTATTCAATCCTTATTATGAAACAATAACTATAACTGGTTGTTTCATATAGATAAATATAACAAAAAAGCCCACTACAGAGTGGGCTTTTTTGTTATATTTTACGCTCTAGAGGTACACAGAAAAACGGTAGTTCGCCTGCTCCTCGAATGTTGTAATGGTAGTCTGAAAAATATTCATAGTAAAGAGATAAGTGAGTTTTCATGGATACAACAAGTTTAATTAGCTCAATTTCTGTACCAAGATTATCTTTCTATGAAACATTTCTTGGGTGCGCTACTGATCAAGAAAAGGTTGGGGCATACGTTGCCTACCAAGATCTGTCTGGCGATTTTTTTTGTCTTGTCCAGATGATTGAGGTTGCTCTGCGTAATGCGATAAACAATACAATCAAAGCTAATCATGGGCCTGCTTGGTACGACTCTATACCTCAAACAAAGAAATCTCAGGATCTTGTTTTAAATGCGAAACAAAAAGCACTAGATGAGTGTGGCGTAAGGTATACGGATGATGATGTTATTTGCCGTCTAACCTTTGGCTTTTGGGTTTATATGTTAGATGCCCCATATAGGGATACGCAAAGGCCGTGCTACATCTGGACTCCAGAGAACAAGGCAAAAACATTTCCTCATGCGAAGAATCCTTTGGGTGGGGGGGATATGAAGGTTAAAGCGCTGTTTGACGAGTTTCATAAAGTTCTTTTGTTTAGGAATCGACTTTTTCACCATGAGCCTATTTGGAAAAAACACCACTGCAAGTCGCATAGTCAAGCCATAAATAATATGTTGAAAGAGTTCAATTTTTTAATGAATGCCTTGAGTATCGTCTCTAACGAGAAAAAGGAACTTATTGAGTTTATTGGGCACGATAGGCGCTTTTATGAACGCTGCACGATAGAGTATGTTATGGGGATTATAGGGAGGATTAAGTGCAGGGAGCTTAAGGTAGCCGGTTGACTTTTAAGGGAAAATGTGATACAATCAAAAGCTCTTACCGGCTTTAAGTCGCGCAGCCGAAAGGCTACGTAACTCTGTTACTGCGCGACTTAAAGCCGGTAAGAGCGAAAGAGTTGCGCAAGTAATTGATTTCAAAGCTTTTTTCACAAAAAGAACTTTAGTATTCATTTTCATAATCCTCTATTTCTTATGCCGTTCTAATGGCAGCGTTGACTTTTTATTCCATCTATTTGAATGGTTAATTATACCATATCTAACATCAAATCTTAAGGATAAATAGCTGATTCACATCAGTTTTTCCATTAATTCACGAAGTTTTATAATTTAATTACGGATTTCCTTGAGTTCATATCGCGCCCATCGTAATCTTAAAAACGAAAAAACCACCCGGCAAGGTGGTTTTTCGAAGGTTCAGCAACCGGCAAGTTTCTGAACCGCGGTAACTGGCTTAAGAGGAGCGCAGTCACCAAAACTTGTTATTCCAGTTTAGCCTTAACTGGCACGTAACTTCAAGACTAACTCCTCTAAATCAGTTACCAGTGGCTGCTGCCAATGGCGATAAGTCGTGCCTTTCCGGGTTGGACTCAAGACGATAGTTACCGGATAAGGCGCAGTAGTCGGACTGAACGGGGGGTTCGTGCATACAGTCCAGCTTGGAGCGAACTGCCTACCCGGAACTGAGTGTCAGGCGTGGAATGAGACAAACGCGGCCATAACAGCGGAATGACACCGGTAAACCGAAAGGCAGGAACAGGAGAGCGCACGAGGGAGCCACCAGGGGGAAACGCCTGGTATCTTTAAGTCCTGTCGGGTTTCGCCACCTCTGACTTGAGCGTCGGTTTTTGTGATGCTCGTCAGGGGGGCGGAGCCTATGGAAAAACGCCTCCTGCGTGCTCTTCTTCTGGGTCTTTGTCTTTTGCTCACATGTTCTTTCCGGCTTTATCCCCTGATTCTGTGGATAACCGCATTACCGCCTTTGAGTGAGCTGACACCGCTCGCCGCAGTCGAACGACCGAGCGTAGCGAGTCAGTGAGCGAGGAAGCGGAAGAGCGCCTTATGTGACATTTTCTCCTTACGCTCCTCTATGCCGTTCTGCATCCTGTCCGGATGCGTTATATCCCGGTGCGATTTTCCGCTTCAAAGCGTCTCTGTATGCTGTTCTGAAGTTCTTCCGCGAGTTCGTGCAGCTTCTCACACATGGCGGCCTGTTCGTCAGCATCAAGTGCGTCCAGTTTTTCGAGCAGCGTCAGGCTCTGGCTTTTTATGAATCCTGCCATGTTAAGTACGGTTTGCTGCTGCTTGTTCATCTTTCTGTTTTCTC
>NZ_KE137297.1:0-7567 GCF_000408805.1 Escherichia sp. KTE159
CCGGCACTGCCCCAGGGTGATATCACCCGGCGCATCCACCGTGTTAATCATCAGCACACCATTGTTAGCCACAAAGCCCAGTGGTGTGTTCTTACGGTCACGCAGCTTCACCTGTGGCGTTGGCGAAAGCAATAATTGATACAACAAGCGCAAGTGTGACCCGACGGAAAAACACGGATGAAACTGCTTCTGCGACTGCCTTCTTTCTTACACATACAATCCTTTTATCCGTTACTGATACGTGACCACAAAGGTCAGCGCTCCCGTGTATTCCCCCGCCTTCACCTTTGTCGGAAATATCGGCTGCGCACGAAAACGGAACTGTCCCTTAGCGGCAAAATCCACCGGGTAATTTACCGAATGACTGCCCTGTGTCAGACGTCCGCGATAATCAGCCTGTGTATCCACAGCCCGCACATCTACGCGAATACCATCACCGGCACCACGAGTGACCACGCCTCCTGCGTCCAACTGGCCGGGATTGCCAAAATCCAAGGTGGCGCTCCGCCCTGCCTGAAAGGCTGAGCATCCCGGAATCGTGGCGCCAGACTCATACAGGCGCACCGTGAAATCTCGTGGTGGCACAGGCGTCTCCGTGGACTTGCGGTAAGTTCCGAATGTCAACCGACCGCTGTTACCGTTGCTGTCCGCATCCACCACCACATGACAGGCTGAAGCTACTATGTCTGCGCTAAAAACAATTCTCTGTGTGGAAGCCTCACCCACCCCACACAAAGAAAATAAAAAAATATATATGTGCGCTCGCATATATCTCAGGACAATCATTTAACCTCTAACCACAATGCAATTGTCTTCTCTGCAGTTAATTATCGTCTCTTCATCCCTAAAAAAAACACACAATGCGAAAAAATAAGCAACAGAACATGAAGTGCATACAAATAACTCATGTAACCACATAAAACAAACTTACACATAGAATATGGAGATTTAATAAAATAAATTCACACATCACACAAAGATAATAATACATCTCCCACCACAGTACGTTGACCATCCTAAAACAAGACCACAATACCCCCTCAATACAAATATATTAATAAGCAGAAATTGAATCACTGTGTATAGTTTTGATGCTCTCAGTTTGTTGATAATGTTAACTTTCATTTTTTATCGACGATATTTGTTCGCCTGAGTCATGCCGATGATTACCGTTATAAAACATTTCGATATAGTCAAAAATATAACAGCGAGATTCTTCCCTCGCCCCGTAGTTCTTTGAACTTACCCAGCAATTGTGGACATACGGCTAAATGAGTAAGCTCTCAGTCAGAAGTGACCACATGTCAAAATAGGCTTTGTTAATGGAATGGTCGCCCCGACATCCAGTGCCACAGTGAGACGATAAACCGTCGCTACTTGAGCAGAGCGACCATCATGAACATTAAGACTATCGGCATCGATTTGGCAAAAGATGTTTTCTTGGTCCACGGAATTGACGAACACGGCAAACAGTTGTTTAACAGACAACTCAAAAGAGCCAAAATGCTTTCTTTTTTTGCCAATATCCCTCTATGCCTGATTGGCACGGAGACCTATGCTTCTGCCCACTTCTTGGCCGGTAAACTAATATCGATGGACCATAACGTCAAACTGATGGCCCTCTGTTCGTCAAGCCCTATGTCAAAACTAATAAGCATGATGCTACTGATGCAGAGGCTATCAGCAAAGCCGCCACGCAACCCAATATGCGGTTCGTTCCAGTCAAAACCCCTGAGCAGCAAGCTGTATTGGCACTTCACCGGAGCCGCCAGACCTTCATCAAGCAACGGAGCGCTCAGGCGGAATCAAATGCGGGGATTATTGGCTGAATTTTGCATCGTCGTACCCCGGGGGATCCAGCAACTACAACTGCGGTTACCTGAGATCTTGGAAGATGCCAATAATGCGTTGCCACCTCTGTTCCGTGTACAGCTGAGTCTGTTACAACACCACATGACATATCTGTTTGATGTCGTAACTACACTCAGCAGTACTACTGCCAAAATGCATTGTGTCAACTTATCAGCAAGATCCCAGGAATTGTCCCTGTCACCGCCACAGCACTCATTGCGACTATCGGCAACGCCAGCAATTTCGAAAATAGCCGATAACTGGCTGCCCGGCCAGGGCTGGTTCCACGCCAGCATTCCAGTGGAGGCAAACAAGTCCTACCTGGGATAAGAGCAAACAAGGCGATATTTATTTACGAATCTTACTTATTCACGGCACGAGAGTTGTGTTGCAGTCAGCCAAACATAGACAGGATGTCGTATCAGGATGGGGCAGCCGGTTCCTAGAACGTCGGAATAACAACATTGCCTCGGTAACATTGGCTAATAAGAATACGCGGACGGTATGTGCACTCCTGGCAAAAGACCTGGAGTACTGTGCACCAGTGATGAATGCTTAAGTATCTGAATCAGTAAGATAGAAACAACACCTCCAATTGCTCAGGCAAGCATGAAGTGATGGCAGGTCAGACCTTGATGGAGAAAACACGCTTTATTCGAGGCTCCAGAAAGAGCGCTTTGTTGATAAGGTCTCCATCAGAGTATTCCATCAGGGACCGAGGTGTTTCACACCATCTCAGCAAAGTCCGGAACTATGGCGGCAATCGATGACTCGTAAAGCCACCACTACCTATTTAGCCTTGCAAACAGGGGATGACCTCAGTGCTCTTCTGATCTTGCCATAACCACTGTTCTGGTAGTTAAACGTGTATTTCGGCGGCCCCTGTGGGCAGCACAGGGTTTTATTGATTCCATTTTTGCTCTGATGGGTGTCCCGCTGCGCTGCCCAGATTACACAAGTGTCAACAAGCGAGCAAAATCGGTTAACGTCTGTTTTAAAACACCCACCCGGCATGAGAACGCGCACCTGGTGATTGATTCCACAGGACTGAATGTCTTCGGCGAAGGTGAGTGGAAAGCCCAAAAACACGGCAAAGAACGTCGCCATATCAGGCGAAAGCTGCATCTAGCTGTTGATGCGAAAACACATAAAGTTATCTGTTGTCAACGACGGGTAAAAAGTGATCCACTTACATCTCCACCGACGGTCTAATATTGATCTACCGTTTTACTCAGGATTAGCTTCCGCTATAACCCCGGCCTTTCGTTTCTGTTTCAGTCGATAGCTCTCTCCTTTTATTTGAACACCGTGTGAGTGGTGTAAGATCCGGTTCAGCATCGCGGATGTTAGCGCCGCATCACCGGCAAACGTCTGATCCCACTGCCCGAACGGCAGATAGCCTATTCCATCGATGATAAGCCGCTTCGGCGCCATTACGCCGCGGTGAAGCGTTGTTTTATAGCGGCCCTGGCGTTGCGCGGTGGACAGCTGAAGTAACAGATCCGCCGCCGTTATGAAGCGAACCTTGATACCCGCACATACCGCTTCATATCCCATTGCTATTGCCAGATGCGTTTTTCCCACGCCGGATGGCCCCAGCAACACGATGTTTTCGTTGCATTCTATAAAGCTCAGTGAATGCAACGACTGGATTTGCTTCTGTGGGGCACCTGTGGCGAAGGTGAAGTCATATTCCTCGAACGTTTTTACTGCCGGGAAGGCCGCCATCTGGGTATACATCGCCTGTTTACATTGATGGCGGGCCAGTTTTTCCTCATGAAGCAGATGCTCCAGGAAGTCCATATAGCTCCATTCCTGATCCACAGCCTGTTGCGACAGCGCCGGTGTTGCGCTAATAAGACTGTCCAGTTGCAGTTGTTCGGCGAGAACCATCAACTATTGATGTTGAACCAACCATTATGCGGCTCCTTTGCAGAACGTGTCATAGATGGACAGCGGATGATGCAGTGGCTGCCTGTCGAAGGTCACCAGTTTTTCGTCTACCTGTACGTGATATTGTTTTTTCTCTGGCGGCAGAGCCAGCATGGACTGCTGTTCTTCGAGCCAGCGATCACAGGGACGGGTCTGGATAGTTTCATGCTTCCGCTGGTTAGCGACATCGTGCAGCCAGCGCAGGCCGTAGCGGTTGGCGGTTTCAACATCAACGGCTATCCCCAACGGACGCAGGCGAGTCATTAGTGGGATGTAGAAGCTGTTGCGGGTGTACTGCACCATACGCTCCACTTTGCCTTTAGTCCGTGCCCTGAAGGAGCTACACAGCCGCGGAGAGAAGCCCATCTCTTTGCCGAACTGCCAGAGGGATGGATGGAACCGGTGCTGACCGGTCTGGTAACCACTACTGTTTTCATATTGTCGTACAGGGCTTCACGCGGTACGCCACCGAAGAAGCTGGACGCATTACGGTGACAGGCTTCCAGCGTGTCATAGCGCATGTTGTCAGTGAACTTGATGTACAGCATTCGACTGTATCCCAGAACGACAACGAACACATGAAGCGGTGATTTACCGTTACGCATAGTACCCCAGTCAACCTGCATCTGCCGTCCCGGCTCAGTTTCAAAGCGAACAACAGGCTCCTGCTCCTGAGGGGGGCGAGTGAACGTATGAACTCTCTCAGGATGGTCATGCCACCACGATAACCCAGCTCAATGATCTCGCGGGCGATAACCGTCGCAAGAATTTTATAAGGGGGGCATCAGCGATGCGCTGACGAATATAGTCCCGGTATTCATCCAGAAGTGAAGTAACGCAGGACGCAGCGTATATTTTGGCGGCTCAGACTGGGCTCGTGAATTAACAAAGCAGGGGCACAAAGTCCGGTTGTTACCGACCCGTTTCGTTAAAGCGTTTGTCATGGGTAACAAGAGTGACGTGATGGATGCGCGGGCTATCTGGATAGCGGTACAGCAACCCGGTAAGGAAATCGCCGTTAAGACAGAAGAACAGTTGTCGGTACTGGTTCTACACCGCTCGCGCAGACAACTGGTGAAGTTCAGAACCGCGCAGATTAATGCCCTGCACGGTACGTTGCTGGAGTTCGGTGAAACCATTTACAAAGGCCGGGCAGCGATGGTCCGGGAGTCTAGGTGGCGCTGAAGCGAATGAAAGCGAGGCTGCCAGCACATCTCATCACCGTACAGGAAGACCAGTATAACAGACTGAGTGAGCTGGACATGTTGATCGATGGCCTTTCACAGTGTAGCCCGACAGAATGAAACCTGTCTGCGACTGATGGAAATACCGGGCGTTGGGCCACTAATCGCTACGGCAGCACTCGCCACTATGGGAGAAGCATCGGCGTTTAAATCTGGGCGAGCGTTCGCGGTCTATGTCGGTCTGGTGCCAAAACAGTCATGCTCTGGAGGGAAGATTCGACTACTGGGAATAAGCAAGCGTGATGATACCTATCTCCGGACATTATTTATTCACGGAGCAAGGGCGGCAGCATTGATGGTCAAAGAACCGGGGCCATGGATAACAGAACTTAAGAAACGGCGTCCGACCAGTGTGGCCATAGTCGCGGTGGCGAACAAGCTGGCTAGGACTGTATGGACAATAGCCGCTCATGGCCATAAATACGACAAGGATCATATTAGTATCAAGCCATATTAATCGGTGATACCGATAAATGTTAACGCTTAAAAAAAGTGAATGCAGAAAGGTTGCTCTGGCGGCCAGCGTTATGACAAAGACAGGTAAGACCGGGATTCACTAAACCTGAATACAGCCAAGAGCTTAAAGCTCGCCAAAGAAATAAGGTGTGAGTCAGCGAATTACATAAGGGTTCGCAGCTTTATGGCTGCAATAAAGCCGAATATAAAGCTACAACCTATCCGTCGATGTCAGAGCAATAGATGCCTTGCAAACGGGATGTGTTCATATAAGCTGTATGACGCAGATGTCTCTCCAGCACTGATATCAAAGGTCACCGATGCTGTGATAGAGCAGGTTGTCGAATGGAAAAACCGACCACTGGATGCTGTTTATCTTGACTGTATCATCCTGAAAGTTCAGCAGGACAGTCGCGTCATCAACAAATCGGTGTTCTTGGCACTGGGCATCAATATCGAAGGTCAGAAAAAACTCCCGGGGAAGTGGCTGGCCGAAAATGAAGGAATGAAGTTCTGGTTCAATGTGCTGACTGAACTGAAAAACCGTGGTCTGACGATATCCTCACCGCCTGTGTAAATGGCCTGAAAGGCTTCCCTGACGCCATCAACACGGTATATCCGGAGGCCCGCATCCAGTTATGTATCGTACATATGGTGCGCAACAGCTTACGCTTCGTGTCATGGAAGGACTACAAAGCCGTCACTCGAGATCTGAAAGCCATTTATCAGGCTCCCACGGTAGAGGCAGGCCAACAGACACTGGAAGCGTTCGCTGCGGCTTGGGACTGCCGTTATCCGCAGATAAGCCAGAACAGGCTGTCAAACTGGACTAACCTGGCGACGTTTTTCGCTTATCCGGCAGATATCCGCAAAGTGCTCTACACAACGAACGCCATAGAGTCGCTGAACAATGTGATCCGGCATGCCATCAGGAAATGCAAGCAGTTCCCGATGGACGAGTCAGTAAAAAAAGTGGCGTGGCTGGCAATTCAGGCCGCGTCCCAGAAATGGACGATGCCGTTGAGGGACTGCCGAATGACAATGAGTCGCTTTATTATCGAGTTTGGTGACCGTCTTGACGGTCACTTTTAAGAAAAGGCATTTACACAGAATCGTGTACAGAGTCCAACCCTGATTTATTCAACAAAGCCGCATTTATATATTTTTTATAAATGCAACGAATAATACAATATTCGTTGCATTATAATACTTAATGTTTGTTATTAAAACCTCACCTGATAGCCAGGTTAATGTTTTTAATTCAAAATTCAACAATTAAGCATAGGTTACAATAATTGGCAAAGATGCATGCCAGTTAACATCTTCACTCCCCATAGGTTCGTCAAGAGTTATTTTAATTGACGTCTCTCCATAGGGAATCGCAGAAGTATAAGCACCACTATAGGTTACATATGGTGTTTTAAAGGTACCTGTATCAGCAGTGTCTACCACAGGAGCACCTTGAACATCAAAATGTTCTAAAGCTGTATGGTCAATTTCCATCATTTTACTAGTGAGGCTATTATAGCCTAAAGAGCCCCCCTTCGACTTGGCTACACCACCATAAAATGCCTGACCAGCTTCCGAAGCCATAAGAGAATACGCGCCCTTATAACCACGATCATTCATAGAATATACTGCGCCAGCAAAAAAATCGGCTTTCATAACACCAATTTTCTGTGATGCGTCATTGTAAACGTCCAATGTCAACTTGGTTAAGCCTGCATCAAAAGAATCTAAATCAACTGCCTCACCATAGTCAATCTGCGGAGTAATCCCATTCGCACCGTTAAATGCTTGCTCAGCAATAGTACGAATACTCAACACAGAAGCATGTTTACTCAAAACACCAATGGTTGCTTCGGTCTCACCTGCTTTTAGTTCCCCAGTCAAACCGCTAACTGCATTAGCTACTTTGACTTCCCACGGATTTGTACTTGTTCCTGTAATAGCTAAAGTCCCACCCATCTCGAATGAACCACCTTCACCCCCTGGCGTCCATTCTCCTACAGCTGCCATTGAGGAACCGGATACTACAGCAGAGGCAGCCACACTCAGTGCAATCAGAGTCTTTTTCATAAAAC